>DNHS01000020.1 GCA_003485765.1 Candidatus Omnitrophota bacterium | reverse complement strand
GTACAATTTATTTTACATTATCTCTATTCGAAAATTCTCTATGTGCATTTCTAGCTCAGCTATGATAACTATCCTTGTTTTATAGAAACTCTCTAACTTAGCTATGGCTGGCCTGTCTTCATTCAACATATAATTTGCAACCTCAGGATGCACATAGGAGCGGACTTCTTTTAACCTTGTTTTTTCTATCTGCTTTTTTATCGCCCTTAAAACCTCTATTGCCATCGTAGTGGCTGATTTCACAGAGCCCCTGCCGTGGCAATAAGGGCAGTCCTTGTAAGAAACCTTCCTGACGCCCCTTCTTATCCTCTGCCTTGTCATCTGCACAATGCCGAATTCAGACATCTTGAGTATATTTATCTTCGCCCTGTCTTTTTTGAACATATTTACAAGTATGTCAAATATCTCCCTGTTGTGTTTCTCTCTCATCATGTCTATAAAATCTACTATCACTATGCCGCCTACATCCCTCATCCGTATCTGTCTTGCAATTTCTATAGCCGCCTCGGAATTGACTTTGAAAGCTGTTTCTTCCATGTGTTTTTTGTTAAAACTTCCGCTGTTCACGTCTATGGCAATAAGACCCTCTGTTTCCTCAATGAATATGTAACCGCCGCATTTAAGCGCTATCTTTTTGTTATAAAGTTTTTCCACCTCTTTCTCTATGCCGCGGGAATCAAAAAGCGAGGTCTTTTCCTGATAGAGTATCAGCTTTCTTTTCATGCTGGGCATCATATTGTTCGCGAAATGCATCAGCTTTTTATACTCGTCTCTATTATCCACAAGGACTCTCGTAACATCCTCGCTAAATATATCCCTCAATATCCTGAACGTTAAAGAATATTCTTCGTTCACGAGATTCGGGGCTTTTATTTTAGTTGAACGGTTTTTTATATTCCGCCACAGCGCCGCCAGGTATCTTATCTCCCGCCTGAAATCACTTTCGTTTTTACCAACGCCTGCGGTCCTTACGATAAGGCCCATATCAAAATTCGGCATTATCTTCTTTAAAATCTGGCGCAGTCTTTCCCTTTCAGCATGGTCAATGACCTTTTTGGAAATCCCCATGTGATGGTCAAAAGGCATCAAGACCACAAATCTTCCGGGCAATCCCACATGAGTTGTAAGCCTCGGGCCCTTATTTCCTATCGGCTCTTTTACAACCTGAACCAGGACCTCCTGGCCTTTTTTCACAAGCTTATCTATGTCCGAAGGCTTGGGCCTTGGCGTATGATGCGAATGATGAGAGCTAGTTTCCAGCAAATCAAATTCCCTCGCAGGCGACATCATGTCTGTTACATATAAAAATCCGTTTTTGCCGAACCCTATATCCACAAACGCGGCGCCTATGCCTGACATGACAGAATTCACCGTGCCTTTATAAACATTTCCCACCAGGCTGACTTCTGAAGGCCTTTCTATATAATATTCTTCGAGCGCATTGCCTTCAATCACAGCAACCCTTTTTTCCTGCGGTTCTACATTTATTAAAATCTCTTTTTGCATTCTAACACCTTGATTCCTTCTGGTAATTTTTCATTGATTCTATTTTTAAATTCTCCCGGATCCATCCAGTTGTCTATTGTAAAAACTGCTTTTTCTCCTTCGCTTTCAACGCCAAGTTTCAAGGCGTCTGAAAAACCTATCTTGTAATGCGGGGTAAAACCCTGACTGAGGCTTACCGCAAGGCTCGCCCTCCTGATGGCCCTCTGAAAAAGCCTTACAATATCCAGATGGGATATATATCTCAACGCGCCCTTTTTGCAAAACACAACTTCTAATTTCATTTGCTGGCTTTGACAGAAGAACCTAATTCCGGCTTGATCAGATTAACTGTTACAAAAAATAAAAGATCTGTTTTTTCTTTTGTCTTCTCAGTTTTCCTAAAAGGTATGCCCAATAAAGGTATATCCCCTAATAGCGGAACTTTAGTAACTTTATCTACTTCTTTTTCGCTGATAAGGCCTCCTATTACTATGGTCTGGCCATCTCTTAGCATTAATTTAGTTTCTGCTTTCCTGACAGAATAAACAGGCACCTGGACCTGCGCTGTAAGCTGGTCATATCGAAGCAGTGAGCTCAGCTCAGGTTTTAAAGAAAGCGTTATAGTCCCTTCCGAATTTATCTGCGGAGTGACTCTCAGTAAAATACCTAACTCCTTTTCCGTATAACCCGTAATCTCCATAGTCCCTGTAGACGAATTTCTTTCGTATTTTGGTATATTTAAAGTCTGGCCTACTGTAATAAGCGCCTCTTGATTATTTAAAACTACGATCTTTGGATTTGAAATTATTTTAGTATTCCCCCTGGAAGAAAGAACTTCCAGCACTGCCTGAAATTGCGAGAAATCCAATGTCCCGAATGTAAAATTAGAAACAGCTGCGTATGGAAAACTCGGCGTGCCGATAGAAGCTGTAGGAAAATCCGCTATTGATTGAGTTACAATTGCATTACCCTGAGAATCATAGTTAATCGTATCTTGCGGCGGTTTTGGTATAGGTATATACTTATATCCTGTGCTCGCAGTAAGATTGCTTTTAAACGGCAATGTCGTGGGAATCTTTGCGCCGGACGCAACAATCTTTGTCTGCCACTCAATGCCAAGTTTATCGCTATTACCAAGCGTAGTCTCTATTATCTTTGCTTCTATCATAACCTGCTTTGTCTGCGCGTCAAGCTTTAGCACCACTTCTCTTATTTTGTAAATATTAGTAGCTATATCCGTCACTATCAACAGATTTGTCCTTTCGTCAAACTTTACTTTACCGCGGCTGGAGAGCATCTCTCCTATTGCCTGAGGCACATTTTTCGCATTTGCATAATTGAGCGAAAAGACCTCTGTGACAAGTTCTTCGTTTTCCAGGTTAGCTGTAGTAGCCACGCGTATGATATTTCCTTCTCTCTCGTATACATAGCCATATGTTCTCAATATAATATCCAGCGCCTTTTCCCACGGCACGTCAGTAAGCCTTATAGTAATAAGCCCTGTAACATCCTTCCCAGCGACAATATTCATGCCGCTTTTGTAAGAAAGTATTCTGAGGACATTACTTATATCTGCGTCTTTAAAATCCATTGTTACATTGCCAGGAGTTGTCTCCGCAGCAACCTGACTAACTTCGGCTTTGCCAGTCTCATCAGCCTTATTATCCGCTACCTCATCCTGGCCAAAAGAAGCGCATGTAAAAACAAATGATAAAATAATAAAAGCTGTCCATATTTTCATATCAATCCTCCGTTTATTCTTTATTAAGGTCTATTTTTACGTTTTCTCCGCCCACGTCAAAGATAACACTGTCCTTATTTATCTTCAGAATCTTTATAGAGCCCATAACATCCCCTTCTTTTACTATTTCGCCGTTTATGATTGCTATGGACCCCTTCACTTCATCCCACACAATACCTTCCAGCCTTATATCCTCTGCTGCGCTTGCCTCATAAGCGTCAGATGCATACCCGCCTGATTCTGAAATAAGCGGTATAAACGGGTCCCGCTTGCCCTTTGCGTTATAAGTAAACATCTCTTCCGCAAAAACCTCACTGCCAACTATTACACATATAATCAACACTGCCATAACAACTTTACATTTTAACATTGTTAAAATGTAAAGTTGTTTGGGTTTATTATTGAAGGACATAGGTGATTATCCTTATTTTTATATCTTGATGGCGCGGATCTTTATCAGTTCCTGCCATATCTATATCTGTAATTTTTATAAACCTGTCCGTAGTCTCTAAGTTATTTACAAAGGCCCCGAACTGGTGATAACCTGCCCTGGCCTCTATTAAAATCGGAAATTCAGTATAAGAATTATTAACGCTCTTCTGCTTAGAAAGAGGGGCCGGTTCTTCCAGCGGTTTTATCCTGAGTATCTTTACACCTGAAGATTCTGCGACATTTGAAAAATCTTCAAGAAGGCTTGAAATCTGGTCTTGCCCTGGCAATCTTTTTTCAAGATAGCTTGCCTGCTTTTTAAAATTGTCGTGCTGCTTCCTTATTCCTGCTTCATCAGCAACCAATGCCTCTCCATTTTTTACCCTTTCCTTAACTATGCGAAACTCTTTGTTCCTCGCAATAAAACTTGAAAATTGTGGTTTTAAAAGGAGATTGTAATAAAGAATGACTCCTACAATGCCGAATATAGCAGCCAGGATATATATTTTTTGTTTTTCTTTTAGGTCTGGCATTTTACTGGAAATAAAGGGCTATTTTAAAATCCACCATATCCCTTTCTTCTTTATTTTTTCTCTGCACAGATTCAAGTTTTATATTCTTAAAATCCTTGAAAAATTGCTGGTCATCTTTTACATTTTTCATAAACTTTCCAACAGAAGCCATTGCCTCTTCGCTCTTTGAAAACACGCTGCCTTCTATGATCAGCCTATTTTCGGAATCTGTATAAACATGGGTAAACCATATGCCAGGCAGGACCAGGTCTGAAAGCTGGTTTAGCTTTTCAGTCCATAAAAATTTTCTCTTTGTCAGCTGGTCCAATATACTCATTTTGGCTTTCAGAACAGCTATCTCCTTATTCACAGAATCTATCTGGGAAAGCCTGCCAGAAAAATTCTTTTCCCTGGCAAGTAAGCCATTTATCTGGGCCTTTCTGATAAAAGAGCCTAGAAACAGTATCATAACAATTAATATTAAAATTCCAACAGCGCCTCCTCCTATCCAGAACTTAAGTTTTTCCGCCTCCACGTTCGGATTGAAACAAAAACAAGGCTCTGATTTTTTCTTCCGCAATTCTTCAGGTAATAAATTTATTTCAATCATATCTCTTTCTTGTCATTTTCTCAGCGCTAACCCCATTGCCGCTGCAAATTTGCCAGGAGAATTTATGAGCTCTTTATCTACCGGCTCATCTAAAATCTTAATGCCTTCAAAGGGATTCCATAAAATAACCTCTACCTCCAGACTCTCTTTTAAAAAATCCAGCATATTAAAAAGATACGCAGTTCCTCCGCTTATATAAAGCTTATCTACATTTTTGCCAAACTGCGATTCGAAATAATCAAAGGACATCCGGATTTCTGATGTAAATTTTTCAAGAGCAGGCGTTATTATTCCGCTGATCTCTAATTTTCTTTCGCCTGGATTACGCTTTAACATTTCAGCCTCATCTGGATTTAACCCTAACAGTTCTTTAATTCTGTTAGTAACATCTATTCCTCCCCATAATATATCCCTTGTGAAATAAGGATATCCTCCTGTAGCTATATTCATATTTGAGAACCTGGCTCCGATATTTATCATTGCATAAACGCTTTCTTGCTTGGTTTCCAGGCCTAATCTCTGAAACGCATTTAATATTGCCACGGTATCCACATCTATAGAAGCTATATCCAGGCCCATCTCTTTTAAAATCTCCATATAGTTATTAACCCTGTCCTTTTTAGCAGCTACGAGAAGCACCCTGTTCGCATTGCCTGAATGGCTTTTGTCCAGTATAGCGCAATCTAATATTGCCTCATTTATGCCAAACGGTATATATTTCCCGCCTTCAAATTTTATAGCGCTTCTGAGCTCTTCCTTTTTCATTGGAGGCATCTCAATATACCTCACAATAACAGATGGCCCTGATAAAGATACATTCACCCGCTTTGAAGATAGCTTTGAAATGGCCAGCAAGTCTTTCAGGCTTGTCTTCACGTCTTCGCCTGAGATAGTATTCACAGCGCATTTTAAAAGTTCAAGCTTGCCTTTTTTCTGCTGAAGCTCTATTAGTTTTATGCTGCTACTGCCTATGTCAATTCCAGCAGGCCTTATCATTATTATTTAGCTCCTATATTATACATTTATATAGGCTATATTATATAAATATATAATTTTTATTCTACTGCAGGGTCAGCCGAACTTGCTTGTCCATCGCGATTCGCTTTTATGATCCCTGATTCATTTACAAAAAAATGCCTTGTCCCGGTTTTGCCTGGAACGCTAGGATCAGAATTCAATGTAAAGTTTTCGGCATCTATAAACGTATATGTAAAGCTATATCCCTGTTTTGTTCCATTTGCCAGCACACTGTCAATATACGGAGGATTTGATACAGGCGCTATAAGATTTGACAGGTCCAGAGGATAGGTATGCGGAAGAGTATTTGCGTAAAAAGTCTGGCAAGCTGTAACAACAGTCTTGCATGCGGCTACAGCAGCCATCTCATTCGCATTATGCCTGGCGCGTAATACGCTCGAAACAACAAGTGTCGCAAGAGTCATAACTATTGCAACTACTATCATTATCTCAACTAATGTAAATCCTCTCTTTGATTTCATTTACAATAAATATATATTATTATGGCTCAAAAGTCAATGACAAAAAAAGTGCCACGCATATGCGTGGCACTTTTTCTAAATAACATCGATGATTCTTTTATTCTATAGGCAGGCCTGATACGTTATTAAGCCTTATTACGCCGCTTTCATCCACGAAAAAAATACGAGTACCTGTTGTGCCGCTTACTGCAGGGCTTGCCGTGCAAGTAAACTGATTAGCATTTACCAGGGCATAGGTATAAAAATAACCCTGTCTTGCAGTCCCTGCTGCTGTAGCGCCTGCCAACCCAGCATCGATATAAGCCGGTGTTGCTGCGCTTAGCGCTGCGAGGTTCGCAGGATAAGACGTAGGTGTCTGAGCTGCGCGGAAACTTTCGCACGCCGTGCTGATTGTCCTTACGGCTGCTATTGATGCTGCTTCGTTTGCGTTATGCCTTGCGCGTAGTAAGTTCGGGATTGCTATTGCGGCTAATAGAGCTATGATTGCAACAACTATCATTATTTCTACGAGCGTAAAACCATGCCTGTTTCTTAATTTAAGCATGTCACTTCCTCCTTTCTTTAGCCTTTAATGGCTTAAAATTATAATAATAACTAAAAAAAGTATAGCATATATACGCTATTTTGTCAAGAAACGCCAAACAACAGTAGTGTCAAGATAATTGTACGC
>DNHS01000055.1 GCA_003485765.1 Candidatus Omnitrophota bacterium | reverse complement strand
GGTATTCTCCGGTATTCTTGACAAAGTGTTTTTTTTGTGTTATACTTTCACTAGGAATTGTACTTTGACAAAATGTAAATAAAACCACTTGAAAAGGGCAAACCATTCGTAAGGATGGGACAGCAAAGCCAAGGGTCCTTCTGATAAAGGGCAGCCTGGTTACCGATGTGGAGAGAATATAAGTAATCCTAAAGGATATTGCAGATAGGAATACTTATTTTGCTTAATCTGATAACTTTTTAAAAGCCCTTATGAATTGCCTGATAATTTAACAGGCTGTGTAAGGGCTTTTTTTTGATTATATAAAGTAGTATCAGCTTTGGATATGTTTTAAAAGAGCGGTAGGAAGTGACCTCCAGAATGAAGATGAAAAAGATAACGCAGAAAATAGTACGAATTGTACGCAGTATATTATTTTTGTTTTTATCTATTATAATATTTTTATTAAATGAAAATTCTTATTCCGAAAGCGACAGGATAGAAGATATGCCTCATGCAGCGGCGCCTCTGTCTATAGAGGTGGATGAGCCGAAAATAGATGATGGCCTCCGGAAATCAGGGATTATCGCGAAATCAAAGATTTCCGGAATTGGCATAGACGGGGAGGCAATTTTAAGCGATTTAATAAAAAACGGTATCCTGGAAGAGGTTTCTTTAACGGAAGTGCGCTTAAGAACGGATAATAGCCTGAATGAAAGAAATATTCAGGAAATTGTAAAGAGCACTGATGATTTTGAAAAGGTTTGGGGTATTTTGCAACAGTTCCAATTGGTAAATTCCGTCGAGGAAACCGAAACCATTAACGATAGCGAAAATAATGCTGGCCAACTAGGGATAGAGGCAGTTACGCCTATAAAGGCTAGTGAGTTGATATCCGGAGGAAGTTCTCTTGGATTGGCAAATTTAGAAGATGGGTCTATGGGGAACATTAAGATTAGTAGTGAGAATAACGCGGATAAAACAAGGGTGGGAGAATTTGTATCTGTTGATAAATTAGTGAATAGTAAGAACGCTTCAGTATCAGTGAGAGCGAAGGATAAAGCCATAGACACAGGTAAGATTAATAGCCAGGTTAATACGAAAGCAAAATCCGAGAAAGATGCTTCTAATAATATTAGAGTAGAGAAAGTGAAAGAGCAACTGATAAAGATGAGTAAGCAAATAGACAATGAGAATTTGTTGAAAGCTGTAAAAAACGAGTTAAAAAGTAGCGCGGATAATGAATTACCTCTTCAGGTAAAGACAGGGCGGGTAGAAAGTCAACCGGGAAATGACGGCAGTTCGATGAGCAGCCCCAAGCTGACTGGAATAATGAAAAGTGATGTTAAGGTAATCGCAGATGATGTTGCTCCTCACGGCGTGGAGAAGGCGAGTCCGGAGAGGGGCCTTATAAGTAATGCAACAGTAGAAGCGGAAAAAGGCCAAGATATAAAAACAAATTGGTCCGACCCGTCACCGCAGCCGGTAGTCATCATAACATCGCCAGTAACCCCAGCTACGCCGTCACCGCAGCCGGTAGTCATCGCAAAACCGCCGGTGGTGACCCCACCTGCGCCGTTATCGCAGCTGGCAGTTACCACAACAGTGCCAGTAATCCCATCCACATATGAAAACTCCCTCACTGTGATGGCTTCGGAAGGTTTGTCACCAGAAGATAATGAAGAAGGCGAGGCATCCCCCGGCGAACACGAGAGTTCGCCTTTGGAAAATGACGAGGAAGATGAAGAAGGCGGAGAGGATGATGAGGAGTTATTTGAAGCCGACTATCCGGAAGACGGCATTATTGAAGGAGGTAGCTGCCATGGCTGCGAGCAGTCAAACAAAAAAAAGAATATGCTTAATATCCGTGAATCCGTAAATTTAATTACGGATAAGTTATTTTCCTCTTCGGATAAGACAGAACAAATATCTTTGGCAAAAGAACGCAAACAGAAGTTTCTTGATCTCATGGAAAATGATCCTGCCGCGGCAATAGACAGCGCAATTTTAGGGGCCAGGAGCAGTGATTTTCCAGCCGGCGTGCGCGAAAATATGGAAAAGAGGGACGATGTAGAGGGTATTTTAGAAACAGAATATCAATGCGATGTCAAGCAGGGAACCGAGAAGATTTCATACTTTATTAATGGCAGAGGCGAGAGATTCAGCCTCTATTTTTCCGGCAGCGGCTCGTCAATTCCTCTCTCGGGTTCGCGGGTAAAGATTTTGGACGGTTTAATTCTTGATGACAGGGTAGCGTTAGATTCGGTATCCGCGGATAATTTTAAGATTATCTCTTCTAAAAAATACAGCGATGCCGGAAGTAAACAAAAAATCGCGGCAATCCTTTTTAATTTTAACAACGATACGCGTAAACCTTTCACTAAGAAGGAAGTTTTAAAGATGTTCAAACAGTTGAGGAAATTTATCAGGAAGAATTCTTACAGAAAGTTTGACCTGGAATTCAGCAAGGACGATATTTACGGATGGTACACTATAGAATCAAACAGCACTATATGCGATGAGAAAGATACAGGGTGTGTCCCGGCTCCGGAATGCGATAAAAGTTCTGTGGATGGTAATGATACCTGGCGCGAATTAGCAAAAAATATGGCAAGTGCTGATAGTGAACATCCTTTTCCTACTGCCGAAGGTTCGTATGATAAAATCTTTTATTTCCAGCCGCGTCTTGGTTGTGGTTATAATGGTGTGGCTGGCGAATCTCAAATAACAATGAACGGAAGTATTTCTTACCTTACGGCCGCGCACGAATTTGGCCATACCCTGGGCTTTCGTCATGCTGAAAATTATGTGTGCACAGAAGACGAAAATGATTGCACGAGCGCAAATAATTCAAGATGCATTGAGAGATACAAAAAGACCGCAATAAGCAATTATTGTTTGACTGAGGCCTATGGCGATCCCTATGATGTAATGGCGTACGGAAGGGGCCATTATAGCGCTTACTGTAAGAGGAGGATGGGGTGGATTGGGACAGGGAATATGAAAACGGTTACCGACAGCGGAAGTTATGAAGTAGCTCCCCTTGAGGATGAATCATCTGGAACACAATTGCTGGCAATCCCCAGAGGGGAGAGAACCATCGATGACATTAAGCAGTCTTATTATGTGGAGTATCTCAGGGAATATATATCTAAAGATAGCAAATCCGAAGGAGGTATTGTTGTCCGGTTGGCGCCTGCGGATTTAACAGTAAAAGATATTACCCTGCTTATTGATACTGCATCGGAGACCTTTACTGCTAAAGATGCCTTGCTTAAGAAGGGGGGAGAGTTTAAAGATGAGATTGCCGGAATAAAAATACAAGTGAGTGATATTTCTTCGGATAACGCTAAGTTGGAAATCGAGGTTAATCAGGACTCAAATGTATGTTTGCGGACGGACCCAGGGATAGACATAGAAGAGAGTTCGGCGTCCCAGGGTTGTATTAAACGCGGAGAAAGCCTGGAATACGTCTTAACCGTTACCAACAATGACGGCGTAGGATGCTCTGCTTCAAATTTCGAAATTACTTCTAACCTTAATGAGTATCTATCGCAAGAACCTTCATCGTTAAGCGTAACGATTGAACCGGGAGATTCGATAGCGAAGAATATAGTAATCAGTTTAACTGACGGCGCAAATTCTAGAAGCGGGTATAAAATTGAGGAGAAGGCAACACATGTTAATTCATCAGATGGTAAGAATGCGACAGACCATATATACATATACGAATGTGAAAATGAAGAGGATGAGTCGGATACCCAGGCTGACCAGGCGGAGGAGCTAGTTGTTTTAATAGGTTCAGTCAGGATAAATAACGGCGCGGATTATGCCAGTAGCGGCACCGTAATTCTGAGTCTCCAGGCAGAGGATGGCAATGGAGACGTAAGTAAAATGAAATTATCTGATAAGCTTAATGTTAATTGGGATAATATAAGAGAAGAGAACTATACTAACATAAGGCAATGGAACTTTCTGCCTCATCCAAATGGGGTAAAAAATGTGTATGTGAGGTTTAAAGGCTTGGATGGAAAATGGACAGATGTTTACTCGGCGGGCATAATTCTTGATAACAGCGCTCCTTATGTGGATATCACCAAGCCCTTAAGCAATTTTCAATATGAGACGATAAACAGTTCTATAAGCTTGTCAGGGATTGCTTCAGACGCAACCAGCGGTATCGATCATGTGGATTGGATTAATTATCATGGCGGTGGAGGCTGGGCGAGCGGGACGACTAACTGGTTAATCCCCAATGTCGGTCTATTCAGCGGTGATAACATAATCAAGGTTACAGCTTATGATAAGGCAGGTAATTTTAAAGATGATATTATCACGGTGAGATATAGTAAACCCCAGCCTGTGGTAGTAACGCCTACGCCGGTAGCTCTTCCTTCGTCACCCCGGCCTATGGCAGTAACGCCTGCGTCGGTAGCTCCTCATCCGTCACCCCGGCCTATAGTAGTAACGCCTACGCCGGTAGTCACTGCAAAACCGCCGGTGATCCCATCTGCGCCGCAACAAACTACATCTTCTGGTGGTAAAGGCAGCAAGAAGAAGTAGGTCCCCGAAAGTAGGGTTTCCATAAAAATAAACAAAGAATAAACAAAACTCTATTGACAAATACGATAGAATGGGTGTATAGTAGATTATGATTATATATTACATAAAAAACTAAATAAACTTAAAAATAATCTTAAATCCTAAACCAACCCAAATATTAAAAATTTAAAACCCAAAGCTATAAAATATTAATTTTTGTATTTTGAATTTATGATTTTGAGTTTGTTTAGAATTTAGTATTTCGTGTTTAGAGTTTAAAATAAAGAGGAGTAAAATGGCTGAGTGGATAGGAATGGGAAGGCGCGCCAGGCGCTGTTATGGTTTTGATGAAATAGCTTTGGTTCCGGGAATGCAGACCGGTAACCCTAACGAGGTAGATACTACC
>DNHS01000034.1 GCA_003485765.1 Candidatus Omnitrophota bacterium | reverse complement strand
CCGCAGGTATATGAGCGGAGGAACGGTTTTGATGGTTGATAGTTCCTTGACTGTGAATGGGAGGTTTACCAATGGCAATGACTTCGCTAAGCCGGTAATTAATGGTAACTACATTCCTTTAAATTATCCAGACGCTGACCCTGTAAGTTTATCTTCGCCGTTAATGATAGTAAAGTTGCAAGATTTTAATAAAATAGTATCTGATTTTATAAAAATGATAGAAGAAGCTGCTGAAAAAGATGCTATGTCTAAAATCGAGATAACTGATGCGGATGATGTATATTTTCTAGAAGCTATAAAGGATCAAGCAAATCAATTAGAGCGGACAGAGTATGAAAACGAGTGGTATAGATTTATGAAATATTATACCGGGGAAATAAAAGACTTGTTAGAAAGTATCCATGAAGGGTCTCTGTTTTCTGCTGAGCAAAAGCCTATCCTATTGCAGCGTGTATACATATTGTCCGACTCTTTAAACTGGGAGAACATGATGTTGAGTGGATTTCACAAAAATGGATTATCATATAAACGCCTTGAGACTATCTTTGAAAAAAATTACACAAAATATGCTCTAAAAAAGCCTGACTCTCATCTAAAACTTTATCTTCCGGGTGAGGGAAGTTGGATACAAGGTAGGGGGTATTCAGTAACACTAGAGAGATTTTATAGTTCAGCAGGTGTATTTCATAGAATTAAGGCTAAGTCAAAGGATCCCGATACCAATAAGGAGTATGCAATAGTAATTCATCTTGATTCTGTCTCCGTAAGCTCAGAAAATGGACTAAATGAACCATTGATTAAGAAAATTGAACGGCAGTTTGAAAAATTAACGCCAGATGAATGGGAAGATTTTGGGAAAAAGGTGATGGCGGAAGTGGATGAATTAGCATCCTCTGCCATTAAGGTAGAAGAAACAGCTATCCCCGCCCAAGAAGGCGCCGCCGCCTCGCCGCTGGAAAATAAGCTGAATGAAGGGCAAATTGATCTTCTTGAAACGTCGTTGTTACCTGCCAATAAAAAACTATCGCAAGACGCGATAGATATTATTAATAGTTTTCTCGCCTGCCCGCCGCTTTATCATGTCTATTTAAATAGGTTAGAAAAAGAAATGCGTCTTTTTCTAAATTCTTCCAGGGATATCACTACATACGCAGATAGGTATATAAAGCAGGAAGTTGAACAAGGTCGGAATAAAATTACAATGTATTATTGTGCGCTTAGCCGGGATTTACTTATCAGCGCGCTTCTATTAAAGGCGTATCGAAAAGCAGACGGGGGTGTTCTGGCAATAGAAGATGTAAAGAGTAAGCTTCATGAGGACTATCACTATGAAGATTCCTTTTATGGTCTCCTCCCAGAAACAGGATTAAAATCTATTAGAAAAGAAAATAAAATTCCCGGGGACACATTGCCTGCCTATGCTAAAGCAATGGCGGATATTATTCTTGATAAGAGGATGTTAGAAAGAATATATTTTTTGGTTGACGGTAATATGGAAAGTATTATAGCAGATCCTAATCCAATAACTGTTCTAAGGTTTCAGGTAGAGCGATTAATAGAAATAGGAGCTGAGGAAGATGAATCTAAGCTGTATGCCGCGCACTTTGCTTTTGAGAAAGCATATATTCTAATTAACGCGATTAAAAAGGAAATAACAGAAAAAGATGGTAATTCTTGGGTGTATTCTTGGGTGTATACTGATGAAGTGGTGAGCGAATTAGCGTCGCTTATCGCCGAGCATCTCTTGGAAATTACTGATGAATCAGAAGCTGTAGTAAAGATTGTTGCGGTAAGTGTAAGGGCGCGAAATGTTAAAACTCGGGCAACCTATGACCGTGAAATCAACCAGGATGAAGCACATTCCATTCTTAAATCGGCAAAAGATGAATATGAAAAATATCTTCCCACCAAAAACCTTCCCGCCATTATAACTGAAGAAAATAAAAAATCCGGCTCGCCGCTGACTTTGGAGGAGGGCAAGGATGCAATCAAAGACATAATTTCAGGGATTGAATCTGATAATAGGTATAGCATCGAATATTTTTCCTATAACAAAAGGATTGCAGATAGCAAAGACTTCGAGACCCTTTATAATGAATTAGAGCATCTTTTACAAAATGAGAAAAATGTGGGAAAAGATACTAAAGAAGAATTGGTGAGGGCGCAAAATTCATTAAAACCTGGTATTTTAGAGGATGCAATTAAGAAACAAGGTATCACAGCGGTGAGGATTGAAGTAAATTTAGAAGCATACAGCAGAGTTCATGATGCAAGAGGGAAGTATAGCGATTTGTCGCCTTCCAAATATTACTACCTTACTTTTATGGATGGTTCTATTGATAAGGCAGAAATAAATATATTACCTATTGGTAATAAAATCAATGTGGCATCTGATGGTTATATGATTGTAGTAAAAGGGCTTGACGAAAAAGATGGCGGAGACGTTAAGATTAGTGTTTTTCGTAATGGCGAGGTTAAGGTAGAGGGCATGTCGGGACGTATTCGTGAATTTCATATTAGTAATCTAAAACCTTTCGCAGTGAAAATCAGAAAAGGTTTAAAGATCAGCAGCATCTCCTCGCTGAATGAGAAAGAGGATGCCGGTGTTTCTTTGGCGGTGGCTGAAGTTAACTCTTTATCATTGCTGGAAGATACTAAAAACAAATTGACTGATCTAAGAGCAATAATAAACGATTTGTTGGAACCAGTTCATAATGCGCGCGATAGGAAAAGCAATGCTTTAGATTATGAGAAGCTAAGCTCAATATCAGGAAAAATCTCTAGCTTATATGCGGAAATAGATCAGATAAAAGCTAACCCTGGATACATAGTTGCAGTAGTTGAGAAAATAGCTAATACTTTATCGCAGCTTAAGTTAGATAATATAATCAATACTTATTCCTCCATAAAGGAAATGTTTAATAAGAAGCATGATGAATTAATGGTAATTAAGAAGACCCTGGAAGCCAATGTTAAAAATGATGATAGGGCTGTTATTTTTCAGAGGCACCTTTCGGGTAGCGGTGAAGTGCCTGCGCTGTCAAAGGCAAGGCCGAGCGTAGATATAAAGGTTACAGGTAAAACCATGGCAGATTTATATTATGGTTTAGCCAGGGAAGGAAAACCGATAGGAATAACTCCGGATGTAATTATGGCTCAAGTTAAGCAGTTAACCCGTGAAGCCAGGAAGATAATTGATTTGAAGCTAATCGTTCCGCGTTTCCGAAGAATCCTGACGGCGCTTTTGTCTAAAGATTTGGGAGAGGATAATCGTAAGATTATTCAGACCGCCTTAGATTTGCTGAATGCGCATCAATTAAGCGAGGATGAATTAGAGGAGGTCAATAAGGGGTGGTTAAGCGTAGAGAAACATCAACAATTTGTTCAGCGCCAGGAAGAAGAGGCAACGCGGATATTAGAGAATTCTGGTTTAATGAGGCGTCTTCCCGCCGAAGATAAGAAATATTATACCCATGCCAGAAGCTATCACCAAGAACATGCTCTTTTGGCGCCTTTTTTTCGCGCCTTCTTAGTATTGTCCGGCATTGTTTACAAAAAGGATGATCCAGGGCAGATTAAGCAGGGATTAGAACTCTATAAGGCAATTAAGGATAGCGGAGAATTGGAAAGTTTTAGGTTTATTGAGAAATATGCGGCAGGGATTGGAAAAGTTGAAGGTGTGTTTCCTGCTATGGTTATTGATCAAGACATCTGGGATGTTCAGGAAGTAATGAAAATGATTAAAACTCCTTCAGTGGGAGCAGATAGGGTATATGGTTTAGGTAAGACTGCCGCTTCGGAAAGGATGGGGCTGAGAATTTTTCCGCGAACTGTGGATGTAATTAATATCCGGATCCAGGAGGAAATGGAAAAAGGTAACCCTGCTTCGGTAGATATTCCTCTTGAGGTTTTGGAACAGCTTTCTCCAGAACAGGTTAAAGGCCTGGGAGGCAGTTCTGCGGAAGTTTTTTTGAGTGCGTTAGGTGTGATGTTAGCGGAGACAAAAAACTATTCTCCCGAGGCACGGGAAGTGATAGTCGCTAACGTATTAGCCGGTTACGCTGACCAGAACGAGGAGGTGTTACTTTTTAGAGAATTGCCTATGGTAACCAGGGGGGGCTTTAATGGGCCAACCTATAATGGTATCTATATCTTACCCTTAGAAAAGACATATTTGGAATTGTCTAATTATATCGCAGCGGAACTGGCACATTTCAGTGAACTGCTTTCTATCGCGGGTATTAAGCAGCCAAAGCAATTAGCGGAACTTTCTTGGCTCAAAGAAGTGCTCCTGCATTTTAAAGAATTTTCTAAGGGCACAAATAATGAAGAAAATATGGTTCGTCTGGATGACGAAACCGGGAGTAAAATTTTCAGATTGATTATTAATAAAACAATGGGAAACAAACTTCCCGTGGTCGGGGAGATTGCGTATGACACCGGCATATTTACTTATGTAGCCAATGGCGCGCCGATAGGATTAGGATGGAATGCTGTTGATGGAACGAGGGTTTATGGCGCGCTTAGGCCTGCCTACGAATTTTCTACCCCGGTAATTGTCTCTAACGGTGACTGGAGAAAGATGATTGAGGCGCAGCGTGTTCCTCATGGCAGGGTTTTTCCGAACCTGTCTAAACTAAAAGAAATAAGTCCCTCCGCCGCCACGGCAGGAGAAACCTCTGCCTCAGCGTTGGAGGAAAAAGAAATAATAGATGCTAAAAAAGCAGAGCTGGAAGGAATAATAGAAAGCGTGTTTAAGAAATCAAAAAAAATTGAGGGATTGCAAAAAGCA
>DNHS01000058.1 GCA_003485765.1 Candidatus Omnitrophota bacterium | reverse complement strand
GTACAATTATCTTGACACTACTAGAAGCGAATTTTAGTTTGAAAATTGTATTTATATGGTAAAATATAAATACAATAAAGGATAAGTTTAATATCTATTAGATAGTATCAAAATTTGGATACCTATGTCAAGTGTTAATTTATGCAAGAGAATAAAAGAATTAAGAAGTAAATATAAAATAACCCAGGATAGGTTGGCAAAGAAAGCGGATATTCCGTTTAGCACCTTGGCTAAAATAGAAGCCGGCTATACCCCAAATCCTTCCATGGAAACATTGATTAAAATAGCCGATGCTTTCGGAATAGGATTGGATGAGCTATTAGGCAGAAAATGATTGACAAAGGTAGGTTTTGTGATAAACTTTAGCTTAAGATATAAAACTAAATACAAAGTGGTATGTTTCGAAGGGGGAACTGCCACGTTAAAATAATTAAAACCTTCGCTTGAATAAGGCGAGGGTTTTTTGTTTATCTCAAACACAAACACTATGAAAGAAAATAATATTCAAGCCAGGCCATTTCTAAAATGGGCAGGAGGTAAAGGCCAGTTGCTGGAACAGTTTCAGTTTCGTTTCCCACAGGAATTGAACGGCAAAGGAATTATTAAGCAGTATTATGAGCCTTTTTTAGGTAGCGGCGCTGTTTTCTTTTGGGTAATGCAAAATTGTAAAATTAAAAAGGCTTATATTAATGAGTTTAACCCTGAAATATACCTTTGTTATGTTGCGATTCAGAAAAATGTTGAAAGGGTTATTAATTATTTGAAAACTTTGGAGAAAAAATACCATGGCCTAGATTCAGCAAACCAAGAATCATTTTATTATCGGATTAGAAATAAATATAATCAAACACGACAAAGAGTTAATTATAAAAAATATAGCACGAAGGAATGTTCAGAACGCGCCGCAATGGTAATATTTTTAAACCGTACTTGTTTTAACGGATTATATCGCGTGAATTCTAAAGGTGATTTTAACGTTCCATTTGGGCGATACAAGAATCCAACCATTTGCAATATCAAGAACTTAAGAGCAGTTAGCAGCGTCTTAAAGAATGTAATAATAACAAACGATGATTTCGCAATTGTTCAAAAACAAGTCAAGCAGCGTTCTTTTGTTTATTTCGACCCTCCTTATCGCCCCTTAAATAAAACCTCAAGTTTTACTTCTTATTCCAATAATAATTTTGATGATAAAGAACAGGAGAGACTTGCTGCTGTTTTCAAAAAGCTAAGCCAAATTGATGGTGTAAGAATTATGTTAAGCAATTCGGATCCTAAGAACGAAGACAAAGAAGATAATTTCTTCGAACAATTGTATTCTGATTTTAAAATCGAGCGCTTGAAAGCCAGGCGCATGATTAATTGCAACGCTTTAAAACGAGGAGAAATTAACGAATTACTCGTTATGAATTATTAAATTAGGAGCTAATATGCACGATGTTTCCTGGAAGAAGATTTTTGGTGATTATGATATTCTTAAACATGATTTTTCCAAAACCCCGTTTATTATTACCGCGGAACAAATAAAGAAGGCTACGCATTCTTTTAAAAAGACCGGAGAAAAAGAGGTTCGTATTTTATGCAAACAGGATTGCCGAGAAGATAGGGCGGAGGTTTTCATACAGAATGATTTGTTTCTGTTGCCGATAAAGAATGGGGCTTACGCCATAGTTAGAGGAGAAGGTTATTTAAATATTCCCAAGATTACAAATGCCGTCCAAATTTATAATTCTAAGCTCGATTTTAAATTAGATACTTCAAAGGTTGGTAACTCAGAGATGCAGCACTTGGATTTTGCTTATGCATCCAGTTTAGTAAGAACATTTTTAGATGATTCTACCTTAGTTTTGACAATCAGAGGAAGAAAATATACGCCTGCTTTTTCATTCAGAGTCGGTAAGCAGCTTATAGAAGCGAAGGGGGTACAAACTGAAGTTGATGGCGGTTATGAAGGAAAGGAACAAATAGCTTTAATTGAAGCAAAAAATAGCACGACAAACAATGTTATTATTAGACAGTTGTTTTATCCTTATCGTCAATGGTCGCATTACACAAAGAAAAAAGTAGCTACTTTATTTTTCGAAAAAATTTCCGATTGGTATTGCCTATGGCAGTTTGAATTCAAGGACAAAGATGATTACAACAGCATTCATCTCATAAAATCATGTAAGTACAAGATTGTGGATATATGAATCACGATGTCTGCATAAATTTTGAAACAACTACTGTTTGGTCGTTCCCGGAACGAGGCGCATGGGCAACGCATAATCCAACCTACCGAGGTAACTGGGCTCCGCAAATTCCCCGCAATCTTATCCTTAAATATACCAAAGAAGGTGATTCAATCTTAGACCCTATGGTAGGGGCTGGCACTACTTTGATTGAAGCCAAATTGCTGAATCGCGATGCAATTGGCATTGATATTAATCCCTATGCTATAAAATTAACAATAGAAGCGCTCAAATTTGAAGTAAACAATAAATCTAAACAAGAATGCTATATAGGCGATGCTAAGAGCCTAAAAAAGATTACTAGTGATTCAATAGATCTTATTGCGACACACCCGCCGTATTTAAATATTATTAAATATTCAGAACAGCCTATTTCAGGCGATCTGTCAAATATTAGTAGTCTTTCCAAGTTCGTTGCTGAATTTGATCTAGCGGTAAAAGAGTTCTATCGCGTCTTAAAACCAGACCATTACTGCACAATTTTGATTGGCGATACAAGAAGGCATAGACACTATGTTCCTTTAGCATTTAATATCATGAATCTATTCCTCAAGAATGGGTTTATTCTTAAAGAGGATATCATAAAAATTCAGCATAATTGCCAAACTACCCCGCGTTGGAGTGCCGCTGTTAAAAAGTATGATTTTTATTTAATCATGCATGAGCATTTATTTGTTTTTAGGAAGCCTAAGCACAACGATGAAAAGGTATTGTATAAAGAAAGTACTTTAATCGAATCGTAAGAATGCGCCAATTTATATGTACTATAGCAGAATAGCTACAATACTAATAAATAAAATTTTCATACAAATTTTTCTAGGAGATTTTTAATATGGAAATTAAAGATTTTATTGGTAAAAGCGTAGTAATTAGTGAAATCGAAAGCGAGAAAAACTACTTTGAAGATTCTTATTGGGAATATAATGAGAATCAGAACTTGGAATTTAAGGGCAAGGAGTTAACACAAGTAAATTTTATTGTAGCTGATGGCATTGGAGGAAAAGTAAATAATCAATATTTTACTAATGCTTGTCCTGATGATGTTGAGCCACAGGAATTAACAAGTTACACGGCTATAATTCTATTGGACAGCAATAATAAAATAGTGGATTTTGAAGTCTATTCCGAAGAAGGCGGAGCTTGTTCTGGCCCAGGTCCAGCAGTCGAAAGCATAGCTTGTTTACCTAAAGTCGTTGAGCAAGATTTTATCAGGCGTTTAGAGAAAATAGTAGATATGGGAGATAAGCAAATAACGATTGATGTTGAATTAAAATCACACCAGTCATCCCGGGAACACATACTTAAGTTTGATGTTAAATTAGAAATAAATAAATTCTTCAACGAGGCGTCTATTCCTGCGAAAGGCGAGCCGGAATTTGTGTTGATTACAGGCGGTGTTGGCGCTGGCAAGACTACTTTACGTAAAAGTAGCTTTTCTAAAGGATATGTGGTTCTTGATGCTAACGAGATATTTATGAATCTCTGTAAAGGCGTAAATTCTAGATTTGAAGATTTCAAAGAAATGGTAGAAATTCTTGGAAGTTTAATAGCTGACAAGGCTGTAAAAGAAAAAAGAAATATTGTTATGGAGGTAATTGGAGATTCTTTTGAAAATACCGAGTCTATTATCGATGCAATAATATCTGTTGGGTATAAAATTAAGCTCAATTCTGTTGACTGTGATCAGGCAGAAGCCTATAAAAGGCACCTAAAGGCTGTTAAAGACGATAAATTATATATTTCTTGTTATTTTACCCAAGATCTTCATAGGCGCTGGATATTGGAAGCTGTGAAAAAGAACCAGAATTCAGCAAAATAAATGGGTAAAAGATATGGCCAAGATTGAAATAGCAATATTGCGAGACACTATAAAGGACTTAATAAAATCCAACAAGAGCATATGGAATGAACTTAAGCGTGAAATCTTTGATTATGGCTATCAAGAATGGTATTGTTCGGAAGGAGATTTCAAAAACCCAACTATAAAAGCAGTATTCTCATTAAGCAGGGAAGCTAAAGAAAAATTGATTAACGAATGGAAACGAATACCGCGGCTAATTGAAAGAAAAACTGAAGACGAAATCTTAAAGCTATATTCCCTGATAGTTGTAGAAAGGATAGTTGACAGGGCTAGAGTAGCTTAAGTGCGGACCAGCATGTTTTAAATTTTGTGAATTTTTGCGGTTTTGTTCTGCAAAAAGGCAAAAAATAAGTCAGCAGGATAGAGATATTGTTTCCTCGCAAAAAAGCGAAATTTTGGCGCGGGAAAATTTCGCTTTTTTGCGAGAAGCGTTAAGCTGGCTCGGACTCTGGCCGTATAGGGTATTTGGAGCTGTGATAGGCCAGAGGCGGACGAACGGACATTAGATACTTTAGATAGCGATAGAGCGAGGACGCAGTCGGCTGATGGCTGGGTGCGGGCAGCCATCAGCCGACTGCCGAGCCTCGTGTTGAAATTTTTATTTTAAGGGTAAGCCTTTAAAATAGGTTCTGATATCGTTACATAGACACAGCCAAACTTGCCGAAGGCAAGTTTGATTCTGAGCAAGCGTAATGAGGCGACGAATAGGAGCCTCATAGCGCAGCGAATGGCCTCCCTAAAGTTTAATTTATCATAAAAAATTAATATTTTTTTATTGACCTTATTTTTTATTATGCTATAATCTATACCAAGTTAATCATAATTATAGAGATTAGAGGTTTGCAATGAAAATAACTTATAAAGGTGATTATAGTTTAAAAGCTGTGCTTAGTCTGGCCCTGCACTATAATAAAGGAGTGCTGTCTATTCAAGAGCTTGCTAAAAAAGGCGATATCCCATATAAATTTTTAGAGCAGATACTCCTTACTTTAAAAAAAGGCGGGTTTGTTGGGAGTAAACGTGGAATAAATGGCGGGTATTTTTTAGCAAGGGCTCCTGGAACTATTACTGTTGGAGAAGTCATAAGATTTATTGAAGGCCCTATTGAACCAGTAGCATGCGCTAATAAGGAGAGCTATGAAAAATGCAATGATTTTCCGCATTGTGTGTTTAAAGATATCTGGAGCCATGTTTATACAGCTACATCTCTAGTAGTGGATACCGTTACATTCGCTGAGCTTGTAAGAAGAGTTGAGAATTTTAAAAATAGTAATGTAGATACGCCTTACTGTATTTAAAAAGGAGCCTAGGATGGCAAAAACAATTAAAGAAATAAACGAAAAGATTAAGCAAGGTAAAGCAGTTGTTGTAACTGCAGAAGAAATAATAGATCTTGTTGAAAAAGACGGCGTACAAAAGACAGCTGAAAAAGTAGACGTTGTCACTACAGGCACTTTTGGCCCAATGTGTTCTTCCGGGGCTTATTTCAATGTCGGCCATTCAAAACCCAGGATAAAGTTAGGCGGAGGACATGTTACTGTAAATGATGTTCCTGTATACGCAGGTTTTGCAGCGGTTGATTTATACTTAGGCGCTACCGCTCTTCCGGATGATGACCCCAGAAATAAGGTATATCCTGGAGAATTTAAGTATGGAGGAGCTCATATAATACAAGAGTTAGTAGCGGGGAAAGATGTTACGCTCAGGGCTACTGCCTACGGGACAGACTGTTATCCGCGTAAAAAATTAGAGACTTTGATCAATATCAAGGATCTTAATGAAGCAGTGCTTTTTAATATGAGAAATGTCTATCAGAATTACAACTGCGCTGTGAATTTATCTGATAGAATGATCTATACCTATATGGGAGCATTAAGGCCGCAATTGGGAAATGCTTATTATTGTTCAGCAGGCCAGCTTTCGCCTTTGTTGAACGACCCGCATTATAAAACAATAGGTATAGGCACGAAGATTTTTTTGGGAGGCGGGATTGGTTATGTAGCATGGCAGGGTACACAACATTCGCCTACTGTAAAACGCAAAGATACAGGAATTCCTCAGGCGCCTGCTGGGACGCTGGCTGTAATAGGCGATTTAAAACAGATGTCGCCTGATTATCTGGTTGGGGCTACTTTCCAGGGTTATGGTGTTACCCTTACAGTTGGTATAGGAGTTCCTATACCAATATTGAATGAAGAGATCTGTAAGTTTACAGCTGTAAAAGATGAAGATATTTGGACGCAGATAGTTGATTATAGCGAAGCATACCCAAATTGTATCCCTGGCAGCCTAGGGGAAGTGAACTATAAGCAGCTAAAAAGCGGTAAAATTTCAGTCAAAGGTAAAGATGTTCCTACAGGCGCTCTCTCCAGCTATTCTAAGGCAGTTGAGATAGCGGAAAAATTAAAAGGCTTGATAAGAGATGGAGAGTTCCTGTTGACAGAACCAGTTGCTCCAATTCCTGGCGCTGAATCAGGGGTTAGCTTCAAAGCTTTAAAAGAAAGGCCAATAGAATAAAGGCTTAGTTACAAAAGTTACAAACAAAGCATAATTTTGTACCTATGTTACAAAACGAGTATGACTCGTTTTGTAACATTAGAAAAGGGAAGTGGGGAGGTAATATGAAAGAAAAGGTTGAGAAAGCGATAGAGAAGATAAGGCCGTTTTTACAGCAGGATGGTGGAGATATAGAACTAATAGATGTAAAAGACGGCATTGTGAAGGTCAAGCTGAAAGGCGCATGCGGTTGCTGCCCTATGTCTCAGATGACGCTTAAGAACGGGGTCGAAAGGGCATTAAAAGAAGAAATCCCAGAGATAGTCAGCGTAGAATCCGTCTAAACAAACTTGGCGGTAAAATAGCTTGACTGGATATGGTGATTTATAGATAATATATAGGGCTTTAGAATAGAATGTTTATATTGATATTGAACAAAGACGTTCTGCTTTTATGAGGCAGGACGTTTTTTTGTATACGGGGTAACTATGAAAGCTTTTATTGCATTGGAAGATGGGACGATTTTTGAAGGTATTTCTTTCGGAGCGCAAGGCGAAAGATTAGGGGAGATTGTCTTTAATACCAGCATGTCTGGGTACCAGGAGATAATGACAGACCCTTCTTATAAAGGACAAATTGTCACAATGACTTATCCTCTTATAGGTAATTACGGTATAAATAAGTATGACGTAGAATCCTCAGGGCCTAAGGTTGAAGGCTTTATTATAAAAGAGAGCAGTAAAATTGCAAGTAACTTCCGTTCCGAAAAAAGCCTGGGCCAATATCTAAAAGAAAATAATATTATAGGCATAGAGAACGTTGATACAAGGTCTCTTACGTTACACATAAGAACAAAAGGCGCGATGAAAGGTATTATTTCAACAATAGATTTGAATCCCAAAAGCCTTATTAAAAAAGCAAAAAATTCACCAGGGCTTATAGGCAGAGACCTGGTGAAAGAAGTTACATGTAAAAAATCATATAACGCGAAAACGGTTTACTCTCTGTCCTACCTGTCCCGAGCGGAGTCGAAGGATGCTTTACGCCAAAACGCTCGCTTTAAAGTTATCGCAATGGACTTTGGTATTAAATATAACATATTGCGCTGTCTTATGGATATTGGCTGCGATGTAACAGTTGTGCCTTGTGATACAAAGGCAAAAGATATTTTGGCCCAGAATCCAGATGGCATTTTTCTATCAAATGGGCCAGGAGACCCAGCAGCGGTTACTTATGCAATCGAAGAGATTAGAAAACTTCTTGGCAAAAAACCAATATTTGGGATCTGTCTTGGCCACCAGTTATTAGGCCTTGCATTTGGAGGAAAAACTTACAAATTAAAATTCGGGCATAGGGGCGCAAACCACCCTGTTAAAGATTTGAAAACAGGCAAAATAGACATTACTTCGCAGAATCATGGGTTTTGCGTTGATATAGATTCTCTGAATAAAGACGAAATAGAACTTACTCATATAAATTTAAATGATAATACGCTTGAAGGCATGACCCATAGAAAACTACCAATATTTTCTGTGCAGTATCATCCAGAAGCGTCTCCCGGGCCGCATGATTCAAGGTATTTGTTTAAGAGATTTGTAGAGATAATGGAGCAGTATGCCAAAAAGAACTGATATACATAAAATTTTAATAATCGGCTCCGGCCCTATAATAATAGGCCAGGCGTGCGAGTTTGATTATTCAGGCACTCAAGCTTGCAAGGCTTTAAGAGAAGAAGGTTTTAAAATAGTGCTCATAAACTCTAATCCCGCCACTATAATGACTGATCCTGAAACAGCGGATATCACATATATAGAACCTATTACGCCCGAAGTTTGCGAAAAAATAATTGCGAAAGAAAAACCTGATGCGCTCCTTCCTACACTTGGCGGCCAGACCGCGCTTAATACAGCAATGAAACTAAAGGAAATGGGAGTTCTTGATAAGTATAATGTTAAAATGATAGGAGCTGATTATAACGCCATAAAAAAAGCGGAAAATAGAGAGTGTTTTAAAAATGCAATGCTCAAAATAGGGCTCGACCTCCCAAGAAGCGAGATGGCTTATAATATGGAAGAGGCTAAAAAGGCAATGAAAAAAATAGGATTGCCGGTAATTATAAGGCCCAGCTTTACCCTTGGAGGAACAGGCGGCGGGATTGCCAGGACTGAAGAGGAATTTGAAAAAATAGCGGCGCTAGGCCTTCAAAACAGCATGATAAACGAAATTCTCATAGAGGAATCTATCTTAGGCTGGAAGGAATATGAATTAGAGGTGATGAGGGATAAGTTGGATAATGTTGTTATAGTTTGTTCAATAGAAAACCTGGATCCTATGGGTATACACACAGGTGATTCAATAACTGTTGCGCCTATCCAGACATTGACTGATAAAGAATATCAAAAAATGAGAAATGCGAGTCTGGCAATCATTAGAGAAATAGGCGTTGAAACAGGAGGGTCAAATATACAATTTGCGGTAAATCCAAAAGACGGGAGAATGGTCGTCATAGAAATGAACCCAAGGGTTTCCAGGAGCTCTGCTCTGGCAAGCAAGGCGACAGGTTTTCCAATAGCAAAGATTGCGGCTAAATTAGCAGTAGGATACACGCTTGACGAGATAAAAAATGATATTACTAAAGTTACCCCTGCGTCATTTGAACCAACCATAGATTACTGCGTAGTGAAGATCCCGAGGTTTACTTTTGAAAAATTCCCAGAGGCAAAGGACGTCTTAGGCATATCAATGAAGTCAGTTGGCGAGACAATGGCAATAGGAAGGACATTTAAAGAGGCTTTGCAGAAAGGATTAAGGGGCCTTGAGATAGGGCATGCAGGCCTTGATAACAAACAATCTTATAAAGATATCCCTGATGAAAAGATAAGGCATAGGCTTGAGGAGCCAAATGCATCAAGAATCTTTTATATTAAATACGCGTTACAGAAAGGATATAGCGTAGAAGAAATCCATAAGCTTACCAAAATAGACCCGTGGTTTCTTGAGAATATAAAAGATATTGTGGAGATGGAAAAAGAGATAGCCAAAAGTTCAAGGCATAAATCTAAAAGCAAAATAAAAATAAAGATAAAAATAAAAAGAAAATTAGAGATAAAATCTGAAATATTGCTTAAGGCGAAGCAGTGTGGATTCAGCGATGCTCAAATAGCTGAATTGACCGGCTCCAGCGAACAGGAGGTGCGTAATTACAGAAAACAGCATTTCATAAAAGCTGTTTTCAGGCTAGTCGATACATGCGCTGGAGAGTTTGAGGCGTATACCCCGTATTATTATTCAACGTATGAGACAAAAGACGAGGCAAAGCCGTCAAAGAAAAAGAAGATCATGATTTTAGGAGGCGGGCCGAATAGAATAGGACAGGGCATTGAATTTGATTATTGCTGCTGCCACGCTTCATTTGCCTTAAAAGAGCTTGGGTATGAAACAATCATGGTAAATTCAAATCCTGAAACAGTTTCAACAGATTACGACACATCTGATAAATTATATTTTGAGCCCCTTACATTTGAAGATGTGATGAATATTATAGACAGAGAAAAACCTGACGGGGTTATTGTCCAATTCGGGGGACAGACGCCGCTTAATTTAGCAAGAAAACTTGAAAAGGCTGGAGCTCCGATTATAGGGACAAGTGTAAAATCCATAGATATGGCGGAAGACAGAAAGAAATTTTCAAAGCTTCTTAAAAAACTTAAAATTGCCCAGCCGGAAAGCGGTTCCACAACTTCAATAACCAAGGCCCTAAGTATTGCAAAAAAAATAGGTTATCCTGTGCTTGTCCGGCCTTCTTATGTCCTGGGAGGCAGGGCTATGAAGATAGTTTATGACGAAGGCTCTATGCTTAAATTTATCAAAGAGGCAAAAGAGGTTTCAGGAAAACATCCTATTTTAATAGATAAATTTTTAGAGGATGCCATTGAGGTTGACGTAGATGCTATTTCAGATGGCGATATTGCAGTAATCGGCGGGATAATGGAACACATAGAAGAGGCAGGCATACATTCAGGAGATTCTGCGTGCGTTTTGCCTCCACATACGTTAGGTGATGATATTATAGAAATAATAAGAAAACATACGCACGCTATATCAAAGGGATTGAAAGTCAAAGGACTTTTAAATATACAGTTCGCTATTAAGCAGAACACAGTGTATGTCTTGGAAGTAAATCCAAGGGCGTCCAGGACAGTGCCTTTTGTAAGCAAGGCCATAGGCATTCCTCTTGCTAAAATTGCAGCTAAGGTTATGGCAGGCAAGTCTCTGAAAGAACTTGGTTTTACCGAAGAGAAAAAGGTAAACCATATCTCTGTCAAAGAATCAGTTTTGCCGTTCTCAAGATTTTCAGGAGTTGACATACTTCTTGGACCTGAGATGAAATCAACTGGTGAAGTCATGGGGATAGATACTTCTTTTGGAAGGGCATTTTACAAATCGCAGATTGCCGCAGGCCAGGCATTGCCGAAAAACGGAAAAGTATTTATAAGCGTGAAAAACCAGGATAAGCGTAATATAGTTTTTATAGCTAAAAAACTTAAAGATATGGGTTTTGAAATTATAGCTACAAAAGGCACTCATAAGGCGCTCGGCTCAAATAATATTAAGGCAGAAATGCTGGGCAAGATAGGCGAAGGCAACTCGAAAATACTTGATTATATCAAGAGCGGTGTAATAAAGTTAATTATAAATACACCTTCAGGCCAAAAAAGCCAGTCTGATTCAAAACCTATTAGAAGCGCTGCGGTCATGCATGGCATCCCCTGTATCACTACTATTTCAGGCGCTCAGGCAGCAGTAAACGGTATTGAAGCAACTTTGAAGAATGATTTTCAGGTAAAGTCTATCCAAGAATATTTAACAACTTGACATTTTAACAATGTTGATTTGTCAAGTTGCTCAAGAGATTTATTTTTCTTGACCAGAGTAGGCAAATAATAGATAATTATAACCAATGTTATTGAGCAATTGCGTAAATATCAAAAGGCATTTCTAGTTTTATAGCTAGAAATGCCTTTTGATTTGCATAAAGATGCCTAAAAATTAGGCAGAAGGAGCAATAATGCCGAAAATAAAGGGCATAAACAAAGTTTTAATAATAGGCTCAGGCCCGATCATTATAGGACAGGCATGCGAATTTGATTATTCAGGCACTCAAGCTTGCAAGGCATTGCGAAGCGCAGGATATAAAATAGTGCTTGTAAACTCCAACCCTGCCACTATCATGACAGATCCTGGCATGGCTGATGCTACTTACGTGGAGCCTTTAACATTAGATTCCCTGACAGCGATAATTGAAAAGGAAAGGCCCGATGCGCTTTTGCCAAATTTAGGCGGCCAGACAGGATTGAACCTATCAAGCGAGCTTTCAAAAAAAGGCATATTGGAAAAGTATGGAGTGAGGATCATAGGCGTTCAGGCAGATGCTATTGAAAGGGGTGAGGATAGAATTATTTTTAAAGAAACAATGAATAAGTTAAAAATCCCAATGCCTGAAAGCGCCCCTGCTTATAATGTTGAAGAGGCGCTTAATATTGCGCATAAACTCGGCTATCCTGTTATTGTAAGACCTGCTTACACCATGGGCGGAACAGGCGGAGGAGCTGTTTATAACGACGCTGAACTTGAAGTGGTAGCCTCAAGAGGTATTTCTGCCAGTCTTATAGGCCAGATCTTAATCGAAGAATCTGTTATAGGCTGGGAGGAATTAGAGCTAGAGGTAGTCAGGGATTCCAAAGCCAATAAAATCACAGTTTGTTTTATTGAAAATATAGACCCCATGGGTGTCCATACTGGAGATTCTTTTTGCGCAGCTCCTATGCTTACTGTAAAACCAGAGCTTCAGAAGAAGCTGCAGGAATATTCATATAGAATAGTGGACGCGATAGGCGTAATAGGCGGGACAAATATCCAGTTTGCGCATAACCCGGAAGATGATAAGGTTGTGGTCATAGAGATTAATCCAAGGACATCGCGTTCGTCTGCTCTTGCGTCAAAGGCAACAGGTTTTCCAATTGCATATGTGTCATCCAAACTGGCAGGAGGGGATGATCTAAAAGATATTCCTTATTGGCGCGACGGGACCTTAGATAAATATACGCCTTCCGGAAAATATGTTGTAATAAAATTTGCCCGCTGGGCATTTGAAAAATTTAAAAATGTAAAAGACCAGCTTGGAACCCAGATGAAATCAGTCGGAGAAGCTATGAGCATTGGCAAGACGTATAAAGAAGCTTTCCAAAAAGCGATCAGGAGCTTAGAAACGTCCAGGTATGGCTTAGGGTTTGCTAAAAATTTTAATAAATTGTCCCTTGATGAATTGAAGAATTTATTAGCGTATCCTACGTCAGAAAGGCAGTTTATTATGTACGAAGCTCTTCGTAAAGGTATGAGCGTGGAAGAGTTATACGAGAAGACACGGATCCATCGATATTTTATAAACCAGATGAAAGAGCTTGTAGAGCAGGAAGAAGAAATTTTGACATATAAAGGAAAAAGCCTTCCGGACAAACCTCTGATTAAAGCAAAAGAAAATGGTTTTTCTGATAAATATCTTGGCCAGATACTTGGCTTGAAAGAAGACGATATTAGAGAAAGACGCATCAAGCTTGGAAAAGTTGAGGCATGGGAAGCAGTGCCTGTGAGCGGCGCAGACGCAGCGTATTATTTTTCCACATACAATGCGCCTGATTCAGTAAAGGTAAGCGATAGGAAAAAGATTATGATTCTTGGCGGCGGGCCAAATAGGATTGGCCAGGGCATTGAATTTGATTATTGCTGCTGCCATGCTTCGTATGCGTTGAAAGCAATGGGTTACGAGAGCATAATGGTAAACTGCAATCCAGAAACTGTTTCAACTGACTATGATACATCTGACAAATTATATTTCGAACCTCTTACAGTGGAAGATGTTTTAAGCATTTATAATAAAGAAAAGCCTATAGGCGCTATAGTGCAGTTCGGCGGCCAAACGCCCCTTAATATTGCAAAGGCTTTGGAAGATGCGGGGGTGAAAATCCTAGGAACATCTACAGAGAGTATTGATTTGGCAGAGGACCGTGAAAGATTTGCCAAGGTGATGAAAAAACTCGATATACTTCAGACAGAGAGCGGCATGGCAAAGACATTTGATGAAGCCTTGAATATTGCTAAAAAGATCGGGTATCCTCTTATGGTCAGGCCTTCATATGTTTTGGGCGGCAGGGCAATGGAATGTGTTTATGACGAAGAGATGCTAAAGGCGTATCTAAACGCAGCTGTTGAAATTTCGCCTGACAGACCTATTTTGATAGATAAATTTTTAGAAGATGCGATGGAAACAGAAGCAGATGCTATTTGCGATGGTGAAGAAGTTTTTATTCCATCTATCATGGAGCATATAGAAGAAGCAGGCATACATTCAGGCGATTCTGCCTGTGTTTTGCCGCCAAGAACAATTCCTAAAAAACATATAGAGACTATTCAAGAATATACAAAAAAGATTGCCCTTGAATTAAAAGTAGTTGGCCTCATGAACATACAGTATGCGATTGCAAATGATAAAGTATATGTTTTGGAAGCAAATCCCAGGGCGTCTAGGACTGTGCCGCTAGTTTCTAAAGTGACCAGCATCTCAATGGCAAGGATTGCCACTGAGATAATACTTGGCAAAAAAATAAAAGATATGAATCTTAAGCAAAAAAAGTACAGTCACCTTGGCGTGAAAGAAGCAGTGTTTCCTTTTAACATGTTTCACGAGGCAGACCCTATTTTAGGGCCTGAGATGCGCTCCACGGGAGAAGTGTTGGGTATTGCTGATTCATTTGGCCTTGCATATTACAAGGCGCAGGAAGCAGCAGGCCAGAAACTTCCGACTAAAGGCACAATCCTTGTAACAGTCAGCGAAAAAGACAAAAAGAAGACTATAGTCGAAGCTGTAAAACGGTTTAAAGAGTTAGGCTTTAAGATAATTGCTACAAGCGGCACCAGGAAATATCTGGAAAAAAACAACATCGATGTGGAAGGGATAAATAAGATGCAGGAAGGCCGGCCAAATATCATAGATGCAATACACAATAAAGAGATAAATCTTATCATAAATACGCCTATAGGGAAAAGCGCAGCATACGATGATTCCTATATACGCAAGGCAGCTATAAAATATAAGGTCCCATATCTCACTACAATAGCAGCCAGCCTTGCGGCAGGCGAAGGCATTAAGGCATTTCTTGAAAATAAAGGCAGTGTAAAATCCCTGCAGGAATATCATAAAGAGATAACATGATAAAAAATGCATGTTTTGACAATAATAAATACCTAGAAGAGCAGACAAAAGAAATTCTTGGCAGGGTAAAGAAATTTGATAATAAACTCTATCTTGAATTTGGGGGCAAGATATGTTTTGATTATCACGCGGCAAGGGTTTTGCCAGGATATGACCCTAATGTGAAGATGATGCTTTTGGAAAAATTAAAAGACCACGCAGAGATAGTTATAAGCATATATGCCAAAGACATTGAGCAGGGTAGGGTGCGAGGCGATTTTGGAATTACATATGACCTTGCTACTTTGAAGCTTATTGACGATTTGAAAGCTTGGAATTTAGACGTGACATCGCTAGTACTCACAAGATTTGAAAATGAACCAGCAGCAATTAGGTTCCAAAGAAAACTTGAGCGTTTAGGCATAAGAGTTTACAGGCATTATAAGATTGAAGGCTATCCTTTTGATATTGAAAAGATAGTTTCTTCCGAAGGGTATGGCAAAAACGATTATGTAGAGACAAAAAAACCAGTTGTGATAGTCACTGCCCCTGGGCCAGGAAGCGGAAAGCTTTCAGTGTGTCTATCCCAGTTTTATCATGATCATAAGCGTGGCGTAAATTCAGGTTACGCAAAATTTGAAACATTTCCGATATGGAACCTTCCGTTAAAGCATCCTGTCAATATTGCGTACGAAGCAGCTACAGTGGACCTGGCAGACTTTAATCTTATAGATCCCCATCATTTGGAAACATATAATAAAGTATCGGTGAATTATAACCGCGACGTAGAGGCGTTTCCTATTTTAAAAAATATAATAATAAAAATAACAGGCTCTAAAGACAGCTATTATAATTCCCCTACGGATATGGGGGTGAACAGGGCGGGTTTTGGAATTACAGACGATGAAGGAACGAAACTTGCAGCGAGGCAGGAGATTATAAGGAGATTCTTCAGGCATAATTTAGAGTTTGCAATAGGAAGCGGCACAAAAGAAGAGTTTGAAAGAGCAAAATCTATCATGGAAGCAGCTGGCGTAAAGCCTGAAGACAGGCCTGTTGTCCTGCCTGCCAGACAAGCTGCTGAAGAATGCAAGGAAAAGGGCAAGGGCAATAAAGGGTATTTTTGCGGGGCAGCCGTTGAGACTAAAGAAGGAAAAATTATTACAGGCAAAAATTCTCCGCTTATGCATGCAGCGTCCAGCGCAATTATAAATGCGATAAAATACCTTGCGGCTATTGATGATGCGATACATATACTGAAGCCTGAAATCATGAATGACCTGTCACGCTTAAAAAAAGAGATACTGTCTTTATCATCAGAGAGCTTGAACCTGGATGAAATACTCGTGGCGCTGTCCATAAGCGCTCACACAGATAATAATGCTAAAAAAGCGCTCTCAAAACTCAAGGAATTAAGAAACTGCGAACTTCACAGTACGCATTTACCTACGCCTGGGGATGAGGCAGGCTTGAGAAAACTTGGCATAAACTTTACAACAGACGCAATACCATCTTCCAGCCTATTTTTTAATTTCTAAAAAAGGAGCAATTTATGAGCGGGATATTCGGAGTTGTATCAGAAAAAAATTGCGTGAGCGATTTATTTTACGGGGTTGATTACCAATCTCACCTGGGGACCCAATATGGCGGTATCGCGATATTATGCGGAAAACGTATTTACAGGCAGATACACGATATATCGCAAAGCCAGTTTAAATCAAAATTCTTCGAGGACTATAAAAAATCAGAAGGCAAGTATGGCATAGGGGTTATAAGCGATTCAGACGCGCAGCCCATGTTCCTCAATACAAAATTTGGCTCATTTGCCATATGTATGACCGGGCTTATTGAGAATACCCGCGAGCTTATTGCAGAACTTCATCAAAAAGAATGCTCTTTTAGCGAAACAGAAGACGGCTTCCCTAATACTGTTGAGGTAATCGCAAAACTTGTCAGCATGGGGGATGACATTGTAAGCGGCATAGAATATATGTTCACTAAGATTATAGGGTCTTGCAGCCTCTTGATACTTTGTAAAGATGGAATCTATGCTGCGAGGGACAGGTTTGGCTACACGCCTTTAGTTATAGGAAAAAGAGAAGAGGATTTTGCTATTTGTTCGGAATCCAGCTCTTTTCCAAACACGGGCTTTCAAATATATAAATACCTATTGCCTGGAGAAATAGTTTTAGTGAATGAAAACGGCCTTAAGGAAGTCAGTCTGGGCCACAAAAGCGCTAACCAGATATGCTCATTTTTATGGATATATACTGGTTTCCCAGCTTCAAGTTATGAAGGCGTCAATGTTGAAGTAGTGAGAGAAAGATGCGGCGCGTATCTGGCAAAGCATGACAAAGACATAGATGTGGATGTGATTTCAGGCGTCCCAGACTCAGGGATTGCCCATGCAATAGGTTATGCAATGGAATCAGGCAAACCTTATCGCAGGCCTCTTGTAAAGTACACTGCAGGTTACGGCAGAAGCTATACGCCTCCAATCCAGGAAATAAGAGACCGGATTGCGAAGATGAAGCTTATTCCCATTAAAGATGTGATAGACGGCAAAAAGATAGTTGTTTGCGAAGATTCTATTGTGCGCGGCACTCAGCTTAAGAATTTCACTGTTCAAAAACTATGGGATAACGGCGCAAAAGAGATACATGTAAGGCCTGCGTGCCCGCCTCTTATGTATCCGTGCAAATTCTGCCTTTCTACAAGAACTATACATGAATTAGCCGCTAGAAAAGCCATAAAGGATATAGAAGGCCGCGATATAGAAGATGTGTCAGAATATATAAACCACACTACCAAAAAATACCAGAAAATGGTAGAGTGGATTAGAAAAGATATAGGAGTTACTACTCTTCGGTATCAGACTCTTGGTGATATGATAAAGGCCATTGGCATTTCACGCGAAAAACTCTGCACATACTGCTGGAATGGCGAATGCCTGGCAAAAGATAATCTTATATAAAACCCCTGCCTTTTTTGTCCTACGATTGACTGCTAGCCATACATCTGTTATTATATAGTCGCTATGGAAAAAGTGTATGATGTTATAGTTATTGGCGCGGGGCATGCTGGTATAGAGGCGAGCTTAGCCGCAGCGAGGATGGGTTCTAATACTCTGCTTATCACTATGGATCTAGGCAAGATAGGTTATATGTCGTGCAATCCTGCTATAGGAGGCATTGGAAAAGGTCAGCTTGTTAAGGAAATCGATGCCATGGGAGGGGAAATGGCAAAGGCAGCCGATGCCTGCGCTATACAATTTCGCATTTTAAATAGAAGCAAAGGCCATGCAGTATGGTCTTCCAGGGCCCAAATAGACAGGGAGCTATATTTAAAATACATGCAGAATGCTATTAAAAAAACTAAGAATCTGGATTTATTAGAAGGTTCTGTAAGAGAGTTAATTGTTAAAAATGGCATTGCGAAAGGCGTTAAGCTTACAAATAATGTTTCTATAAAGTCTAAGACAATAGTCCTTGCTCCAGGAACTTTTTTAAACGGGCTTATTCATATAGGGCTTACGCATATGCCTGGCGGCAGGTTAGGCGATGCGCCATCTCTAGGCCTTTCAGAAAATTTAAAATCATTCGGATTTAATGTATCAAGGCTTAAGACAGGCACTACTGCGAGATTGGACGGCAGGACAATAAGATTTTCTAAATTAAAAAAACAATTGGGCGATTTTCCTATAACGCCATTTTCATTTTCAACTGAAAAGATAAATAGAATTCAAGCAGCATGCCACATTACTTATACAAATAAAAAAACGCATCAGATTATACGCGATAATCTTGACCGCTCCCCGCTCTATACAGGAAAGATCCGTTCCACAGGCGTAAGGTATTGCCCTTCTATAGAAGATAAAATAGTAAGGTTTAGCGATAGAGATAGGCACCAGATATTTTTAGAGCCGGAAGGCCTGAAAACAAACCAGTATTATCCGAACGGGATATCTACGAGCTTGCCTTTGGATGTCCAGCTAAAGATGATAAGAAGTATTATTGGCCTTGAAAAAGCTGAGATACTTGCGCCAGGATATGGAATAGAATATGATTTCATAGATCCCACGCAGTTGAAATCCACTCTTGAAACAAAACTAATACAGAATCTATACCACGCTGGCCAGATAAATGGCACTACCGGCTATGAGGAAGCAGCGGCCCAAGGTTTCATTGCAGGAGTGAATGCCAGCCTGAAAGTAAAATTAAAAGAGCCTTTTATATTAGACCGCTCAGAGAGTTACATAGGAGTTTTAATAGATGATCTTGTTACAAAAGGCACAAATGAACCTTACAGGATGTTCACATCCCGCGTAGAATACAGGCTTTTACTCAGAGAGGACAATGCTGACCAGCGTCTTATGGGGCTAGGCTATAAAAGATTAAGCCTTGTAACCAGAGAGCAGTATAAAAAGATGCTTGCCAAGAAAAATAATATAAATAAAGCCATTGAAAGGATAAAGATGATAAAGTTTTATCCGAATGCTAAAATCAATAATAGGTTGAAAAAGTTAAATATAGCGCCTATAAGCAATGTAGCCAGCATGTTTGATTTATTGAAAAGGCCCGGGGTAGATTTTAATATGCTGGAAAAAATAAATAAAGATGGTAAAATATCCCTTTCCGATATTGAGATTCAGGGAGTGGAGATAGAGGTAAAGTATAAAGGTTTTATTGACAGGCAGTTAAAAGAGATTGAAAATTTCAGAAAAATAGAGCATATAAAAATACCGGAAGGCTTTGAATTTAAAGATATCCCGGGCCTTTCAAAAGAAATAGTTGAAAAACTTTCCAGGGTAAGGCCTTTGAATTTAGGCCAGGCATCCAGGATTTCAGGCGTGACGCCGGTAGCAATATCAATACTAATGATTTATCTTAAAAAATGGAAAAGCCTGAAGAATATAAAAAAGAACTAAAGAAATTTACTGAAGATTTGGGCATAGCGCTTTTTGGCGTAGCGTGCGTGAAGCCTATAAAAAAAGAATTTCTTTTTTCTGATGAAACTTTAAAAGATTTGGATTATACTGTATCTTTAGGCTTGAGGCTTTCTGATGGGGTATTAGAGGATATAACGAGTTTCCCTACCAAGATTTATTTTCATCATTATAGACAGGCAAACGCTATATTAGATCAGATTGCTTTTAAGGTTTCAAATTTTATACAAAGTAAAGGTTATAAGGCATTACCTGTGCCTGCGTCCCAGATAGTTGATTGGGAAAAACAAACCAGCCACCTTTCTCATAAAAAGATAGGAGAACTGGCAGGCATTGGTTTTATAGGCAGGAATAATCTTTTAGTAAACCCTGAAATAGGGTCCAGGTTTAGGCTCGTGACTATCCTTACAAATATGCCTTTAGAGCCTGATAAAAAGCTGAAAGAAAATTGCGGCGAATGCAGAGCTTGTATAAACGTTTGCCCCATAGGCGCAATAAAAGAAAGAAAAGAGGATTTTGACCACATAAAGTGTTTTGAAAAATTAAAGGAATTCAGGAATAAACGTTTAGTCGATCAATTTATATGCGGTGTGTGTGTTAAAGCGTGCAAAGGAAAGCCCTAATGTTACAAAACGAGTATTACTCGTTTTGTAACATTGCATAAAAAAGATATGCAAAAAGATACAGTCGTAATTTTAGATTTCGGGTCCCAGTATAACCAGCTCATAGCCAGGCGCGTCAGGGAGTGTAAGGTGTATTCTGTCTTAATGCCTTACAGCGCTTCTATTGAAAAAATAAAATCATATAACCCAAAGGCAATCATACTTACAGGAGGGCCTGCGAGCGTAATGAAAAAAGGCTCTCCAAAGGCAGATCCTAGGATTTTTAAACTTGGAGTGCCAATTCTTGGGATTTGTTACGGTATGCAGTTTACAGCTTATGTGTTAGGCGGCAAGGTTGGTAAAAGCAAAAAGCGGGAATATGGCTATAGTGAGCTAATTTTAAATAAAAGAGATCAGTTCTTTTCAGGTTTCGAGAAAAAAGAAAAGGTCTGGATGAGCCATGGCGACAAGGTTCAGGAAAAGCCCAAAGGTTTTATAGTATTAGCGCATACAAAAAATAGCCATATCGCAAGCATGGCTGACCCTGTAAGAAAGATATATGGAGTACAGTTCCATCCAGAGGTCATACATACTCCAAGAGGCATGCAGATTTTTAAGAATTTTCTTTACGACATAGCAGGCCTTAAACCTACATGGACAATGTCCTCATTTATAAAAAATTCAATTGAAGAGATAAAGCAAAAAGTAGGAAGTGAATTGGTAGTATTGGGCCTGAGCGGAGGGGTAGATTCTTCTGTGGCAGCTATGCTTTTACATAAGGCAATTGGGCCCAGGCTCCACTGTATTTTTGTAGATAATGGCTTGCTTCGTAAATATGAACGAGAGTATGTTGAAAAAACATTCAGGGAACATTTTCACATAAATCTCCACATAGCTAAGTCTGAAAAAAGATTCTTAAAAAAATTAAAAGGCGTTACTGATCCAGAGAGAAAACGTAGGATTATAGGGATGGAATTTATCAAGGTGTTCGAAGAGGAGTCTAAAAAAATAGGCAATGTAAAATTTCTTGGCCAGGGCACGCTGTATCCTGATGTTATTGAAAGCGTTTCTGCTAAAGGCGGCCCGTCTGCCACTATAAAGACGCATCACAATGTAGGGGGCCTTCCTAAAAAAATGAATCTTAAACTTATAGAGCCTCTGAGAGGTCTTTTTAAAGACGAGGTAAGGCTTCTTGGAAAAGAATTAAAACTTCCTGATATTATGGTTCACAGGCAGCCTTTTCCGGGACCGGGTTTAGCTGTAAGAATAATAAGCGATATAACAAAAGAGCGTTTGGAGATTTTGCGGGACGCAGACTTAATAGTGCAGGAGGAAATGGAAAAGTACAATGGTTATAAAAATATATGGCAGTCATTCGCAGTGCTTTTGCCTGTTAAAAGTGTGGGCGTGATGGGAGACGAGAGGACATATGAAAATGTTGCGGCGTTAAGGATGGTTACAAGCCAGGATGCCATGACAGCTGACTGGGCTAAAGTGCCGTATGAAATTTTAGGAAGGATTTCAAATAGGATTATAAATGAGGTAAAGGGTGTAAATAGAGTAGTATACGATATAAGTTCAAAACCTCCAGCGACTATAGAATGGGAATAAAAATGTCTAATGATTATTTAAAAGATAAATGCGGGGTTTTCGGGGTATTCGGTCATAAAGATGCTGCGCGTCTTGCATATCTCGGGCTTTACGCGCTTCAACACAGGGGCCAGGAATCAGCAGGTATTGTGACTTCTAATGGCCGTCTTATAAGAGAGCATAAAGGCATGGGCCTGGTGTCAGAGGTTTTTAATGAAGAAGAAATAGCAAAGCTAACCGGGAATATTGCAGTAGGCCATACCAGATACTCCACCACAGGATCTTCAAATATAAAAAACGCACAACCATTTTTAGTTGAAACTTTGTCAGGCCACATGGCAATTGCCCACAATGGCAATCTTGTAAACGCACTTACTTTGAGAAAAAAATTGGAAAAAGAAGGCGCGATATTCCAATCTAGTATGGATAGCGAAATCGTCATCCATGCCATTGCCCATTCAAAGAAAAAAGATTTTAAAGAAAGGATCAAAGACGGCATATCACAGCTTGAAGGAGCGTTTTCAATGGCGCTTCTTGTGGAAGACGGTATTATAGCAGTGAGAGATAAAAGAGGATTCAGGCCGCTTTCTCTCGGCAAATTAGACGGCGCGTATGTGATTGCGTCTGAGACATGCGCGTTTGACTTGATACACGCTGAATTCATAAGAGATATAGAGCCAGGAGAAATTCTTTTTATTACTGAAAAAGGCCTTAAGTCAGTTTATATCTCAGAGAAGAAACCAAAATCTTCATTTTGTATTTTTGAATATATTTATTTTTCAAGGCCTGATTCAAATATATACGGCTACAATGTGCATCTTACGCGTAAACGCCAGGGCATAGAGCTAGCAAAAGAAGCGCCTTGTAAAGCAGACCTTGTGATAGCCATTCCTGATTCAGGTTCTTCAGCAGCTATTGGATACTCCGAGCAATCCGGAATCCCACTTGATATGGGCATGGTCAGAAATCACTACATAGGCAGGACATTTATCCAGCCAGCCCAGCATATAAGAGATATTAGTGTAAGAGTAAAGCTGAATCCAATAAGGGCTGTTGTAAAGGGTAAAAGACTAGTTGTTATAGAAGATTCAATTGTGCGCGGCACTACTTCTAAAGCCAGGATTAGAACCCTGAGAGAAGCAGGCGCAAAAGAGATTCACATGAGAGTTAGTTGTCCGCCGCATATATCGCCTTGTTACTATGGAATAGATTTTCCAACAAAAGAAGAGTTGATAGGCTCTTCGCATACAGTTGAAGAAATACGCAGGTTCATAGGCCTTGACACCTTAGCGTATCTTAGCCTGGAAGGCCTTTATAAGGCTATGCCTTTGCCAAAAAATAAATTCTGCGTATCCTGTTTTACTGGCAAATATCCTGTTCTCCCTGAGCACGGCATAGGCAAATTTAACCTGGAAAACCAACTCTCATTTCTTAATAAAATTTAACTCAAGAATTTATGGATTATATGCGCGGCGCGGGAAGAAGCGCCTTGGTCGCCTAATTTGGATTTTACTTTTCTGAGGTTTTCTTTTATTTCGTGGATCCTTTTATGATTATTCAGGATTTCTAGGGATGCGCTGGCGATATTTTTCGGGGTTACTTCAAATTGCGTAAGTTCAGGGACAATCCTCTCTCTAGCTACGATATTTACAAGCCCTATGTCAGGGATTTTAATCAAGTTTCTTGCCAAAAGCCAAGTTAAAAAAGATGTTTTATACACAATTACCATTGGTTTTTCCATAATCGCTACTTCCAGGGTTGCGCTTCCTGATGAAACTATCACTAAATCAGCTATGTCCATAATTTCATAAGGCTTATTATCCAGGGAATGCGGTTTTATTTTAGACTTATGTATGATTTTATTATAAAGAGACTGGTCTAATTCTTTAATTCTAGAGATTATAAATTCAGCGTTAGGAATTTTATTTTTAATAATCTCGCACGCTCGCAGCATACTGGGCAAGTGCTTTTCAATTTCTTTTTTCCTGGAACCGGGCATTAAAGCAATCTTGATAGAATCATGTTTTAGATGGCAGGTTTTAATGGTTTCTTCTTTTTTCCACACAGGCTTCACTATATCTAAAAATGGATGGCCTACAAAACTTACCTTTACCCCAACTTCTTTATAAATAGTTTCTTCAAAACCAAATATAACGATCATTTTATCCACGTATTTTTTAATCTCGTGAATTCTATTTTCTCCCCACGCCCATATCTGCGGGCTTATATAATAGATAACAGGAATATTTTTTTCTTTAGTGGCTTTTGCGAACCTGAGGTTAAAGCCAGGATAATCCACTAAGATTACAGCGTCTGGTTTTCTTGTTTCAAGGAGCGCGCTGAGTTTCTCAAAGATCTTTTTAAATGTGAATATGTGTTTCAGGACTTCAAAAAAACCTACAATGGCGAGATTTGTAATATCATAGATTATCTCTGCGCTTTCAGCTTGCATTTTTTTTCCACCCATGCCGAATATTTCTATGTGAGGATTAATGGATTTTAAGGATTTTATGAGGCTTGCGGCTTGGAGGTCGCCGGAAGTTTCCCCGGCTATTATCATCAATCTAATTTTTTTCATTTATGGATTTTCTTCAATATATCCAACGCTACTTTCAGCGCTTCATATGCTTCTTTTCCGGAGACAATGGGTTTTTTATTATTGGCTACGCAGTCTATGAAAGAGGCAAGTTCTTTTTGAAGGGGCGCCTCTTTCTGGATGTCTATCTTCTCTGAAACTATCTGGCCGTTTATTTTTTTATAGATAAGGGCTTCCTGCGCCATGTAGTCTATGGAGATATAGCAGTCGTCCTGAAATATTCTTATCTTGCGCATGCTATCATTTGTTACACGGCTGGCCGTCAAGTCGCATACAGTGCCGTTTTGAAAACGGATCCTTGCATTCGCAATATCCTCGTGGTTTGTCAGGATTTTCATGCCAAGAGAGTCAATATGTTTAACCTTTGATTTTGTAAGACCCAAAACTATGTCTATATCGTGTATCATAAGATCCAAGACTACGCCTACGTCTTTTACTCTGGGCGTGAACGGACCAAGGCGGTGGACTTCAATGAATCTTGGTTTATTTGAAAGCTTTTCTATTGCCTGGATAGCGGAATTAAATCTTTCTACGTGGCCTACCTGGATTATAAGGCGGTTTTTAACAGCGATTTTTATTAAATCTTTAGCTTCTTTCAATGACCTTGTGATAGGTTTTTCTATAAGGACATGGATTTTATTCTGAAGAAAAAATCTGGCTATTTCGTAGTGAAGTATGGTGGGGGTTACTATGCTTACGGCGTCTAAATTATTATCTAAAAGCTTCTTGTAATCAGTGGACCAGTTTGTTTTGAGCGTTTCCGCAATATTTTTAGCTATATTTTCATCAATATCGCAGATAGCGCTAAGTTCTACATTGTCTAATGTTGAATAGAGCTTGGCATGTATAGACCCTAATCTGCCAAGGCCTGCTACGCCAACACGGATTTTTCTCATATTTACAATGGTAGCAAATACCTTGCTAAAAGTCAATCAGAGTGATAAAATAAACTCCAATATGAGAGAGTATATAAGGTTTTTAAAATTTGTTAAACCTCACCTATGGGTCATGATTTTTGCGATTATATGCATGATTATCTCCTCAGGTCTTGGAGGCGTGTCTTTGGGTATGATAATACCTGTAGTGGATAATATCCTTTCAGGGAAGAATATAGCATTGCCAGGAGCTACTCATGCCCCGAATTTTTTACTACATATTATAGATAAGATAAATAGCGTACCAAAGTCTTTGTTGCTCAATTGGCTTGTTATCATGGTGTCTGTTTTATTTTTTATAAAAGAGGTATTTTTATTCGTTCAAACCTGGTTTATGAATCAACTGGGCCAGTCAGTGCTTAAAGATGTAAGGCAGGCCATATATGAAAAACTTCTCGCACTGTCAAATGATTTCTATTCAAGCGTGAAAACAGGGGAGCTGGTTTCGAGGGTTACCTTTGACGTAGGTATTATAGTGAACTCTATCACAGAAGGCCTTACAGACCTTTTATTGCAGCCGATACAGCTTTTGATATATATAGTTATCCTTATCTGGATAAAGGTTTATTTTTCAATATCGTTGGGACTTGTATTAGTTACGGTGATTATATTTCCGCTAATAACATATCCTGTTGTGAAGATAGGAAATAAGCTCAGGAAAATCAGCACATCTACCCAGGAAAGCATGTCTGATATAAATTCGCTTCTTTTCGAGACAATATACGGTATAAGCATAGTAAAATCCTTTCTGGCCGAGAAATATCAGAAAGAAAAATTTAAGGCTTATAATAATAGATATTTCAAGATGATGATTAAATCAGTTAAGCGCATAGCGATTATAAGCCCGCTTGGAGAGTTTGTGGGGATAATCTGCATGGGCGTTGTATTATGGTGCGGCGGAAAAGATGTAGTAGAGGGCCGTTTAAGCGCAGGGGCGTTTATCGCGTTTCTTGCAGCATTGCTCTCGCTTCTTAAGCCGTTAAAAAGGCTTTCAAGGCTTTATGGCATAAACCTTCAGGCAATGGCTGCGATAACAAGGGTTTTTGATATACTGGATAGGGAGATAACAATAAAAAATAAGAAAGACGCGGCAAAACTCATTGATTTTAAAGATTCAATTGAATTTAAAGATATAAATTTCTCATATAATCAAGACAGGGTTATATTGAATGGGATTAATCTAAAGCTTCTAAAGGGCCAGGTTCTTGCTATGGTTGGAATGAGCGGCGCAGGCAAGACCACATTTGTAAATTTACTGCCAAGGTTCTATGATCCCGGAAAAGGAGCTGTTCTTATTGATGGCAAAAATATAAGGGATTTTACAATAGAGTCTTTGCGCGAACATATTGGAACTGTCAGCCAGGAGACAATACTTTTTAATGATACTGTAAGAAATAATATTGCATTTGGAAAGCCTGATGCAAATATAGAGGATGTAATAGGAGCTGGCAAGGCGGCAAACGCCCATAATTTTATTATGAAAATGTCAATGGGCTACGAAACTATTGTAGGAGACAGGGGCATTAAGCTGTCAGGCGGAGAAAAGCAGAGGATAGCTATTGCCAGAGCGCTTTTTAAAGATCCGCCTATACTTATACTTGATGAAGCTACAAGCCAGCTGGATACTGAAACAGAAAAACTGGTTCAAGAGGCAATTAACAGGCTAATGGCTAACAGGACTGTATTTGTAATCGCTCATAGGCTTTCTACAGTAGAGCACGCGGATAAAATAGCGGTGTTTGAAGGAGGAAGGATTATAGAGACAGGCACTCATAGCGAATTATTGCAGAAATCAGGCGTTTATAAGCATCTCTACGAGCTCCAGTTTAAGTCCAGGCCAAAGTGAAAAATAGCTTGAAATAAAAGGTATTGTATTATATAATACCCAATCTAACTAAAACCGTAAATTTATAAGGAGGAAATGTGGACACAGAGTTAATTAAACAATTGCTGGAAGCGGGGGTTCATTTCGGCCATCACGTGAGCAGATGGAACCCAAAAATGAAGAAGTTTATATTCGGAGAGAGAAGTAATATCTATATAATAGATCTTGAAAAAACAGTGATTTTCCTGAATGAGGCAAGGGATTTTGTAAAAGACATTGCGTCAAAAGGAGAGGCAGTCCTTTTTGTAGGCACAAAACGCCAGGCTCAGGACCTTATATTAGCGGAGGCACAGCGCTCAGGCATGTATTATATAAAAGACAGATGGTTAGGAGGCACGCTGACTAATTTTAAGACCATACGCAATAGCATCAAGCGCTTGGAAAAAATTGAGACTATGCAGAAAGACGGCACCTTTAGCGCTATTACCAAGAAGGAAAAGGCAATACTTACAAAAGAGATGGATAAATTAAAAAAGAACCTGCAGGGTATAGTCAACATGAAGAAGATGCCGGGCGCGCTCTTTATCGTGGACGCTAAAAAAGAGGATATTGCGGTAAAAGAAGCCAGGAAGCTCGGCATACCTATAGTGGCTATAATAGATACGAATGCTGACCCTGACCTAATCGATTATCCTATACCTGCAAATGACGACGCGATGCGTTCAATAAAACTTTTGACAGGGCTTATCACAGACAGCATTGTGGAAGGCAGAAAACAATTCGACGAATCCAATATCGCAGAATTAGCAAGGCTTCAGGAAGAAGAAGACACAAAGGAAATCAAGGATAAAGAAAAATCAGAAAAGCTTGTTGAAGCGATAAAGGAAGTGCCTGTTAAGGATAAAGAGGAAAAGAGGATAAAGCCTGTTAAGAAAAAAAGCTATAAACCACAATTTTCAAAAAGCGAATAAAATAGAAAGAGGTATATTGATATGGCAATAACCACAGATTTAATAAAAAAATTAAGGGAAAAGACCAACGCGCCTATGATGGATTGCAAAAAGGCGCTGGAGGAGTCGAGTGGAGATTTGGAGATAGCAACTGATATATTGAGAAAAAAAGGCCAGATCGTAGCGCTTAAAAAAGCTGGCAGATGCGCCAAAGAAGGCGTCATAGGGTCATATATACATTCGAATAGCAAGATAGGCGTACTTTTAGAAGTAAACTGCGAAACTGATTTTGTTGCCAGAAACGAGGATTTCAAGCAGTTTGTAAAAAATGTTTCAATGCATATTGCAGCTACATCTCCGAGTTATGTGTCTCGCGAAGAAGTACCGGCGCATATTCTGGAAAGAGAAAAAAATGTTTTAAAAGAAAGCGTTAAGAATAAGCCTGAGAATATTATCGAAAAGATAGTCCAGGGTAAGCTGGAAAAATTCTATTCAGAGGTTTGCCTTTTAGACCAGCCTTTTGTTAAGGATGACAAGATAACCATAAAAGAATATCTGAACGAGCTTATAGGAAAAATAAGGGAGAATATATTAATCCGCAGGTTCGTGAGGCTTCAGGTGGGCGAAGATATAAAATGACACAGA
>DNHS01000024.1 GCA_003485765.1 Candidatus Omnitrophota bacterium | reverse complement strand
AAAGGCATTTGTTGAGCCTGCATTCCCACTGCCGTGTTCACGAATATCTATCCCCTTTAATATCCTTCCAAGTATTATACTTGGAGAGATAGAGCCGACAAGATAGCTTCCAATTATAGTAAAGGTAATCTTAATCATTTAATCTCAAATATAGCAATTATCATATGGATAAAAGGTTTCAGATGATATAAAATATCACCTGTAAGGTGAAACCAAAATATCCAGGAGGGTAAAGAGATGATACAACAAACAGTATTTCCATTCAAGATAGAAATTACAAAGGAGAGACTAACTGCACATGGAGGATTAGCCTTAATGGCAGAATTCAATCATGAGATTGGGTTAAGAGGACTTGCCGATAAATACCTGCCTATTTCCGAAAGCAATCGTGGATTTAATCCATCGTTATATATTGACTCGTTGATATTAATGTTACAAGGTGGAGGGAGGAGTCTAAAAGACATAAGAGAGTTAGAATATGAAGAAGACCTAATGAAAATAGTCGGCAGAAATAACATACCCAGTCCTGATGCGATAGGGGATTGGCTAAGGAGGATGGGAAGTAAGGAGAGTGGAAGGAGTGGATTAGCAGGATTAGACAAAGTAAGAGAAGCTATCAATAATAGAATAATGAGGAGAGATGGTATAAAGGAATACACATTAGATGCAGATGCCACGGAGATAATAGCTGATAAAGAAGAAGCCAACTATACATACAAATGGAATAAAGGATACATGCCTAATCTTGGATTTTTATATGAGAATAATCTATGTCTATACGATGAATTCAGGGAAGGCAATGTAGCCCCTGCCTTTGGGCAGAAGGAGTTTTACATACAATGCAAGAAGCGGATGCCTGAAGGCAAGAGGATAGGATATTACCGTGCAGACAGCGCATCATATCAGGCTGAATTAATAAATCGTTTAGAGGCAGATGGAGTGAGATGGACAATTACATCTGATCAAGACAGAGCAGTAAAACCGATGATAGCATCAATTGCGGAAGATGAATGGAGAGAGCCGATAAAAGGGTGCGGATATGAGATAGCAGAAACGGTTCATACAATGGAGAAGACGCACAAGGCATTTAGATTAGTAGTAAAGAGAGAGGCAAGGAAGCAGGTGGAGTTATTTAAGAGTGGAGATGGACAATATTTTTATCATGCAGTGGCTACGAATTTTCTTGAAGAAGAAAAGGGTGGGCAACAGGTAATAGAGTGGCATAACCAAAGGGGGCAGGCGGAGAACTTTAACAAGGAGCTAAAGAATGGGTTTGGGATGGAGCGTATGCCATGCGGACAAAGTTTCGCCAATGCAGTATTTTTCAGGATAGGACTAATAGCATACAATATATTTATAGGATTTAAGCGTCTATCATGTCCTGAATCTTGGTTAAAACATACGATAGCCACATTCCGTTGGAAGATGGTGCAGGTGGCTGGGCGTATAGTAAGACATGCAGGAGAGATTATCTTAAAATTAGCTGTGGATATAAAGAAACTGGAGTTATTTAGAGGTATTAGAGAAAAGGTTTTTGAATTTAGTCTATGTGCTGATGGGTAGAAGCGTTAAAGACAGCGTGATTTTGTTGAAAGGATAAAAAAAGGGGGGGGTAGTGTGTCTAAAAACAGCATAGAAGGTTACTTTTTATTTGGATTAAATTAAAAGAAACTCGTTTGAAATAAAAAAAATTACAATTACAGTTTAAACCCCCTTAAAAATTTATGTTATCCATATTTTTAATTTCTAAATCGGGATTTGGGTTCCAGCTATGATTTGACATACCTTTTTGAAAGTAATATAATACATTTTTAGCCATAAGGAGAAAAAATATGCCAGATTGGCGCATTAGTTGCAAACAAGCAAGCAAGCAAGCAAGCAAGCATTATACTAAAAGCCCCTTCTCTAAAAAAAATAAACCCAAATTTCTGCACAGTTTAATTGCAGGGATTTGGGTTTTTTGTTTTTTTGGAAAGTAAAATAAAATGGGTCCCGATCAAGAAAAAAATTTTCTGGATAGTATAGTAGATAGTGTAATTGCAGTAGATAAAGATGGTAAGATAAGAGAAGTAAATCAGACAACCCTTAAACTTTTAGGTTATAAAAGAAAAGAAGAAATAATCGAGTTAGCTTTTGAAAAAATTTGCAACAATTTCTCTGTGTCAAGCTTGAAAGATAAACTTCCTTTAGCGGAGCAGGAACTGATATATCTAAACAAGGAAGGTAAGAAAATTTCCGTAAGTGTTAATATCACCAATAGAATTTCCTATCCACATGATATCATCTTTATGGCCAGGGATATCAGTAAAATTAAAGGGTTGATTGATGAATTGACTCACTCTCAGGAAGAGCTCAAGACCTCTTATATAGAACTAAAGGTGAGTAAAGATGATTTGGTGCGTTCTGAGAAACTTGCCTATACTGGCCGCATAGCCGTAAGCATTGCCCATGAGATAAGAAATCCCCTGACCAATGTTTCTATGTCAGTCCAACAGCTCAAAAAAGGTAACAAGATAAAGCAAGAGGGTTTTAAACATATTGATATCGTTGAGAGAAACATAGGAAGGATTAATTATCTGATTACGGAATTATTAAACTGCGCCCGACCAGCTAAACTTGATCTAAAGCCTTATGATATCCACAAGATCTTGAAGGATGTTTTGGAATCCAATAAAGCCAAGATTAACCTCCAAAAGATAAAAGTAACTGAAAACTTTAACTCTAACTCCTCCATATTAAAAATTGATAAAGAACAGATAGAACGTGCCTTCTTGAACTTAATTACCAACGCTATTGAAGCTATGCCCCGTGGCGGTAACTTAACTATTATTACAGAACTCAGTGGAAAATTTTTCCTGGTAAAGATTCATGATACAGGCAAAGGCATCCCTGAAAAAGATATTATTAAGATATTTGACCTTTTTTTTAGCACCAAGTCTGGTGGTGTGGGTTTGGGATTGTCCATATGCTATGGAATTATTGTTAGCCATGGAGGCACTATAGAGGTTGAAAGTAAGTCAAGAAAGGGCTCTACCTTTACTGTTTCTTTGCCAACCGAACAGAGTTTTACACACAGAGAGAGAGTAGGGGGGCGTAAAAACAAAAACGCGGGAGTAAATTGATGGTAGAAATAAAATGGGATATTAAAAGAGGGGTAGGTATTTATCGGCAAGTATTTGATAGCCGCTTAAAGTCATGGATTTCTACTGGTAAGATAAAACCCGGCGAGGTAGTTGTGTATCGCAGTGGTTTTTCCGGTTGGCGAAAACCCGAAGAGCTCAACGAAATTATCCCCTATTTTCGGCGCTATGAAAAAGCTCAATTAAGAAAGCTCAAAAGAAGGAAACCGGCAAGAAGTACCTTATCTGAAAAAACCCAGATAAACCCCGTTAGAAATACAGAATCTTCAAGAGAAGAAAACAAAATTTCTAACGGGGTAAAGAATATTTTAATCATAGACGATGAAAAGGATTTGTGCCAGCTTTTAGGTGATACCTTAAGCTCTCGTGGCTATAATGTTGAGTCTGCCAATACCAGAAAGGAGGCAATTAGTAGTTTAAAAAGCCGCTCACCTGACCTGGTATTTTTAGATTTAAAATTACCTGATGGTGATGGAATGAAGTTTCTTTCTAAAATCAGGAAGATAAATCCTAACACAATAGTAAATATAATTACCGCCTATAGCAGCGAAGAAAGCAGAGACGAGGCAAGGGAATTGGGGGCTTATGGTTTTATAGACAAGCCTTTTAGTGGAGAGGATATATTGAGGAGTATAAGAAAACTTCATAGGTGAGAGTAAGCCCCGTTAGAGATAGGTTGCCGTAGGCAACTGTCAGCCGCCTTTGGCACCTTATCTCTAACGGGGTCGATAAAATGGAGGTTTCTAACGGGGTGGAAAGAATTCTGGTTATAGATGATGATAAGGACCTGCGCTTTAACCTTTCAAGTATCTTAAAGGATGAAGGCTATGATGTACTTGCTGTAGGAGATGGAAGGGAAGCGCTTAAGGCAGTGCAAAATAATTCCCCTAATTTAGCCCTGTTAGATATTCGGCTGCCCAGTATGGATGGGATGGAGATTTTGAAGAAGTTAAAAGGGATTGATAAAGACTTGCTCATAATTATGCTCACCGCTTACGCCGAGGTTAAGGACGCAGTAAAAGCAATGAGATTAGGTGCGTTTGATTATATTACCAAGCCCTTTGATAATGAGGAGCTCGTGCTGATAATTAAAAAAGCCCTTCAGACCCAATATTTAAGCAAGGAAGTAAAAGTTTTGAGAAAAAGATTGGGTGAAAAAACTGCCATTGAAGAGGTTATGGGAGAGAGTTCTCAAATAAAACAGGTCTTAAAACAGGTTGAGATTATTGCTCCAACCAATATGACAGTAATAATTCATGGTGCAAGCGGAACAGGTAAAGAAGTAATGGCCCAGCTAATTTATCAAAAGAGCCTGCGTAAAGCTCAGCCTTTTGTGGCCATAGATTGTGGGGCTATACCTGAGACATTAGTAGAGAGCGAACTCTTTGGTTATGAAAGAGGCGCCTTTACTGGAGCTGAGGATAGGAGGAAAGGTAGGTTTGAACAGGCCAATAGCGGGACTTTGCTTTTAGATGAAATTACTAATCTTTCGGATGCAGTCCAGATGAAGCTTTTAAGGGTAATTCAGGAAAGAAGACTCCAGCACCTGGGCGGCAAGAGAGATATAAGCATAGATGTTCGTATAATTGTGGCTTCAAATGTTAATCTTTCCGAGGCAGTAAGTGCTGGTAAATTTAGAGATGACCTATATCATCGGCTCAATGAGTTTCAAATTGAGCTGCCAAAATTAGCCGAAAGAAAAGAGGATATACCTATCCTGGCGAAATATTTTTTAGATGCGGCAAATAGTGAATTCAACAAAAAGGTAAACGATTTTTCTAACGAGGCAATGAAATTTTTACTTAGTTATCCTTGGCCGGGTAATGTCAGAGAGCTTAAAAATCTTATCAAAAGAGCAGTATTATTATCCGATTCCGAGCATATTAACCCTAGTCACTTATCTGTAAATACAGCAGTATCCCAGAATAAACTCACATTCCAGAATAAACCTGACTCAACCGATAGTTTAAGCTCATTTGAAGAGGCATCCAAGGCATTCCAGCGAGATTTGATTAAAAATGCCCTTGAAAAAGCAGATGGAAATAAGCTCAAAGCAGCAAAAATCATGCAAATCAACCGCAAGGCACTTTACCGGAAGATGAAGAGTTTAGGTTTCAAATCCTAATATTTTTCTTGTAACTTTTTTTTAACTTTTCTTTTCTCTTCCTACCCAAAGAAACCAGCTAACCAAATTACCATATCATCAAAATAAAAATACCCAAATTGCTTAACGCTTATGGGACAGTTTTATTACATTTTTAGTCCCATATTTGTCCCATCCTTACCTGTTTCAACAAATTTTTAAAAAGGATATTTCAATCTATCTCAAATCAACAGAATATATTAAAGATTAAATCTTATGTATTTCGGGAGGTTATAAAAATCAATTTCAGAAAGCAAAAATTCTGCCTGAATTTGAATACCTTTGGCATAGTTGTTGCTCACTTTTACAGGTAGGAGAAAAAAGGGACGGTTCTATTTATTGAAGAAGATATTAAATCTGAAAGGGATAATGATAGATAATAGAGAAAATTGTGCCGTTTGCAACGGATTATGGCGAGTTTGTTATAAATGTGGCTGTAAGGCCGGCAGGGTAAGAAGGCAAAGGAATAGATTTTTGAGGTTAACCGCTCCTCTACCCTAAAAAAGCGGAATCTAAAAATGAAAGGGGGTGAAATCACATGGCAGTCGAAAAAGCGATTGGTTCTTCCAGCTTGGTTGAGGTTATTGACCGTATCCTGGACAAGGGCGTGGTAGTTGACGCCTGGGTAAGAGTCTCTTTAGTAGGTATAGAGATTCTCGCGATTGAAGCCAGAGTCGTAGCGGCATCAGTTGAGACTTACCTGAAGTATGCTGAGGCGATTGGTTTAACCGCAACAGCAGCCTAAGCCTGCCTAACGGCAGTCAGGGATAAGGTCACAAAAGGGATTCTTGCCGAGTTATCCCCTTGACATCAAAGATGTCAAGGGCATGGTTCGCCAAGAAATTCCTTCCAAAAAAGGAGTAATCTTAAAAATGCCAGAAGCCTTAGATTTAAAGAATGCCGCGGAAAATGCCGTTTCTTCTTATGAGATGATAATCAAAAGTGTAGGGGTCATTTTTGATACTACACATCAGATCCCTGATGACTTCCAGGAGGTCTTTCTTGATAATAAAGAAGAGGGGAGAAAAATCAATACCGAGCTGCGTGACATCCTCGCTCATAACGAACATTTAAGAAAAAAGGACTTTGATAGTATGACGCAAGGTGTCTTATCAGCCCAGGAAGAACGAGAAGCGGAAGTAAAGAATTTATTGAAAGGTTATCTCAGTCAACAAAGGGAAATGGCACGCACTCTAAGAGAGAATCTGACTAAGTTTAAAGATGCCCTTGCCAAATGTGATGTCCAAAGGGTCAAAGAATTCCAGGAGATGATTAAAGAGGTTCTCGCTAATCAGGATGCCAGAAAAGAAGAGGTCTCCTCCAAGCTAAAGGAGTTTCAGAAAGAACAGCAGGAGATGGCAAAAAGACTTAAAGCACTTTTAGCCAAAGGAAGGAGCTTGAGGATAAAGGACCTTAAAGAAACGCTTCAGGAATTCAGAACTCAGCATAAAGAACGTCTGTCCCGCCAGATAGAAAGAAAAAAAGATGTAAATAAAATGCTTGGTACTTTTAAGCAAGAGAGAAAAGAATCTGGCAAGAATTTGTGGATTAGGCAAGTAGTAGAAACACTCAATAAAAAATAACAAAAAGGAGGGATAAAAAATGGGAATAGCGGATAGCATGAAAGGTATTACCGAAAACATCATCGGTTCCTATGATGTGCGAATGAAGGCGTTAAAATATCTGGTTATTGATACTCATAAAACTATTAGGGGTTTTACCGCTGACAGGAAGCAGATGGGCGCGGAGCAGGCCAAGAATTTGGCTGATTTCGTTAATGATTTGACAAAGAACGTAGGGACGATGCTCAAAGGGTTTAAGGCAAGCCACAAAGAGATGAGCGAAGAGCAAGCTAAGAACTTAGTGGCTTTTGTTAAGTCCATAGCGAACGATGTAGCTGCACAGTTAAAAGGTTTTCATGCAGATAGAGAAAAGATGTCAGAGGAGCTGAAAAAGTCTCTTGCAAAAGCAGTAAAGGAAATCGAGAGCTATACTAAAAAGAAACTAAATGAATTTGATAAGGCTCATGCTGAGATGTCCGATGCTTTAAAAAAGAGTTTAGCTAAGTATGTGGGTGACATAGTCAGTAGTGTTAAAAAGCTCTTAGGTGAGTATGGCTCAGATATGGAAAAGGCAAAGGCGGCGTGGCAGGGAATGGCTGCTTCTTTAGCTAAATCCAGAAAAGGTGGCGTAATGCCCAGGATTGAAGCCGGGGAGAAGGTCAGCACAGTTGAGGAGGCTGTCGAGAAGAAGAGCAAAAAGAAGGGCGGAAAGAAAAAAAGAAAAGAGGAAGAAGAAAAGAACAGATAACTCCCCCCTGATAACGTGAGTCGCAAAGGGTTAAGGAGGTGTGATATCGGTGGAGGGATGAGTTTATGAGTGAAATAAAATGCGCTTTTTGTAAGGGAAAAGGTAAAGACCCTTTCAACCTGCTATCTAAGCTGGCTGCCTGTCAGGTATGCGGCGGCACGGGTCATGTTAAGGTTGATGAGCCGATGATTGAATGCGCCTTTTGTAAAGGTAGTGGTATTCATCCACATAGTCGACTTAATTGTTCAGCCTGCAAGGGCAAAGGTAGTGTTACACATCGGGGAGCTAAAGAAGAATGCCCTATCTGTGAGGGTACAGGTTATAAAGTAGATGGAAACCTTCCTTGCAGCAAATGTGGAGGCAAAGGAGTTATTCACAAAGGGGGATGATTTATGGATAATATAGCGGGTGGTATGAAGTCTCTCTGTGAAGATATCGCCGCGGCCCACGGAGATAGAAAGAGAAGCATAAAAGATTTAAAGGAACAGGCAGAGACCATCAGAGACAATGCCAGGAAGTTCGTAGGGCACTGCAGAAAAGTTCATCAGGAGATGGCCGAAGGCTTAACGAAAGGGCTTAAAGAAGATAGAGAAGAATTGGTTAAGAATGTCTCTTCTCTAAGGGAAGATTTTAGAAAGAAGGAAAAAGAGATTCGCGCCGATTTGGCCGAAGCAAGCAGAATCTGGAATAAGATGAATAAAACTTTAGAATCCAAGAAAAGAGGTGATATAAAATGATTGATGAGATGACTACAGTATTAGAACCCAGTCCTTTGTCAGACTTTGTGGAGACAAAGTATATCAAGGATATCACTAAGAGGTCCCTTGACTATATAAAGGCAGGTTTTCCAGTCCATTTTAGAGGGGTATCCGGTTCCGGCAAGACAACGCTTGCTATGCACATAGCCAGTAAGATTAAAAGGCCGGTGGTAATGATTCACGGAGATGAAGAATTTACAACCTCTGATTTGGTTGGCGGCGAATACGGCTACAGGATAAAGAAGGTTGTAGACCGATTTATCTCAAGGGTTTTAAAGACTGAAGAGGATATGATAAAGCGTTGGGTGGATAACCGCCTCACCGTTGCCTGTAGGTATGGATTTACCTTAATATATGACGAATTCACGCGTTCCAGACCAGAAGCAAATAATATTCTCCTGTCAATCTTGCAGGAGAAGATGATGGATCTTCCGGTGGGAAGAGGTGGAGAAGAACCATATTTAAGGGTTGATCCGGATTTCACTGCTATCTTTACTTCAAATCCTGAAGAATATGCCGGAGTCCATAGAAGCCAAGATGCGTTGAGGGATAGGATGATAACCATGGATTTGGACCATTTTGACTATGAGACAGAGGTGGCCATTACCCAGGCAAAGTCTAAGCTTTCAAAACAACATACTGAGATAATCGTCAATATCGTCCGGGGCTTAAGAGAGTCAGGAAAGTGTGAGTTTGCTCCCACTGTGCGCGGCTGTATCATGATCGCCAAGACTCTTAAGGTCCAGGGAATCACCCCTGTAAAAAGCGCCAATGGGGTTTTTACGCAGATGTGTCAGGATATATTGGCTTCTGAGACAAGCAGGGTCGGCTCAAAGACTAATCAAGATAGGGTAAAAGGAATAGTTAAAGAACTTGTAAGTAAAGAAGTCGGCGCAGGGAAGACTATTAGCGTAAGCAAGAAAATGAAAAGAGATACCGCTATTGTTTAGGTAGGTGAAAAGTGGCGCTTTTGAGGCTCTTCTCAAAGATGGATGAGAAAAACAAAATTACAATACCACGTGGGATGCGCAAGGAACTTAATATCAAGCCGAGCGATAGATTAGAATTAACACTTGGCGGGATAAATAAGGCACGAAAATTGATTATATCCAAGACAGGGGGGAGGTGTATTAAATGAGAGGAATGTTACAGATACCGGATATTAGAAATATAAAAAGTATACATACCATAGGTGCTCGGTGTATTCCAAAGGTCCAAAGGTCAAGTTATTTAGAGTTGTATATGCTTCGTAGAGAAAAGGATAGATTAGAAAAAGAGATTTTTGTATTAGACAAAAGAGTAGGCGCAGCCAAAAGACAATTAAATAGCATAAATCAACGGATTGAAAAATTGCAGGAAGAAACGCACGAAGAGCAAAAAATCAAAACTTATAGAGGTATACCTACAAAGCCGCTTAAGACAATGTCTGTAAATTATTAATTATTATAGGTAACTTGAGATGTACTGGAAAACCTTTGATTGGAAAAGTCAGAAAGTAGGTCAAAAGGGCGAAATCCTTAACAAGACGGACTATAAATGCGGGTTTTGTAAAGGTACGGGGCTTATGCCCTCTAAAAAAAGCACACGATGTCCTGCCTGTTTAGGCGCCGCAACTGTAAAGGTTTCGTCACCAGCGGTTATCTGTGCCTATTGTAACGGAGAGGGGCGCTCGTTCTTGAACAGAGATCTTACCTGCATTATCTGTAAAGGAAAAGGTGTAGTAAGCGTGAGCAGTAGAGATATTGAACCTTGCCCGGCTTGTAAAGGTAGAGGCAGAGAAAGAGGTGTTGACCTTCCGTGTTTAATTTGTAAGGGAAAAGGAGTTGTAGAGAAGAAAGATGAGAACCTCGCCCTTTCAAATGAGCAATAAAATACCTAAACTATAATAATATGTGAGGCAAAAAGGGGTAGCTAAATGGCAAGAGAAAAGAAAAAAAAGGAAGAAGAAATAGGTTTTGATTTTGGCATTGGTGGTTTATTTAAAGGCATTGAGAAATTGATTGACCTTGCGGCAGATTTAAAAGAGGCAGGCGGCGAAATCAAAAAAGAAGGCGAGATAGACTTAAGCCATCTTAAAAAAGGAATGAAAGGCGTCTTTGGCTTTTCTGTAAAGACAATGACAGGTGGGAAGACTGTAGTTGAGCCATTTGGAAATGTTAAGAAGACTCCTAAAGGGCCTATAGTTGAAGAGGAAAGAGAGCCGATCATTGATGTTTTTGATGAGAAAGATGAAATAAGGGTTTATGCTGAGATGCCCGGTGTTAACGAGGAAGCCATATCATTAGAGTTAAAAGGGGATATATTAGAACTAAAAGCAGTAAGTAAAGATAGAAAATACTACAAAGAGGTTCTACTTCCAGCAAAGGTTAAACCCGAAACCCTTACCCGTTCCTATAAAAATGGAATATTAGAAGTAAGGATACACAAGTAGTAAGACGACCTCGCACTTACATGTGGGGAATATAGATACCACACTCGTAAGAGTGTGGGGGAACAATGGATGGCATTAACCGGATTAAAAGAAAATGCATTAAAGTTAATTTTATTTGGCGGAAAGGGCGGAGTGGGAAAGACGACCTGTGCCTCAAGCACAGGTTTTTATTTAGCTAAGGAAGGTTTTAAGACATTAGTTATTTCTACTGACCCGGCACATTCTCTTTCAGATAGTTTAGGCCAGAAAATCGGAGATGAGATAAAAGACGTAGAGGGTGTCCAGAACTTAAACGTTTTGGAGGTAAATGCGCAAAAAGCTCTTTCTCAATTCAAGGTAAAATATGAAGCCCAGATAAAGAAAATCTTTGATACCTCTACTTATTTAGACCAGGAAGACATTGACTCTATTTTTGCCTTACCTATTCCGGGTATAGATGAGGTAATGGGGTTTAAAACCATAGTTGACCTTATTGATGAGGCGAAGTTTGATAAATATATTGTAGATACTGCGCCCACTGGTCATGCCCTTCGGCTTCTAACCTTACCAGAATTGTTGGATGAATGGATTAAGGTTTTAGCCAAAATGCGCTGGAAATATAGGTATATGGTAGAGACCTTTTCTGGGAAATATAATCCTGACGAAGGCGATGATTTTCTGGTAGAGATGAAGAAGACGGTAAAGAAAATAGAAGGTTTGCTTAAGGACCAAAATAAATGTGAGTTTATTGCAGTAACTATCCCTGAAGATATGGCGATTTTAGAAACGGAAAGGTTGATAAATAATCTAAGTAAATATGGCATAAATGTAAGGCAGTTAGTGATAAATAATGTTTTGGAATCAATTGGTTGCGGTTTTTGTAGAGAGAGAAAAAAGGAACAGGGAAAATATATTAACCAGATAGGGGGAAAATTCAGTAACTTAAAGATAACAATTACTCCATTACAATCTAAAGAAGTTAAAGGCATAGATGCTTTGGAGAATTTTAAGGAGTTTCTATTCAGGTAATGATGGTGAATAATACTCTAACTCTAAAAGTAAAAGAAGCCTTACCTAAGGATGTAGGCAGGGCGATTGTTAGAATTGACCCGGAGGATATGAAACTCATTGGATTGGAGGTAGGGGATATTATAGAGATTGAAGGTAAAAGAAAAACCCCTGCTAAGGCAATGCCTTGCTATGCCGAAAACAGAGGGGGAAAGATTATTCAGATGGATGGAATCTCCAGAGAAAACGCTCAAATAGGGCTGGATGAGAAAGTAAGAATCAGTAGAACCGACTCTAAGCCCGCCAATAAAATTACCCTCTCGCCGCTAACGATATCCAGCCTACTCCAGAGAGATAGCGACACTAAATATATTGGTTCTCTCATAGAGGGGCTTCCGGCACTATCTGGAGACAAGATTAGGGCGACTTTTTTTGGGTCAAGGTCGTGTGATTTTAAGGTGGTAGACACTATTCCTGACGGCGTAGTCCTGATAAATGCCGCTACTTTAATAAGGATGGAGACGAAGAAACAAGGAGAGGCAAAAGCAGCCACGGTCTCCTATGAAGATATCGGGGGCTTGAGTTCCCAAATTCAAAGGATTAGGGAGATGATAGAGCTACCTTTGCGTTATCCTAAAATATTTGAGCGATTAGGAATCGGTGCGCCGAAAGGAGTTTTTCTCTACGGGCCTCCCGGCACAGGCAAAACCTTAATTGCCCGGGCAGTGGCTAATGAGACGGATGCATATTTTACTCATATATCAGGGCCTGAAATAATGGGAAAGTTCTATGGCGAAAGCGAAGCTCGATTAAGAAGTGTATTTGAAGATGCTCAGAAAAATGCGCCAGCTATTGTCTTCATTGATGAGATAGATGCAATCGCCCCTAAGAGAGAAGATATGGGCAGCGAGAAGCAGGTTGAGAGGCGTGTAGTATCCCAACTTTTATCTCTGCTTGATGGATTAGAGTCAAGAGGGCAGATAATCGTTATAGGAGCAACTAATATCCCTAATACCATAGAACCAGCGTTAAGAAGGCCCGGTAGATTTGATAGAGAAATTTCAATTCCCATACCTGATAGGAACGGAAGATTAGAGATCCTCCAGATACACACACGAGGTATGCCCTTAGCAGAGGATGTGAGTTTAGAAAAATTAGCTGAGATTACTCATGGCTTTGTGGGAGCGGATTTAGAGGCTTTATGTAGAGAAGCAGCGATGTCAGCATTAAGAAAGATTCTGCCTAAGATTGATTTTGAGCTGGCAGAAATTCCTTATGAGACGTTGATGAAGTTAGAAGTAACCATGGATAATTTTTTAGAGGCAATGAAGGATGTTGAACCATCAGGAATTAGAGAATTTTTTGTGGAGGTCCCGGATGTGAAATGGAGCGATGTCGGCGGTTTGGAGGATATAAAAGAAGAGTTGAAAGAAGCGATTGAATGGCCGCTCAAATATTCCGATGTTTTCAAAAAAGCTAATACAAATCCGCCTAAAGGGATACTTCTTTATGGAGTTCCCGGCACGGGAAAGACGCTCCTTGGGAAGGCAATTGCTACCGAAAGCGGGGTTAACTTCATCTCAGTAAAAGGCCCTTCTCTGATATCCAAGTATGTGGGAGAAAGCGAGAAAGCGATTCGTGAGGTTTTTAAGACAGCGAAACAGGCTTCTCCTACGATTCTTTTCTTTGATGAGATAGATAGTATTGTGCCCAGGCGCGGTTCGAGTTCTACAGATGTCCATGTAACAGAACGTCTGATAAGCCAATTCCTGACGGAGATGGATGGAATTGAGGAATTAAAGGGGGTTGTAGTTCTGGCAGCTACCAACAGGTTAGATTTGGTTGACCCTGCCATATTGCGCAGCGGCAGGTTCGATATTTTGTTCGAGCTTCCGAAACCTGACGAGAAGACGAGAGAGGAGATATTTAAGATACACACCAAAAATAAACCGCTGGCTAAGGAAGTGGATTTAAAAGAATTGGCCGGGAAGACCGAAGGCAAAGTAGGAGCGGATATCGAATTTATATGCAGGAAGGCCTCCATGCTGGCAATAAGAGAATATATAGAAAATCAAAACTTAGAATTGAAGATTTCAAAACGGCACTTTGAAGAGGCTTTAGCCTTAGTGATTAAAACAGAGCAGAAAAGAAAGGGGACTTAAAAATGTATATTTACGGAATTTTAAATTCGAATGTAAGCCTCTATCTTTCTATTCCGAAGGGTCTCCTTTTATTATTAGAAGAAAGCGAATCTAACGGGGTATATACGATTGCCTATCAGGATATATCGGCGGTAGTGAGCGATTCGGAGATGATAGATTATACGCATATGCGTAAAGATAGATTAGCCATGTTTTTAGTAAGGCATCAAAAAGCTCTCGAAAATATCATGAGCTTAGGCCATACCATCATTCCTATGAGATTAGGGACCTTTGCTAAAAATATAGAGGAGATTAAACATATATTGGCGTGCGGCCATTCTACAATCAAAGATGTTTTTAATAAAATATTGAATATGATAGAGATTGATGTTGTTGCCACTTGGGGTGATTTTAATTTGGTTCTTAAAGAGATCAGGGAAGGCAAAGAGATTAAAGAGTTTAAGGAGAGACTTTTAGCCTCACCCGGAGGCGTAACTGTGGACGACCAGATGAAGGTAGGGCTTATGGTTAAAGAAGCGTTAGACAGAATTAGAGAAGGGTATTCTAAGAGAATACAAGCTTCTCTTAAAAGCGTAAGTCAGGCTTTCAATGCCCACGAGCTTATGGATGATAAAATGGTGGTTAATATTGCTTTCTTAATAGATAAGGATAGGCGTGAGGATTTTGATAAGAAAGTAGAAGAGCTAAATACTGAATTTGCCGAGAAGCTAAATTTTAGATGTGTAGGGCCGCTTCCGCCATATAGTTTTTATACCCTTGAGATAAAAACGCTAAATTACGAAGATGTAGATTGGGCGAAGAAAAAGCTCGGGATTTTAAATGACATCACGAGTAAGAATGAGCTCAAGAAAGCCTACCAGAGACAGGCGCTTTCTACCCATCCGGATAGAAATCCGAATATGCCTTGCGTCGAGAAAGAATTCGATGAAGTGAATAAGGCCTATAAGATACTCGCTGACTACTGCGCTGCCAACGAGCAGGCAAACCAAAAAGAGAACGCGATGTTAGTGAGGGTAAGAGAGTAATATTATGGAAAAAGAAGGAAAATATATTTATTGTATCATTGGCACAAAGCAAGAGAGGAATTTTGGCCCTATAGGTATAGGCAGTGATGAGGTTTTAACTATTGGCTACGATGACTTAAGTATGGTAGTAAGTAACCATCCGATGACTAAATTTGTTGTGAATCGCGAAAATATGTTAGCTCATGAGAAGGTAATTGAAGAAGTGATGCAGGAGTTTGATAGTGTGCTTCCAGTTAGATTCGGCACTATTGCCTCTAATGCCGATGAGATAAGGAATCTTTTAGACAGAAGATATAGAGAGTTTAAGAATGCGTTACGGGATGCTGACCATAAAGTAGAACTTGGCGTCAAAGGCGTATGGAAGAATATGGATGTAATCTTCAAAGAGGTTGTAGACGAGAATAAGGCAATTAAGAGAACAAAAGAGGATATTCAGAACGACAAGAATAAGAAAAATATTCAGGCCAAAATGGAAGTAGGTAAGATGGTAGAACAAGCTCTAACAAAGAAAAAAGGAAAAGAGACTGAGAAGATAGTAGATGCCTTAAGAAGAACAGCCTTTGATTATAAACTTAATAAGACCGTAGGCGATGAGATGTTTATGAACGTCGCTTTCTTGGTAGATAAAGGCAGGGAAAAAGAATTTGATAACGTAATGGATGATCTGAGTGAAAAATATAAGGACAGGATAAAGTTTATGTATGCCGGACCCCTGCCGGTCTTTAATTTTGTCAGCATTGTTATTTATCCTGAGGAGTGGGAAAAATAGTATGGCTTTATCCGGGACAGAAGCGGATATTATTAATTGTGTAGCCAGATTAAGGTTAGCAACTAAAGACCAGATAAGAAGGCAAGTTGGCTTTTCGTTGGAATATATAGGTTTTCTATGCCGGGATTTAATCAGAAGATACTATCTTGGTTTTTCTGAAGGTCATTATTCTTTGGCCAAGACAGGACTAAAGACATTACTGACTGAAGAGCCGAAGGTTGATAAAGAGTTAATTAAAGAAGTCGCATCCGAAGTGGCCAGGGAAATTAGCGGCGAGTTGAAGAGAGCTGTAAAGAGCATTAAGATTCCCGTCCCGCCAAGCGGGATAAAAAAAGAGACAGGGATTGAGACGCCGGAAGAACGCATAAAAATAAAGACGGACTTTGACCTTCCCGTAGAGGACGAGAGTTTAACTTTAGAGAGTAATATCAATAAAATCGGAACGCGGGTGGAAAAGGAGAAATCCGATGATATGGATAAAACAGTAAGATTATTTAAGGAAATTCATAAGAAGGGGAGGAAAAAATGATCAAGACTAAAGACGGTAAAAGCGAGATTGAAGGGTTCAAAGGGCAGATACAAAAAGGTAAGGGTGTGGATATCGGCACGATGTTTGTGAAATGTGCGCATAAGGAAGGCGATGATATCGTCTTTAGGTCGCAGAGGAACGCCTTCTTCGGGGTGGAGCATACTGATTTTACCAAGAAGATCCTTGATAACTCCAAGGTAAAATATATTATCAAAGAAGAAAATCTTTATGTAGTAGGCGATGAGGCATTACAGTTTGCTAATATGTTTAATAAAGATACACGAAGGCCCTTAAGTAAAGGCGTAATAAGCCCGACAGAGAAAGAAGCCCTTCCTATAGTAGAATTATTGATAAAAAGCGTCATAGGCGAGCCTGCTCACAAAGGCGAGATAGTCTATTTTTCTGTTCCCGGCGAACCCCTGGACGCGGATTTCAACGTCCTATATCATATAAAGATGATTGAAGGATTCTTAAAGACATTAGGATATAGTCCCAAGCCGATAAATGAGGGTCATGCCATTATCTTATCTGAGTTAGCTGAGGAAGATTTTACGGGAATTGGCCTTTCCTTTGGCGGTGGGATGGTCAATGTCTGTTTAAGTTTTATGTCTGTGCCGATTTTTAAGTTTTCTGTCGCTAAGTCAGGAGATTGGATTGACCAGCAAGTGGCTATGGCGGTGGATGAGACAGCGAGCAGGGTCTCGGCAATAAAAGAATCATCCTTGGATTTAAGCAAGGAAGAAGGTTTAAGCAAGATTGAAAGCGCTTTATCAATTTATTACAATCACTTAATAGAGTATGTAATTGAAAATATAAAACAAGAGTTTGTCAAGGCAAGAAGATTACCGAGGATTACCAAGCCCATAAGTATTATCCTTTCAGGCGGCACTTCGCTTCCCAAAGGGTTCTCAGGCAGGTTTAAACAAATTTTAGACCGGCTAAAGCTACCCATCCCGGTCGGCTCAGTAAGAATGGCATCTCAGCCGCTAAGGAGCGTAGCTAAAGGCGCATTAGTCGCAGCCAGCGCTGATGAGTCCCGTAAGTAAGGAACTCCCTTACTTATGGGATGAGAGTAAAAATAAATGGGAAATGTTATTTTGAAAGAAGGTAAATATATCTACTGTATAATTGAGTTAAATCAATCTCAATCCTTTGGCCCATTGGGTATTGGCGGAAGAGGCGATGAGCTATACTCCATTTGCTTTAATGATATTGCTGCGGTGGTGAGCAATTCTCCAATTAAAAAATATCCTGTTTCAAGAGAAAATTTAATTCCTCATGAGCGAGCCATTGAAGAGGTAATGAGGAGTTATACGGTTTTGCCTGTTAGATTCGCCACAATTGCCGAAGATGAAGATAAAGTAAAAAAGATATTAGAAAAAGAGCATGATAGATTCATTGATTTATTAAAAAATATGGAAGGCAAAAAAGAGCTTGGACTAAAAGCGATATTTAAAGAAGAGATAATATACAAAGAGATATTGGAGAAATACGAAGATATCGGGAGGCTTAAAGCAGCAATATCGTCCGAGCCTCCGGCAAAGACCTACTATCAACGCATGGAAGTCGGCAAAAAGGTCGAAGCCGTCTTGCAAAAAGAGAAAGATATCTATAAGGAAGAGATTTTAAATACGCTCTCACCGCTGAGCCAAGATACGAAGGTCAATACTCCCTATGGCGAGCTGATGATTATAAGTGCCGCCTTCCTGGTAGAAAAATGTAGAGAAGCAGAATTTGACCAAAACGTTCAGGCCCTCGCAGACAAATCCGGAGATAAAATAAAATTTAAATATGTGGGCACGCTGCCGCCATTTAATTTTGTGAATTTAGTGATAGAAACAGGGAAATACTAAAATGTTTTTGATCGACGACATATTTCTTGCACCGTTAAAAGGCGTAATCTGGATAGGTAAGAAAATCTATGAGGTCGCGGAAAAGGAATTTTCCGATGAAGGGCTGATAAAAGAGAAGCTTATGGAATTACAGCTTAACTTTGAATTGGACCAAATAAACGAGGAGGAATACAATAGGCAGGAGAAAGAACTTTTAGCACGATTAGATGCCGTCAGAAAGGCAAAAGAAGAGGAGGTGTGAAGATGACTAATATTGAGGATATCAGAAAAGAAGTGGTTGAGTTTTTGAAAAAGACCCTTGAGGTCAAGGATGTAAAGGTAATTAAGACCGCCAAGGTCAGTGATGGCTGGGAAGCAGAGGCAGAGGTTTATGAAGAGAGCTCATTTATTAAGTCACTTGGGCTTCCTACGAGAGTGCAAGATAGAAATATCTATGCAGTTAAACTCAGCGGTAGTTTAGAAGTGGAATCTTACGAGCGCAAAGGACAACTTAGCCCAAGAGAATAATTTTACTAAAAGGTAAGCTATGAATACAAAGAAAGCCAAAGAAGGCCTTATCTATTTGTATTGCATTACTGATAAGGTGCCAAAACTAAAAGAAATAGAGAATTTAGTGGATAAACCTTATTTCATTTACCACCAAAGTTTATATGCGATTGTCAATAAGGTTAAAGAGTCCGAATTTGATGAAGAGAATTTAAAGAGGAATTTAGCTGATTTAGAATGGATTAAGGCAAAGGCGAGTATCCATGAAAAGGCGATAGAAGGGATTATGAAAGATGCATGCGTGATTCCCTTTAAGTTTGCCACTATATTTAATACTGAGGATAATCTAAAAGCAATGCTTAGCCAGCATTTAAAAGAATTTAAAGCTCTATTAATAAAATTAGAAGATAAAGAGGAATGGGGGGTCAAGATTTACTGTAATTCAGAGAAGTTGAAAGAGAATCTTATGCAAGAAGATGAGCAATTATTAAATATAGATAAGGAAATCAATTCTTCTGCACCGGGCAAGGCATATCTTTTAAAGAAGAAAAAAGAGGAGTTATTGAATATAGCCGCAAATAAAAAGCTTAATGAGTATGGTCAGGTAAGTTTTGATAGGTTAAAAGAGAAGCCTACGGGGGTCCGTATCAATAAATTATTACCCAAAGAAGTAACTGAAAGAAATGACGAAATGATTTTAAATTCCGCCTTTTTAATTAATAAGGATAAAGTAGGGGATTTTCTTAACATAGTAGAGGATATTAGGGCAAAATATACTGACAAGGGGCTTTTCTTTGATTGCACCGGCCCCTGGCCACCCTATAATTTCTGCAATCCTAAAAAAGGAAAGATACATAATGGATAGACCAATAAAAACCCTACAGGATAAAAATAGTTATTTAGACCTTCAAAAGGAAAAGAGGATTACTCTCTTAGAAGTCTTGGATAGGGCTTTAGATAAAGGCGTAGTTATCTCAGGAGATATAGTTATCTCTATAGCTGATGTAGACCTTATATATTTAGGATTAAAGGTTTTACTTAGCTCAGTAGAGACTATGGAACGGCTAAGAGGAACTCCCTTTGCAGGCGCAACGGAGGAACCGACATAGAATGGAAAGGTCATCTGTAACAATAACCATTAAAGAGCCAGAGGAAGTTAAAGATACAAACCCTGAAAGGATTAATATTGACCCTAAAAATGTGGAGAAGGGGCTGGCAAAATTAGTCCTTACGCTTGTAGAATTAATTAGGAAGCTGCTTGAAAAACAGGCAATGAGAAGAATAGAAGGTGGTTCTCTTAGTGAGGAAGAAATTGAACAAATAGGAGAAACTCTTTTAAAATTAGAAAATAAGATGCAGGAACTAAAGGAGATTTTTGGGCTTAAAGATGAAGAGCTGAACATAAATTTGGGCCCCTTAGGGGATTTAATGTGAGAGGTAGTTATGCATAAACATAAAGAAGAACCCAAAATAAGTTGTCTGACATTTCAAAGACAAGAGCCTGTAATAAAAGATATCACAGACAAAATCAATAAGGCCGAAGGTGTTCAAGAGAAGGCAAGATATGCCGAAGAATTACAAAAGGAAGTAGACATACTTTTAAACTGCCAAGATTATAAAAAAGAGATTTTAGATTGTAAAAATTGCCATTTTATTGCAAATCTACGTAAGAAAACAGCAGATTTAATTATAAAAGCTAAAAAATTGGCATAATAATGAAGGGAGGATAAAACTATGGCTCAAGACAAAATGGTTCATGCAATTGAGGCTACTAACCTTGCAGATATCTTAGAGAGGGTTTTGGATAAAGGAATTGTGATTGCCGGAGATATAAAAATCCAACTTGCCGATATTGACCTGCTTAATATTAAAATAAGACTCTTGGTTGCCTCAGTTGATAAGGCGATGGAGATGGGTATAAATTGGTGGCAGCAGGATTCTTATTTATCCACTAAAGCCAAAGAGACTGAGATAGAGAAAGAGAATATAGCGCTTAAAAAACGATTAGATCGCCTGGAAGAAAAGATAAAGGCGAAATAACTTATTCCGCATCTCATTATGAGAACACTGATTTATGTCCCAGTTATTCATACCAGTGCAGACCTCGGTTCTTTGGCAAAAGATGTAACGAAAAGAGGCATTGCAGATTTAGGAGAGGATGTTTGGAGACAACATCAGAGGACAGTTGAGGGCTTCTGGGATGCTATATCAGATTATTTTATTTCTGTAGATGTATCCGGAATGAAAATATATCAAGACGGAATGGTAGCCGAAGGAGAAATAGGAGAAAAAATAGTTGAGGAAGGGCTAAATTTAGGAAGCAGGAATTACGAATTAGTCGCAAGACTCCTTAAAAGAGGAGCCACTTTAGTAAAGACTGAAGATTTTAATCTCGTTAAAGAAGAGCGCGATAAATTGCTTAAAATAACTCAGGCTAAGACAAAGTTTGAGAAATTATTTGGATTTATAAAATATAGGTTGACTAAGAATACACTTTTAAATAAAAGAGACAGATTTATTGCCCAAAGAATAGATGAATCTCTACCTCAAGACCAAACCGGT
>DNHS01000054.1 GCA_003485765.1 Candidatus Omnitrophota bacterium | reverse complement strand
CCAAAATCAGTTGACCTGAACCACGTGGCGTCGTCTTTTTGGTACAAAAACTCTTTGTTCTTTAAAATCTCTAGAGCTTTTTCTATCTTTCCTGATTTCGTAAGGGACTTCTGGCTATACCACACATCAAAATGAACTCCAAAATCCTCCAGGTCCTTTGTTATTGTGCCCATTATTTCTTTAGCCGCATATTCCATAAAAAAATCATCAGATAAGGACTCGAAACTCGCTTGCGCTCGCTCCGCTACTCCGCTATCTTTTAATTTCTGAGCTATCTCGTAAATATACCCGCCTTTATAGCCATTCTCCGGAAATTCTGACTTCTCGCCTACTATCTCCATGAATCTGGCCTTAAGTGATTTTCCAAGGGCCTGTATCTGCACGCCCTCATCATTTATATAGTATTCTTTAATAACATCATAGCCGCAGAACTTTAAAATCCTGGCAAGAGAATCTCCTATAGCTGCCTGCCTTCCATGAGCTACNNTTTTTAGACTTGCCGAGAGTTGAACTTCCAAATCCAGCGCCTTCTTTGATAATATCCTCAAGGGCGCCTATAACTCGCTTATTTGAAATATAAAAATTTATAAAACCTGGTTTTTCAACTTTTACATCCTGGATAAGACCTGATTTTTCAATATGTTTAATAATGTCATCTGCTATATCGAGAGGAGCTTTTCTTAGCTCTCTGGATAATCTCATCGCTATATTGCTAGAGAAATCCCCGAACTTCTTCTCTTTCGGAACCTCTAGCGAAAGGCCTTCAACAGCATTAGCTGATATTTCAGAAAATGCTTTTTTTACAGCTTCTTTCATTGCTATTATTAAATCTATCTCTATCTTGATCATAAAACAGGCGGGGTTGTCAGGCTTTTTGGGCTTTATGTTTTTTCTTGCTTAGTATCTTTAAAAAAATCTTCACTATTTTAGGGTCGAATTGAGTGCTTGCGCCTTCTGATAATTNNCGTCATATCTCTCGTGATGATGCAATATAATAGGCGCAAGATCGTCCAGAAAGCCTATTTGCTCTACAATCCCGGAACCAACTACAGGGTGCATAGCCATGATTTTCCATTCATCCTTGGTAAGTTTGGCCGGCTTCCTCAATATACCTACATCTATCCCTATTTTGCCTATATCATGCAAAAGCCCCGCGTATTTCAATACCTCTTTTTGATCTTCAGAAAACTTGAGAGCCTGCGCAATACTCATGCAATGTCTCATTACGCGCTCAGAATGTCCGAATGTCTGACTGTCTTTAGCGTCTATGATATTTGAAAGAGTCCTAATAGTATTCAGATAGCCTGTTTGCGCCTGTTCAAAAAGTCTGGCATTTTCAATAGCTATGGCAGCCTGGCTGGAAAACATTGCTAATAGTTTCACGTCTTCAGACGTATATTTACCAACTTTTGTATTATAAATACTCAAAACGCCTATAATCTTATCTTTCTGCACCAAAGGAACAGTTACCAAAGATCTGAGCCCTTTTTGCGCTGCATGATATGGGTACTTGTATTTTTTTTCTTTCCTCAGGTCGTTTATAAGATAAGCTCTGCCGTTTTTTACAACCCTGCCAGCAATGCTCTCGCCTACCTTGAGGCTTTTTTTAATCTTTTGAAACCTTTTATTGGCAAAGCCGTAAGAAGAATGCAATAAAAGCTCATGGCCTGATTTATCTAACAGTCTCAGGGAACAGGCAGATGCGTTCATTATAGTAGCTGCTTTTTTTGTTATAAGCGACAGGACTTCATCCAGATGAAGAGTTGAAGTTATGAATTTTCCAACTTCGTAAAGCGCGGAAAATTCTTTTATCTTCTTGTTGAGGTTTTCTTTGAGCGAGCTTTCTTCTTTTTGTGGCATAAATTGACTCTAGGAGCATCACCCCACAGGTCTTCCAAATTATAAAACTTCCTCACATCTGTGTAAAATATATGAGCTACAACATCATAGGCATCTACAATCACCCATAGGCCTTCTCGGTAGCCTTCTATTTTAGATGTAGATTTTTCTTTTTTGGACAGACCTGCTTCTATGTTCTCTGCTATTGCCTGGCACCGCTTTGTTGAAGAGGCGCTCGCTATGACAAAAAAATCCGTAATGCCGGACGCCTTCCTCATATCCAGTATCACAACATCTTCTGCTAACTTTGCCTTCGCAAGTTCCGCAACAAGCAGCGCTTTTTCTTTGGATCTCACAAATTGATATGCTCTTACTTATTGCCCATGATACAAAACATGCTTGTACCGCAAGCAGGGCATTTACCCTTCATTGCTTTTCTTTTGTTCTTCATTACAACTTCTTTTGCGTCCTTCATTTCTTTCTTGGTCTTACATTTCACGCAATAACCTTGTGCCATTTGCACCCTCCTTTTTTAATAGTACAATACTATTGATTTAAACGAAATAACTTTATCACACTAAACACGAATTGTCAAATATTATTGCGCATGTTGCGCATGTATGTACAACTTATATCTAGATATGTACGCCTTCACCTTAGCCGGTATTAGGCTTTTTACTGATTTTGATTCTATTTGATTACGTATATCGCTGGATGATATGTCCTTTGCATTTATATGCAATAAGATAAAACCGTCAGGTTTTCTATTTATTTTAAATCCAGGCCTTTCTACGATTACAAATTTACAAAGCCTTAAAATCTCGGGCAGGTTTTTCCATTTATCCAGCTCTTTTAAGGAATCAGAGCCTGTTATAAAGAAAAGCTCTGCCTTAGCACCATACTTTTTTCTAAGGCGTCTCAAGGTCTCTACTGAATATGATCTGCCCATCCTTTTTATCTCCATATCAGATATCTTGAACTTCTTATTCTCCAATATGGCAAGTTTAAGCATATTGAACCTATGCTTTGCAGATGCGACTTTAATGCCTTTTTTGTGCGGAGGGAGATACGATGGTATGAAAATTACCTTATCAAGGCATAGTTTAACGCATGATTTTTCCGCAAGGTAAATATGCCCATTATGCACTGGATCAAATGTCCCGCCTAATATACCGATTCGCATATTCTCACATATCCTAATATTGTTAGACGATACATAGTCTCCTTAGAGGCAGATTGAGGCCATTCGGCACTGAATCGTTTCGCCGTCCGCTACGGTTTACAGCTCGTTTCTCTGCCGACTATCGCTTTGTCACTCGACCGAAACTCGCTGTAAATCCTTGCGGACATCTGCCGAAACTATTCTAATGTGCCTCAGGCCTCAACCTGCCTCTAAAGCGAGTGTATTGCTTTATTGTGCATTGCTTCTGATGCTTCGCAAATTATCTCAGATAATGTAGGATGAGCGTGGATTACGCTTGAAAGCTTCTCAGATGTTATGCCAAACTGGACGCATACTGAAATCTCTGCTATAAGCTCTGTAGCATGAGAACCGATTATCTGGCAGCCTAAAATCTTATCGCTCTTATTATCAACTACGAGCTTTATAAATCCATCTGTTTCACCCAAAACATGGGATTTGCCGATAGCGCCAAATAAGAATTTTCTGGTCTTTATATCCATACCTTTGTTCTTTGCAGCCTTTTCATTAAGGCCTACGCTTGCAATCTCAGGATGAGTAAAAATACAGCTTGGGACAACACTATAATCTATGGAATAATTATTTCCGCACATGCCTTCTACAGCGGAAATACCTTCTTTTGAAGCTAAATGAGCCAACAGCATCCCACCTTTTATATCGCCTGCTGCGTAAATATTCTTGATATTAGTCCTGAAAGACTCATCTACCTTTATCCATCCTTTATTGCACTCTATGCCTAAATTCTCAATTCCAAGGCCTTTTGAATTAGGCGAACGGCCCACAGAAATAACCGCTTTATCGCCTTTATCTATTTTATCAATTTTTGTATTGGTAAGAATCTTTATGCCTCTTTTTTTGAAAATCTGCTCTATTTTACGGGCTATTTCTTCATCTTCGTTTGGCAAAAGCTGGGGCATTGCCTCAATTATTGTTATCTCTGAGCCGAAAGACCTGAATATGGATGCAAATTCACAGCCTATTACGCCTCCGCCTACTATTATAAGGCTCTTAGGTATGATTTTTAATTCCAGTATATCAGTGCTGGATAGAATATCAATATGGTCAAAAGGTAGTCCTGGAAGCTCAAAAGGAATTGAGCCTGCTGCTATGAGTATATTTTTGGCTTCTATTTCTAAATCGCCTGCTTTTATGCGTCCAATATCTTTTATTTCCGCTTTTTCTTTTATTATCTCAAGCTTTCTCGCCTTTAAAAGCATTTCTATGCCGGATGAGAGCTTTTTTACAATAGATTCTTTTCTTTCATATACCCTTGAGAAATCCAGGTCAAAACCTTTTACATTTATCCCAAATTCAGCCGCGCGTTCTATGTTATACAAGGCATTAGCTGATGCTGATAGCGCTTTGGTGGGAATACATCCCCAGTTCAGGCACACCCCGCCTATCTTGTCTTTCTCAAATATACAGGTTTTAAGGCCAAGCTGAGCTGCCCTGATGCCTGCCACATAACCGCACGGCCCTGAACCTATTATAGCTAAATCATATTTGGTGGTCATTTTAGGTCATTCTATCACAAACAACTTTACATTTTAACATTGTTAGAATGTAAAGTTGTTTAGAGGGTTTTGGAGATAGATTCGCGAATTTGACGAGCAGATTCTTTAAAAGCTTGTTTTTCTTCTTCGGTAAGCCCTATCTCTATTATTTTTTCAATACCTTGGCTAGCCAAGGTAACAGGAACTCCTATGTAAATATCTTTTTCGCTGTATTGGCCTTCGAGATAAGCGCTTACGCACATGGATTTTTTCTCATTTTTTATTATAGCCTTTAGCATAAAAAATACGGATGCTGACGGCGCAAAATAAGCGCTTCCTATGCCAAGATGCTTCACTATCTCTGCTCCCCGATTCCTGGCAAGCTCAGAGGCTTCAGAAAACACTTTTTCAGAAATATTTTCTGACCTATTTATCGGAACCATTGTGTCGCCATGGCTCCCCATCATTAAAACCTTGTCTTGGGCAATATCCTGATTTTTTCCCCATAAAGCATTTATAAATCTTGCGTTATCCAAGACGCCTGCCATACCAATAATCTTCTTTGGATCAAAACCAGTGGTTTTCATTACAAGATAGCTCATTACGTCCAAAGGATTTGTAACCACTATAACTATAGACGATGGGCAATATTTTTTAACCTGGCTAGACACTTCTTTTATTATATCTGAATTTTTTTTCAGGAGATCGTCGCGGGACATGCCAGGCTTTCTGGCCAGGCCAGCTGTGATGACTACTATATCCGAACCTTTCATGTCCTCAAAATTCTCTGTGCCGATTATATTAGCCGAGGAATTAACTATAGGCCTTACGTCAGAAATGTCCAGCGCCTTGCCTTTTGCCACGCCTGGCACTATATCAACTAATACTACATCTGCCAGGTCAGCGTCTATAACTCTGGACGCCACCATTGCTCCAACGTTTCCTGCGCCGATAATTGCTATTTTCATAAACTCCCTGCTGTAATTCTGTCCAGACCAGTGGGTTGAGAGGCCTCTTTGACACGAGCGGGCACGGTGTCTCGTGAAGCAAGTGGGGCCATTCGGCACTGAATTGTTTTGCCGTCCGCTACGGTTTATGGTTCGTTCTTCTGTCGACTATCGTATTGTCAACTGACCAGAACTCACCATAAATCCTTGCGGACATCTGCCAAAACAATTCTAATGTGCCTCAAACCCCATTTGCTTCACGAGACGAGCGAGTGTCAAAACGGAGCAAAATTTTCACGCTGGGAAAATTTTGCGTCCTCGAAACCTACTGGGCTGGGCAGAATTACGCTTTGCTTAGTTTCGTAATAATCGCATCTGCCATTTCGCTGGTGCCCACAGCAGATGGATCATCGCGGTCTTTCTTTAGATCGTAAGTAACGTATTTACCCTCTGCTATGATTTCTTCTGTGGCTTTTTCAAGCCTATTGGCTGCTTCTTCTTCGGCCAAATAACGCAGCATCAGCGCCCCGGAAAGTATCATTGCAGTGGGGTTAACTTTATTCATACCTGCGTACTTAGGCGCGCTGCCGTGCACTGCCTCGAATAATGCCATGCTGTCTCCTATATTAGCGCCAGGCGCAATGCCTAAGCCTCCAATAAGGCCTGCGCAAAGGTCAGACAATATATCTCCGTATAGATTCGGCAGCACAAGGACATCATAAAGCTCAGGCTTCTGGACAAGCTGCATACACATATTGTCAACAATTCTATCTTCGAACTCTATCTTGCCTTTGTATTCCTCAGCTACTTCTCTTGCGCATTTTAAAAAAAGGCCGTCTGTTTCCTTCATGATATTTGCCTTATGAACAGCTGTGACTTTACGTCTATTATTTTTAACAGCGTAATCAAAAGCAAATTTTACTATCCTCTTGGACGCGCTTATGGAAATAGGCTTTATGCCTATACTAGAATCAGCTTTTATTGAGATACCGCTTTGTTCTTCAAGATATTTTATCAGATCATTCGTTCTTTTAAGGCCCTGGCTGAACTCTATGCCAGCGTATAGATCTTCTGTATTCTCCCTCACTACCACAAGGTCTATATTTATATATCTCGTTTTTACGCCTTTTATCAACTTACACGGCCTCACGCACGCGTATAAATCAAGGGCCTTTCTAAGCTGAACATTTACTGACCTGAAACCCTTTCCAATAGGCGTTATTATAGGCCCTTTTATGGCAACCTTGTTCTTTATTATTGAATCCAGAACTTGGCCAGGCAAAACTGTTCCGTATTTAGCAATAGCCTCTTCTCCTGCTATCTGCTCTTCCCACGTTATTTTTACGCCTGTGGCGTCTATGCATCTTTTAGCGGCAAGACTGACTTCCCTGCCTATTCCATCGCCTGGAATCAAAGTAACTCTATAGCTCAATTTTCAGCTCCCCGTATTTTTTATAGTAATTCACTATGCCGCCGACCTTTACGAGGTCTTTCTGAAATCTAGTAAATGGCTTTATATGCAGGATATATTGTTTATCTGGGCCTACAACAATACCTTTTTCAATAACCACTTCTATTACGTCTTCTTTTTTTATCTTAGCAGTATCGCATTCTATTAAAGGCAGGCCAAGATTGAATGCGTTTCTATAAAATATCCTAGCAAAGCTTTTGGCAAGCACTGCATGGCATCCTGCATATTTAAGGGCCATGGGCGCCTGTTCTCTTGAAGAGCCGCAGCCAAAATTAGTTCCAGCTATTACGAAAAATTTATCCTTGCCTGCTTTCTTGTAAAATTCAGGATCTATGTCTTCAAATACATGCTTGGCAAGCTGATTCGGGTCAGTAATTGAAAATTTATACCTGCCAGATATAATAAGGTCTGTATTTATATCGTTGCCGAACTTATATGAAACACCTTTCATATAAACCTCTTATAGATTTCTAACTTCATCTGGATTCTTGATATATGTCTTAAAAACATCCTCTGCGATAATACCCTTTTGGTAAAGCGTTTTTAAAGACTTGTCCATTGTATGCATGCCATACTGTCCGCCTGTCTGTATATGCGTAAGAAGCTGTTCTGTTTCATGTTCGCGGATAAGATTTCTTACCGCATTTGTAGCTATCATTATTTCTGTTGCAATAATCCTGCCAGGCCTGTCTTTTCTCGGCAATAACTGCTGCGAAATAACCCCCTGCAAAGTAGTTGAAAGCTGGATCTTTATCTGCTCTTGCTGGTAGGGTGGAAAAACATCTATAATCCTATCTATTGTCTGAGACGCATCCGGAGTATGTAATGTTGCCAGCACAAGATGCCCTGTTTCTGCAGCTGTGAGAACAGTGGAAATTGTCTCCATATCCCTCATTTCACCAACTATTATTACATTAGGATCCTGCCTTAACGCGTGAATCAATGCGCTTGCGAAAGACCTGGTATCAGCATAGACTTCTCTCTGTTTAATTACGCTGCGTTTATTAGTATGCACATATTCTATAGGATCTTCTACTACTATAATTATTGCCTGACGCTCTGTATTTATAAGATCTAACATTGCAGCAAGCGTTGTAGTTTTACCAACTCCTGTGGGGCCTGTAACAAGGACCAAGCCATTGTTTTTACGGCAAAGATCTGCTACGACAGGCGGCAGACCCAGCTCCGTGATAGTTCTTATGTTTAATGACACCAGCCTGAACGCAGCCTCAACGCTTCCTCTCTGCATGTGCACATTGACTCTGAATCTATTCAACCCTGGGACATCCAGAGAAAGATCCAGCTCTAAGTCTCTCTCAAAAACTGCCTTCTGTTTATCATCCAGTATGCTGTACACAAGACGTTTACAATATTCCTTGTCCAGCTTTGGAAAATTTAAAGGTATTAGTTTTCCGTCTACCCTGACAATAGGCGCTGAGTCTACAGTGATATGAAGATCTGATGCATTTTTTTCAACAGCAGTTTTTAGAAGGTCTCTTATATCCATAATTTTATCCTTTACGGTTACTTTATATATTTCCTTGGATCAGCGATCTTACCTTCCAGCGCAGACGCTGCTACAGTAGCAGGAGAACCAAGATAAATAAATGCGTCTGGATTACCCATTCTTCCTTTAAAATTCCTATTGGCAGTTGAAATACAGACTTCGCCATAAGATAGAACGCCGTTATGGGTTCCTACGCAAGGTCCGCAACCAGGCGCAACCACGCATGCGCCTGCTCTTACAAATTCTGTTATCATGCCCTTTTCCATCGCTTTCTGAAAGATATCTTTTGAAGCAGGAGCTATTATCATCTTTACGTTTTCATTTATCTTTTTATTTTTCAAAATAGAATAAGCTATTGCCAGGTCTTCTAATCTTCCGTTTGTGCAGGTTCCTAAAAATGCCTGATCAATTTTCGTACGTTTTAGCTTATTTATCGGCATAACATTGTCTACGGTATGAGGCATTGCTATCTGCGGCGCAATCTTACTTACATCAAATTCCAGCGCTTCAGAATACACAGCATCTTTATCGCTCTTCACCCTACGCCCCCTGCCCTTCACCCCATGCGACCTTAGCCACTTATATGTTTTTTCGTCTGGCTCAATCAGGCCGGCTTTTGCTCCCATTTCAATCGCCATATTGGTTATAGTAAAACGCTCATCCATGCTTAAGCTGTTTATGTACTCCCCTTGGAATTCAACGGCCTTATATGTGGCATAATCAGCCCCTAGTTTCCCTATTACATAAAGTATCACATCTTTTGAATAAACGCCTTTTCTGGTTTTTCCATTAAGTATTATTTTTACAGTCTCAGGAACCTTGAACCAGTTTTTTCCAGTTGCAAGCGCTACTGCGACATCAGTAGACCCCATGCCTGTTGAAAAAACGCCAAGCGCTCCATAAGTGCATGTATGCGAATCAGCCCCCACTACCAGGCTGCCAGGCATAACAAGCCCTGATTCTGGTATAACCTGATGGCACACGCCGGAACCAATATCGAATATCTTCAGATCGTGTTCTTTCGCAAAATTACGCATCTTTTTATGCACCTCTGAAACCCCGATATTCGGGCTTGGGGCGCTATGGTCTATAACCATGCGGAATTTATCTTTATTGAAAACCTTTTTTGCTCCCAGATTTCTAAATGCGTCAATAACAAGCATGCTGGTTCCATCCTGGCCAAAACAAAAATCTATATTTGCGACCACTACGTCACCAGCTTTTGCGTCCTTTTTGCTATGAGAGCTAAATATCTTTTCTGTTATCGTTTTACCCATTTTTATTAAACCATTCTTCTATTCTATCAATACCTTTTTTAATATTTTCCATGCTGGTCGCAAAACTTAATCTTATGTGGCTGTCGGAACCAAAGACCTTGCCAGGGACAACAGCTATCTTTGCCTCATCCAGCAGCTTATCAGTAACTTCCATGCTGGATAATCCCTTTTTATGTATCCTGCAGAAAACATAAAAAGCTCCTTCAGGCTTCAAACAGGAAAGTCCTTTTATTTTATTTATCCTGTCTACTATATAGTCCCTTCTTTTCTCAAATTCATTTCTCATATTGTCTACAATAGCCGTATCGCTGTTCCTAAGCGCCTCTAAGGCTGCCATCTGACTTATAGAAGCAGGGTTTGATGTGGAGTGACTCTGTATATTTTTAATAGCTGTTACAAGCTCATTATTAGATGCGGCAAGATACCCTATCCTCCAGCCAGTCATTGCGAAGCTCTTAGAAACGCCGTTAACCACAACGGTGTTTTTAAAAATATCTTCGCCCAGAGCTGCTATAGATACATGAGAATTGCCGTCAAAGATAATCTTTTCGTAAATCTCGTCGCTGATAATGAGAATCCCTTTACTAGCTGCTATCTTTCCTATCTCCATCAACTCTTCTTTTGCGTAAATAGACCCTGTAGGGTTTGACGGGCTGTTTATTATAAGGGCTTTTGTATTCTTTGTGATTGCTTTTTTGAGATCAGATACTTGTATCCTGAATCCTGAGGAATCATCGGTTTTAATAAAAATAGGCTTTGCTTCTGCGAGATTCACCATCTCAGGATAGCTCAGCCAATAAGGAGACGGTATAATCACTTCATCGCCTTTTTCGCATACTGCCTGTATTATATTGTAAAGTGAATGTTTCGCTCCGCAGGATACAACTATTTGGGAAGGGCTGTAGAAAAGGCTGTTGTCTTTCTGGAATTTCTCACAGATTGCATTTTTTAGTTCATCTGTGCCTGATTCAGCAGTATATTTTGTGAAACCCTGCTGAATAGATTTTATTGCGGCCAGCTTTATGTGGTCTGGCGTGTCGAAATCAGGTTCGCCTGAGCCAAAGCTTACAACATCTATGCCTGAGTTTTTCATTTTCTTGGCTTTGGCTGTGATTGCAAGGGTCAATGACGGGGAAACGCTTTTTGCACGCGAAGAAAGTCTCATGTAGTATAATGCGGGATTAGGCAGGCCTACGAAAAGACGCTCGGACGCCCCAGCGTGGCGTCTTTCGCTCCGCGCCGATTCTCGTCCCTCGACTTCGCTCGGGACTAAGAACCCTGAGCTTGTCGAAGGGTCGCTCGTCCTGTGTAGGCTGGGACCTGAGGCACATTAGAAAAATTTTGGCAAATGTCCGCAAGGGATTACAGCGAGTTTCGATCGGTTGACAATGCGATAGTCGACAGAGAAACAAGCTGTAAACCGTAGCGGACGGCAAAATTATTTCGTGCCGAATGGTCCCAGCCTGCACAGGACACCGTGCCCGCTCGAATCGACGAGGCTTTTCTTTAGGCCTGCCTAACCCCTTTTATTTTAAAATATTACTTAATCCCCTTTTCGTCCAAAGAATTTCTTGAAGAATCCGGGTCTTCCTATTGGTTTCTCATGCTTCTTGGGTTGTGGCGTTTCTTTTTTGTGCTCTTCTTTCCTGTGCTCTTCTTTTTTTGGCTCAGGCGAAACAATCTTCTCCTCTTTTTCAATCTTAGTTTCAAGCGCTGGAGCAGCAAGTTTTTTCTCTTTTTTCTCCGTTTTCTTTTTATGTTCAGGAGGTTTTGGCTTTTCAACAAATTCAAGTATGGCCATTTGCGCATTATCTCCGCGCCTTTTTTCAGTCAGCATAACTCTTGTATAACCGCCTTTTCTATCCTTAAATAAAGGCGCAAGTTCATTAAAAAGCATGCCAACCAATTTTCTATCGCCGAGAATAGCATAAGCGCTGCGCTGATTAGTTACTGTTTTTTCTTTTCCGAGAGTTATGAGTTTATCAGCCAGGCGCGAGGTCTCTTTTGCCTTTACTTTTGTTGTAGTGATGCTCTTATTGATAATAAGCCCTGTAACCAGGCTCTTGAGCGTTGCCTTGTAATGGCTCCTCTGTCTTCCAAATCTTACGCTGTGTTTATGGTGTCGCATATAAATCCTTTATTTTTTAGAATCTTTTGGTATTTCCATGCCTAGAGAAAACTCCATGCTTTTGAGTATTTCTGTTATTTCCTGAAGCGACTTTTTACCAAAATTCCTATACTGAAGCATTTCCTGCTCTGTTTTTGTGACAAGCTCTCCTATAGTCTTTATGTGCGCCTCTCTGAGGCAATTACCGCTTCTTACAGAAAGTTCAAGTTCTGAAACAGGGAGTTTTAATTTTTCCAGCATTTCCTTATTTTCCTGAGTACCTTCTTCCTGCGCTTCGTCTTCCACGACAATCTGGCCGAATTTTAAAAACACCTCGAGGTGTTTATGCAGTATATGCGATGCGTACAGGATAGCGTCTTTCGGCTCCATGCTGCCGTTTGTCCATATCTCCAATATCAATTTGTCATAATCTGTGATCTGGCCAACCCTGGTATTTTCCACGTGATAGCTTACCCTTCTTACAGGAGCAAATATGGAATCTACGGGTATGGCGCCTATTACCTGGCCTTCTTTTTTATTTCTCTCCGAAGGCACAAATCCTCTGCCCCTGCCAATTTCAAGCTCCATATTAAAACTTGCATCCTTTGTAAGAGTCGCTATATGCAGGTCTGGATTTATTATTTCTATTGTCTCATCAGCCACTATGTTCTTTGCTGTAACCTCGCCTTTTTTAGTAGCCTTTAAACGCAGTATCTTCGGATTGCGAGTCTCTGATTTAAGAAACAGTTGCTTTATATTTAAAATAATCTGCGGGACATCTTCCAATACGCCCGGTATTGTAGAAAATTCATGCAATACGCCGTCTATTTTTACAGAGGTAACCGCTGTCCCCTCAATAGAAGATATGAGAATACGCCTCAAAGAATTCCCTATTGTGGATCCAAAGCCTCTTTCAAACGGTTCTGCGATAAATTTTCCATATGTCTTAGAATAACTAGCCTCATCGCACTCTAATCTTTTAGGCATCTCGAACGTCTTCCAGCTTATCCCCATTTATTCCTCCAATTTTTTATTTCGAGTATAGTTCTACAATCAGCTGTTCTCTTATGTCAGCTGCCATATCGTTTCTTTCAGGAAGCCTTGTAACCTTTGTCCTAAGGCCAACTTTGTCCACTTCGATCCAGCTTGGACAAGGCCTGTCTTTTAATTTATCAGCAGATTCTTTAACCCTTTTTATGGTTTTTTCTTTTGGTTTTATAACTACAATATCGCCTGTTTTTACGGAATAGGACGGTATGTCCACTTTTTTATTATTAACAAGCACGTGGCCATGCATTACCATCTGTCTTGCCTCAGGCCTTGAGGAAACAAACGAGGACCTGAATATAATATTATCCAGTCTTCTCTCTAAAAGCTCCAGAAGCTTTGAGCCTGTAATGCCTTTTGAACGGCTGGCTGTTTGAAAATATTTTCTAAACTGGCGCTCCAATATTCCGTATATCTTTTTCACCTTCTGCTTTTCTCTTAATTGCATACCATAGTTTGAAAGCTTGATCCTCTGGCCTTTTCCATGCTGCCCTGGGGCATAGCTCCTTTTATCAAAACCGCATTTCTCAGTATAACATCTCTGGCCTTTTAAAAAAAGCTTTGCGCTCTGTCTTCTGCATACCCTGCACGATGATCCTGTATATCTTGCCATATTTAGACCCTTCTCCTTTTCGGCGGCCTGCAGCCATTATGCGGAATAGGCGTTACATCCTTTATAGCGCTTATACGCAGCCCCGCTGCCTGTATAGCCCTTATTGCCGCTTCTCTGCCTGAACCAGGGCCTTTTACAAAAACCTCCACATCTTTAAGGCCATGCTCAATAGCCTTTTTTGCAGCGTCGCTAGCAGTCATCTGCGCTGCAAAAGGCGTAGATTTCTTAGATCCTGTGAAACCTACAGACCCGCAGCTTGCCCACACTATTGCATTACCCTGCCGATCAGTTATAGTAACTATTGTATTATTGAAAGTTGCTAGAACATGAACTATTCCGCTGGTGATATTTTTAATAATTTTTTTCTTCGCTATTTTAGGCTTTTCTGTCATATTATTTGCTCTCCTTGCTATGATCTCCCGTTGTAGGCTTAGTGGCTTTTCTTGTCACGCCCACTGTCTTTCTGGGGCCTTTTCTGGTTCTTGCGTTTGTCTTGGTTCTCTGGCCTCTTACAGGCAAAGACCTTCTGTGCCTGTAGCCTCTATATGAACCAATGTCTATGAGCCTTTTTATATTCTGAGAAATATCTCTTCTCAAATCTCCTTCAACTTTATATTCCTTTTGAATAATAGCAGCTACCCTGGAAACCTCATCCTCTTTCATATCCTTTGCCCTAGTGTCAGGATTTACGCCTGCCTGTTTTAATATCTTGTTTGACAGAGGCCTTCCTATACCGTAAATATAAGTTAAAGCTATCTCTATGCGTTTTTCTTTTGGTAAATCGATACCTGCAATCCTCGCCATCTTTTCTCCTTTAAACTTTTAAACTATAAGTCAGCCTTGTCTTTGTTTATGTTTAGGGTTTGAACAAAT
>DNHS01000043.1 GCA_003485765.1 Candidatus Omnitrophota bacterium | reverse complement strand
ACAATAGTAGTTGCGATAAATAAAATTGATAAGCAGAATATAAATTTAGACAAGGTCAAAAAACAATTGGCTGACCATAATCTGAATCCTGAAGAATGGGGCGGAAAAACTATTACAGTGGGAGTTTCTGCAAAAACAGGCCAGGGGATTGATGATTTACTGGAGATGCTGCTTCTTGAGGCTGAATTGCTGGAATTAAAAGCAAATCCTGATAAACCCGCTATAGGAATAGTGATAGAAGCAGAGCTTTCTAAAGGCAAAGGGCCTATTGCAACGGTCCTTGTTTCAAACGGCACTTTAAGGATAGGCGATATAGTTATGGCAGGCCTTAATTACGGCAGGATAAAGGCAATGCTGGATGATAAAGGCCGGAGAGTTACAGAAGCAGGGCCTGCAAAACCGGTTGAGATATTGGGGCTATCCGGGGTTCCGCAGGCAGGAGAAAAATTTTACGTAATAGCTGACGAGAAAAAGGCGAGAGATATTGTAACTACAAGGCAGATGGAATCGGAAAGGAAAAAACTCGCAGGCAAAACTTCCAAGGTTACTCTTGAAGAGCTGTATAATAAAATAAAAGTCGGAGAAGTGAAGGAATTAAAGATAGTTATAAAAGCGGACGTGCAGGGGTCGCTGGAAGCGATAAAAGATTCTCTTGAAAAATTAAGCACAGAAGAAGTAAAGCTTTCTGTTATACACGGCCAGGTAGGAGATATTAATGAATCTGACGTAATGCTGGCTTCTGCTTCAAACGCTATAATAATAGGTTTTCATATTAACCCAACCGGTGAAGCGAAAGCGCTTGCGAAACAGGAAGAAGTTGAGATAAGGATTTACAGTATAATTTATGAGATAGTGAACGAGATTCAGGCTGCCATGGAGGGGATGCTGGAGCCTGTCATAGAAGAGGTTTTTTTAGGCAGGGCAGAGATCAGGCAGGTTTTTAATGTCTCAAAGATAGGCGTTGTGGCAGGCTGTTTTATTTTAAAAGGCAGGATTCCGCGCGATGCAATATGCAAGCTTATAAGGGAGAAAGAAATTGTCTTTAAAGGCAAAATGAGTTCATTGAAACATTTTAAGGATGATTTAAAAGAGGCAAAGGAAGGTTTTGAGTGCGGGATAAGCCTTGGGTTCAAGGATATACAAAAAGGCGATCTGATAGAAGCGATTGAAATCAGGAAAGTGGCAAGGAGATTGAATAAGTAATGAAAAGTCGTATATTAAGCGGGATGCGGCCGACAGGGCCATTGCATCTGGGCCATTTATTTGGGGCACTTGATAATTGGGTTAATCTTCAAGATAAGTATGATTCTTTCTTTATGGTCGCAGACTGGCATGCAATGATGAGCGAGTATGAAGACCCGTCAAAGCTTTCAAAGTTTACTATAGAATGCGCTTGTGACTGGATAGCATGCGGCATAGATCCTGAGAAAAGCACTGTATTTGCGCAATCTCATGTAAAAGAGCATTTGGAATTATATATGGCGTTTTCTAATTTTGTCCCTCTTGGATGGTTAGAGAGATGCCCGACATATAAAGAACAACTCAGGGAAATTACAACAAGAGAATTGCACACGTATGCATTCCTTGGTTATCCTGTTTTACAGGCAGCAGACATATTGATATATAAGGCAGATACAGTTCCTGTTGGCAAAGATCAGGTTCCGCATATCGAACTTACAAATGATATTGCAGTTAAATTTAACAGGCTGTATGGCGGAAATACATTTCCTTCTATAAAGCCGCTTCTTACTAAAATTCCAAAGCTTCTTGGCATAGACGGAAGAAAGATGAGCAAGTCCTATGATAATTTTATTGCGCTGGGGGATAGCGAAGAAACAATAAAAAAGAAATGCTCTGCAATGTTTACAGATCCTGAGAGGATAAAATTATCTGACAAGGGCCATCCTGATAAATGCAATGTATACGCGTATTATAATTTATTTAAAAAGGAATATGCGCCAGTTGTATATGATTACTGTTCAAACGCAAAAGCCGGCTGCACAGAATGCAAGAAAAATTTAGGCGCTATAATTTCTGATTATTTGGCTGATGTCAGGCATAAAAGAGAAGCTTTATTAAAAGATAAGGATAAAATTTATTCAATTCTGGAAAAAGGAGCAGTAAAAGCGCGAAAAGTTGCGTCTGAGACAATGAGTGAGGTCAAGAAAGCAATAGGAATGATTTAATGTCATATAAGGTTAAATTAGAGGTTTTTGAAGGCCCGCTGGATTTATTGTTGTATCTTATCAAGAAGAACGAGATAGATATTTACGATATTCCGATAGCAGATATTACAGAGCAATACCTGGAATACATTGAACTCATGCGTATGCTGGACCTCAATATCGCAGGCGAGTTCCTGGTAATTGCCGCAACCCTGATACATATAAAAAGCAAGATGCTTCTGCCGCCTGACGAGAAAGATCTTCTGCCTGAAGAGGAAGAGGATCCAAGGGAAGAGCTTGTGCGCAGACTTGTAGAATATAAAAAATTCAAGGAGGTTGCAGGGATCCTGCAGGGCCTGGAAGGCCAAAGAAAAAAGATGTTTACCAGGGATATCCCTTTTGAAGTTGAGCCAGGAGAGGTTTTCTTTGAGGCAAGTTTATTTGACCTGATAACAGCCTTTACCAGGGTGTTGAAGGATGTCCCGAAAGAGATATTTCAGGAGATAATCAAGGATGAGTTTACTGTTGAGCAAAAGGTGCATGACCTTTTGCACATGCTTGTAAAGACTCCTGTGATGAGCCTTTTAGATCTTTTTAAGAATTCCAAAAATAAACTTGAGATAATAGCCACATTTTTGGCAGTGCTGGAACTTATAAGATTAAAAGAGATACTTGTTGTACAGAACCAAAATTTCAGCGATATAGAGATTGTCCGAAACGAAAAACACAGATTGAATATAGAATAATGGAAAGAACGCAGATAAAAAATATAATCGAAGCAATGCTTTTTGTAAGCGATAAACCTTTATTCTTGAGCGAGATTAGAATTGTTCTGGAAGGGCCTGACGCAAATGAAATAAAGGACGTCATAGCTGAGCTGACTAGTGAGTTTGAAACACATGGCAGGGCATTGAGGATTAAAGAGATAGCCGGCGGTTATCAAATAGTAACTGATACTGTGTTTGCGCCGTGGCTCAAAAAATTATATAAGACAGCCGGGGCTGACAGGCTTTCAGGGCCAAGCCTTGAAACACTGGCAATCATAGCGTACAAACAGCCTGCTACCAAACCTGAGATAGAGGCAATAAGAGGCGTGAATGTGGACGGCGTATTAAAGACGCTGATTGAAAAAAATCTTGTAAAGATTATGGGCAGAAGAGAAACGGTTGGAAGGCCTATTATTTACGGCACCACTCAGGAATTCCTGCAGTATTTCGGCCTGAATTCCCTTGACGAGCTCCCGAAATTAGAAGAGTTTAATTTTACAGAGAAAGATATAGAATTACCAGAACATTTACAAAAAAAAGAGGAGGCTCAAAATGAGCTTAGCAAACCTCCGCAGGAAAATAGACAACTTTGATAAGGAAATAGTCGGGTTATTGAATAAAAGGGCAGCTCTCGCCAAAGATATAGGCAAATTAAAGAAGCATAGCGGGAAGGGCGTGTATGTGCCTGACAGAGAGGTCGAGGTGTATTCAAATGTGTTGAGCAAAAATAATGGCCCGCTTTCTGATAAGGCAATAAAAGCAATATACAAAGAAATAATGTCAGGCTCTCTTAGTCTGGAAAAGGATGTAAAAATAGCATATCTCGGGCCTGAGGCAACATTTACGCATCTGGCTGGGATAAAAAGATTCGGCAGTAATGTGACATATTTTCCATGTTCCAGCATTACAGATGTATTCAGAGAAATAGAGGCTGAGAGATCAGATTATGGAGTTGTCCCTATAGAAAATTCTACAGAAGGCGTGATAAGCCATACGCTGGACATGTTTATAAATTCTGATTTAAAGATATGCTCTGAGATAATGTTGGAGATATCTCATAATCTTTTGGCGAGGGGCAATTTAAAGTCTATAAAAAAGGTTTATTCAAAACAGGAAGTGTTTGGCCAGTGCAGGATATGGCTTGAGGAGAATCTTCACGGCGCTGAACTAGTTGAAGTTTCTTCTACAAGTAAAGCTGCAGAAATTGTATCAAATGAAAAGAATGCCGCGGCGATTGCAAGCATCCTTGCGGCAGAGAAATACAATTTGGAGGCAATCGCAAGGAATATAGAGGATAATGCAAATAATGTGACCCGCTTTCTTGTCATAGGCAATACAATACCTGCGCCTACAAAGAATGACAGGACTTCTATTATGTGTTATGTGAAAGATAAGGTCGGAGCACTGCACGATATGCTGGTGCCTTTTAAGAAAAATAAAGTCAGCCTTACAAAGATAGAATCCAGGCCTTCAAAAAGAAAGGCGTGGGAATATTATTTCTTTATAGATATGCTGGGCCACTGCCAGAGTCCTAATGTAAAGAGGGCTTTGGAAGAGTTAGAAAAAAAGTCTGCGTATCTGAAAATTTTAGGGTCGTATCCTATAGGGGTGTAAAGATGTTACCAAGAAAAGCTGTTTTAAATGTAAAGCCATACCAGCCAGGCAAGCCAATTGAAGAAGTAAAAAGAGAATTGGGTTTACAGGATGTTATTAAAATGGCTTCTAATGAAAATCCATTGGGCCCTTCTCCAAAGGCTGTAGAGGCAATCAGAAAATATGCAGGCAATATAAACAGGTATCCTGAAGGAGGTTGTTTTTATCTACGGCAAGCGATTGCGAAGAAATTAAAAATAAAACCAGAGCAGTTTATTTTTGGAAACGGCTCCGACGAGATTATAGGGCTTATTCTGAGGGCATTTGTAAACGAAGGCGATGAAGTGGTTGTTGCAAGCCCAACGTTTCTTATGTATGAAGCGGCTTCTAGCGCGCATGGCGCAAAGATAAAAGTCGTGCCTATGCGTTATTTTAAATATGATTTAAAAGCCATGAAGGATGCAGTGACTAAGAATACGAAAGTTGTATTTATTGCAAACCCTGATAATCCGAACGGCACGTATGTTACAAGATATGAGCTTGAGGATTTTTTAAAAGGCCTGCCTGGCGAGACAATAGTTTTCCTGGACGAGGCATACTTTGATTTTGTTGAGGAGCAGGATTATCCGAATGGCCTTGATTATCTTGGGAAAAATAACCTGATAGTTACAAGGACTTTTTCAAAGGCATATGGCCTTGCAGGCCTGAGGGTTGGGTATGGCGTATCAAGTCCGGAAATAATAAAATATATGGAGGCTGTCAGGGAGCCTTTTAATGTGAATTCGCTTGCGCAGATAGGAGCAATAGGGGCTTTAAAAGACAAGGATTTTCTGGTAAGGTCTAAAAAAGCAGTAAGAGAAGGCAAGAAGTTTTTATATTCTGAATTCAAGGCAATGGGGATTAGATATGTCCCTAGCGTTACCAACTTTATATTAATAGAAATAGGCTCTAAATCAGGAGAGGTAACGGAAAGGCTTTTGAAAAAAGGCGTGATCGTGAGAAATATGAAAGCCTGGGGCCTGGAAAATTTTATAAGGGTGACTGTTGGAAAAGAGTCGGAGAACAAGAGGTTTATTAAGGAGCTCAAGAAAATAATACTATAGGGGGTTTTAAATGATTATAGTTTTACGTCCAGATGCGACAAAGAAACAGATAGACCATATAATAGAAAAGGTTAAAAAGCTTGGCTTGAAGACCATGGTTTCAAGAGGAGTTGAGCGCACTATTATAGGCGTTATAGGAGAGGAAGACGTCTTAAGGGTGCAGCCATTGGAGGCTTTTCCGGGCGTTGAAAAAGTAATGCCAATCCTGAAGCCTTATAAGCTTGTTTCCAGAGAATTTAAGCCAGAGAACAGTATCGTAGATGTGGAAGGTATAAAAATAGGCGGTAAAAAAATAGCTATTATGGCAGGGCCTTGCTCTGTGGAGAGTTTTGAGATGCTGCTTGAAGTAGCCAAGAAGGTAAAAAAAGCAGGCGCTGGTATTTTAAGAGGAGGAGCGTTTAAGCCCAGGAGTTCGCCTTATAGTTTTCAGGGATTAGGTGAAAAAGGCTTGAAATTCTTAATGGACGTAAAAAAAGAGACTGGCATGAAGATTGTGACTGAAGTAATGGATACGCGCGATGTGAAAATGGTTGAAAAATACGCCGATATCCTTCAGGTGGGCGCGCGGAACATGCAAAATTTTAATTTGCTTAAAGAAGTGGGGCTTTCCAAGAAGCCCGTGCTTCTAAAAAGGGGCATATCGGCAACTATAAAAGAATTTCTGATGTCAGCTGAATATGTGCTTGCAGCAGGGAATTTTAACTGTATACTTTGCGAGAGGGGTATAAGGACATTCGAAGATGCTACAAGGTTTACTTTAGATCTAAACGCAGTGCCTCTTATTAAACAGCTAACTCATCTGCCTGTTATTGTGGATCCGAGCCATGGGACTGGCAAGTGGGATTTAGTTAGCCCAATGTCAAAGGCAGCTATTGCAGCTGGCGCAGACGGATTAATAATAGAGGTTCATCCGAATCCTGAAGAGGCGTATTCTGACGGAGAACAGTCCCTGGTGCCTTATAAGTTCGATGCTATGATGAAGGAGCTGAAGGCGGTAGCTAAGGCAGTCGGCCGGGAACTATAGCAGCAACTTTACACTTCCGACAATGTCGGAAGTGTAAAGTTGTTCAGGAAAGATGATGTTTAAAAGGATAACTATTATAGGATTAGGGTTGATTGGCGGGTCGCTGGCTCTTGCGATAAAAGAAAAAAAGCTAGCGAAGGAGATTATAGGGGTTTCAAGAAGAAAAAGCACTATTAATCAAGCCATTAAGAATAAAATAGTGGATTTTGCAACACTAGATTTGGAAGATGGCGTAAGAGATTCAGACCTTGTAATTATCGCAACCCCTGTTTTCAAGATAGCTAGAATAGCTAAGCAAGCAGTACCTTTTTTAAAAAAAGGCGCTATTCTTACTGATGCAGGCAGCACAAAAAAATATATAGTTAAGAATATAGAAAAAGCTGGACTAAAAGGCATGCATTTTGTAGGCAGTCATCCTATTGCAGGTTCTGAGAGATCAGGTATTAAATCTGCGGATAAAGATTTATTTAAAGGGGCGTATTGCATTTTGACAGAAACAAGAAATGTAAATCCAAAAGCCTTTAGTAAGGTTAAAAAATTCTGGGGAGATATTGGAATGAAGGTCAGGGTAATGTCGGTAGATGCGCATGATAGACTGCTTTCAAAAATAAGCCACCTGCCTCATGCAGCAGCTGTGAGCCTTGTGAATTCTATTGGAAGAAAAGGAATTGATCTTGCGGCAGGAGGGTTTCAGGATACAACAAGGATTGCTTCTGGCGAGCCAGAACTATGGAAAGATATATTTTTGACAAATAAAGAAAATATTATAAAGGATATTGGGCTATTAAAAAAAGAATTGTTTAAAATAGAAGCAGCTTTAAAAAGTAATAATAGCCAGGATTTACTGAGGTTATTAAGCAGAGCCAAATCTATTAGAGATTCTTTGTAATGGTATATTTTATTTCTAGAAATATATTAAAGCTGTTCTTTAAAATATTTTTCAGGCTTGAGATAATAGGCGCTGAAAACTGCCCAAAGAATGGGCCGCTGATTATTGCGCCTAACCATGTAAGTTTTCTTGATCCTTTAATAGCGGGTTTCGCGGTGCCGCGCGAATTAAATTTTATGGCGCGCGACAATCTTTTTAGAAATAGGATTTTTGGAAAAATTCTAATGTCAGTAAATGCAGTTCCTCTAAAGCGAGAAGGCGCAGATTCAGGGGCAATGAGGATAGCCATAGCTAAATTATGTCAAGGCAAAGCAGTATTGATTTTCCCAGAAGGGACGCGTTCAAAAGATGGCAGTCTTGGAACCCCAAAAGCTGGCATAGGATTTTTAGCAGTTAGTTCAGGAGCTAGTATCTTGCCGTGTTATATAAAAGGTTCTATGGATGCATTGCCGAGAAGAGCTGTATTTCCGAGGTTTAAAAAGATATCAGTGTATATAGGCAAGCCTTTAAGATTTGATAAGGGTAGTTTTGGAAAAGAATACTACATGCAGATTGCTGAAAAAACTATGACAGCAATCCGCGAATTAAAAAGCATGTCTAGCGTAAGTTGACACTTTTGACATTGTCAGAAGTGTCAACTTACTGGATAGAGAAGAATGAAGATTAAGATAGCGGAGTGTGCGGGGTTTTGTTTTGGAGTAAAGCGGGCGATAAATATCGCTGAAAATGCTTTGAAGGGATTGAAGGCCAAAGATAATATTTATTCGCTAGGCCCTATAATACATAACCCACAGGTGGTGGAGGGGCTTTTTAAAAAAGGCCTGCAAGTAATTAGCGATTTAGAGAAGATAAAAGATGGGACGGTGATAATATCGTCGCACGGCGCGCCTTTGGAGGCTTTGAAAGATATAAAGGAAAAAGGCATAAAGCTTATTGATGCAACCTGCCCTTTTGTAAAATACGCTCAGAATATTGTAAAGGGCCTGAAAAAAGATGGATACAGAATAATAATAGTCGGGGACAGCGCTCATCCAGAGATTAAGGCGCTTAAGAGCATTGCGGGGAAGGATAAAAAATCAAAAAAGATAGGTGTTATTTCTCAGACAACCCAGAATAAAGAAAATTATATAAACGAGATTAAAAATATACTGGGAGAAGATTTCAGCGAAGTTAAGGTTTTTAATACGATTTGTAATGATACATCAAAAAGGCAATTAGCGACCCGCAGTCTTTTGAAAGACTGCGATCTGATGATAGTTATTGGCGGAAAAAATAGCGCTAATACAAGGCGGCTCTGGCAGATTTGCAAAGAAAGCGGGGTGGATAGTTTTCATATTGAAACAGAGCTGGAAATGAAGACAAAATGGTTTAAAGGCAAGGATTGCATAGGTATTACTAGCGGCGCATCAACACCTGATTCAATGGTGAAAAAAATCATAGAAAGGATAAGGAGGTTTTAAGATCATGACAAAAGAGTTAAAACAAGAAAAAGATGTTCAGCAGGAAGTGTTTAATTTGGAAGAGGCTTACGGTAAGACATTCAGGCGCTTAAGCGAGGGCGATATAGTAAAAGGTAAAGTGCTCGCAATAGGCGTAAAGGATGTCTATATTGACTTAGGGTACAAGTCTGAAGGGATTATAACTATAGGAGAACTTAAGGACATTGTGGACTTGAAGATCGGCGATGAATTTGACGTGTTTGTAGAGTCCAAGGAAAATGAGGATGGGCTCATTACTGTTTCAAGGCGCAAAGCAGAAAATATGCAAGGGTGGGATAAGATTTCCGCTACTTATAAGGAAGGGGATTTTATAGAGGGTAAAGTTGCTAGAAAGGTTAAAGGCGGGCTGATGGTAGATGTGGGCATAGAGGCATTTTTGCCTGCTTCGCTTGTTGCCTTGAAAGGGTTTGGCAATGTAAATCAGCTCGTAGGCCAGACACTTTTATTCAAGATAGTAAAGATGAATAAGCCAAGAAAAAATATTGTAGTATCAAGAAAAGACGCGATAATAAAAGAAAAAGATACTATAAAGACTAAGGTGTTGGGCGAGCTGAAAACAGGAGAACTTCGCAAGGGACTTGTCAAAAACATTACTGATTTCGGAGTGTTTGTGGATTTAGGAGGAGTGGACGGGCTTCTGCATATAACTGATATGAGCTGGGGCAGGATCTCTCATCCGAGCGAAATGGTGGCAATAGGAGACACTATAGAAGTAGTGATATTGAATTTTGATAAAGAGAATATGAAGGTTTCTCTTGGTTTAAAGCAGAAAACAGAAAATCCATGGAAGGATATCGAGAATAAATATCCTATAGGCACAAGGATTAAAGGCAAGGTTGTGAATATCATGCCTTACGGAGCGTTCGTGGAACTTGAGAAAGGCGTAGAAGGCCTTGTGCATGTTTCAGAGCTTTCATGGACTGTAAGAGTGAATAATCCGCAAGATATCCTTGCAATAGGAGATACAGTTGAGGCAGTTGTTTTAAGCGTGGATGCGAACAGCCAGAAAATATCCCTGGGCGTAAAACAGATAGAACCGAATCCCTGGCTTGAGATAAAGGAAAAATTTTCTCCAGGCATGAAGGTGGAAGGCAAGGTCAGGAATTTAACCGACTACGGAGCCTTTATAGAAATAGAAGGCGCCATAGAAGGGTTTGTACATATAAATGATATGTCATGGACTAAGAAAATAAACAATCCAAAAGAATATCTTAAAAAAGGCCAGAAGGTAGACGTAATGATACTGGCAGTAGATGCTGAAAATCAAAAGATATCTCTTGGTTTAAAACAAGTAACCACTGACCCATGGTCTGAGATTATAAAAAGATATAATCTAGGCCTAGCAGTAGAAGGGATTATAACAAAGATCACAAGCTTCGGGCTTTTTGTGGAACTCGAAAAAGACCTGGAAGGCCTTGTGCATATATCTGAACTTGATGCTGGGCCTTCAGGGAATCTGGAAGAGATGTATAAAGCTGGAGATAAGATCGCAGTCATTGTTATAAAGGTTGATGATCTGGAGCGGAAGATCCGGTTGAGCATCAAAAAGACAAAAGAGTAAGTATGGATATTAAAAAGCAATTAGAAATAATTAAGCGCGGGACAGTTGAGATAATCTCTGAAAAAGAGCTTATTTTAAAACTGGAGAAAAAAAGGCCGCTCGTGGTCAAAGCAGGTTTTGACCCGAGCAGCCCAGACATTCATCTGGGCCATACTGTAATACTGCGTAAACTTAAGCATTTTCAGGACCTTGGCCATAAAGTAATTTTTCTTATAGGAGATTTTACAGGCATGATAGGGGATCCTACTGGAAGGAACGAAGTTAGAAAACGGCTTACAGAAGAAGAGGTCAAGGAAAACGCAAAAACTTACAAGAAACAGGTTTTTAAGATTCTGGATGAGAAAAAGACAGAGATTGTATTTAACAGCGCGTGGCTTGCCAAAATGACGCTTAAGGATACGCTTGAATTAATGGCGCATTCCACTGTTTCTCAAGTATTAGCGAGGGCGGATTTTAGCGGACGTTATAAATCAGGCAAAGATATAAGCCTTCTAGAATTCATGTATCCTTTATTACAGGCGTATGATTCCGTAGAGCTCAAGGCAGATATCGAACTTGGCGGAACTGACCAGAAGTTCAATCTTTTAATGGGAAGGGAGATGCAGAAAGACTTTAGCCAGGAATCTCAGGTAGTTATAATGACACCGCTTTTAGTCGGCCTTGACGGCGTAAATAAGATGAGCAAGTCTCTTGGAAATCATATAGGTATCAGTGAATTGCCAGAAGAGATGTTTGGTAAGATTATGTCTATATCAGATGAACTGATGACACAGTATTATGAACTTTTGACAGATGAAAATCTGGATGAAATACGTAAGCTGCATCCGATGGAAGCAAAGAAAAAATTAGCCAAAGATATAGTAAAGCAATATCATGAAGAAAATCTTGCAGAAACCGCTCTAAAAGATTTCGAGAATAAATTCCAGAAAAGAGACCCTTTTACAGAATTAAAAGAAATAGAAAGACCTTTAAAATCAAACCTTTGCGATTTTTTAGTTACAGAGAAAATATGCGCAAGCAAGGGTGAATACAGGCGTTTAATAGAGCAGGGAGCCATTGAAGTAAACGGAGTTCGCCTTAAAGACTTGGAGTTTCCTCTCGAATTTTCCAAAGAATACCACATAAAAGTCGGCAAAAAACGCTTTGTAAAGGTGGTCTTTAGACCTTAAAATGACATTTTTAGTGCTGTCAAAATTTAAAATTTTATTTGACAAGAAAACGTTTTCATGGTATACTTTTATACATAGTTTTATAAAACATTTTAAATATATAAGGAGCAATAAATGTCTTTTAAATTACTAAAGAAAGTTGTTTCAATCTTTACTTTAATAGCATTTCTAGCCACTAATAATATCGTATATGCATCTCCAAGTTCTAAGTCCCTATTCAAGATTAACTTCCTTGAAAACTTCTTTAATCTTAAAGTCTCAAATGAAGACCTGGACTATTACCTTTACAAGGTTGTAAAAGAACGCGATATAGCAATGGTAGAAAACTCTCTATTTGAGATAGAGAAGCGTAACGCCAAGGTCTCCAGCCTAATCGCCGGAGGCTTTCATAGCTTAAGAGTTCCTCTTTTATTTAATGGAAGGTCGATAAATCCATTCTTACTCTTTAAAGCAGAAAGAGATAGAGGCAATATCACCATAGATAAAAAAACAATAATTATTGCTATGGGCGGAGGAGATACCGCAGGTTTGAATGATTTTCTTGCTGATGCAGTTGAAAAGCTGATAATGAAAGGTTACAAGGTTATCGGTGTAAGGAACGGCTTTAAAGGATTAAAAAGCGATAAATTAGAAGATAATCTGGTTGAGTTAACGCTTGAAATCGCGGCCAGTATGAGGGGTTTACCGAGCATAGCCCTGGGTTCATGCAGAGAGAAATTAGCGGAAGGAGACATAAGCAAGATAGTTGAAATACTCAAGCATTCTGCGGGAGCCATATTTATAGGAGGAAACGACCATCTGAAAAACGTAGAACAGGTTGCTGCTGAGGTCAAAAGACAAAGAATAGATATTGTTGTTGTCGGTGTTCCTAAAAGCATAGACAATGATTTTATGACTATTATGCACGGTTTCTGGAGCGCTGTAGTTGCAGGCCGCCAGATTGTTGCCAAGGCGTCTATTGACCCGGAGAAAGAGAATGCAAAGATAGCAGCGGTATTTGAGTGCATGGGCAGGAAATCAGGCTCTCTAACTCTTGAACTCTCCAAAGCTTGTCCGCATCCCAGAGCTGTTATAGTTCCGGAAAAACCAGTTACAATAGAGAGTGTAATAAATGCTGCTAATAATGGAATCAGGAATTTCTTTGTGTCAGAGGGTTTTTCCCTGTCCGATAAGGATCCAAAGCTGGAGGAACTATTAAATGCGTACCCTGTACTTAGAGCGATGTGGGAGAAAATAAAGACAAGCCCTGATAAAGACCAGCATGGCAACCCAAAGCTTACAGGCGCTTCTTTATTCGTAAAAGGCATATTGGAGCATTTCTGCAACTTAAAAGTTGAAAAGACAGACCTGACTTATCAGTTAAGAGGGGCTTTTCTGCAGCCTGATACTAACGGGATTGTTTTTGATACCTTTTTAGCTCATAAATTTTCAGACGAGGTAATTTCTCTTATAAAGAATGGACGAAGCGGGATGGCTGTGACTTATAGCGGAAAATATGGCGATACGCATGGAAAGGTTAAATCAAAACCTGCCAAAGATGTGTATAAATCCAGAGACCTGTCTTCAATATTTACTGAGGAGTCTTTAGCTTCTCTGGGTGTTCTTGGTGTTTTAGAACACCCAATTCTATATAATGCTGTTACTGAAACAGCGCCTGCAAGAAATTTATCTCTGGATGAGGCAGTAAGAGAAGCTTTTTATGGAATATCTATTTCTACAGCGGCTCATAGATATGCCTCTGTAGTAGAATTAAGGGAATCACCAGAAATAATTATTTCTAGCTGCGACGGAGATCGGGTTAATCTGGAGAAACTCCCTTATGATTTAAGAACTGTAATTGAGGCCACGAGAGATTCTGTCCTAGTGCTTACTCCGGAAATGCGTGTTGGCTTTAAAGAGATAGCCGATAAAATTAAAGGTATATATAATAATTCAGGATATATAAATGTTGCTATTTCAAAGGATTTTATGCTGGATCCTGATGATAGATTATTAAGCGACATCCTTGCTACAGATCCTGTTCTGAAAGCGAGGTTTGAAAATGAAGGCATAATAGATAAGGGAACCGGTTTAGTTAAATTTGAGTCAGGCATTTCTAATTTTATAGTTGGGTTGTTTAAATACTTAATTAAACAGAACATAATAAAGGTCGAAGGCACCAAGATTACTGATCTTGGCTATGCCTTTAAAGGTATAGCCAGCAGTAGCGGCATTAAAGCTGAATATTTATTAGAAGAAAGGCGTTTCAGATTAAAATTAGAGCCAATTGCCGCGAGAATAGGCGAAGAGATAATAGCTAAAATTCAAGCAGGTGAAGCAAATCCTGTGATTTCTATTGATGGTGATTCTGGCGCAGGTAAAACTATTCTTGGCAAAGAGGTTGCTAGATATTTAAAAGAGAAAGGGTATCAATCTGTAACTATAGGTTTGGATATGTTTTTGAAAGATAGAACCTGGCGGCATGCAATTCAGAAATTAGTAACAGGAGAACCTTTGACTAAACCAGAAGAAGAGCTTCTTGGCGAAATGGCTCAAGAAATTCAAGCAGGTCAGCCCTATCTCAATGAAGAAACATTTTTTGACCACGCAGCTATTTTAAAGATGCTTCAGGGCATAGATAGTTTTCGTAACTCTCGTAAGCCTAGTCATATTATACATATCCCTGGCGCGTATAATCAAGAGACTAAGGAAAGATTTGATTTTACATCAGATGAGATTACGAGAGAGACTGTTGTCATTGTCGAGGGTAAGTATGCAAATAGCAAAGAGCTTCAGCCTTATTATGATAGTCACTATCGATTAAAAGAAAATCCAGAACAATCGCGACGTGGGTTTAAAATGAGAACAACAATGTTAAGTCCTGCTGACGCAGATCGACAGATGGTCTTCTATGACTTAGCGCTTGTTCTCAGTTATGAGGCAGTCTATGTACCGAGGACGCAAAATGGTATAGATTGTCTTGTTGACCTCAGTGGTGAGAAATGGGAATTAATTCCGCTTCGCGGACAAAGACTTACCGAGCCAGGGGATACTTCTACCCTGCGTCAGTTGGCAGGGACTAGAACTGGTTTATAAAAATTAGAGCTATAAAGGAGCAATAAATGTCTTTTAAATTACTAAAGAAAACCGTTTCAATCTTTACTTTAATAGCATTTCTAGCTACTAATAATATCGTATATGCAGCACCTAATTCCAAGTCTTTATTCAAAAACAAAAAAGTAGATTATGATAAATTAAGCAATGAAAGACAGAATAATTTAGAAAAAAAGCAATCTGTTATAAAAGGCGAAGATGCCAAGGAAATCCAGTCCCAGAAAAAAGAGGCTAAAAAAATTCTCTCTAGCCACTTAGAAGACATATCCCAGATTCATATACCCCAGGATCTGGGTAGAATTGTAGAAGTCTATAATAATGCCACTTCTATTGACAAAAAGCCCAACCTGATAGTCCACATACAAGATTTACACACAAATCCAGAAGCTGAGCTAAACTTAGCTAAAATCTTAGAGCTTTTATTAAAAGACTATAATATGGACTTAGTCTTATCAGAAGGAGCAGTTGGTAAAGTAGATACATCCAGTGTTTCCAGCTTTCCGGATTCCAGCTTAAAAGAAAAAGTCTCCCGTATATTTATTAATTCAGGCGAGTTAACAGGAGAAGAATATCTATCAATCACTAAATATCCGGATCTTCCCATCTGGGGTATAGAGACTAAAGATATCTACTTCGATAATATTATCGGTTTTAATAAAATAATGAAATTCAGCCCCTCTTCACAAACTTTTATCTCTCAAACTAAAAAAGCCATAAAAGAACTTAAGCCTAAAGCATACTCAAAAGACCTATTAGACTTGGACAAAAAAGAATCTGAATTCAGCTCCCAGAAACTAGATACAGCCAAGTATATAAAATATCTTCTCGACTCTGCTAACACAATAAGCTCCCGTGACCGCTCGAAGAATATTGGTATCGCTAACTATAAAAATATCTCTATCCTGACCGAGACTATGGAAAAGGAAAAACATATAGACCAGTTAAAGATAATGAAAGATTCCCATAACCTGCTTTTAACTCTTCAATCTACTCTCCAGAGTAAATTTTTAAATAATGATTTAGATGGTTTGATGGCAAGGGCTAATTTATTTAAAGACCAGAAAATATCTCCTTTCTCATTCTATAGCTACTTAAAAGACTTAAGCCTCAAGCACTTAAAAGAAGATTTTACTGCTAAATACCCTGCATTAGATAGCTTTATAGACTATCTAACTAAAGTAAACTCACTTGATTCCACAAAACTATTTACTGAATTAGAAGATCTTAACTATGAGATAAAAGAAACCCTCTCCAAGACCGACGAACAAAAAACCCTTGTAAAAGCTGACCACAATATTAACTTCCTTGAAAGCTTTTTTAATCTAAAAGTCTCAAATGAAGAACTGGATTATTACCTTAATAATAAAGACTCCTATAAAGTAGAGTTTTTTAAAGACTTTTTGCCCAAGACTCTTAAAAGATATAATATCAATGCCTTTATAGATTATAACCCTGATTTAATAGATTTTCACCTGCAGGAATTAGAAGATTTCTACAAGGTTGTAAAAGACCGCGATATCGCAATGGTTACAAACTCTCTATCTGAGATAGAGAAACGTTCCTCAAAAGTATCATCTCTTATCGCTGGAGGATTCCATACCAAAGGTATCACTAAACTCTTAAAAGAAAAAGGCTATTCCTATATAGTCGTATCTCCTTATTCAAAGACTGATATTGATGAGGAAAACTACCACTTCTTACTCTCAGGAAGGCGTAAGCCTATAGAAGAGCTTTTAAAACAACTTGATTTATCAAAAATAATCACTAAAGCCTCAAAAACTCTGAGGGTGCCATTAGCTTTTGATAGCGCGCTTCTAAGAGCTTTTAATGAACGAGTAGCTCCTAAAATTGCAAGGATATGGGGATTACCAGAAAATGAAGTTACTATAGCTAATAGAATAGGTATGGCAATTGAAGTGGTAAATACAGTAGAAGTAACTATCCAACTTCCAAAACCTATACAGCAACTTATTGGAATAACAGCACCAGTAAAAGCGCAAGGCAAAACTATTAAAGAAGCTATTGCATATTTGATAAGTCAATATCCTAAGTTACGAGATGAATTGTTTCAGGCTGATGGAGAAACTCTTAAAAGCGCTATCGCCGTATTTTTAAATGGGGAAATTATAAATGATTTAAACTCACCTCTCAATAAGAATGATGTCATAAGAATTGTCTTTGCTGTAAGTGGCGGGTCAGGTAATGATCCTAGAGAGGAATTATTGAAAAAAATTAAAGAAGTAAGGGAAGCATTGTATATAAAGCGCCAATCGCTGCTTATACAACAGGCTGTTCAAAATATGGAGTGCGCTAGTTCACGTCCTATGATTCAGTATCTCGGCTTGGAGAATACTGGGCTTACTTGGCTTCCAAAAACTACCCCAATAATTGATGCACTTGAAACTGAATTAGAAGCGCTTAAGGAACAATTAAGGCGGTTAGAAGAAGGTACCGCCCATCTTCAGGCAAAAACTAGAGAAGATTTAAAAGATAATAGTTTGGATGCCGGAACAATAGGGTTAAGAAATGAACTATTAGCGCTTCATGAAGCGGAAATTGATGTGCTTAACAATGGTACAGTCAATATTTCTGATGAATTAAAACAAAGATTAGTGACTTACTTTAAATTTTTAGGCCTAAATACTCCAGAAGAACAAGATAATTATCTATCTAAACTCAACCAGCTTATACTTGAAAGACTTAAAAGCCTTCGAGAGCAAAGAATAGAATTTACACTGCAAAACGCTCGGAATTGTACTATTATCTTCGGAGATAAAGCTCACGCACATGACAAATTTGATTTTAGCTCTCCATATGGCAATCATGCCTCTGACAGTCTTGTCTTTATAGATGTTACCAGCTTAGCACATATCCCGCAAGAACTTCGAGCAGCAGAATCATTTGTAGGCCTGACCCATGAACTAGCTGGCCATGAAGCTACTGGTATAGGTGGGCGCGAAGACTTAGAAACGATCCTAACAAAACAAGACGCTCAGTTAATTACCCATGGTGAGTTTGGCAAGATCACAATAACTGACAATTCCAAATTGCTTACTGAGTCATTCCTAAAAATTGTTGAGCCAGATTCTACTTTGGCCTTAGAAATAGCTGGCAATAAGTCTGCGGCATTGTCCTTGAAATTTGTGGGTTCTGAGATGCAGCTAATAAAGTTTTTGGCAGGGCTTGCTGGTTTTCAGGAGGCTATTTCCTCTATGCCTGTTGATTTAAAGAATACAGGCGCTGAGGCAACAGATGCATTTTTTGCCATTGTCGGCCAAATAACAGGTTTAGCCAGGGATTTCGAAGCGCGGGAACCTTCTTATAAATCAGCATACGTATATGAGAGTCTTTGTTTTGTTAATATTGAAGGCGTAAGAAGGATAGGCCTTGTAGTAACGCCATTTGAACAGAGAATGGCGCTGGGAATGCGGGAAGTTTTAGTTTTTGATGCGCGCTCAAAAGGAAATTATAAAAAATATAATGTAGATGTAAAAAATATAGAGATGCTTTCCTATCTTGCTGAGCGTCTTGAAGAGAAAGATATTATTCCCCTTGCTCTTAAGTTCAGGCCGGAGTATCTGGATATCTTTGATAACCCGCTGATGCCGCAGGATGTGCGCGGTAAAGCTAAAGAGATTTTTGAAGCGTTTCTTAGCAGCGCAAGAAAGGCAAATGAGATATTAGGTAAAATTCAGGATGAGATTAGCGAGTTAGGGGATAAGCATCAATGGCTAAGGGAAAGGATAGAAAAGCTAAGAAGCAGTGGTATCTCTAAGGAAGAGATAGATAAAATGTTTTTAGAGGTTATGATGGGAAGCGATGTTATGAGAGGAAAGCCACAACAAGTCCAGTATATTCTCTATACAGGAGATGCAACTCGTTTCTGGTATGATTTGTTGCTTGACTTTCGATTATCTAGCAGTATATTACAAAACATTATTTCAGAAATGGAAATAGCAAAGAGAGAAAAAAGGCAAGATTATAGCCAGAATGCTCACGAAAAGGCAAGGGCAGAGTATGTTCAGAATGCCTATGAAGAAGCAGTGGTTGCCTTATGGGTTTATCTTCATAGAGATGATTTTGAAACGCCGAAAACAGAAAGAACAGTTAAACACAGAACAAGTGATTTTCATTTAAGCTTAGAGTCAGATGGCCTCGGTGCGCCTGGCGTATCCTTGGGAAAAGTAGTATTAGAGACAATCGCCTGCACAAATTGCCTCGGAGGCCCTTGTTCGCATGGTTCTTTTGGAAGCCAGGCTGCAAATTTAGAAAGAAAAGCTGATTATATAGCCTATATTGAAAAAGTAAGAGCGAACCTATTTGAAGAACTGAAGAGAAAGAATGTGCAAGGTATTAACGAGGATATGTCTTTAGAGAGATTAACAGAAAAGATTGAAGCCGGAGAGAGAGAGGAACTACTTGCAAGCATATATTCCGGTGGGAAAGTATATCAGATTGAAGCTAAAGAGATTGTCACCTGGGTAGGAATGAAAAAGGACAAGCTAAAAGAAGCAGAGGCTTCTCTACGCGAAGAGGCAGAAGAGATTAAAGAAAGGGCGATTGAGGCTCAAGAGCCACATTGCCCGTTAGAAGTTCCAATACCGGATATGTTAAGGCTGTTGCGGCAGGGTAAACTTAAAGAGGCAATCCTGCTTGTTAACGAAAGAAGTTTCCTGGCTGGTATATTTGGCCTTATCTGCCCGCAGGAATACCTGTGCCAGGCAGCGTGTACTATAGTAGGATTTCTAAGAAAAGTTTCTCCGATTGATATCGGGAAAATAGAGTTTTTGATGGAGCTTCTGTATCTAAGATTGTACAACGAACTTCCAAAACCGGACATGAAGGAGGCTACAGGTAAATCAGTGGCAATTATCGGCTCAGGCCCTGCAGGTCTTCAGGCAGCGTATGATTTAGCGCGTGAAGGGCATAAGGTTGTTATATTTGAGCATCTTCATGTGGAGGGCGGTGTTGCAGCATATGGCATACCTACGTTCAGGCTTCCTCCGGAACTCTTAAAGGCGAAGATTAAATTATTAGAGAATATGGAGGTTAAGTTTGTAAGGAATACTATTATTGGAGAAAATGGCGCATATACTATAGATGAATTGAGAGCTTCATTTGATACGATAATAATCGGGGTAGGAGCAGGAAAGTCTAATGTGATGTCATTAAGCGATAAGGTTGTAGTTGATGAGCAATCAGGAAGAGCAAGGCTAGAAAAAGTGGAAGGCGCAAAGAGAGTGCCTATACCGGGTAGGATACTTAATGGCATAGATTCTGCTTATCGCTTCTTATCCTGGACAAATATTATGAACGCAAGAAAGGCGGGTTATAAGACGCCCATACCGTTCTCCAAAAGAGTCGCAGATGCCTTTAGTAAATCTTTTAAAACCGGCGAAGAGGTTGAGGTAAATATAGTGGTGGAAGGCATGGGGAATGTGGCATTAGACTGCGGGAGAACCGCGCTTCGCTGGATAAACGATTTAAACAGATTATTCGGCACCAAGGTAAAACCTAAGATTATATTCCTATACAGGCGGCCTTCCAGCGAACTTGTCCTTAAGGCGCGGCAGGAGGAATTATACCATGCTATGGAAGAAGCAGTAGAGGGAGTAATGGAATTTGAGCTTTATCAGCTTCATCAGGCAGTTGAATATGTAGACGATGGAACAGGCCATGTTGGCGCAATAAAATGCATAAAATTTGACAAGCCGGGCGCAACAGAAGGAGAAGTGATGGTAGTGCGCGCTGATCAGGTAATAGAATCCTTAGGTTCAATGTCTGCGGCAGAAATTTTAGGTCATTCCATACCCTTGGATAAATCCGGATATATCCGTATTTCTAATTTCAGGACAATGCAGGTTGAAGGCCTTGAGGGAAGCGATGGCCGTGCGCCTGTATATGCGGTTGGAGACTGCGCGCAGGCAGGGGATGTAAACGGGCGCATTATGGGAACTGCTGTTTTAGCCGCAATGCAGGGTAAGAGGGCAGGGGAAGCTACTATAAAGGACCTTGCCGGGCGCGCGCCTATGCAAAAAAGAGCTGTAGACGTTGAAGAAACTTTCTTTGCCAAAGAATCCAGCCTTCCCGCCATGTATGAGATTGTAAATAAGAGGGAAATTGGGAAGAGGGAGGTAAGAACAAGGGATGGAGTATCGATATTGGGCGTGCAGTATGTAATTGAATTTACTATATATGCGCCCCATATTGCGCGAAGGATCAGGCCGGGCCAGTTTGTTACGATTATGGCAGATGAGTTTGGCGAGAAGATTCCTATAACATTTGCGGGCTACGGCGAAATACCTGGTACTATACGCGTTGCAATTCAGGATCTGGGAGACTCTACAGTAGCAATTAATAAAATGGAGAAGGGGGAGTCTTTCTATGCGATAGCAGGCCCTGCAGGAGAACCCTCGGTATTTACAGCGCTTACCGGAGAAGTGGCTTTAGTCGGTATGGGAAGCGGAATTGCCGCGATTGTTGCTATTGTTATTGAAAGGGCGAGATTGGATGAGGTATTAACAGGCCTGATAAAAAGCATAGATACGAAAGAAGATAAAGGTGAGATATTTCCTGTTCTGGAAGAGATTTTTTCAAAACTAATGCTTCCTGAAGACCGGCATATAGATGGAATAATAGAAGCAATTAGAGGCAAGGATTATGGTAAAGCGAAAGAGCTGTTGGATGAATTTTCATCGCAGATTTTAAATGAATTCCCGGAAGTTGCAAAAAGCTTAAAAGATTTAATTATTAATATAAATAGGATATTAGAAAGGCCTGGCCAGGATGATGAAAGTTTGAATTTAGCTGTTAAACAGGAAGCTTATCCTGCGCTTGATGAGATATGGAGAAATCTGGAGTTATTAGAAAAAGAAAGAACGCTTAGCGAAATTAAAGAACTTATCCAGAGTAAAGATTATGAAACTGCAAAAGCGAAATTATTAGGCGTCACAGGAAGCGGTTTTAATACAAAGGTATTTTTGGCTGCCAGAGACATAAACCTCCTTATATATAAAGAGGAGATTGAAAAAGCCATAGGAAAGGAAAATATATTTATAGCGTTAGAAGATGAGGTTGGATTTGACGCGACTACTGAAGGCTACAGAAGCTCAGAACCTGATAAAAACCGCTTCTTCAAAGGTTATGGAACGATTGCCTTTCAATCTTATCTAAATAGAGCGCAAAATCCTATTGGTGGTGCATTAGTTGCAGGCCCTATAGCAGGGATGCTTCCCTTTGAAAAAATTGTCAAGGAAGCAAATAAGCCGGATATTTTAAGGGTAAGAGATGTATGGATTAGCACAAATCCTGCTATGTATTGCGCATACGGCGGATGCCTCCTTTGCTTGATACAGACAGATATGGGCATACCGTGGCGAGGATGTTTAGGGCCTGAGGCAAGGGTAAATATGATTATAGGAGAAACTATAGCCAGGCGCCATGAAATGGTTACGCCTAAGACTCTTGCTGATGGTGTGCCATTTGCTGTTACGCCTAAGCTTGATAACGCGGGCGCGTTAGCAAATATAATGCAGGCGCTTAGTGAAATGGTATATTTACCGCTTAAGGACGGAATGCTCCTTGCAGGTGTAAGAACTAAAGAAGGTTCTTACGCTATTGAACTGGTAGACGGCGTTTCGGCTAAATATTTTGAAGGAGAGACTTTTTCTAGGATTATTGAAGTGCTGCAAAATATAGATTGGAAATGGCTTGGCATGACAGATGATATTGACCAGCAGACTCTTTATGCCAAAAGGATTGCCGATACCTTGGGACTAGAGCTGTCTGTTGTGTTGAATGCACTCGATCTATCTGAAACAAGACTTCAAACAGGCGAAGGTATTGCCTTACGGGCGCTTGATGGAATTTTAAACCATTTTAAATCCAGCGCCTTTACTGTGAATGGTTTATGGGAAGCATTGGATAAGAAAGGGTCTGTGGAAACCTGTAGAGAAGAGATTAAGACATTAGAGGCATTGGGATTAATATCCAAAACAGGGGCTCGTTCACCAACAGGCGCTATACTTTATGAACTCTATCAAAAGGTGAAGGTGCTGTACGGTTCTCAGGTTGAGGCATTACGCTCTTTTCCTTTTTTAAGAGAAGCAGGGCATAGTCGTATCCGTACCACACAGCTTGAATTTTTTGAAGAGCAGAAAAGACAGGTTAGCAAGATATTGGATGAAATGAGTCCCTTGTCCATTAATGAGATATTTTCAGGGAAAGATGTAGGGCTTAATATAGTGGGCATGCACAGAATTGGCGAATTTCTGGAGGTTCACTTTTCTCCGTCTGATTTTTTGAGGCTCAGGGAATTGTTTGAGCAACTTGGGGATAAAGATAAACTTGACGAAATTTTAGCGCTTGCGAACAATAAATATATGTTTGTGCTGGACAATGACAACAAACTAGTTGCAGTAATAATACGTAACGAACAAATACAGAAAGAGCTATTATGGGTTGAAGGTGCGTCTTCGCCAAAGCTTTTAACCTATCTTATGCTCAGGGCGTTAAAGCCTGGGGTATTGCCGCAAGATATGGCGGCAATAAATGTAGAAAATGTAGCAGCGGGTTCTGGGCTTCTTGGCCGCGGAGCGGTTGTTCCTTCTGGGACATCTGCTTTGTATAGCAAGGGAGCATGGACAGACCAGACTGCATCGATTGGCGGTACATGCGTAAGTTGTGGCGCCTGCAGTTTAGTATGCCCTGAAGGGGCTATTCAGTTTGATAGGACAGGCGTAACCATGGCAGGAAAATTAATATTGACAGTTGATGCGAGTAAGTGCGCGGGCTGTACGCTTTGTATCGACGCATGCCATCTTCCAGGTAATGCAATAAAGATGATAAAAAAGACAGACCTTCGCCCTGCAGCGCTATCCATAGACGATACATCTGAGGGACGGGCTGTTGTTATTGAGGGCGAATCAGCAGCTCGGCTTGAGCCTATGTTTAAGGAGCAGGAAATAGGTTTTGAGAGTTTAAAGCAGGCGCTTGGGGTAAGCCAAATAGAAGCATTCAGCGTAAATAATGATTTTATACAGCTTAAATATAACGTAGGTGATATTTCTTACCTTATTTCTTTTGACAGGATAGCCAAGAGGCTAACCCTAAGGCCGCTTAGGACATTTGCAATAGTAGATTTTGACGAGAAGAATATTGCCTTGGCAGGCGCGCTGAGAGATAGAGGTTTTGGAGCTGTTGTTATTCTTTCCAAAAGCGATAAGGAATTTGGAGTTAAGAGAGATGTTGCCAGGGCAAGCGGAATAGGGGTTTATACTGTAGAAGAGTTAATGGAGAAAGATGATAATGATGTGCGTCAATTGATGAAGGATATCGGCCTTTCGCGGTTTATAGCGGTTGATGTCGCTTTAATCAGTAAGATGCTCTCTAAGCAGCACAGATATAGGGATTTTAACCAGTGGATAAATAAGCATACAGGCAGCGATATATTGAACGCAGTAGATTTTCTGCCAACAGTTAATATGGATTTTAATGTGGCATTGGAGGCATTTAGGCCAGCATGGGAAAAACAGGTTCGCAACTTTGCCCCGGGCCATATGCTATGCCCGGGATGCGGACAGGGAACAGATATGGGGCTCTTGTCAGATGTCCTTGCAAAGATGAATGTTGCGCCGGTTTTAATCTATACAACAGGATGCCTTCAGGTTTCAGCTACTAATTTTCCGATAAACGCATCAAGGTGGCCGGCAACACACGCCAATTATACTGCTTCTGTAGGAGCAGCTGCAGGTATCTGGGCAGTATATCATTGGCATAAAAGGATGGGCAATAATATCTACGGCGAGCGAAAATTATTGCCTATTGTAGTGCAGGGAGACGGAGGTTTTGCCATAGGGCTCAATGTCACAATGGGTTCATTAGAGCAGGGCTTGCCATTCTTACTCATAGTTGAAAATAATGGGGGCACGCAGAATACAGGCGCACAGGCATCCACCCTTTCTATGGAGGAGGTTAAGTCAGCTGGCTCAGTAGGGACCAAAAAGACGCCTGGCCTGGACATAGCCAGCGTAGTAACTGGCGCTAATCCTAATGTATACTTTGCAAGAGTTTCTAATTCTGACCCTAAAGATTATAAGAAGAAGTTAGAGAATGCTATACAATGGATAATGATGGGAAGGGGTCCTGCTGTAATAGAATCATATAACACCGCATGCCCTACTGGCTGGAAAGCTGACCCTGCTGAAGGAATGGAAGAATCTGCCTTATCCATACAGACGGCTGTAGGAAGAGACTTTCTTTTTGAAAGAATGGGAAACCATATAAGGTTAAGCAGTGGGATTCTAAAGAGAGATGGCAAAATATATATTAATACGCCGTATCTTATAAGTTTGGAGTATGAGCTAAAACACCTGACAGAGGATGGTAATAGGCTTTTAACTGACGAAGAGGTTGAAAAAATTGTTTTCTACATTAATAACCACAGGCAATCGCGGTTAGCGCAAACGCTAAAGGCAAAAAGATCAGCGCATGGCCTTCCTGAAATGGGGCTTAGTTTAAACTGGATGCAGTGGCTTGCCATGAGTTATTACCTTAATGATATACCTGTTGAATCTAATTTGTTTAGGGAAAATCTGGAGGCGTTGGGTATAGGTTCAGATGAAATTGAAGCTATAGTCAGTTATCGTAGAGATAAGAAGTTTGGAGATAAAAAAGAGGTAATTGCGCTTATCAATGACGAACGGTATCGCCAGATAGCCGCTAAGGCGCTTTACCTGATTCAAACAGGCGGCCAGCTTCAGAATTTGTTGGGGCAGTTTGTTGAAGAAGCTCCGTCAACAGATGATCTTGTCAAGGGAGATTTGTTCGCAAAGATAGAGGATTTCGGCAAGTTAGTAAGCCCTGGGACATTTGAGAAAATAAAAGGCCGCCTTACGTTAATCCCGCAAAGGCCGCATGTTATAGAATATTATGCAAGACAGGGCAGGTTTAGAGATATGTTAAAATCTAGGGATGCGGATGAAAAACTTGAAAGGTTACAACTTACCGTAGAAAATTCTATAGTTGTTATGCGGGAAATGGCGGCCATGCCTTCGAGTATACATATTTTTGAAGAATTTGATGAAATTATAAAAGCGGGAGTTCCGTTAGAGGTGACGCTATTTAAATATAAGTCAGCGCGCGAAGCGCATAATGCGCTTTTTGGATCAAAGCATGCTGTGCCTGAGGATGCTACCAGGCAACAGCGGATTGCTGAACGCAAGGCGCTTCTTGGGAAAAAGATATTTAAAGAACTCTGGGTAGGAAGGGCAGGCCAAGGAGGTATTACAGCAGCAGATTTCCTGGTAACATTTGCTGCTATGGCGGAAGGGCTGGATGTCAGGGATTTTCCGCAGTTTGGCGTTGCGCGTACAGGTGACGAAGTAGATGTACATGTAGCTATTGGAAACAATATAAGAGAACATAATACGCCTGTTACAGAGCCGGATATGGTTATTGTTATTGATGAAACCTTGTTAAACCCGAAGGCCTTTAAAGGGTTGAAGCCGGGCGGTTTTATTTTGGTAAATACCGCAGAATCACCCTCTGTAATAAGAGCTCAATTAACAAAAGAGGGCGTTAATCTTCCTGAAGGCGTTAAAATCTTTACAGTGGATGCAACAGCAATAGGCAGGAAATATCTGGGAGAGAATCGCCAGAATATACCTATGCTGGCTGCAAGGATTTTAATCTCACAGCTTACAGATTTGGACTTTGGAGATCCAAAATTAGCGCTTGATTATATATACCAGATTTTATTAAGTTCGTTTAAAAAAGATGCAGCTGATTTAAATTATAGGGCGATGTTAGAGGCGATAGATAAACTACAAGTTGAGGACGGAACATTTAAGCAAATTAAGGAGCAGGTTTTGGCTGCAAGGAATGTTCGCTTGGATAGTTTGAAGGAAAAAGTTGAGAAAGCTCTCGATATATCGTCCGAAGCTTTAAAAGGGCAGTTAATAGTGGCAAGCGCAAACAAGGCTGCTGCCTTAGCTGTAGCTCAGGCTGGACAGACTAAGACAGTATTCGGATATCCCACTACACCAGCAACCAGCGTTATAGAGTATTTAGCCCAGATTGCAGATATGGGCCTGCCTATGAATGTCTTTCTTTCGCCTGCAGAAGATGATGTAGGCGCAAGGTTATTAGGAGCAGCTGAAGCTGGAGATGTACCTGTTACTGCAACTACTTCTGTCGCGGCAACCTATATGTTTAATCAACATCTCCCTGATTTTGTAGGGAAGGAGCTTCCCATAGTCATTAATCTGGTGGTGCGAGCAATAAATATCGGAGCCCTGTGCATATTCTCGGATGAATCTGACATGGCTTTTATAAAGGACTGGGGTGTATTTCTCAGGGCGCGCAATGCACAGGAGGTGTATTATCTTAATTTTATCGCCCTACGAATTGCAAAGGAACTTAAAACGCCTGTATTCGTGGTCTCCTCAGGCTTCCGAAACAGCCACACTAATCAGCCTGTTCGGATATTTGATAATTATGACGCAATTGAAACATTCTACAAGAATTCTCCTGATAGGTTTAGCGTGGACAAGACAATATTGGATCAGGATGATCCGAAATTGATAGGCCCTGTCGTAGGCCCTGGGTATGGCTCAGAGCTGGTTACTGCTACTTTTGAACGCCTTCAGAGTACATCGGATAGGGTTATTGCTGAGGCATTCGCAGATTTTGAAAGGTTATTTGGCGCTAGATTCAGTCCGTTTATTGAGTATAAAACTGAGGATGCAGATGAGATTATAGTTCTTCAAGGCGACGTGGAAGAATCAATTGAGGCGTTGGTAGATGAATTAAGGACGCAGGGAAGAAAGGTAGGCGTTATCCATAGCACTGTTGTCAAGCCGTTTCCATACGAGGCATTCCGTAATACCATAACCAGGATAAACCCAAGGATTATCACTGTCCTTGACAACTCTAAATCCCATTTTTTATATGATGATGCAGTAGGAGCTCTTAAAGGTTTAAATATCCCGGTGTGGGGGCCTGTTGTTTACGGCCTTATGGGAAGGGATTTCTACAAGAAAGATGCAGGGGTTCTGTTTGATACCTTGAAGGCGTTCGGCGTTATGCAAGGTTTATCTGGAAAAGATATCCCGCTTAGCAAAGAACTTATAGAGGAATTAATAACAGGCGATGCAGTTCCAACAGGCGAGGCTCAGATATATCACGCATTAAGCAGAAAGTTTAGCGAACTTTCTGAGCCTGAAAGTATTTTTGATGCTGAAGAATTAAGGATATGGAAAAGTACTCCGCCACCTGAGACAGACAGAGAGGCATTCAAAAAATGGTCCGAGGCTATGCATGACTTAGGAACAAGGATGGAACTTCAACTTTGGCTCATTGAGAAAGTTAAAGATGGTAGTTATGAGCGCCTTAGTCTTGATGCAAGCGCAAAAAATATGTTAAAGGCCATATTGATAGGAGTTAAAATTAATGAACTTAAAATTTACAGGCGCGTAGCGTCAATTTCTGAACAAAAAGCAGGCGCAAGGAATCTATTTGCGCTCTTAGAGCTGATAGATCAGGCGGGTAATGATACGCGCCATCCTCAGGCCCATCTAAAGAGAGACTCAATAATTAACAGATTGACAAGCGGAGGGTTATTAGAACTTTTTAGCGGCGGCTACGGAAATACATACTTCTATGGCGTAAGAAGAGATTATAATCAATATAGCCTTCTGCATAACTTTGTTGTTGAATTAAGCATACGGCTTTCTAGAAAGCTATTAGAGAATAAGTTCGGCGATCATAACCAGAGGCTTATGGCAGCAGAGTGTCTACTTGATTTAAGCAAAGTAGATAGCGATGTCAAACTTGCAGAAAAGATATTAAAAAAATTGACAAGACTTAGAAGTAAACCCATAGTGATGGCCCGAGCACAAGAGCTTATCCAAAGGATATTTAAGCATAATTTAGATAGTTCTGTGTTGCCAAGGTTAGTTAGAGAAGTATCGCGAGGGCTATAATATAGCTGCCAAAAATATATTTAAAAAAGCTTGACAGAGAATTGTGTTGTGATATACTTATAAATTACCGAAAGAGTTTTTTATTGAACAAATCTCCTTGATAACATAATTAAAAATTATTATTAAGGGAGGATGTGAAAAAAGGCATCGTCTCGGTGTCTTTTTTTATTTTCTTTTTTGTTCTTTCTAAATTAAATAGCCANNATAGCGGCAAAAGGGTGAGGAATACGTGGGTAATCTACCTTCGGGACGGGGATAACACTCCGAAAGGAGTGCTAATACCGGGTAAGACCACGGCTCCGCATGGAGCTGCGGTAAAAGATGGGGACCGTAAGGCCTATCGTCTGAAGAGGAGCCCATGTCCTATCAGCTAGTTGGCGGGG
>DNHS01000016.1 GCA_003485765.1 Candidatus Omnitrophota bacterium | reverse complement strand
CAAAAATACAGGCGCATTGTGATTGTCTCCTATATTCTGATGCTCCATCATATATTGCAAATTAGAAATCATCTTCGCTGTCCTAATGTCAGAGCCGCCTGCTGGAATTATCGGCTGATGCATATGAAGCGCTATACCAAAACATGAATTTATTTTCATATCGCTCCTTTATTTATTTTGTTTTAAATATAATATTTAGCACAATCCATATCGGAAAAAATATTATCCCTTGATTCAACTTCTTTAAGCCATTCTTTATCAATAGAGCCATTTAGCATATCCTTATAAATATGCGTAAATCTATTTATGTGAAGTTTCACCCTTTTATTAGCATATTCTACCATCGTGCCTGTTTTCATTATAAATGGCCAATCACTTGCCTGCGCCAGAAGAAGCTCTCTCGCAGCCTGATTCAATGCAAGCGCCGCCAGGCCAAACTTGTCTTTCTCTATGCAATTAGAAAACTTTTCAGCCAATTCTTTCATCCTCTCGCCTGCTACATGCAGATGCCTGTAGATCCAGTCATTGCTTCCCTCCAGCCAGACCTCATTATAACCCTTATAACCCCAGGTAGATGTTGACGGAACCGACATCTGGTTAACAGGATATTCTCTTAGATAATCTGACGGTGTGGCAAGCTTTACTGTTTTTTGGTCATACGCAATCTTACGTATCAAAAAGTCAATCCACATCGGGCCTTCAAACCACCAGTGCCCGAACAATTCCGCGTCATAAGGAGAAATAATCATAGGCTTTCTATCCATATGATACGCAATATGCTCTATCTGCTTTTCGCGGTTAAACATAAAGTTCCCTGCATGCGCCGCCGCTTTTTCCTTTGCCCATTCAGGCACATACGGCTCCTTATGATTAGTATCTCCTGTTATCCTCCAGTATTTAAGCCCTGTATTTATCCTGAATCCGATTGGATGAATATACGGTTTTATATACTCATACTCTAATTCATGGCCTATATCCTTGTAATATTCCCTGTAATCAGGGTCTCCGGGATAACCTTCTTTTGAGCTCCAGACCTGCTTGGAAGATTCCCAGTCTCTTCCGAATGCAGCAACTCCTGTTGGGCAGTATAAAGGCGCGTATACGCTATATCTTGGAGAAGGATCTGCGTTTACGATTCCATGCGAATCTACAAAGAAATATTTAATCCCAGCCTCTGCTAAAAAATTATCAATGCCTGGAGCATATCCGCATTCAGGAAGCCAGAACCCAACAGGTTCCCTGCCGAATGTTTTTCTGTAATAATCCACGCCAACTTTTACCTGGGCCTCCGCGTCAGTTGGATTTACGCTTAAGATAGGCAAAAACCCGTGAGTGGCGCATGAAGCAAGTATTTCAATATATCCAAGATCCTGGAATTTTTTAAAACTAGACACCAGATCTTTTTTATATTTATCTACAAATACCTCTCTAGCCTCTACAAACTTCCTGTAATACATCAGGGCTAGGCCATGAAATTTAGGGTCATAGCCTGTTCGCTGGACCTCTTTGTCAGCGAGTTCTATCAATTTATTAATATGCCTTATATATCTATTTTGAAGGAGTTCGTCCTGAAGCATAGACACTAGGGTAGGCGTCAGGGACATTGTTATGCGGAAATCCACATGGTCTTCGATTAATTTTTCAAAGACCTGTATAAGAGGGATATAAGTTTCTGTGATAGCTTCGTAGAGCCAGTTCTCCTCAAGAAAATTCTCTTCCTCGGGATGCCTGACAAATGGAAGGTGCGCGTGAAGAACTAAACATAGATAACCTTTATGCATAGGATGTGTTGCGTTCTACTTGAGTTGTAATTTTTCTAGTATCTATTTTATCTTTTGAAGTGGCTATAAAAGGTAACGGGATTTTCCCATCAGGAAGCGCAAGCCTCATGCTGAAAGTTCCGTCCGGCTTGAGATCTACTTTTTTATCTCCGAGTTTTACCTCTGCATCAGGCTCTGTGCGGCCATAAACAATAAGTTCTGTCCCTATTTCAAAAAAAAATTTGCGTTTTTTATCTGGCTTCTGCGCAAATTCGCTTGCGCCGCCTTGAAGATTTTCGCTTCCACCCAGATATGTAAATTCAGAGGCGCCAATCATAATCTTTCTGCCAAATTTTGCCTCATGTAGCCTTCTAAAATAAAGCAAGTCCTGCCATTCTGTTCCTGACATCTTAGAATATAAATATCTGTATATTTTTTTTCTGGAAACACGCGAGAGTATCCTGTCTCTTAATAAAGGAGAAAGTTTGCTGTAATATGCTCTTAAATCCGCCTCGTTAAGATAAATTTTTCTTTTTTTAGATAAGCTGGAATAGTTGAACCTGCCCGCTGTATCATATTGAACCCCTCGACGGAGTTTATCCCGAGCGAAGTCGAGGGACTCGGGGCAGGCAGCTCCTTCAACTTTATTGTAAGGCATCGGCGCGCCTGAAAGTTCCTGCTCATGAGTAATGTCCATCCATATCTCTTCAAACCTGTTAGATGAATTGGACCGAGGCGTATGCACAAAATTAGACCTGGCCATCGGGAAAAATCTTCCGGAAGCATGAACTATGCCTAAATCTGCGCAATAAGATACATTGTCATTCCATAAGCTTATATACCAGTTATTTGAATACCTGCCTACTTCTATATCAAACCAATGATTGGCGTTAAACCCGTTAAAATCTTTATATGTCACATCATACATGCGGACAACAAATCTTGTGCCATCCAAGTTGCCGCCTAATTGTTTCTTCACATTTTCTATTGAACTTTCGGCAATTTCCCAGTAAGCGTATAGCCAGAAAGGATCTTTTGCTATTAAAGTAATCCGAGTTGTATCGTTATAAGAAGGAAGTTCGTATTCATTTATCGTTATATTCGGCGCGCTTTTATATTCTTTTATTGCGCAGGATGGCTCTATTACGGCAACAGAAGGCTTTCTATGGGCTGCTTTTCTTTTTACAGCCTTTACAATAGCTTCTCTCCCATTTTTATAAACGCGCTCTATGGAATTTCTTTTTTTAATTTTTTGTTTTTTAACGGTCATAAATGTCCAATACCTGGTCAGCTACAGCATCCCAGGAAAAAGCTGTTTCAACTGCAATCCTGCCGTTAGCGCCCATCCATCTGGCGTGGTCAAAATCTGAAAATGCAGTACCTATGCCCCATGCTATTGATTCAGGATTTGGATAAACCTTTAAACCTGTTATGTCATGCCATATTATTTCCCCAGGCCCGCCGTTTAAAGTGGCCACCACAGGCTTCCCAGCGCTCCACGCCTCTAATAAAACTATTCCGAAAGGCTCGTTTCTTGAAGGCATGCACACAACGTCTGTTACCTTGTAAAGATCGGAAAGCTTCCATCCATTATTAAAGCCTATAAACCTTGTAGCATGATGAACTCCGATCTGTTTTGCCCTATCCTCCACGCCCCAGCGCATTTCTCCGTCTCCCACAAAAACAAACTTTGCGTTATTATAATATTTAAGTATATGCGGAATAGCCTCTATCAAAAGATCCGGGCCTTTCTGATAAACAATCCTGCCTACAAAAAGCGCCATTGGATCCATAGGCCCTATTCCATAATAACGCCGGACTGCGCCAGCGTCTATCCACCCGTCAAAATTTCTGTAATTGACTCCATTATATACTACGTCCGCTTTCCAATCAGGCACATTATACATCCACTGTATCTCTCCTTTAAGGGCTCGGGATACAGCTATCACATGGTCAGCGCAGTATGCGCCATGCCTTTCATGGTCTCTGATCTTTGCAGAATCTCCGTTATGAAAATTGTTTCCACACCTGCCATATTCAGTTGAGTGTATGGTAAGAACAGCCTTGCTTGGCCTGACCTGTTTTATCCAGACCATTGCGTTTGAGGCCAGCCAATCGTGGCTATGAATCACATCAAAAGGGCCTGTGACGCTTTCTGTCTGGAAAAATGCATCCACAAAAGAGCGACACATATTGTTTATCTCTTCTATAAAATCTGCGCTCTGATTAAAATAGCATCTATGGTAATGTACGCCGTGAATGCATTCATACCACGCCTGATCAGAGTTACCAGCTCGCGTAAAAACATGAACCTCATTGCCTTTACGCTCAAGGCCGCATGCAAGTTCTGTAACGTGCACACCCACCCCGCCCACGCAAATGGAATGCATAGATTCCCACGAAAATATCGCTATCCGCATGCTCCCCTTTTATAATTCTATTACTGAATTTTCTGAGCCGAAAGTGTTTACTGTGAAAAGACTATTTAAAGGGTCTCTCTGCCATTGGCCGTCAACTAAATATTTATACTCATAACGCCCAGATTTAAGGGTTAAATCTCTTCCCCATACTCCATCTTTAGATTTTTTAAGACTGATACTAGATGAATCCCATGAATTAAAATCTCCTGCCAGGCGCACATCCTTTGCAGTTGGCGCGCTTATCTTAAAAGTCACCTTCTTTGACGAACATTTCTTAATAGCCATTTCCCCCTCCTTTTTTTTGGCGCATGACACCAATAACGTGAACTCAAATGATACCAAAAAGCCCAGCATTTGTAAATAGGTACAACTACCTACTTTAGAGAGCTTTTTTTCCTACACAATATATAGTGGTTACTATATAGTGGTTATACCTTCTTTGAGTGCGTACCTGATGAGGTCTGCATGGCGGTGTATTCCAAGTTTCTGCATTATATTATTTCTGTGGGCAAGCGCGGTCTTTAAAGAAATCTTAAGTTGTGTCGCAACTTCCTTATTTATATAGCCTTCTGCAATAAGCTGAAGAACCTCTCTTTCTCTCCCAGTAAGACTGACTATCTTTTTTTCTCCTATCTTCCGGCCTCTTGAATCAATGTAATCCTGTATTACAAATGTGGATATCCTAGGGCTAAGAAAATATTCATTCTTGTAAACCGCTCGTATGGCCTGAATAATCTCATCAGCTGCTGAATCCTTTAACACATACCCTTTTATTCCCAGGCTTAAAGCCCTTTCTATAAATGCCCTGTTATCATGCATGCTTAATATAATAATTTTATTCATAGGATTAATCTGCATAATTTGGCTGGAAGCCTCAAGGCCATTTAATATAGGCATAGTTATATCAATTATAAATATATCCGCTGAATTATTCTTTGCGATATCCACAACCTCTTTACCATTTGACGCCTCTTTGATAACCTTTATATCCTGTTCCTGAGATATTACAGCGCTTAAGCCTTGCCTTACTATCGCATGGTCATCTGCCAGCACTACTTCTATAGCCATCCTTATGCCTCTTTGATTATTGGAAAAGTTACGTTTATCTTTGTCCCGTTTTTAGATCTAGACTGCAGCAAAAATTTTCCATTCAATAAATCCACACGCTCTCTCATCCCGCGCAAACCAAGTTTATCCACGTTTGCCTCTTTAAAAAATGCCTCTGCGTCAAACCCTATCCCATCATCTTCTATTATAAAACTTATTTCTCCTTTTTTAAGCAATAAATTTATCTTTACATTTTTTGCCTTTGCGTGCTTTACAATATTATTAAATGCCTCTTGTATGACCCGGTACAGGGTAATCGCCACATCTTCCTTTATATGAATATTGCCTATATTTTCTTTGAATTTTATATTTAAAGGGTATGACTTTGTGTAATGCGAGAAAAGTTCGCGCAAGACTGACGGAAGCCCGAGCATATCTAATTCTGCAGGCCTCAAGTCTATAAAAAGTGTCCTGATTTTCTTTGCTGTATCAGCTAAGATTATTTTCGCGTCTTTTATTACGCAGAGGGCGGTATCGAGATTGCGTCTCGCTATCTCTTTTTCAATTATGTTCAATGCTGAACCAAGAGATACTGAGAATTGGCCTATCTCGTCATGAAGATCCCGGGATATCCTATGTCTTTCCTCTTCCTGGATAGCTAGTATCTTCTTTGAAAATTCCCTTGACCCAGCATTTTCCATAACAACCTGATATTATAACCCCTTATTTAATATATACTCTATGAGGTCGACTACTCTGCAGGAATAACCCCATTCATTATCATACCAGCTCAGCACCTTCACCAAGCGTTTATCAATTACATAAGTAAGGGCCGCATCGACTATCGAAGAACGCGGATTACCGTTGAAATCCTTTGATACAAGAGGCTTATCGCAATATTCCAGGATACCGTTAAGTTTCCCTTCTGCTGCCTCTTTAAAAGCCATATTAACCTCTTCTTTAGTGGTGTCTTTTTCAACCTCTACTACAAGGTCAACAAGCGATACATTCGGAGTAGGCACTCTTATTGCAAGTCCGTCTAATTTTCCCTTTAATTCAGGAAGCACAAGGCTCACTGCCTTTGCTGCACCTGTAGTTGTAGGTATCATTGAAAGGCCGGCTGCTCTTGCCCTTCTTAAATCCTTATGCACAAGGTCCAGGATCCTCTGGTCATTCGTGTAAGAATGAATCGTGGTCATTAAACCTCTTTTTATTCCGAACTTCTCTATTAGAACTTTTGCGACCGGCGCTAAACAGTTTGTAGTACAGCTTGCGTTTGAAACTACGCTGTGTTTTGAAGGGTCATACACCCTCTCGTTAACGCCCATAACAATTGTAAGATCTTCATTCTTCGCAGGGGCTGTGATTATGACTTTTTTTGCGCCTGCCTGGATATGCTTCACCGCTTTTTCTTTTTCCGTAAATACGCCTGAAGATTCCACTACTATCTGGACCCCCATGCTTGCCCATGGGATCTCTGCAGGGTCCTTATAACTCAATACCTTTATTTCCTTACCGTTTACAATCAAGGCATTTTCCTTTGCCTCAATGTTTACCTTTAATTCTCCCAGTATAGAATCGTATTTCAAAAGATGCGCAAGAGTAGCTGTAGGCGTTGGTAAATCATTCACTGCCACAAAATCAATATTGCGGTTCTCAATCGCTGCTCTGAAAATATTTCTGCCTATTCTTCCAAAACCATTGATGCCAACTTTTACTCCCATGTTATTCCCTCCCTTTGCTCCAATTTAACTTATTTTATTTTCTCTACTTTTAATGTAAGCAATACTTTACTTTGCTGCGCACGCTTCTCTTAAACACTTGGCGGTTATTTCAGGTGAGGTAGGATTTATATAGAGGCCTGAACCCCATTCAAAACCAGCTACGTCTGTCAGTTTAGGCATTATCTCAAGATGCCAATGAAATTCTTCATAAACCCCATCTCTAATAGGCGCTGTGTGAATTATAAAATTATACGCCGGGTCATTAAGCCTTGATTTCAACCTCGCAAGGACTTCTTTTAATGCGCCTGCCATATCATAAATCTCAGAATCATCTATTGATTTAAATTCATGGTTATGGGCTTTTGGTAATAACCATACTTCAAATGGAAAGCGAGACACAAAAGGGCAAAATGCTAGAAAATGTTTATTTTCGAACACTATTCTCTCTTTTTCCTGCTGCTCCTGAGCCATCATATCGCAGAAAACGCATCTCTCCCTGTATTTAAAATAATTCTGCGCGCCTTTTAGCTCTTCCTTAACCCTCTTAGGCACAATAGGCAATGCTACAAGCTGGGTATGCGAATGTTCAAGCGACGCGCCCGCAGGCTCCCCGTGGTTTTTAAAAAGTAAAATATACCTGAATCTTGTGTCATTTTCCAGATCTATGGTCCTGGATTTATACTTTAATATTACATTTCTTATCTCATCCTGCGTCAGGTCAGCCAGGTCTTTATAATGATCTATATTTTCAACTATTACCTCGTGCGCGCCAATGCCATTTGACATGTCAAACATGCCTATGCCGCGTTTATCCAGCTCTCCTTCTATCTTTAACGCAGGAAATTTATTAGAAACAACTCTGACTGTCCAGCCTGGGGTATCAGGCTCTGTCTTAGGGTCTCTAACTGCCTCTATTTCAGGAGGCGTCATCTTTTCGCTTCCAGGACAAAAAGGACATTTTCCGCCTTTTTTAGTCTGCGGCTTCATATCAAATTCATCGCATCTTTTTGGATTCGAAATAGCTATTTCCACCCATCTTCCTGTTACTGGATCTCTTCGTAATTGTGACATTATAAAGTTACCTCGCGTAAATATTTTGCCGCTTCTTCCGGCGGAGTAGGATTTATATAAAATCCTGAACCCCACTCAAAACCAGCCACCTGAGTAACTCTAGGCATAACCTCTATATGCCAGTGATAGTCCTCTTCTATTGTATGCCAATATCCAGGTCTTCTTGTCCGCCTGAAAGGAGCTGTATGCAGCATATAATTATACGGCGGGTCATTCAATGCCTTTGAAAGCTTAGCAAATACTGTCTTTAAAATATTTGCCAGATCTTTTATTTCATCAGCCTGTATATTCATAAAATCTGTCCTGTGGATTTTAGGCATTATCCATATCTCAAAAGGAAACCTTGAGGCAAAAGGCGCGATTGCCACAATGGTTTTTGTCTCCATTATAATCCTTGCGCCTGTTTCTATTTCCTGGCGTATAATGTCGCAGAAAACGCACCTTTCTTTATATTCGAAATAAAACATGGAACCCCTGAGTTCCTCTTTGACTCTTGTAGGCGTAACAGGCGTTGCGATAAGCTGAGATCTGAGGTGTTTTGTTTTTTTACTGCCTCCTGCTTTCAATCCGTGATTTTTAAATAAAAGGCAATATTTAAAACGAATGTCTTTTTCAAGTTCGCTGATGCGGTAGATAGAAGCATTAATTACATCTTGTATTTCAAGTTCTGATAATTGATATATATCAGTAAGGTGATTAGGAGACTCTATTAACACCTCATGAGCGCCTATATTGTTCATAACATCATACATCCCAACTCCGCGCCTCTCAAGCTCCCCTTCTATCTTGAATTTCGGAGCTATGCTGGGCACAACCCTCACGTTCCAGCCTGGGGTATCTTTTTTTGTGCCTGGTTTTCTTATTGCGAATATTTCCGTAGGCGTCTTCTTCTCATGGCCTTCGCAAAAAGGACATTCCATCTCAGACTCATCCGCATGCTTGATATTAAAATCGCTCGGCCTTTTAGCCCTCTCAGTAGATATTATAACCCATCTTCCTATTACAGGATCTCGTCTTAATTCTGGCATATATTTAGTTTGAAGTTAAGTATTAAAAGTTAAAAATTTTAAATTTTGTGAAATCATTATATCATTAAACATTATTTATGCAAGAAAAATTTTTGTGCCCGGCCATAAATTCTTTCGCAGTCATTCTTCGCGAACCTTCTAATTGAAGCTCTTCTATTTTTAAAGCTCCTTTTCCTGTTTTAACCAGTATGCCATTTTTACTGGCCTCTAATATTGCGCCAGGGATTGATACTTCGACTGGGTCCAAACTGCGCCCTTCATGACCGCTCAGTATCAACCCTGAGCAAGCCCCGGCTTTTAAGCCTGGGTGCGTCGAATGGGTTGACTTTCTATCAATTAAATCCATCACCGGCTTTGCCTTCCATATCTTAAGCATCTTTTTATTCAGCGAGATGAAACATCCTGGCCATGGCGTAAAAGCCCTGATTCTATTGCAAATTTCATCAGCGCTATCAGCCCAGTTGATCAGGCCATCTTCTTTTTTTAATTTAGGCGCATAAGTTGCCTTAGTATGGTCCTGCGCTATAAATTCAACTTCATTATCTCTTATTAACCTTATGGCATCCAATAAAATATTTGCGCCTTTTATGGAAAGTTTTCCCGATAACGTAATAGCGTTATCCTGTTCGCTCACGGGCAATATTTCCTTGAGAATAATATCCCCTTCATCCATTTTTTCATTCATGCGCATAATGGTTACGCCTGTCTCTTTTTCTCCGTTCGCAATGGCCCAGTTTATAGGGGCTGCCCCTCTATATTTTGGTAAAAGCGAGGCATGGATATTCAGGCAATATAATTTTGGCAACCTCAATGCTGGTTTCGAAAGTATCTGCCCAAAACTTACTACAATAAATAAATCCGCGTTAAATTTTCTAAGAAATTCTATGGATTCTTTAGAATTTACTTTGGCAGGCTGAAATGTCTCAATCCCGAGTTCTTCGGCTTTTGATTTTACCGCTGTAGGCGCTATTTTAAGAGACCTGCCCTTTTGCCTGTCTGGCTGTGTAATCACCAGAACAATATTCTCGTTCTTAGCAAGTTCCTCTAATATAGGTACAGCAAAATTTGAGCTGCCAAAAAATACTATTTTCATCTCACCGCATCCAAGCCAACTTTACACTTGTGACATTGTCGGAAGCGTAAAGTTGTTTAAAGTTCCATGCAGACCTTTGCGCCAAACTGCTTGATAATCTTCTTGCGCTTCAAAAATCCTATTTTGTCTACAAAAAGTATTCCATCCAGATGATCTGTTTCGTGCTGTATTATCCTGGCAAGAAGGCCTTCTGCGTTTATCTTAAGCATATCTCCGTCAAGATTAAGCGCCTCTACTGTAATAAACTTAGGCCTTATAACATCGTTGGAAACGCCTGGCAAACTCAAACAGCCTTCGCAAAACTTTACCTTTCCTTTTTTCTGAGTTATCTTAGGATTAATTAAGGTTAGGGCTATCTTATTGTCTCCAACCATGTCTTCTACAACTATAATGCGTTTACTAATGCCTACCTGAGGAGCTGCCAGACCAACCCCATTGCTAGAGCGCATTGTCTCTATCATATCATAAGCAAGCTTGCGCTCATCATTGCCTACTTTTCCCACCTGCCTGGCTTTTTTGCGTAACACCGGGTCTGGATATATTTTTATTTCTAACTTTGCCATATGCTTTTTTATTTTACCATATCTCTTCCATCTTGACAATCATATAACCTTAATGTAGAATTATGCCATATGGATGAAAAAGAGTTGAAAGAATACTTTACCAAGGGCATGTTGGCATTTGAAAAGCAAAATTACGATTATGCCATTGAGATATTTTCTCAGATGCTATCAACTCAATACGACCACCTGGAAGCCAGGCGCTATCTGCACCTTTCGCTTCAAAAAAAAGCAGAAGGCTCCAAGCCTTCTATTGCAAGTTCAGTAAATAAACTTTTTCTTTCAATGCAGGCTAATGGCATGTTGAAAAAAGGCAATATACCAGGGTGCCTTGACTTATTTGAAAAAATAATAGCGTCTAACCCCAATGATTTTGAAACATTAAAAAATATCGCTGATATATTTTATAAAAAAGGAATGCTGCTCCACGCAATAAATAATCTGGAAGAGGCAAAACTGGCTAATCCAAAGGATATAGACACGCTTAAAAAACTTGGAGAGCTATACGTGAAAAAAGAAGACTATCGCAATGCTAAAGCAATTTACGAATCAGCGCTTAAAATAAATCCTAACGACACAGAAGTCCTGAAATCCTTCAAGAACCTTGATGCCCTCGGAACTCTCAAACGCGAATTCGGAAATTAAGACGGATCCACATCCACTGTTATAATAATTCCTGAACTTTTATTTTTATTCAGCGCCTTTTTCAAAATAGAGGTAATATTTTCTGCGGTTTCTGACCTTAAAAATATATTCCACCTGTACATGCCTTTCATCTTCGAAATCGGAGAAGGCGCAGGCCCTAGGATTTCTATATTTTTAGATTTAATTTCTTTTTCAAGGCTGGACTTTAAATTATCGCTTGCCTTAAAAACCCTTTCTTCTTTTCTGCCCCTAAGGGTCAAACTGACCATATGACAGAATGGCGGAAGATATAACTCTTTTCTCAGCGATATTTCCTTGTCGTAAAACGTATTGTAATCATGATTTTTAGATGCCTGGATTGAATAATGCTGAGGCGTATAGCTTTGTATTATCACCCTGCCTCCCAGATCGCTCCTTCCAGCGCGGCCTGCGACTTGCGTCAATAAATTAAATGTGCGCTCAGCTGACCTGAAATCAGGAAGATTTAAAGCTGTGTCAGCTGATATAACTCCGACAAGCGTAACCTTTGGAAAATCCAGGCCCTTGGCTATCATCTGAGTGCCTATTAAAATATCTATAAGACCATCCTTAAATTTTGAAAGCACTTTGTCGTGCGCGCCGCGCTTGTGGGTAGCGTCAGTATCCATACGCGCTATGGAAGCTTGCGGAAAAAGCCTGTGGGTTTCGCTTTCAACCTTTTCTGTGCCAAGGCCCCAATATTTCAAATAGCTGGCATTACATTCAGGACAGATTTCAGGCGGTTCCATATTGAAATTACAATGGTGGCACACAAGTTTTTGCTTATCAAAATGGTATGTAAGGCTAACGCTGCAGCGTTTGCATTTAATAACATACCCGCATTTTCTGCAATTTATGAATGTTGAGAAACCGCGTCTGTTTAAAAAAAGTATAACCTGTTTTTTTTCAGCTATATCCTTCTCTATCCATTCTTTAAGTTTCTGCGAAAATATAGGAATCTTTTTGGCCCTTGTCATCTCCTCCCGCATATCTACTATATCTACTGCCGGTAAAAGCCTGGAATCTATCCTTTCAGGGAGTTCTATAAGAGCATATCTTCCATTTTTAGCTGCATAAAAAGATTCTAATGACGGGGTGGCGCTCCCCAATATTACAATAGCTTTTGAAAGCCCTGCTCTTTTTATTGCCACGTCTCTTGCGTTATACCTGGGCACATCCTCCTGTTTATAAGATGTCTCATGTTCCTCGTCCACAACTATCAGCCCGAGATTTTTAAGAGGCGCAAATACAGCTGAGCGCGCGCCTATAACGATCTGTGCCGCGCCTGAATTTATTCTACGCCATTCAGAAATACGCTTGGACCCAAGAAGCCTTGAATGCAGCACTGCTATTTTATCCCCGAATCTTGCTTTGAAACGCGCTACAGTCTGCGGCGTAAGCGAGATCTCAGGGACAAGTATTATGCTGGAAAGCCCGATCTCTAAGGCATGGGCTATTGATTGAAGATAAACCTCTGTTTTTCCGCTTCCTGTTACGCCGTGCAGAAGAAAAACCCTGTGAATCCTTGCATCTATTGAATTCATTATGCAATCGAGCGCGAGCTTTTGTTCTTCGTTAGGCATAAGATGTTTATCAGAGCCGTCTATAAATTCAAACTCCTTTTCTTCTTCATCGCGCTTTTCTTTTCTTTGTCTTTTACCAGAGGCGCCTTTTTTAAGAACGCTGGGAATAGCTGCTGAGATCGCCTCTCCCCAAGAAGAATAATAATACGTTGAAATCCATTTTGTAAGCTCCAGCATCTTGGGATCTACGCACAGGGTTTTATCAACAATACTATTTATAGGCTTAATTTTTTCTATGTCGCATTTATCAGAAAACCCCACCACATAACCCGTAACTACCTTGTTTCCAAAAGACACCTCTACTATGCTACCTATCTCAATATCCTCTTTGAGAGGTTCCGGGATAGAATATGTAAAAGGCCTTTCTATGGGCCGGTTAATAACTATATCTGCAAATTTATAATTCATTCATTATTTTCTTCATGTCTTCCCATACAAGCTTTTTGTCATGGGGATTACGCAGAAGATATGCGGGATGATACGTAGGCATGAATTTTATTCCTCTATATTCGCTCCAGGTGCCTCTGAGCTTACTTATAGGCGCCTCTGTCCCGAGAAGAGTCTGGCTGGCAAATTTTCCAAGCCCGCATATTATCTTTGGCTTTATCATATCTATCTGAGTATAAAGATAATCTATGCATATAGAGATTTCTTCTGGCAATGGATTTCTATTTTGCGGCGGCCGGCATTTCAGAATATTACAAATATAAACATCATCTCTTTTAATGCCCATTGCCTCTATTATTTTTGTGAGAAGCATACCAGCCTCTCCTACAAAAGGCATGCCCTGTATATCTTCATCACGGCCAGGCGCCTCTCCGACAAATACGAGCTTTGCGTTTATATTGCCTGAACCAAATACACTATTTGTCCGCATCTTTCCCAACGAACATTTCTGGCAATTCGATACCTGGTTTTTAACCAAAGATAGCTGGACATCCTTTGGCTTGGATGAAAAAAGATATTCGGATATACCGCTTTCCCTTTCCATCTCAAAATAATTTTTTATATCTCTCCTTATATTTTGCATTATTTTAAACCTTAAACTAATTACGGTCTCGGATGGAACTTTTGATGAATTGACTTCAATCTGTCTTTACTCACATGCGTATAGATTTGCGTTGTAGAAATATCAGCATGTCCGAGCATTTCCTGCACTATCCTCAGGTCAGCGCCTCTCTCAAGTATGTGCGTTGCAAAAGAATGCCTTAAACTATGAGGCGTAATGTTTTTTTTAATCCTAGCTGCCTTTACATATCTTTTTATGATCTTCCAGAATGTCTGGCGCGACATAGGCTTAGATAACCTGGTTAAAAATAAATAATTTGAAATACTCTTTTTCAAAAATTGCGGCCTGGATTTTTCCAGATACCTCTCTAAGCTTTCTTTTGCCTTTTTGCCAAAAGGCACTATCCTTTCCTTTGAGCCTTTTCCAAAGCATTTTGCAAAACCAACCCCCATATTAATATCATCCATTTTAAGGTTCACAAGCTCTGAAACTCTCATCCCTGTAGCATACATGAGCTCCAGGCAAGCCTTATCTCTCATCTCCATGAGATCCCTGACATTCGGGGCATTCAACAAAGCCTCAACCTCGCTCACGCTCAGAGTAAATGGAAGTTTTTTCCATAATTTAGGGGATTCTATAATAGTTGCTGCGTTTTCTTTGATTATATTTTCCTTTAAAAGAAACTTAAAAAAACTTTTTATACACGCAAGTTCTCTTGAAATAGAATTAGAACCAAGTCCTCTATCCTTTTCTGCCATCATAAATGAATTTATCATCTGCCTGGAGACTTTATCTATGGAATCGATCTTTTTTGATTTTAAATAACCAGCGAATTTATAAAGATCCCTTTTATAGGAACTGAGCGTATTATTCGCCATTCCCCTTTCAACAGATATATAGCTTAAAAATTGTTCGATTAATTCATTCAAGATGTACTGTCACCTAATAAATGAGTTATTTAGCTTTTCATCCCCTATTGTCGAACTTGGGCCATGGCCTGGATAAATAATATATCCATCATCCAGCGTAAATAATTTTTCTTTTATAGAGTTTATAATATCTTTCTCCGAGCCGTATGCAAAATCAGTCCTGCCTATACCTTGGCAAAAAAGCGTATCTCCTGTGAAGATTACTCCAACAGCCTTCAGGCAAATAGAACCTGGCGTATGCCCAGGGGTATGGATAACCTCAAGGCTATATTTACCTATATTTAGGATATCTCCATCTTCTAATAATCTGGAAGCAGATTTTGTTTTTAGAAAAAATCCAAATGCGCCTGACAGGTTTTTGGAAGAATCTATTAAAAAATCGGCATCTAAGCGATATATCCATACAGGAATGCCAAACTCCTCATTAGCTCCTATATGGTCTCCGTGGCCGTGGGTATTGATAACAGCTTTTGGTTTCAGGCTGTATTTATCTATAACGCTTTTTATAGATTTATAGTCTCCGCCCGGGTCTATTACAAAAATCTCTTTTGTATTCTCATCGCCTGCAAGATAGCAATTTGATTCCAGAGGCCCTACGACTATTTTCTTGATAAGCACTTTTTATTTCCTTAACTGGAGAGAATCCTTTACGTGGCTATACGAAAATCTTTTATCTATAAGCCGCTTTGTCTTCTCTAAAACCTGCGTAATTCTGTATTTCTCGCTGTTTGTCAAATTAATCTTTTTAACATCAAGGTCTACTGATTTTATTTCTGCTATAAAACCTTCCAGCTCTTTATATTTTTCGTCATTAAGATATTTCTGCATCTCCAGTAAATTCTGCATTAGTTCATTATAACACTCTGTTCTTTTTTTATAAGAGTCGTCCATCCTGTAAATCAATTCCCCTTGCCATGATTTCCAGAATAAAAACCGTTTTTTATAAAGCTCGTCCACTCTTTGCTCTATTGCATAATCATATGTAGTAACAATAGGCAGCGGCTTTTCCTCCTGCTGTTTTTTACGCGTGAACTTTCTCTGCATCCCCGCGCACCCTACAATCGATATGCACAATATCAAAATAACAATATATCTAAATCGTCTGTTCATATCCCCTTCTTTCCTCAAACAACTTGACATTTTAACATTGTTAAAGTGTCAGTTAAAGTGTCAAGTTGTTCAGCTTATGAGTTTTTTGAATTCGTTTTCGTCTATGATTTTTACGCCAAGCTGCTTTGCCTTTTCAAATTTAGAGCCGGGCTCTTTGCCCGCCACTATATAATCTGTATTCTTGCTGACGCTTGAAGAGGCATTGCCGCCGGCCTTACGTATAAGTTCTTCTATTTCGTTTCTTGAAAAACTTTCCAGAGACCCTGTAACAACAAAGGTTTTGCCTTCCAGATTTTTAGACTTCAAAAAAGAATCTTTTTCTTCTATATTTACGCCATTATACCTTAATTTCTCAATAATTTTCTTATTTTCTTCTGTTCTGAAAAAATTAAAGATACTCTCTGCCATTACAGGCCCTATCTCATTTATACTTTGGAGCTCCTCGATACCTGAGCTTGCCAGCCTATCAAGAGACTTGAACCTGGATACAAGTACCCAGGCGCTTCTTACTCCAACATGCCTTATACCCAGGCCATACACCAGCCTGTTAAATGAATTAGACTTGCTTTTTTCTATTGCGCTGATAAGGTTTGTAGCGGATTTATCAGCCATTCTTTCAAGATTAGCCAATTTTTCATGTTTTAAAATATAAATATCCCCGTAATCTTTTATCATTTGCTTATCTACCAATTGAGCCACAATAGCGTCACCCATGCCCTCTATATCCATTGCATCTCTTGACGCAAAATGCCTGACCCTTTCTTTTAATTGAGCTGGGCAGCTCATATTCTCGCATCGTAGCGCTACCTCATTTTTAAGTTTTTTTACAGCGCTTCCGCACGCAGGGCAAATTTTGGGCATAAAAAATTCTTTTTCAGAGCCCTTGCGTTTCTTTTTCACTACTCTAACTATCTGCGGTATAATTTCGCCTGCTTTTTCAACCAGAACATGATCACCTATTCTTACGTCTTTACGCGCAATCTCATCTTGGTTATGAAGCGACGCGCGGCTTACAGTGCTGCCAGCGAGTTCTATGGGCCTTAAAATAGCTACAGGCGTAAGAGTGCCTGTCCTTCCGACCTGGACAAGTATATCTTTAAGAATAGTCTCTTTTCTTTCCGCGGGAAATTTATACGCTATCATCCATCGCGGGCTTTTAGATGTCTGGCCAAGAGATCTCTGATATGAAAAAGAATCTACTTTTATAACCATGCCATCTATATCATACTCAAGTTTACGCCTCTTCTCCTGCCATTCATTACAATATTCGATAACTTTTTCTATTGAGCTGCATTTCTTAATATTAGAGTTCACGCGAAATCCGCTGTCCCTTAAAAAAATAAGCGCTTCAGACTGAGTCTGAAATTCCCTGCCTTCTACATGACCAACCCCGTATATCCACATATCTAAATGCCTTTTAGCTAACCTTGAGCTATCAAGCAGTTTTAAAGAGCCTGCTGCCGCATTCCTGGGATTCGCAAAAAGCTCTTCGCCGAGCTCTTCCTTTTCTTCGTTTATCTCAAGAAATGACTTAGCCGGCATATACACCTCGCCCCTTGCTTCAAACGATTCAAGCGCCAATATGCCCTTTTTGACTTCCAGCTTAAGCGGAAGGCTCTTTATTGTCTTTAAATTTAAAGTAACATCGTCTCCTTTAATCCCATCGCCCCGCGTAGCTCCCCTGATAAACTTTCCATTTTCATAAAGAAGCGATATACTGACGCCGTCTATTTTTAATTCAACTGCATAATCTAATTTATCAACTTCCAGATTCTTCCTCACCCGTTCGTCAAACTCTATTATCTCTTCGGGAGAATAAGTGTTGTCTATGCTGAGCATTGGGACCTTGTGCTCTACTGTTTTGAATTCCTTCAGGGCTTCGCCGCCAACTCTACGGGTAGGGGAGTCAGGCGCAATAAGTTCAGGATAAGATTCCTCTAATTTTTTAAGTTCATCCATTAGAGCGTCGTATTCCCTGTCAGAGATTTCAGGCTTATTATCCACATAATATTTTTTATTATGGGAAATAATCTCTTTTCTCAAATCTTGGATTCTTTTCTTTATATCTTTCATGATTAAAATACTATTTCAAAACTATCAAATTCTCCGGCTGATTTTTCCCAAGATAATTCCACATTTTTAATATAGCGGCCTAATTGGCCTTTTGATATCTTATCCAAGAATTCATTTAAATCTTTTTCTTTTCCTTCAGCAACGATTTCCACCCTTCCATCTTCTAAATTTTTAACCCAGCCGGTTAAACCCAGGCTCATTGCAATATCCTGAGCAGTATACCTGAATCCAACTCCTTGTACTTGTCCAGAATATAGTATATGCGCCCTTTTCATGCAACTCTTTTCTCCTGATTACCTCTTTATTCCTGGTAATATTGCTAGAGAGAGCTATCGATTGGCTGTCTGTAAGATAATAAGTCGCTATCCCACCGGACATTTATTATAGTGGTCGGGGCGGCTGGATTCGAACCAGCGACCTCTTGCTCCCGAAGCAAGCGCGCTAGCCAACTGCGCTACGCCCCGATAATTATAACGTCATTCCAATTTTTTCTTTTCTTCCAGCGAATCTGCCGAGAGCAGCTTGTCTTCGAATTTATCTAAACTTTTTACTGCCCTTTCATAGCTTGATTTTATATTGTCAATATGACTGCCCATTACCTCAAAATCCTGCGTGAATTTTCCAAGAGAACCTTTTAGAGTAATCAGCATCTTTATAACTTCCTGCGCTTTTTCTTCCACCTTCAGGCCTTTCATGCCAAGGATAATCACCTGCAGGTACGCATAAAAACTATTCGGCGATACAGGTATTACTTTTTTGGCTATGGCATGGCTGAATATGGATTTCTCTTCTCCAAAGGTTTCGTCTTTTATAATCGTCTCATAATACACATTTTCCGCAGGTATGTACATAAGGGCAAAATCATAAGTGCCTTCGTCAGGAAGTATATATTTAGCGGCAATATCATCTATATGTGTCTTTACCGCTTTTATAAATTCCCTTTTCGCGCGTTTTTTATCTTCATCGCCTGTCGCTTCCACAAAACGTTTAAAACTCTCAAGTGGAAATTTTGAATCCACAGGCACAAGCCTGCTGCCTATCTTGATGGCAGCATCCACTCTCTCGCCTGTCTTAAAACAATGCTGAAGCTCATAAAAATCTTTATTTGGCATTATCTGCTCAAGAAGCGACTCCAGAAACAGCTCTCCAAGCCCGCCCCTCATTTTAGGGGCCTTAAGTATTTCCTGTAAACTCGCTATATCTTTGCCAACCTCGTAAATCTGCTGGGTTTTTTCATCCAGGGAACCAAGGCTTTTTTTCACATCGCCGAAAACCTTTGCCGCGTTATCAAGCCTCTCGCCCATGCTGGAGCTTACCATCTGCTGGACATTGGCGCTTTCATTAAGCTGTTTTAAAATAAGCTCTGTGTTTTTAGAAAGCGTATCGCTCCATTCGCTGCGAAGAGTATTTATCTTTCCTTCGCTCTCCTTTGACGCAGACTCTCTGGCTTTTTTGTTAAAAAATAATATAAGGATAGCTATAATAAAAAAACCCGCTAAATTAGCTATTATTATCATTTTACCTTCCACTCATATTGGCCAGTAGATTCATTTATTGCCTCTATGGGTGTACCTGAACTGGCGTTGTCCTGAAGCTTCTTTGCGTAAATCTTCTGGACATCCTCTACGCTGATCCCGTTTTTCTCTGCAATGGCTTTATATATAACCATACGGTCGCCATTCTCTGCATTAATCAGGCTGTTCACCGAAGCATCTGCTCTTTCAGAATCCCTTGCCTCAACAAGCCCAAACTTATTCTCTCCAACAATTCCTTTTTCTTCCAATGAAACCAATCCGGGTTTTCTGTCCTTACGGTTATATGCTGCCTTTTCAACCTCTGGGCTCAATGATTCCTGGGCATACACATCTTTTACAAATACATCCAGCCATGTTCCCTGTTTTCCAACAGCTGGTTTCTTTTCGTTTCCGGAAACTATGCCTTCAATAGCGTCAATATCCTTTGCAACATGCTGGTAGATATCCAGTCTCATGGATATATCCAGCTTTATCGGATCCTTGGGCGCCTCTACCCTTACTCTAGCGCATCCAAAAAAAGCAACCAGTACTATGAGCACTATAAAAATCTTTTTCATGGTTTCTCCTTTCCCTTGTTAAAGTCATGCAAAATAACCGTAAGGCTCCGCTTGCCTGAGTTCCCGTCTAATTTTAAATCCAGCCCTATATTCCCGCTTTCCATAAAAAGCTTTATCATCCCATTATTATAATTGTAATTCCTGAAACTTTCCACTATTATATCAAGCGGCTGGTTTGACTGCTTAGCGACATTTTCAAGAAACGTTTTATCCTTTATAATCAATACGCCCCCTGGGGCGCCTGTATTAAAATCGCCTTTTATGTCTTTTATATCCTGGCCTTTACCTGAGAGATAAAACGCGCCGCCCAATCTCCCTGTCATGTCAAATTTCTCGTTAAGCTTCATATCATCCACAAATCTCTTTATTTCCATGCCCTGCGTATTAAGGCTTAAATTATAATCCATATCCTGGTCCAGTGTAATGTTAAATTCTCCTTTCACATTGCCCCCGAGAAAACTGACCAATAAAGGGCTTATGCGCAGGAGCTTGCCTTTTAACTCGCTTTTTCCCATAACATCAGCTACTTTTAGCTTATTGTAATTGATAGCTTTTATATAAAATTCTCCTGTATTCTGGCCCTGAAACGCGCTTAGAATCAAACCTTCTATCTCAAATAAATTAGTCCTACATGAAGAAACATTGAGTTTTATGTAATCAATTGACTTCGCAGCCATGTCTAATTGTAAAGACGCCTTTGCCTTTATTTTAATATCGTCTTTATCGAAATTCAAATCTACGTCAATAGCTTCTGCTTTATTTATTTTCTTATTCAATATTGAGCGCAGATCATAATAAACCCTTGCCTTTTTAATATTCACATCAAACATTTTTTCTCTGATCTTTATATTTTGGAATTCCGCGAAATTAAGCGTGACTTTTATGCCCTGAACAGAGCTTTCTTTGAAAATCTTATGGAGTTCTTTCTGAGTTACGGAGAGGAGAATTGGTTTAGCGAAAAAATAAACCACTGCGGAAAATATTATGACTAATATTACAAACCCAAAAAATATTTTAACAAATATTCGGCGTGGCATTATATTGCTACATATATCCGTATTCTCTCAGGATATCCTTGAAGTCGCTGGCTTTTGCTTTATCTTTTGCTACATATTTTCCTATTATATCTGTCTCGACATTTATAAAATCGCCCTTTTTCTTCATAGAAAACGTGGTGCTTCTAAGTGTATGCGGTATAAGATATGCTGTAAAATATTCTTCTGTCACGCTTGCCACTGTAAGGCTAACGCCATCAAGTCCCACAGAGCCTTTTTCAACCACAAAACTGGAATATTCTTTTGGAAGCGACAATTTAAAACCAACGCCTTCTGATTTTCTGGATATATCAATAATGCTGCCTTTATAATCCACATGGCCTGTGAGAAAATGGCCGCCCATCCTGGAATCAGCCTTAACGCTTCTTTCCAGGTTCACAGAATAATTAATCTTTAAATGAGCCAGAGAGGTCCTTTTAAGCGTTTCAGGTATTACATCAAAACTTAAAATATTTCCGCTGATTTCAACTACGCTCAGGCATGAACCGTTTACGCAGATACTGTCGCCTATTTTAGCGTCGGAATGCACTTTACTAGCTTCTATCTTCAATAAAGCGCCTGCGCCAGTTTTATTTATCCCTTTTACAATGCCTACTTCTTCAATTATCCCTGTAAACATCTAATCCGCCCCCTATCTAACGCGCCCAAGGTTACATTTCTGACAATGACAGAAATGTAACCTTAGCAGCCCCCGCTAATTAGAATATCCTCTCCGACGCGCTCAATTTTTACGTCTTTCAAATTTACTGCCTTGCTTACCTTATCTATGCCTTCCCCTTCAACTGAAGTCACGGCATTTCTTCCGCCTATAATTTTGGGCGCAATGAAAAATAAAACTCTGTCCACAAATCCTTGCTCTAAAAATCCTGCTATAGTATCGCCTCCGCCTTCTACTAATAAGCGGCTGATCTCAAGTTCCGCCAGCTCTTTTAAAAGCCATTCCAGATCAATCCTGTTATTCTTGCCAGGGCACGCTATAATGAGAATCCCTTTTTTATTAAATCTCTCCACTTTTTTTAATATATGCGGGGCCCTTAATGATTTTCTCAGGATTGCCACTATATTCAGCGCCGGAGATTTTTTTGAAAAAATATTTGCGCTTTCAGGAACCCTTAGCTTTGAATCTAACACAATCTTTATAGGTGACTTATTTCTTCTTGAAGTCAGAATTGGATCATCTCTCATTATTGTATTCACGCCCACAAGCACAGCATCCATTTCGCTGCGCAGACTGTGCGAATAATCCCTAGACTCATTCCCTGTAATCCATTTGGAATCCATTGTCTTCGTAGCTATCTTGCCATCCAGAGACTCGGCAGCCTTTATTGTCACAAAAGGCATCTTCTTTGTAACATATTTTATAAAAACTTCATTTAACTTTGCTGCTTCTTTAGCTAAAATCCCCACTCTAACGTTAACGCCATTTTTCTCTAATTCCTTTTTACCTTTTCCATTATTCAAAGGATTTGGGTCAATCATTGAGCAACAAACCTCTTTTATCCCGCTTTTTATAATTGCCTTTGAGCATGGAGGCGTTCTTCCTAAATGGGCGCATGGCTCAAGATTCACATAAAGCGTCGCGCCTTTTGCGTTCTGGCCAGTTCTTTTTAACGCAATCGCCTCTGCGTGCAGGCCTCCTGGCCGTCTATGATAAGCGCTTGATATAATTTTCCCATTCTTTACGACCAACGCGCCTACCATAGGATTAGGGCTGGTAGTCCTTTTTCCTCTTTCAGCCAGCTCCAAAACCTTTCTCATAAAAAATTCATCTCTCTTCATAAATTACCTCGCCATCGCCGCATCTCTTAGTTTTTCCACAAGCTCGTACGGAATCTTTACCTTACCCAGCAACACTTCTTTTTTTCCAAGCCCATGGCAATCAGAGCCGCCTGTTATAAGCAAGCCATATTCGCTGGCCAGTTTCTTGAATTCGGATGATTCCCTGCTATTATGATCTGAGTGATACGCCTCTATACCCTGTATGCCTTCACTTACAAGCATTTTCACAATATCTTTTAAAGGTTTAGTTTCTGTATTAATTGTTTTAGGATGGGCTAGAACGCTGACCCCGCCTACAGCTTTTATCATATCCGCTGCCTCTCTTGGAGACAATTTGAATTTCTTTACATACGCAGGCGAATCATTGCCAATATATTTTGTAAATGCTTCTCTAATACAAGCTACCTTTCCTTTTTTATACAAAAGATTTGCTATGTGCAGTCTTCCCACAGAGCCAGTCCTAGAGCCTGCGATTTCCAGTAAATCCTCATATTTTAAATCAATGCCCTGTTCGTTCAGCCTTCTTAAAATCTCCTTTGCCCTTTCTTCCCTGGCCCTGCACAATTCTTCCAGTTTTTTTATAAATGAGTTGTCCTGCCAGTCTATAAAATACCCCAGTATATGTATTTCATCGTCTTCCACATCTATAGTCAATTCCACGCCAGGGATAATCTCTATATCCATATCCTTTGCAATCATAATGGCAGGCGTAATCGCAGCGCAAGTGTCATGGTCTGTTATTGCAATAGCATCCAGGCCCTGCAGCTTGGCGTATCCCACGACCTTTTCAGGAGAAAAGGTGCCGTCGGAAACGTCTGTATGAACGTGAAGGTCGGCTACTTTGCCCATTTATCCTTTAATTCTACTTTTTTTATTTTATCAAGTATCCCATTGACAAACTTTCCAGAATCAATGTCCCCATACTTTTTGGCAAGCTCTATAGCCTCATTTATAGAAACATTCGGCGGTATATCATCTCTATAAAGCATCTCATATATAGACATGCGCATAACGTTCCTGTCTATAACAGCCATCCTGGAAATATTCCAATTTTCCGTATATTTTGAAATAATCTCATCTATTGTCTTAATATTTTCGCATGCGCCTTTTACCAGCGTTTCAGCAAAATCATGGGATTCCTTATCTATAGACTCAGCTGATTTTGACCAAAAGTCTTTTAGGCTGGAAGCCACAGACTCCTTGGAAATCTCTATCCTATAAAGAATCTTTAAAGCGCATTCCCTTGCAAAAGTGCGTTTACGCATATTAAAGTTCCGCCACCAGGTTAGCCATTTCAATAGCTGAGCGGGCTGCGTCACGGCCTTTGTTGCCCTGTTTTGTGCCTGCCCTTTCTATTGCCTGCTCTATTGAATCAGCTGTAATTATTCCGAATATCAAAGGCACGCCTGTATTTAAAGAAACATTCGCAATACCTTTTGATGCCTCGCTTGCAATATAATCAAAATGAGGCGTTGCTCCTTTTATTATAGTACCTAGGCATATTATTGAATCATATTTTTTGCTCTTTGCCATATGATTTGCAAGAACAGGTATCTCAAATGCGCCAGGAGCCCAGACAACTTCTATATCGCTATCTTTTGCGCCATGTCTTACAAGTTCATCAACGCATCCTTCCAGCAGCCTGTTGGTAATAAAGTCATTGAATCTAGATGCTATAATACCAAATTTCCTGCCTTTTGCAATAAGTTCCCCCTGAATTACCTTATACATATACCCCTCCTCTTGTTGTAGGGATAGCGCATTGTGCTGTCCCTACTTTAATAAGATGCCCTAATTTTTCCTTTTTGGTTTCCAGATACCTCTTATTAGCGCTATTAGGCTGCACTTCCATAGGAACCCTTTTTACCACCTCCAGTCCATAACCTGATAAACCCACTATCTTGCGCGGATTATTTGTAATAAGCTGTATTGTCTTCAATCCCAAGTCTGCTAGTATTTGAGCGCCTATGCCATAATCCCTCAAATCCGGCTTAAAACCAAGCTGTTCATTTGCCTCTACTGTATCAAAGCCTTTATCCTGTAGCGTATATGCCTTTATCTTATTCGCTAGTCCTATGCCGCGGCCTTCCTGCCTCATATATAAAAGAACGCCTCTTGGCCTTTCTCCTATAAGTTTCATAGTCTTACGAAGTTGTTCCCCGCAATCGCATCTTCTAGAGCCAAATATATCGCCTGTAAGGCATTCTGAATGTACGCGCACTAAAACATCTCTTTTTCCTTTCACATCACCTTTTACAAGCGCTATATGTTGATATTTATCAATACTTGATTCATAAAGATATAATTTAAACATCCCATAATCTGTAGGGATTTGGCTGGAGGCAATACAAGTCACAAGCCTCTCTGATTTCCGCCTGTAATTAATTAAACTGGCAATCGTGCATATTTTAAGTTTATATTTTTTTGAAAATTTTACCAGGTCTTTCTGCCTGGCCATAGTGCCGTCATCATTTATTATCTCGCATATAACCCCTGCCGGATACAATCCTGCCAGCTTCATCAAATCAACGCATGCCTCTGTATGGCCCGCTCGCGTTAAAACTCCGCCATCTTTTGCCCGCAAAGGAAATACATGGCCAGGCCTTGCAAGATCATCTGGTTTTGTCTTAGGATTTACAAGGGCTTTTATAGTAGCTGAGCGGTCATGAGCGGATATGCCTGTAGTTGTCCTTTTTTTAGCGTCCACAGAGATAGCCCATGCAGTCTTAAAAGTATCCTGATTGTCCTCAAACATTGGATGCAGCCCGAGTTCATCAAGCCTTTCGCCTTCCATGGGCATGCACACAAGCCCTCTGGCATACTTTATTATGAAATTAATCGCTGAAGGCACAGCAAAGCTGGCCGCGATAACAAGGTCTCCCTCGTTCTCGCGGTCTTCGTCATCCACAACAATGACCATCTTGCCTTTTCTTAGGTCCTTAATAATTTCAGGTATCGGATTGAATTTCATAAGAGTTAAATTAAAATGCCCGAAGAAAGTCTTCGGGCAATATAAAAGTACTATACTTATCTTCTCCCATCTAGCCTTTCACAATCGGTCCTGGAATCGCGCCAAGTCTGCCCTCTTTTATGAGAGCTCGCGGACTATACCGCCGGTGGGGAATTTCACCCTCTCCCGAAGATTATACGTATTATACCAACTTATACTTTTCTGTCAACCCTTATTTAACTTTAGTAGTGTCAAGATAATTGTAC
>DNHS01000025.1 GCA_003485765.1 Candidatus Omnitrophota bacterium | reverse complement strand
GCCTATCTCACCTGTAATCTCCAGGAAACCCATGCGCTCCTGAATCCCATATTGCATGTGACTGATAGCTTCTCTGTGTTTTTTGCTAAGATAGAGGAAATTCGGATCAGCTGTTACGTTGAAAGGTTTTTCTTTGAGGTTGTAAAAGGCTAAATACATGTTACTATGAATTATAGCACTATTAATACTTTAATAAAAGAAATTTTTTTAGTAATATTTTTCTTGAATTATAACGATTTTAGTTTTATAATTTATTTAGCATTAATAAGAAGAATGTTCCTCGTGACAGCATGGTAAAATGCTGGTCACTCGGGATCAAATTTTGTTTTACAAAATTTGGGAGGGAATCTGTATGTGGAGCGGAATAAATAGAAGGAAGTTTCCTAGGGCCAATTATCCATGCGTACTGTCAGTAAAAAGAAAAGATCAGCAGGATACATTATCAACTCAGACTGAGAATCTAGGATTGGGAGGCATATGCGTAATCTTGCCCAGAGATCTGGGTATATTTGCTCCTGTAGAGATACGCCTGGATTTACTTGATGGCCAGACTGTTATAGAATGCGATGGAACAGTGGCATGGGTGATAGTCAGTAAAGAGGACAAGAAGTCCGAATCTTTTGATACGGGCCTGGAGTTTACAAATTTGAAAAGAAAAGACGCTATAAGAATAAATTCTATAGTTGAAAAGGTGGTGGATACGCAATAACTGTTTGACAAATAAAGAGTTACGTGATAGACTTGGAGTATGGAAGAAGAAAAGAGGGTTGCTTCAAGAATAGTATTTAATTCATCTGTCCGTTATCATCAGAAAGGCGCTCAAATATACAGCAATACTGTGGGCAAAGATATAAGCAATAGCGGCATAGGCTTTATTTCTAACGAATTTATACCAAGGCGCTCCAAACTCGTATTTGAAATACACCCTCCATGGCAGCCAGAGCCAATTCAAACATTAGCAGAAGTTGCCTGGATATCAAATCAGCCGCATTCTGAAAGGTTTAACGTAGGCGCGAAGTTTCTAGACCCTCTAATGGCATAGTAATTCTCCCCCTAACTTGACAAAATCAATATCGCAATGTATACTTTTTATCACTTATGGCTGAAAATAAAAACAAACAGAGTATGAGTAAAGTATTTGCCTTATTAAAAATACTGGATAAAGATAAAAGATATGATCCGGAAGCGTATTCTTTTATCATGGCAAGCCTGGACTATACCATGAGAAAGCTCAAGAGAAAAGGACATGTGAGCGGCGAGGAGCTTTCTATAGGAGTAAAGGACTATTGTTTAGAGCAATTCGGGCCAATGGCAAGGGTTGTGCTTGAAAAATGGGGCATTAAATCAACTAATGACTTTGGCGAGATAGTGTTTAATCTTATAAATTCCGGATTGTTAGGCAAAACAGACGAAGACCGCAAGGAAGATTTCCACAATAGGTACGACTTCAAAGAGGCCTTTGACAAAGGCTGCAAATACTCCCTTCATTAATTTCTAATAGTCATCAAATGTAATATTTTTCTTGTATTTTGTATTTTTCTGTACTAAAATACAATTGTAATGATGAAAAATATTTTGGTTTTATATTTTTTCTGCGCTTTTCTTTCCGGGATCGCTCTCTGCCAGGAAGACATAGAGATTGATTCGCAGGTTATCAGCATAAATTCTGACAAGGAGTATATAATAATCAAGGCGGGAGAGAATGAAGGCATTGAAATAGGCGACGGGCTTATTATCCACAGAGATGCTGAAAAATTAGCAGAGGCCCAAGTAGTGGAAGTCAGGGCTAATGTCGCTGCTGCAGAAATATTAAATATTGAAAAGGAAATTAAAGAAGGCGACAGTATTTTGATTGTTAAAAAAGCAAAAAAATATCCTATAAAAAAAGAAAAATCTGCTTACCGGGAACTCAAAAAATCCAAATGGACAACTCTTTTGGGATCCGGCGCTGCGGTTAAATCAGCAGTGCCGGTGAAAAACGTAACTTCAAGTTCAATGACTGGGAGTGAGTTTTCAAGCGAAGCCTTGAATCCGGAAAAAATTCAAGTTACGCAGGGAAGCAGCGTTGTAAGAGCTGATATAGATGCAGGCGTTGACACTGTATTTTCATATTCTCTGATGGTTTTAAGGGAAAATGGCTATTCTGTTATCTTTTCAAGCAGGACTACAGGCGCTATTTTAGCTACGATGCCGATAAGACTTGATCTCATAAAAGAACTATGGGCAGACGCTACAGCTTCTATTGAACATAAACTGGTTGTGTCTCTCGAAATGAAAAATAGCGGCGGAGCCGCTGAATTAAATATAGCTTCATTCAAAGAGCATACCCAAAAAGGAAAGCAGATAAAATTCCCTGTAACGAGGGAGTCTGCTTATTATAACCTTTTAGTGGAACTTGCTTCAAAAATAAAAGAGCGCGCCGAGCATTGAGCGCTAATGTTATAGCGAGAAGTCCTGAGCCTGTCGAAGGACGCTGGGCGTTGAAACACAAAAGATTAAACCGATCTTTATTAATAATATACGATTTGCTTTATGCCAAATTCGGCTCAAGGCATTGGTGGCCAGGCGATACAAAAATTGAAATAATAATAGGTGCCATCCTTACGCAAAACACCGCCTGGGTTAATGTAGAAAGGGCCATCAATAACCTTAAAAGAGAAAAGGCGTTGAGCGTAAGCAGGCTTTCCGATATCCTTGAGAAAAAACTGGCAAAGCTCATAAGGCCTTCCGGGTATTATAATGTAAAGGCGAACCGCATAAAGAATTTTTTGAAATTCCTGAATACCTGTTATAATGGCTCTATTAACAGAATGTTCAAAACCGATCTTTATAAATTAAGAGAAGAGCTGCTGGCGCTTAATGGCATAGGCCAGGAAACAGCGGACAGCATTCTTTTATATGCCGGCAATAAACCTATTTTTGTAATAGACGCATATACAAAAAGGGTGTTCTCAAGGCATGGTTTTATAAGCCAGGATGCGGAATACAAGGAAATACAGTCTTTATTCATGAATAATATTCCAGAAAATACTGGATTATTCAATGAGTTTCATGCGTTAATAGTGGAGTTGGGAAAATCTATATGTAAATCTAAAAAACCATTGTGCAGCATGTGCCCAATACGAAGTATACGGAGGAAACAAAATGCCAGAAGAAGCAAAAAAACAGGATGAAGTAAAGAAAGCGCCGGAAGCAGCAGAAAAACCTACAAATTGCATGAAATGCAATAAAAGGCTAAAAAGAAAGTCATGGTATTATAAGAACAATGGCTACTATTGTTCTAAGGGTTGCTGGCAGCAGGCTGTTAAAGCTATAGCCGCAAAGAAAGAGAAAAAAGCATAGTTTATGATTGAGCGCCGTAAAAATATAAGGGCAAAAAAGAATATACCTCTTAAGCTTGCAGATACCGCTTTTGATATTATAACAGAAACAGTTGATATAAGCTCATCGGGCGTTTACTGCAGAGTAACCAGGAACCTAGTGCCTATGTCAAAGATAGAGGTTGTGCTTCTGATCCCAGGAAAGGACGCTAGTAGCCCTACGAGAAAAATAAGATGTAAAGGCGTAGTTGTCAGGACAGAACCAGCTATAATAAAATATGCTGACAAGGCACACTACAATATAGCTATATTCTTTACAGATATTTCTAAAAAAGACCAAAAAATAGCGGAGGATTACGTGGCTTCAGGCAACTTGGATCCTGCGGAGATACAGATAAGCCAATGACATATTAGGTATAAATGGACAAGGCCAGAAAGCCAAAAGCGGTAAAACTTATTATAGGAATGCTAGCCAAAAGCCAAAAACTCTTCGATATAGCCGAAGAGTTTTTTATTAAAGAGTTCGGCCCTATAGATTATAAAAGCCTTGTAATTTCTTTTGGCTACACGGATTACTATAAAAAAGAGATGGGTAGTCCGTTAAAAAGAAAGTTCATCTCCTTTAAAAAAACTATCTCTCCTGAAAAGATCGCAAAGATAAAACTCCTTACTAACTCCATAGAAGAAAAACTCAGCGCAGATAAAAAAAGACGAATAAATATTGACCCTGGCTACATATCTGACTCAAAACTTATTCTAGCCACTACAAAAGATTACTTTCACAGGATATATTTACATCATGGGATATTTGCAGAAGTCACGCTCAGATGGAGAAAATCCAGCTTCGAGCCGTTTGAATGGACATACCCTGATTATAGAAGCAAAAAATATATAGATATATTAAACCATATAAGAAACCTTTATATGCAAGTAGGGAACGATTTGAAACCGTTCCCTACCCATTAAATTTCATGCAAGATAAAGCAAAACAATATTCCACAATAAAACACAGGATTGCGCTAATAAATATATTTCTAACGCCAATACTGCTATGGATATTCTTAATTGCAGGCATACCTACTTATTTTAAAAGCATATCGCAGCTAACCCCTCATAATGATTATGTTAATTTGATTATATTCTGTATTCTTGCTGGAGCGTTTTATTATGTCATAAATCTGCCTTTGGAGTTTTACTCCGGATACGTATTGGAGCATAAATTTTCTCTTTCTAACCAGACATTAAAAGATTGGGTTTTTAGGGAAGGCAAGAAAAATATTATTGCTTTTATAATAAGCGGGCCTCTTGTTATGGCGCTGTATACATTTTTAAAACTATATCCTCTAAGCTGGTGGCTATGGACAGCTCTTTTATGGTTTTCTATTTCTATAATACTGGCAAAATTCGCGCCAGTCATAATAGTGCCTATTTTTTATAAATATTCTCCCATAAAAGATGCAACATTAGAGAGCAAGCTGAGCAAGCTTGTTTCAAGGGTTGGATTTAAGGCTAGCGGCGTATATGAACTGGACATAAGCAGGGATACAAAAAAGGCTAATGCAGCATTGCTCGGCCTTGGCAGGCAGAAAAGGATAGTGCTCTGCGATACGCTTATTTCAAATTTTAGCCACGATGAAATAGAGTCGGTTATGGCTCATGAGCTTGGGCATCACAAGCTGAGCCACATGTGGAAACTTATAATATCAGGAGGTGTTTTTACATTTATAATATTCTTTTTTGCAAATAATCTATTTCTAAAATTGCATAATTTTTTTGGATACAACATGCTTTATGATTACGAATCGCTTGTATTGATATATTTTATTGTAGTTCTGTTTAACATAGCATTGATTCCAGCGGCCAATGCCTTTTCAAGACGCCTGGAAAAAGATGCGGATGAGTTTTCACTGAAAACCACAGGTAATGTCAGCGCATTTATATCTACAATGAAAAAACTTAGCGAACAGAACCTGGCAGATACATATCCCGGCAGATTTTATGAAATAATGCTTTACGACCATCCGCCAATAGCGAGGAGGATAGCCTTTGCAGAATCATTCAAACAAAGCGCCTAAGATAACCCCAAGCAAGGTATATATTAAAAGGCTTCAAGACTGGTCTTTAGACCAGAAAATAAGCGAAGCTGTTTTATCTGCATGGCAATATTTAAAGCCAATAGTTGATTTTAAAGATAAAAATAGTTTTACTGCGATAAAGTTAACATTTGGGGAAGAAGGCGCCTCTGGATATATAAAACCCGCATGGTTAACAGATATTTTAAACTCTTTGAGAGAGACTACAGAAAACCTTTTTATAGCAGAGACAAATACGCTTTACAGAGAGAAAAGGTCTAATGCAATCGGGCATCTTCATGTAGCTAACAGCCATGGATACAGCTTTGACAAAGTTGGTATACCTATAATAATAGCTGACGGTTTGCGTGGACGAGACTGCCAGAACATACCAATACGCGGAGACCACTTTGAGAGCGTTAAGATAGCCAGAGGTATATGCGAAAGCGATAATGTGATTTGCGTATCGCATGTAACAGGCCATATGCAATCAGGTTTTGCGGGGTCTCTTAAAAACCTTGGCATAGACTGCGCTTCCCGTCAGGGTAAGCTCTTGCAGCACTCAGGCACTCTTCCAGAGATAACTATTGAAAAATGCATTGGCTGCAGCGCATGCATGAGCATATGCCCTGCAAACGCAATAGGCATAAAGAAAAAAAAGGCCATACTTGTAAAGGAAAGATGTGTTGGCTGCGGGGAATGCACTGTGGCATGCAGAGCAGGAGCCATTGATATAAAATATGACGAAAATGTTGTAAAATTTCAGGAAAAAATGGTAGAATATGCTCTAGGCGTAAAAAAGGCCCTAAACTCCAGAATTGTGTATTTAAATTTTTTGGAACATATGACAAAAAACTGCGATTGCATGTCGAAAGACGAAACGCCTATTGCGCCTGACATAGGAATATTATGCGGCGCAGATCCTGTCGCAGTAGATAAAGCCTCAATGGATCTTGTAGGCATAGATAAATTTAAAGAAATATTTCCTGAGATAGATCCGCTTGCGCAGATAAGACACGCTGAAAAGATAAAATTAGGCGTCAGCCAATACGAACTCATGGAGATTTAGAATGTACCTAGCGTATACAATTATCCTGCTCACATTAATTTTAATACTGGCTATTACTTTAAGAGAAGAGATCAGGATAAGAAAAGGCATACCACAGGGTATTGTAAACAGGTATTGGGTGCTGAGAGAAAAGAGAAGATTTGTAAGGTTTCAGGAAAACCTGAAAATAAGATATAACCGCATTGGTTCTGAGTTAAGCACAGACAATACCAAGATGCGGAACATATCCAAAACAGGCCTGTGTATTTCTACTTATGAAAAACTCAAAGAAAAAGACAGCCTGAAGATAGAGATAGAAGTTCCTGGTTTTTCAAAGTCTGTGAAATTGATAGGTTCTGTTATGTGGGTAAAAGAACTGCGGTCTACTGATGACCACGGAAGGAGGCTATTCTATACAGGTATTAGGCTTGGAAAGATCGACCCGGAAGCAGAAGCTATGTTAATAACGCATTTAAATACCCTGAAAAGGTATTAAGAGAATCCAATGATAACTATAGAAGAATTTAAAAAACTTAATATAAGGATTGCCAGAATAAAAGAAGTGATTGATCATCCTGGCGCAGACAGGCTGTATATTGTGCGCGTGGTAATCGGGGAAGAAGAGAGAGAGGTTGTTGCTGGAATAAAAAAGGGCTATAACAAAGAAGAACTTTTAGGTAAGCTAGTGGCTGTTGTTGAAAACCTCGAACCTGCTGTAATAAGAGGGGTGGAGAGCAGGGGTATGATCCTTGCGGCTCAGGACGGAGAAACTCTGGCTGTTCTTTCGCCTGACAGGCCTGTTGCCCCAGGCTCTCTTGTAAAATAAGTGAGGACAATGATTATAGGCCTTACAGGCGCTAATGCCTCTGGAAAAGGCGAGGCAGCCAGCTATTTAAAATCAAAGGGCTTTGAATATTATTCGCTTTCTGATATATTAAGGGAGGAGGCCAAAGCCAGGCGAATAGAACTGTCCCGCGAGAATCTCATAAGATTAGGTAATGAGGTAAGGGGAAAAAATGGGCCTTCAGTCCTGGCAGATTTGGTTACAAAAAAGATTAAGAATCAAAACAACTATGTAATTGATTCTATTAGAAATCCTTTTGAAATAAAAGCTCTTAGAAAATTAAATGATTTTACCCTGCTAGGCATAGACGCCACTGTGGAAATGAGATTCAAAAGAGCTGTAGCGAGAAACAGACCAGGGGATCCAGAAACATTAGAGGAATTTGTAGAAAAAGAAAAAAAAGAAAATATAGCCAGCTCTACAAACCAACAGCTGGAAAATTGCCTTAAGATGGCAGATATGATAATCATAAATGACTCTACGATAGAGGATTTTCACAGAAAAATAGATGAAAAAATCGCAGAAATCCAAAAGGCCTGAATGGGATGAGTATTTTTTAAAAATGTCATACCTCGTAGCTGAGCGCTCTACGTGCCTCAGGCACCATGTAGGCGCAGTTATTGTAAGGAATAAAAGGATACTCACTACTGGTTACAACGGGGCAGCAAGAGGCGTAAAAGACTGCCTGGAATTAGGCTGCCTGAGAAATGAATTAGGCATTCCTTCAGGCGAGAGACATGAGATATGCAGGGCAATACACGCGGAACAGAATGCGATAATACAGGGGGGCTTGCACGGAATAAATATCGCTGATAGCATAATCTACTGCACTCATTCGCCATGCATCCTTTGCGCAAAGATGATAGTGAATGCGCAGATAAAAAAGTTCGTCACCTGCGGCCAATACGCAGATAAAAGTTTTGAGGCATTATTTGAAGAGGCAGGCGTGGAATATAAAAAGATAGGCGTTCCAGCTCTCAGTATAACAAGGCTGGATTAAGAGGTCTTATGCGAGAAAAAAGAAGATTTATAAGGTTCGCTATTGCTTTAAAGGTCGCTTATATTGTTCAAAGAGATCCGAAAACAGAAAAGCTCGGCACTACTAAAGATGTCAGCGCTCAGGGTATGCAGTTATTAACCAGCGATAAACTGGAGCTAGGGGACAAGATTGATCTTAAGATATTCGTGCCAGAGGCATTAAACCCAGCCCACATGAAAGGCATCGTGTTATGGTCAAGAGAGCTAGACTCCCCAAAAAGCCATTCTTACAACGCTGGCATTGATTTCGGAAAAATAGAAGAAGACAACAAAAATACTTTTTTAAAATTCCTATGCGACCTTATGTACTCAAAAATAGGGGATAAAAAAGAGGAATAAAAGTCATGAGAATTTTTATAGTATTATTAATAGCAGGTTCTCTTTTGATGTCAGGCTGCGCCACAACGTATAATCCTGCAACTGAAAAAAAAGAGCTTGTACTTATCACAACGCCTATGGAAGTAGCGCTTGGCCAGAATACAGCACTGCGGGTAGCCAAGCAGTACGCTTTTATAAAAGACCCAAAGCAGGTTAATAGGGTTACAGAGATAGGGGATAAGCTGGCAAAGGTATCGGACAGGACTGATCTTAAGTATCATTTTAGCGTGGTGGAGGACAAGGAAATAAATGCGTTTACAATGCCTGGCGGATATATTTATATCAACTCAGGCCTTATTGACATCACAACCGACGATGAACTTGTCTGCGTGATAGGCCATGAAATAGGCCATGTTGCCGCAAAGCACATTGCCAAGAAACTCCAGACCCAGTTAGGCTACGAAATCCTGATGAACATAGCCCTCCAGAATACAAGCGTCAGGCAGATGCAGCAGGCCATTGGCGTTACCTTTAATCTTGTAGAGCTTGGATATTCAAGAGAGGATGAGCTTCTGTCGGATAGGCTGGGAGCAAAATACGCGTATAAAGCAGGCTATGACCCTAACGCAATGATCACATTTTTAAAAAAATTAAAAGAAAAAAATAAAGATGAAATGGGCCCTGTTTTTCTTCGCAGCCACCCATACACATCGCAAAGAATTCAGATGTTGGAAAAAGAAATCCCTGCTATAATATCCAAAGTAGACGCTAAAGTCAACCAGAATGCTTCTGGTTCAAGCGCCAATATTAATACGTTATCTCCTGTAAAATATGAAACCTCAAAACTGCCAACGAGAGTCATGTGCAAGAAATGCAGGAGGATATTTTCTGGCACTGTAAACTATTGCCCATACGATGGGACGAAACTAGGTCCCTAAAAAAAGGAGGCGCGTTATATGCTTGCCGGAAGCGATAACAGGCTGTTTGAAAGAGTGAGCGGAGAACTTGCAGTAAGGTACAGCCCGCAAGGGACTGATGGTGAATTTTGCTCTACTACCAGAAACATAAGCGGCGGCGGAATAAGAATGCCGCTATTGAAAAAATTAAAACCAGGCGCAGCTTTGGACTTGGAAATATTCAAGCACAATACAGACATGGCTTTCAGATGCATAGGCAAAGTAATGTGGGTTTGGGATGCCCCTATAAATAAAAAAGATGACCATGTTTTTGAAGCAGGGGTAAAATTTTTAAATCCAGATCTTTTTCACATCGGAAGGCTGATAGACTCTTTAGGAAAAAGCAGCCTATTAGTGTAGCGATATGAAACTATTTAAAAAAATATTTGAATTTAAAAAAGAATTAGATTTCGTCAATGACCGCCGCAAATCCAAGAGATACGACATTATGCTGAAATTGAATTATTCCTATCCTGAAACAAGATACGCGGGGGAGAGTTTTACAAAAAATATATCCAAAAACGGCCTAAGATTTCCGGTGAATTTAAAGATTGCTAAGGGCGCGCTTATGGATATAAAAATAGAAGACCCGAATAGCGACAAATGCCTGTCATTAAAAGGCAAAGTCAGGTGGCTTGAAGAATTTTCAGGAGAAGATGATTCTGGTGCGGTTAGATACGAGACAGGTGTAAACCTTTTAAAAAAGAGACTTTTTTAAACTCTTATTATGCCACAGAAAAAACCAGGCTTATTCAAACTGCTGGAAATTATAATAATCATTCTGGTCAGCGTTCTTATAATTACGAACCTAATGTATATAAAGGATGCCTGTTCCAGCAAGCAATGCATAGTGACAAATGTATCGACCATAATACTTCTTGTATGGGCAACTGCTTTCTGGCTGGTAGTAATAAAACATTCAGATAAAAAGAAATAGTGCTATTCATAGCTTATAATATTTCCGGCCTTTGCCATTTTTTATTTCTTTCAATACCGATATTAATCCTCCTATTGTTTTACGCAATATACAAGAAACAAAATGTCCGCAGCCTTATTTCAACCCTTATCATGCTATACGTTTTAGGTTTTTTTATATACCTATTTTTTATTGCCAAATATATAAATAGGCACCATGTCTATTGATATCTTATTTCTAGGCGGCACTTCTATAGATCTTATTCAGAATAGGCAGAAGGGGAGGAGTGCGCTTGATTTCTCTGCTTCTATTGGCGGGTCTATTACTAATTCCTGTATTATTGCGGCTAAATTAAGCCTGAAAGCAGCTCTTTTAAGCAGGATTGGCAAGGGTCTATTAGGCGATTTTGTTGTTGAGTTGCTAAATGCATGTAAAATAGATACAAAAAACATTATCCGGGATTCAAATATTCGAACGCCACTTGCAATAGCTAAGATTGATAAATTTGGAGTTGCAAAATATACTTTTTACAAAAATCCTCCAGAAGATTCAGTGGTTCCATTAAAAAGCGTGCCAAAATACTTATTAAACACATGCAAAGTTTTTCATGTTGGATCAAGCTATTCATATCAAAAAGAAACTTTTGAAGAAACCATTAAGTTCATTAAATACCTTAAAAAAATAGGTATTTTTATTTCTTACGACCCAAATATAAGGCCAAATAGTATAACTGACAAAATTAGCGTAAAAAATAGGGTTTTTAGCATATTAAAATTAGCTAATTTAGCAAAATTAAGCGAAATAGATCTGGAATACCTGACAGGCCATAAAAGCCCTGAAAAAGGCCTAAACGAGCTTAAGAAATTAGCCAACTGTGAGCTTATTTTAACGCTTGGCTCAAAAGGTTCAATTTACTTAGGCCATAATGGATTATTAACGCAAATCCCGGCTTTTAAAGTCAAAATCGCTGACACAATAGGCGCAGGGGATGCTTTTACAGCAGGGCTTATTTATAAGCTAATAAAACAAGGGAAGGTCGATTTTTTTGCCAATATAAAGCCCAATATGATATTTGCTTCAGCAGTTTCAGCCATAATCTGCACCAAAAAAGGCGCAAATCATGGATTAAGAGACATAAAACAGGTTAATTCATTTCTTGCCAAACATCTTTCAGGATAAAAATCTTCCCGACCTTGTTGTTCACCGTTGACAATAAGCTAGATATATGCTATTTTAAGTTAACTTATGGCTATAAATAGAGATACTGTTAAATATACGGCTAATCTGGCAAGGATAGAATTGTCAGATAAGGAATTAGAGCATTTCACGGGGCAATTAGACAGAATTTTAGCGTATGTGGATAAGTTAAATACTTTGAATGTCGCCAATCTTGAACCAACAAGCCATGTCCTGGATATGAAAAATGTCTATAGAGATGATGTTGTCAAAAAATCATTGCCAGTCGCTGATGTTATAAAAAACGCTCCAAGTAAAGAGAATAATTTATTTAAAGTCCCAAAAATCATAGAAACATAACTATGGAACTAAATGCCCTTACAGCTCACGAACTTATTGATCTTTTATCTAAAAAAGATATCTCGCCTATAGATATATGCAATAGTATTATTAGTAAAATAGAAAAGCAAGAGAAGAGCCTTAATGCCCTGGCGCACTTTGATAAAGAAAAGGCTTTAGAGAGATGCAAAAATCTTAAAGAAAGCGTTAATAAAGGCGGGCTCTGGGGCATTCCTATTTTTATAAAAGATAATATCTCGGTTAAAGATGAACTCACCACTTGTTCCTCAAAAATTCTCAAAGGTTTCAAGCCCCCTTACAATGCCACTGTAATAGAAAAACTCATAGATATAGGCGCAGTATTAATGGGCAAAACTAATATGGATGAATTTGCGTTTGGCTCATCCACTGAGACCTCGTGTTATGGCCCAACCAGAAATCCATGGGATTTAGAAAGAATTCCAGGAGGCTCATCAGGCGGCTCTGCAGCAGCTGTTAGCGCAGACGAAGCAATATTTGCCCTTGGTTCAGATACAGGCGGTTCAATAAGGCAGCCAGCCAGCCTTTCGGGAGTAGTTGGCTTGAAGCCCACATATGGAAGAGTTTCCAGATACGGCCTTATAGCATTTGCATCTTCTCTGGATCAGATAGGACCTATTACAAAAGATGTGGAAGACGCAGCGATTTTATTAAAAGCTATATCCGGGCACGATGAAATGGATTCAACTTCTGCTGATATGCCTGTTTCAGATTATGTATCCAATGTAAAGAAGGGCATCAAAGGCTTAAAGATAGGTATTCCAAAAGAATATTTTATTGAAGGGGTAGATAAAGAAGTTAAGGATTCGATCAAACTGGCTATAGAAGAATTGGAGAAACTGGGAGCGGTTTGCGAAGATACCAGTTTGCCGCATACTGAGTATGCAGTAAGCGTGTATTATTTAGTTGCAACAGCTGAAGCCAGCTCAAATCTTGCAAGATTTGACGGAGTCCAATACGGCTTGAGAGCAGAAAATATAACATCAATAATAGATATGTATAAGAAGACGCGTAAGGAAGGATTTGGGGATGAAGCAAAACGCAGGATTATTTTAGGGACATTTGCTCTTTCGAGCGGATATTACGATGCGTATTATTCAAAGGCGTTAAAAGTCAGGACATTGATAAAAATGGATTTTGACAGCGCATTCGAGAAATTTGACGCAATAGTTACGCCGACTTCTCCCACGGCTGCGTTTAAGATAGGCGAGAAGATAAGTGATCCTCTTACAATGTATCTTTCGGATATATTTACAATTTCTGCAAATCTGGCAGGTATTCCGGGTATATCTATACCATGCGGGTTTACAAAAAATAATCTGCCCATAGGGCTTCAGATACTTGGAAAACCTTTTGACGAAGAGACAATTTTAAAGATAGCGTGGAATTACGAACAGAATACAGAGTGGCACAAAAGGAAACCAATGAATAGTCACATCATATGAATTACGAGATAGTTATAGGGTTAGAGGTCCATCTTCAGCTCAATACAAAGAGCAAGGTATTTTGCGGATGCAGCACGGATTTTGGCTCAGCGCCCAATACACAAGCCTGCCCGGTCTGCCTTGGTTTTCCAGGCAGCTTGCCTGTTTTAAATAGGCGCGCCCTAGAGCTTGGGGCAAAGGTTAGTATTGCTTTGAATTGCCAGATTGCGGAAAAGATAAGGTTTGACAGAAAAAATTATTTTTATCCGGACCTCCCAAAGGACTACCAGATTTCTCAGTTTGATCAGCCATTAGCCCAGCATGGCATCCTTAATATTATTACTGGCGAAGCAGAAAAAAATATAAGAATAAGAAGGGTGCACCTTGAAGAAGACACTGGAAAACTTTTTCACCAAAAGGATTCAAGCCTAATAGATTTTAACAGGTGCGGAATCCCGTTATTAGAAATAGTAAGTGAGCCTGATATAAATTCTCCGGAAGAGGCATATCTGTATCTTACAGCTTTGAAATCAATTTTAGAATATCTGGATGTCTCTGATTGTAATATGGAAGAAGCGAGCCTCAGGTGCGACGCAAATATATCCCTCAGAAAAAAAACCGATAAGGGGCTGGGAACAAAAACAGAGATAAAAAATATGAACTCATTTAAAGGCGTTAAAGCCGCGCTTGAATATGAAACAAAACGCCAGATGGACTTACTGAAAGACGGAAAAAGGATTATCCAGGAAACCTTGCTTTATAATACAGAAAAAGGCGTTACAGAACCCATGAGATCAAAAGAAGAAGCGCACGATTACAGGTATTTCCCAGAGCCGGACCTGGCGCCTTTTAATTTCGAAAAAAGCTTTTTAAAGGCTATTGAGAAAGATATGCCTGAACTTCCTGAGCCTAAAAAGAATAGGTTTATAAAAGACTACCAGCTTTCAGGCTATGACGCTGGAATAATTGTCTCTGACAAAAACACCGCTGATTATTTTGAAAAATGCGTAGCTTTATACAGCAATCCCAAAACAATTGCTAACTGGCTTATCGGAGACATCTCTCGATACATGAAAGATAACAATGTATCTATAAAAAATTTAAACTTGAAAGAGAGTTATCTCTCAGGTCTGCTTAGAATGATTGACAACGGTGTTATTACAGGAAAAGTTGCAAAAACGCTTTTGATAGAAATCATACAAACAGGCAAAGATCCTGAAAAACTAGTAAAGGAAAAAGGCCTTGAGCAGATTTCCGATGCCAATCTATTAGAAGCTGCTGCGAGCCAGGTTATTGCTGAAAACTCAAAATCAGCGGAAGATTTTAAAAACGGCAAAGATAATGCTATAATGTTTCTTGTAGGAAAAGTAATGCAGAAGACAAAAGGCAGGGCCAACCCCAATAAGATTAATGAGATGCTAAGGGAAAAACTGAAAGGAGTAAAATGAAGAAAAGAATTGTAATGTTGCTGATTATAGCGAGTTTTGCGATAGGCATCACAGTTCACAATATCAGCTTTGCTGAAAAAGCTGATAAAGAAGTTCAGCAAAAACAAAAAGCAGATGATCTTTATAAAGAGCTGGAACTCTTCTCAGACGCTGTAAGTATAATCCGGGCAGATTACGTTGAAGAGAAAAAATCAAAGGAACTTATATATGGCGCGCTTAAAGGGATGCTGGCTTCTTTAGACCCTTACAGCCAATTCATGGACCCTGATACTTATAATGAGATGAAGGTAGAAACAGAAGGTGAATTTGGCGGCATAGGCATAGAGATCACTCTTAAAGACGATCTTCTGACAATAATATCTCCTATTGATGACACGCCTGCGTATAAAGCAGGGCTCAAGGCAGGAGATAAGATTGTAAAAATAGACGGCGCTATTGTAAAAGACCTCACGCTTATAGAAGCGGTTAAAAAATTAAGAGGCAAACCAGGCACAGATGTAAATATTATAGTTCTCAGAGAAGCTGATAAAAAACTTCTGGAGTTTACAATAACAAGGGCCATAATTAAAATAGCGAGCATTAAAAAAGCAGAGATACTGGAACCTGGCATCGGCTATATCAGGCTTAGTGAATTTCAGGAAAATACGCCTAAAGACCTGTCAGAAGCGCTGAAAAAATTAGAGACAGAAAACCTAAAAGGACTTGTGCTGGACCTTAGGAATAATCCAGGCGGACTCTTAGACGTGGCAGTAGACGTAGGAGGAAAATTTATTCAAGAAGGCAAAGTAGTTGTCAGCACAAAAGGAAGGGTTGAAGCCCAGAATATAGAATTCAAATCAAGGAATAAAAATAATCGTCATCTGGATTACCCAATAGTGGTGCTTATAAACGGCGGCAGCGCATCTGCGTCTGAAATCGTAGCAGGCGCCTTGCAAGATTACAAGAGGGCAATTCTCTTGGGCACTAAGAGTTTCGGCAAAGGCTCTGTTCAGACAGTTGTGCCTATGTCAGATGGCTCTGCAGTAAGGCTCACTACAAGCAAGTATTATACGCCGAAAGGCCGCTCTATCCACGGAGAAGGCATAATGCCTGATATTCTGGTTGAATACGAAGAGCGTCCTATGAAGGATAAAGAAGTGGATAAAGAAGCTGCTTTGCTTGAAAAATTACTGGAAGGCAAAGAAAAAACACCTGAAGAAAAGGCAGAGGAAAAAAAGAAGAAAGAACTGGATAACCAGCTTCTGAGAGCAGTAGATGTGCTAAAGGGAATAGTTATTTATAGCGGGAAGTGAGCATGTTAATACTAGGCATTGAGACTTCTTGTGACGAGACAGCAGCCGGCGTCGTAAAAAACGGCATAGATATTTTATCAAATGTAGTTTCATCCAGCCTTAAGTATCATAGGAAATTTGGCGGGGTAGTCCCTGAAATAGCAGCCAGGCATCATGTAGAAAATATAGACAATGTAATAAACCGCTCTTTGCATGACGCAGGCATAGATATAAGGGATATAGATGCTTTGGCCGTAACAGACGGGCCTGGGCTTATGGGCGGCCTTTTAACTGGTATCTCATGCGCTAAGAGCATGAGTTATTACCTTAATAAGCCGCTTATTGCTGTAGATCACTTAAAAGCCCATATATATTCTGCCATAATGGTAAAGGATGGCCCTAAGTTCCCTTTTATAGGCCTTGTAATTTCAGGAGGCCATACAAGGCTGTATCTTGTAGAAGATTTTGACAAGTTTAAATTATTGGGAGATACTGTTGATGACGCAGTAGGCGAAGCATATGACAAAGTTGCTAAGATTCTAGGGCTTGGTTATCCAGGAGGGCCTGTTATTGACGCTCTTGCAAAAAAAGGAAACATAGATGCAATAAGATTTACATGCAAGGCTGTGAACAATAGCCTTGATTTTAGCTTCAGCGGAATAAAGACCGCGGTGTTGTATTACGTGCAAGGGCATAGAGCAAAGAGCAGAGAGCAGAAAGGAATAAGAAAAGAAGATGTATGCGCTTCTTTTCAGGAAGCAGTTTTAAGGGTTATTGTAGAAAATTCTATAAAGGCTATGGAGAAATGCAACATAAAATCTTTTGTTGTAGGCGGAGGAGTAAGCGCAAATTCCAGACTAAGAAAAATGATGCAGAGAGAGGCCATATATAGAAATTTTAAATTATATTTTCCGCCTTTTGATTTATGTTCAGACAATGCCGGCATGGTGGCAGGTTTGGCGTATAGATTATACAAAAAGGGTAAAAGGGCGTCATTGGAGATAACCGCAAACATTTAGAGGTGCTTATATAGGAGGATATTTATGCTAACTGACACTCAGGTAGTATGGCGATTATTTCTAGCTGCTGCGCTAGGCGGTATTATAGGTTTTGAGAGAGAAAAGCATAGCAAAAGGGTAGCAGGTTTTAGGACACATATACTTGTAAGCATGGGCTCTAGCCTTATAATGCTAATTTCAATGTATATATTCGAGATTTACGCAGGTAAAGCGCCTGTGGACCCTGCAAGAATAGCCGCAGGAGTAGTAACAGGTATAGGATTTTTAGGCGCAGGAACAATTATTCGTTCAGGTGAGTCTGTGAAAGGGCTCACTACAGCAGCAAGTCTTTGGACTGTTTCAGGCATAGGGCTGGCAGTTGGCTGCGGATTCTACATAGCTGGCTGGGCAACTGCTATCATAGCGCTTGTTACATTATACCTGTTAAGAAAAATACCTATTGAGGACAAATAATCGCGGAACCGCGCGATTAAAAGGGAGGGCTTATATATGCTAAGGCGGGATAAGAATGAAAAGAAGATTTTGGATGTAGATGCTGGCATGCAGGGGACTCTCATGTTCAAGGATCCTGTGAATCTAAGGATAAACGGCAGCTTTGAAGGCAAGCTTGATACAAAAGGTAGTCTTATAATAAGCGAAAATGCCTCGGTTCGCGCAGATATAACCGGCGATGAAATAATAATAGGCGGAAAACTTACAGGCAATATTGTTGCTGCGAATAGTTTGAAAGTTCTTTCCAGCGCCCATATAGTAGGCGATATAAACACGCCAAATCTCAGCGTAGAAACAGGCGCCATTATTCATGGAAAATGCCAGATGCTTACAGGCTCTAGCCTAAAAGGCAATGTTTTTAATATAGACGAGCTTGCAAGATATTTAGAGGTAGAGATCTCTAATATACTTGAATGGGCAAATTCAGGGAAAATTCCTGCTTTTAAAGAAGGCAATGACTGGAAATTTGAACGGCCAAAAATAGAAGAGTGGATTGCGAAAGAAAAAACAAAATGATGAAGCGTTTTTTGACTTCAAAGGAAGCGGCAAATTATCTGAGCATAACAGAAGATGAATTAAATAATTTATCTAAAGCTCATCAAATTACCGCATATAAGATAGGCGGCATATACACCAGATTTAAGGTGGATGACCTGGAGACATACCGTAGAAAAGGCGTAACAAAAGGCGGTAAAAACTACAGCAGCAATAGTTTTGAAAACATCAGGGATTTTTTCTATTTCAATGATTTTTACATTTATTCCTGTGTTGTAATAGCAGTAATACTTTATTTTATATTTAAAAAAACATAAAAATGTATTCTTCAAGATATTTAAAAGGACTATTGGGCAAGCTTTATTCTAAAAAGATATCCGTAGCCCGCGCTTTTAAGGCGCTTAAAAATCTTCCTTATGAAAACATGGAATTTGTCAGATTGGACCACCACAGGGCTTTTCGCAAAGGTTTTGGCGAAGTTATTTATTGTGAAAATAAAACCCCTGATCAGGTAAAGAAAATAACAAATGTCCTTTTAAAGCACAAGAGTCATCTACTCCTTACACGCGCCAGTAAGCGTTTATATGATTTTTTAAAGAAAGATTTTCCTGCTTTAAAATATAATGAGTTTGGAAGGGTTATATATTTGAAGAAGGCTAGATTAAAAAACAAGAAAACAGTTTTAATACTAACAGCCGGAACAAGCGATATCCCTGTGGCTGAAGAAGCCAGGATTACTCTTGAAGTCATGGGGAACAGGGTAAAAACTATTTACGATGTAGGCGTTGCAGGAATACATCGCTTACTGGATAAGGTGCCTGAAATTTCAAAGGCCAATGTTATTATAGTAGTAGCCGGTATGGAGGGCGCTCTGGGAAGCGTGATCGGCGGGCTTACTGACAAGCCTGTTATTGCAGTGCCTACAAGCGTTGGTTATGGTTCCAGTTTCAAAGGCATAGCGCCTTTACTTACAATGATGAATTCCTGCGCGCCAGGAGTAGTGGTTGTAAATATTGACAATGGCTTCGGAGCAGGCTATTTTGCGAGTTTAATAAATAAATAAAAACCTAACTTTACAATTCGTGCCTGGCGCCATTTGTAAAGTTAGAATAGGCATTATGAAAGATAAATTTTTAAGAGACAGCATATACGTTGTGGAGACAAATATAGACGATATGAGTCCTGTCATATACGAGACAGTTTTTGAGAAATTATATAGCGCAGGGGCGTTAGAAGTATTTCTTACCCCTGTTCAGATGAAAAAGGTAAGGCCTGGTATTTTACTCACAGCGCTGATCCCGAAAAACAAATTAAAAAAAATAGCAGAGATAATCTTCAGAGAAACAACTAGTTTTGGGATAAGATATTATGAGGCAAAAAGGTTGAAGCTATTGAGAAAAATAGGGGAGAATAAGGGCGAATGGGGAAAGATAAGGGTAAATAAAGGTTATATAGGCAAAGAGCTTGTTAAGATTTCCCCTGAATATAATGATTGCCGCGAAATCGCTTCTAAAAATATCCCGCTTAAGAATATTATATGAAAAGACAGCGCGAGATAGTGAAAGAAATTGTAAAAAATATAGGGCTTCTTGACGATCAAAAGATTCAGAGAGCGCTTGACGAACAATTTAATACCAAGGAACGGCTTGCTAAGATAATGGTCAGGTTAGGTTATGTATCAAGCGAAAACGTTGGAAATGCCCTAATACCTCAGCTAGGCATCCTCCCCTTGGCAATTCAAATAGACCACATTGATTTGAAAGCAGTTAATACCATCTCTCCGCAGCTTGCAGTCAGCCACAGAATAGTCCCTTTCAAGCTTCAAGCCAAGACGCTTTTTCTTGCAACAGACGATCCTATTAATTTTCTTGCGAGTGATTTTTTTGAAAGGATAACAAGCCTTAGCGTAGATATGACGCTTGCTGATCAGGCTGATATAGATAAAGCGCTGGCAGAACTTTACACATCTAAACAAAAGGAAACGCTGCATAGCGACTTAAGCAAATTATCAGAAGATATCAAGGACGCAAAAGGCGATGACGACGCGCCTGTTATAAAATTGGTAAACATGCTGATAGAAGAGGCATTAAAGAGAAGGGCGAGTGATATCCATGTAGAGCCTTTAGAGCATAAATTCCGGATCAGGTATAGGATTGACGGTGTGCTGCATGAAATACAGGGTCCTCCCAAAAGACTGCAAGGTTCAATTATAAGCAGGTTAAAAATTATGGCAGGAATGGACATAGCAGAAAAAAGGCTTCCTCAGGACGGAAGGATAAAACTTGCCCTGGAAAACAAGGAACTAGACCTAAGGGTTTCTACTTTGCCTGCAATACACGGAGAAAGCGTGGTAATGAGGATTCTTGATAAAAGCAGTTTTATGGTAGGATTGGAAGATATGGGATTTCTTCCAGAAAATAGGCGTGATTTTGAGAGATTGATTAATCTTCCAAATGGAATGATCCTAGTCACAGGTCCTACGGGAAGCGGGAAAACCACTACATTATACGCAACCCTTAGCCATATAAATCAAAAAGAGAGAAAAGTCATTACAATCGAAGATCCTGTAGAATATCAATTAGACGGCATAAACCAGGTTCAGGTAAAACCTCAGATTAATCTTACGTTTGCGAGCGGCCTGCGTTCAATGCTAAGACAGGCGCCTGATATTATAATGGTAGGAGAAATAAGGGATCTGGAAACAGCAGAAATAGCTGTTCAATCAGCCCTTACAGGCCATCTTATTTTCAGCACGCTTCATACAAACGACGCAGCAGGAGCTATTATGAGATTAGCAGATATGGGCATAAAGCCCTATCTGGCAGCTTCTACAGTCCAGGGTATCCTCGCTCAGAGACTGGTAAGGACAATATGCCCATCTTGCAGAGAAGTTTATCAGCCTTCAAAAGAAGAGATGGTTATGCTTTCTATTGTTCCTGGCCAGTTAAAAGATCTTGAGCTCTATAAGGGCAAGGGTTGTTCTGCCTGTAATGACACGGGTTTTAAAGGCAGGATGGGCATATATGAACTTCTGGTAATGAACGACAGCTTAAGAGAATTAGTGCTGGAAAACGCCCCCAGTGCTGTCCTGTGTAAAAAGGCAAGAGAATTCGGGATGCGGACATTAAAAGAAGACGGTATGGAAAAAGTAAAACGCGGCCATACAACCATTGAAGAAGTTTTAAGGGTAACACAAGATGCCTGATAATATAGACGCTATAGATTTATCAAAAATAAACATAGAAAGAGCTGCCATAAATAAGGTTTCAGCCTCTACAGCAAGATTTTACAATGTAATGCCTGTTAAAATCGAGAGAGATTCTGTTGTCGTGGCTAGCAGTGACCCTTCGAACACGAGGCTCGTAGACGATTTACGTTTTGTGTCAGGTTTAAGCATCAGGATGGTGACTGCAAAAGAGGACGACATAAAGAAGGCTATAGAACAATATTATGGCAAAGAAGAGGAATCTCTGGGTGAAGTCATAGATGAGGCGGAAAAATCAACATGCAAGATCCCTGTTGCAGGTAAAGCAGAAAGCAACGCTGACAAATTAAAAGAAATAGCTTCGTGCGCGCCTGTCGTAAAACTTTTAAATATGATATTGTTGCGTGCTGTAAGGGAAAAGGCTTCGGATGTACATTTTGAACCTTTTGAAAAAGACTATAAGATACGGTATAGGATAGACGGTATATGCTACGATGCGGCGCATCCTCCCAGAGACCTGAGCCTTGCAATAAGCTCAAGGATTAAAGTCATGGCAAATCTGGATGTCGCAGAGAACAGGCTTCCCCAGGATGGGAGGATAATGATGGACGTAGAAGGAAAGGCTGTGGATATGAGAGTCTCTACGCTTCCAACGCTTTATGGCGAGAGCATTGTCATGAGAGTTCTTGACAAAAGCGTTGTAAGCCTGTCGCTGGATCAGATAGGCATGGATGAGGATATTAAATCAAAAATCAGGGAAATAATAAAAAGGCCAAATGGGATTTTTTTAACTACAGGGCCTACTGGGAGCGGAAAAACCACTACGCTCTATTCCTGTCTGCGTGAGATAAATAAAATAGATTATAAAATAATAACCACTGAAGACCCTGTTGAATATGACATAGAAGGTATTATACAAGTTGCCATAAATACAAAGATAGACCTTACTTTTGCAAGGACACTAAGGCATATCTTAAGGCAGGACCCTGATATTATAATGGTGGGAGAAATAAGGGACGCTGAAACAGCGGAAATAGCTGTTCAATCAGCCCTTACAGGCCATCTTGTTTTCAGCACACTGCATACAAATGATTCGCCAGGCGCTGTTACAAGGCTTGTAGATATGGGCGTGGAACCTTTTTTAATAACATCCACTGTCAGGGCAGTGCTTGCACAGAGGCTTGTCAGGAAAATTTGCGTTAAATGCAAAAAAGAATACAAACCATCAGAACAAGAGGTATCAGAGTTTGGCATATCAAAAGAGAAAATGGAAGACATGAAATTTTATAAGGGAGCTGGCTGCTCAGAATGTAATAGTTCTGGTTATAAAGGCCGCACAGGTTTGTACGAGTTGCTTATAGTAGATGACAGAATCAGGGATCTTGTTATAAAGCATGAAAGTTTGTCTGCCATACGAAACGCAGCATGCGACGCAGGCATGAAAACCCTACGGGAAAACGGGCTCAAAAAGGTTATTGAAGGAATTACAACCATTGAGGAAGTTTTAAGAGAGACAAAAGAATATGCGTAACAATCGTAGAACTACAGAGAGGGAGGTATTATGAAGAACAAGGGCTTTACATTGATGGAACTGCTGGTCGTTATTGCTATTATAGCAATACTTGCTGGGATGGTAGTAAGCGGAGCGCAGCAGGCTAGAAAACGCGGGGCAGTTACTAAGGCAAAAGCGCAGATAGCAAGCATGGAAACAGCTATAAGCATGCACGAGACAGATATGGGAAATTACCCAGGCGCTGATAATAAGACCCTTGTAGCAGCTCTTACTGTAGATCCTGGAGATACTGATTGGAGCGGGCCCTATATTCAAATTAGAAAAGATGAACTAGACGGAAACGGGGAATATTTAGACGCATGGGGTAATGCTTTTGTATATGTAAACCCTGGTAAAAATAATGCTTCTTTTTATGACCTGTATTCCAAAGGCCCCAATGGTACAGGAGACGGGAACGACAAAGATGACATCCGTAATTGGTAATAGACGCGCTTTTACTTTGGTCGAAATGCTAATAGTGCTTGCGATAATAGCAATGATCATGGCTATGTCAGTGCCATTTACGGCAGGTTTTGGGAAAGGCCTCAGGGTAAAAACAACTGCCAGGGCTATTGTAGGAATAATGCGTGTGGCTAGGAGTAACGCTGTAACATTCAGAAAAAACTATTCAATAGTTTTTGATGTTAAAAAAAGCCAGTATTGGATAGAAGATGAGGCTAATCATGTTTATGAAAAAAAATATTATCTTCCAGGCCCAATAAAATTCGAGATAAAAGGCAATGGAGAAGCCGACCCTGTTACATTTGAAAACGACAGGGTAACATTCAATTCATCCGGGTCAGTAGAAGGGGCCAGCGGGTCAGTTACATTTACCGATAAACAAGGCGGTTCCAGGACAATCTCTGTGACAGGGGCTACTGGAAAAATCACTATAAATTGACATAAATAAGGTTATGTAGTAGAATAATTCCTATGAATTTTCATGATATTTTCATAGAATGAGAGGTTATTTTAGATGAAAAACAATTTAAAATTTACACTGCTTGCAATAGGAATAGTCGTGGTTTTCTTTATAATGGGAAGGGATATCATTGAAACCAGGGCAAAACTTAGAAAAACCTATGATCAGATAGTTCAGGAGAAAAAAGAAAAGACATGGCTTCAAGATGAATTAAAAACTACCAAAGGCGAACTAATAAAGACTGATAGGGGTTTAAGGACAGCCAATAGTAAATTAAGTTTTGTAAATAAGAAAATCCTTGGCCTTAAGGGTAACAATAGTAGATTAGTTAAGGAAAAACAAGGACTTGAGTATAAAATAGCTCTATTGCAAGAAGAAAAGAGAGCTGTGGAGACAAGGTTTCACTCTCTTAGCGAACTTAAAAAAGCAATACGCCAGGTCAAGTTAGAAATGAGAGATGACAGGATAGAGCAGCGCGAGGAACGGATAAGACAGCAGAGAGAGATCGATAAATGGGAAACAGCTCTCGGAAATCAAGGGTTTTTTACTAAAGACGGTGAGAACTATTATAAACCAAAGGTGAAAATAGACGTAAGGCCTGCAAATTTGAGTTTAAACAAGAAATAAGTGAGGACATAAATATATGTTCAGAGAAAAAAATAAAGGTTCTTGATTGCACCATCCGCGACGGTGGGTTAATGAATAACCATAATTTTGATTTCAGGTTTGTCCGCGAGGTTTATAAAGCGATTTCCGAAGCTAACGTAGACTATATAGAGATAGGGTATAAAAATTCCAAAGAACTTTTTTCACCAAAAGAATATGGGTTATGGAAATTCTGCAATGATGAAGATATAAGGAAAGTGACGGAAGGAATAGAGTCTAAGACAAAGATTTCCGTCATGGTAGACATTGGCAGAGTAAATATGGAAGATGTAAAACCAGCAAGCGAAAGCCCTGTAAACATGATAAGGGTTGCTGCGTATGTTAAAGATATTGATAAGGCAATATTTATGGTTAACCATTTTGCTGAAAAAGGCTATGAGACAACCATTAATATAATGGCTATCTCGAAAGATCAAGGCGTTGAGCTGGACGAAGCATTGCGGCAGATAGAAGGGGAAAGCAAAGTAAACGTGGTCTATATAGTGGATAGCTTTGGGAACCTTTACCAGGAAACCACTGAGATTTTGGTGAAGCGTTTCAAAGCGATCTTAAAAACAAGAGAGGTTGGTTTTCATGGCCACAATAATCAGCAGCTGGCATTTAGCAATACCATAGAAGCAATAATACACAACGCAAATTATCTGGACGCCACCATATACGGAATTGGCAGGGCTGCAGGGAATTGCCCTCTGGAGTTACTGATAGGATTTTTAAAGAACCCCAAGTTTGATATCAGGCCAATATTAGACATTATTTCCAAAGAATTCATACCTCTCAGCAGCAAGATAGAATGGGGCTATGTCATACCTTATGCCATAGCAGGCATGATGAACGAACATCCAAAAGCAGCCATGGCCTTACGCAATAGCGATAAAAAGGAAAATTACAGAGACTTCTATGAAACCATCAAAAACACCGGCCTTGAATAAAGCTTAACCTTGTGCTATAATTATAAATAGAGTTATAAACCCAAAATAGCCTTTATAATTCAAAAAGGCTATTTTTTTATCCAGATTATGATAAAGTTTAAAAAAGGTTTAATTACAAAGATTATATCATTTCTAATAGCTGTGTTATTTTTCTTTAATAGCTCAGTATATGGAATAGATATACCTAGAAATACCACCCCTAAGTTAAGAGCCCCTGTAGGCCTTTCCGGTACATATTCCCGCTTACAAAAAGCTTTAGCGTCAGAAGACGCTACATTCTCATCTCAAGAAAAACTCTTTAAAGAAGTGATGGGAGCTGAATTTCAAGATATTAGAAATTTTTATGTTGATGACAGAACAGGCAGATTTGTATTTCAAAAAGAATTAAGATCAAAAAAAGGCGCATGGATTACATATTATTATGAAAATTCCGTACCGATTGATATTAACGGGAAGATAGACGATCTTGTAGTATTTTACAATGAAGTTTTAGAGACAGACGAAAAGGATGCTGAAATAAGGCGTTTAATATTCAAAGCGCTTGCGAAATACAGAGAAGACGCCTTGTATTTAAAACCTTGGCTGGATAAGTGTTTAGTCCTGGAAAAATCTGCAAAAGTACAGGAAGAAATTCAGTTTGCCTTAAACCTTATATCAGGGAAAAACATGGATGGAGGAAAAAGGCTTAACATTGTCTTTGCAGGCTACGAACTGGGATTTTTAGCCGGTAGAGGAGGCATCAAGGATGTTTTAGAGCAGTTGCCGCGTACATTCAGGAATAAGCGCGGGCACAATGCAATTGTCTATATCCCTTTCTGGCAGGGTATTATAATAGAAGCCATCGATAACTACAATAAAAGGCCTGAGGTTAAAAAATCAGGACAATATATAAGAATAACAGAATACGGATCCGATTTTATAGTAGAAGGCTATAAGGTTTCCAGATATACTGTCCAGGTGTTCAATCTTGTAACTGAAAAATATGAGCCGATAGACGGCGTGCCTGTATATCTTTTGAAATGCGATGAATTCTTTTCAGACATAAAAAACGGGGACATATACAGGCAGAAAAAAGATAAAAATATGCCAGGCGGCCTTGATCTTATAGATCCAGAAAATGCAAAGACATCAATATTCTTCTCAAAGGCTTTTCTAGAAGCTATGAAACAGAATGGGATTGCGCCGGATATTATAAATACAGCTGACTGGCAAACTGCCCTTGCCATTTCTTTTTTAAGAAAATCAAAAAATAAAGCCAAGTATACTTTTTTTAACAATACCAAGATTGTCCATACGGTTCATAATATGGGACCAAAAGGCATTGCGATGGCTCCTTTTGCGCGGGAAGGCTCTGAGAGCAAAAGGATGTGGGATCTTCTTACAGAAAGGATTGGCCTAAAGCGGGCTCAAAAGATGTGGGAAAAAAGCGAAGAATTATGGGGTCTTATGGATTTGGACGATGATGCATATCAGCCGCCAGACAATTTTGGCCTTGAATACTGGGGCAGAATAGCATTGCAAAAAGTAGGTATGGTATTTGCAGACCAAGTTGTTACTGTGGGAAGAAGTTATGCGGACGAGTTAAAAACACCAGAATTCGGCTCAGGGTTTGAAGGAATTACTAGTACCATAGGCGTATTGGGTATCCCTAACGGTGTGTCACTGCGTACTATCGATGCCGCCACCACACCTTCTATAAGACAAAGGTTCGCAAATCACCCTACTGAAAAGGATATTAAGCTTGGGGTAGTAAATACGCAGGACGGAAAGTCTGAAAATAAAAAAGCCCTTGTGGAATTAATAAACAAGGTTCGCAGAAAATCCATTGCGCCTGACTTTATCGCTGATAGCAATACGCCTGTATTTTGCTTTGTGAGCAGATTTGATGAGCAAAAAGGCCTGTATATATTGTTATCGGTGCTTGAGAACAGCAGAGAAATGAAAGATTTGTTAGGCAAGGGCATGAAGTTTGTTTTTGCCGGTTCAGGAGCTCTATATGAAACAAGGATTAAAAAACTCGTAGAGAAATATCCTCACAGCATAGCATATCTGGGCTGGGTTAACGAGCCTACAATGAAGCAGATATTTGCAGGCGCTGATGTGCATGTTATGCCTTCTATCTTTGAGCCTAAAGGAATATCTCAGATGCAGGCTGCGCGTTTCGGAGCCATAAATCTGGTTAATTCTGTCGGAGGATTAAGAGATGATATCAGTAGTTTTTCACAAGAAGGGGAGGGCAATGGTTATGTTGTTGATTTTTCTACGATTTCAACAGATCTAACCAAAAGCTATCTTGGAAAACCTGAAAACAGGAGTAAAAAAAATGGATGCAGAGAGCTGTTGTATAAAGCTATCAGCGATGCTATAACAGATTTTAACGATAAGGAAAAATGGGACAGGCAGGTAAATCATGTTCTTGCTGATTCTGAAAAGTTCGGATGGGATTTTGCGTGCATGCAATATGAAGTTTTATTCAACGTATTGATAAATAATTTTGACGACTTATTTATAGGCCATAAGATCGACCATACAATTGAGCATGAAGTTGCATTGCGCGAAATATATGATTTTGCGTTATCGGCCTACATCCAGTCTATTATAAAAGTTGCAGATACCAGCCAGCGGGCTGAACTGCAGAAGAAAGCGCAGGCTGTTAAAAAGTTGTATCTTTATTTAATGAGGTATTATGAAAAATATGGCCTGCTCAGAGCTAACTATCATAACTTTGTGCACTCTATGGAAGTTACAAAGCTGGCTGTTGAATCAGCTGCTGCAAGCGGCTTTGGAACGCAAAAAGATGCTGTTTTGGAATTAATGGTAGCAGGCATGATCCCTGTCAATGAAGAGCATGCTATTGATATAGCAGAAGACGATACGTTACAACGCATAGTGGAAGAGATAGGTGTCAACTTGCATAACGTAGAAGCAATAGTTGCCAGGACACGTTTTCCGTATAACAGCGCAGCAGATACAGCCTACGAAAATGCTCTAAGCCATGCTGAAGAAAAGAGACGAACCGATATCCATAAATTAGCTTTGATTATGCGGGATTCCAGGTTATTGTCTACTTATTGCATGCTTACGCCTGAACGCGCAGAGATCAGGGTCCAAGGGCTGGCAAATGAAATAAAGCAACTGGAAAAAGATGTTATTTTACGCACAGCTGATTTTTTAAACGAGTTCTCAGTGCCGGCATTTAACAGGCTGCCACAAGCTGTACAAAATAAATATAATCCCAGATTTGATGCAGTAAGAGAGCATTTTAACAAAAACAGGCAATTACGGTTGCCCAGTGTTGCAGTCAGAGAATCTGCTTAATTATTTAGAAAGGGAAAAGGAAACATGCTAAGGCCTGAAAAAGCGCTAAATATGAAAATCATATCTTTTTTAATAGTTGCAATATTTGCCTTAAATAACACGGTATATGGCATAGATACGCCTAAAAATACATTCTCAGGGCTGAGAGTGCCTCTAATAGCACAAAATAATTCAAAAAGATTGATAGATGGACTATCCTCTGAATCTCTTAACTTCAAGATATCAGAACGAGATAAGATTAATGCGTCATTGCCTGAATTAGGACAGTGTATTTTACGAGCAATAAATTTTATGCATGATAGAGGACTTTTAAGCAGCGTTTATAATTTAAAAGTAATTATAGGCGCTGATAAAACATCAGCGGAGATAATTGAAAATACATTGATTCTTAAATTAAGCGGTGTTTCTTTTCTCACTGAAAAAACAAAAAATGAAGCTTTTCTATATCTTTTATTTATTATTGCAAGAAGCCAGGCAGAACCAAGCATGTTGTTGGCATTGACTCATTCACAAGGACAGCCTCAAGATGGTTTCTTTGTTACTAAAAATGATGGGATTGAGACATTGGCATTTCGAGATGAAGAGACAGGTCATATCTTTATGCTTGCTGCAAATTTCGAAAATCAGGCTTCAGTAGATAAAAAGTGGGTTTATATATCCCCTCCTTCAGGCTTATTTAAGGCAGGAGGAAATGTTATTATAAATAGCGCTATTGTTAAAGAAGGCATTATTCAGGAAACAAGTTCAAGACAGTATCCAATTTCAACCCCTTTGAGGTATCAAATAGGCATTTTTAGCGGCGGATGTGAGATATTCAGATTTATTCCTAAGGATAGTTCAACAGAATTTGCAGCCGAAGACATGGATACGATTTTTGGCATGCCTGAGGCATTGAATCAGGCAATAAAATTATTCTGTTCGGGAGGCATTTTTAAAGAAAGAAATGACATATGGAGGTTTTCCGTACCGAGAGGCTCTTACGATAAAGTTAAGACGGAATTTAGTGACGATGGGGAGCGAAAAAGATTGACTGTCCAAGTTCCTCTTGATGCGTCATTGTCATTAGTAGAAGCTATAGAAGTTTTGGCAAAGGCGTTTGAAAAAACAGACTTGAGCTATCTTTATGCTAGCACTGAAAATGAACAGATTCGGAGCGCAATACGAGAAGCGGAAAAGAATATAAATAAAGAAAAAGAGGCAGTCCTTGCGGCAATTAGAGAGACGTGGGAATATAAGAAAACTCTGTATGCCAAGATGGTAAAACCAAGGCAGATAGATGAAGTTACTAGTAAATGGTTAGAGCAAAACGCCCCTAATTTAAAAGACAGAGTCATTGTAAGCTGGCAATTAGAAATGGGTTTTCATCCTGAACTCTCGCTTGCTTTGCTTGAAGTTATGCAAAAAGAAGTCGATAAAGGGGGTATTTCTATACAAGATGCCGATATATTGCTTAAAAAAATCAGTATGTCCACTATGGCAGGCGGTTTAGGCGCTTTAATGCCTGATTTGGTAAGAGGAATAGCAGATAATGGAGCTAGCGTAGTAGCGCTTAACATGATTTATGATAGGCATGAAGACGGAACAGAAGCAGGTAAATGGTTAAAAGAAGCTCTTAAAAACCTTTCTGGTTACCAGCATATAGATGACATAGCTTTAATACATGATGGCAATGAAAGAACAGTAAGTATAGATATCTGTAAACTGGGAGGCGCGCTTCAAGTATGGATATATGGATTAGATGAGCTTTATAAAGGCGATCAAAATAGCCAAGAACGCGCTTCTCAAATGAAGTTTTACAATGCAGCGGGCCAGGCAGTGATTAAAGAATTAAGAAAACGCTGGCTTATTGCACAAGAAAAGAAACTAATTCATCTGGAAAATGAGGCATATACACATCTTCCAAAAGAAGAAGGGGCTGTCATTATAGTAAACCATACAGTTGTTGCAGGAGGCATGCCTAATTATTTAAAAAGTTTGTTTTCCGATCTTGTAGGACAATATGGTGATTCTATTTTTGATAGATCTGGCAGATTACGGCTAGAAGTGTTAGGGGCAATTCGCGCCATGAAAATAATAGGAGTAAGCATAGACCATACCAGGATATTAAAAGAGGCGGTATTCCCAGAATCTTTAAGAGATGTTGGCGCGAATAAAGAAATGATAGCAGAAATACTGTCCAAAATAGTCATGGATAATGAATACGGCTCTTCAAATGGCACGCACCCAAAGCATTTTCAAGCGCCTGAAGCGCAGAATCTGATAGATAAATACAAAACCCAATTTGGCAATGCAACAATGGATGATAATGAATTGATTGCCTGTTTGGAAGCTGATCCTGCGGCTAAGGATAAATTTATGGAAGAACTGGACAGCGTGACATCGGGTTTGGAGACACATCTTCTGGCATTATTAAGGACACAGGGGATTAAATGGAGCGAATCATCAAACATGCATACAGGAGCAATAATCAGAAGGATCGTTGATTATAAAGAGCTCAGGCAGTTTATCAACATTCTTCAAGATGGAAACATGAGAGAAAGATTCAAGAAGAGCGGAGTCCGAGTTATTATAGGAGGGCGATTCGGACCGGATAAATTAGCTCATATCAGAAAATTAGCGGAAGCGTATCAACTACAGGATCAGGTTGCAGTTTTTGAAAATTACAACATCAGCGATGCGCCTATTATTATGCAAGGCGTAAATTTTACAGTGATGTTGTCGCAAAAAGGCAAAGAGGCTTCTGCGACTACGCCTCAAAAGGTAGCATCTAATTCCGGGGCTATCATTGCTGTGCCTGACGGCATATGCCATCCTGATGAACATTTTCTTGAAGAATTTGATCCTGAAACCGGCGAAGGAAACGGGTTTATAGTCGAATATGACGAACAGGGCATACCAAAAGCTGAGAGTTTACTGCAGTGCCTTGAAAAAATTGGCAATGTCTTGGGAAATCAAAAATACCGCAGGCAGATACGTTATAATAGTTTAGTTGCATGGATGAAAATAGGCAATATAGTTACGCATCAGGCACGAGGTATATTGAAGATAATGGATGAGGCGATTGCGGAACAAATAGCCAACTACTCAAGAATAAATTATACAGAATTTCTAAGCAAAGGCCGCGAAGTTGATCCTGTTACAAAGACAACTATATTGACAGGGGAAAAAGCTAAGGAATTTTTGCTTCAGACAAAAGAATTTCCTCACCAGACAACAGTTTGTAATTTAGAGGCAAAGCCTATGACAGTGGAATTAGGGGGAAGTCCTCTGACACTTGGAAATGCAGGAACCGTAGCAATAAAACCAGGAGCCATGCTGGATTTTAAAGAAATAACAGGTCAGGTAATGGTAATTGTTACCCAGGAACCGAATGCTGTTAATGATTGGTACAGAGTTTATAATTTTGAAAATTTTGCGCAAGTTTTTACAGAAAGAGACGGGCATAATGAATCCGGAATTGTTTCTCCAAGGGAATGGATAGATAAAGGCGTAGTTGTCTTAGATTCTACCGGCAGGATGCATCAATGGACAGGGGAGGCGGAATTAGAATGGCTAATTGATGCAATGACATTGGGCACTAATTTAGCAGGCGTTTCCATGATTCGATATGATCAGGATACAGCCGGAAAGTGGATATATTTTAATAAAATTAGGCCGACTGAAACGTACCACAAGCACCCTGATAAATTTATTGAAATTTATTATGTAGAAGAAGGTATGATGGCTTTAGCTTTTTTAGAGGATGGAGAAATTAAGATTAATATAATGGGGCCGGGAGACATGATGATTGTAAAAGATGCGATGCCGCACGCGGTATTAGCGGCAAAAGGACCCTATAGACATGTAGCAGTACAATTGCCAAGCGCTTTTCAATATGGATTTGAATTTAAAGATACGCTGGATGACTTCCAGGCATTATTGCAAAAAATCGCTCAAAACGCAGATCTTGATGAAATACTAGTTTCTAGTGGAATCGGAACATATGTTATAAGAGAAAGCAGCGCTGTCCTGGTAAAGCCATCTATATTGCTTTTATCGAGCCTGTAACACCTGAAAACCTTAAAATAAGAAATTAAAACCATATAAACTGAGTCCTTTTGATGCAAGCACAAAGCGCCTATAATGTATCTTATGTTAACTTGG
>DNHS01000047.1 GCA_003485765.1 Candidatus Omnitrophota bacterium | reverse complement strand
GCGTACAATTTATTTTACATTATCCAAACAACTTTACATTTTAACATTGTTAATTTGTAAAGTTGCTGGATTAGTGGGCAATAATTTCCGTAAGTTTGAATATGGGCAGGAACATGGCAACAACTATGCCGCCTATCACTATACCGAGAAAAGCTATTATCAAAGGCTCTATAAGGCTGGTAAGGCCGCTTACAGCAGCGTCCACCTGGTCTTCGTAAAAATCAGCTATTTTAGTGAGCATTTTTTCAAGCTCGCCCGTCTGCTCCCCCACCTTGATCATCCTGACAACCATTGGAGGAAAAGCGCCGCTTTTGGCAAGAGGGTCAGCTATATTTTCGCCTTCCTTTATGCCATTACGCACAGCTTCCACTGCCTTTTCTATCACAGTATTGCCCGCGGTTTTACCTACTATTTCCAAAGAGACAAGGATAGGCACTCCGCTTTTAACAAGCGTTGCAAACGTCCTTGTAAATTTTGCAACAGCCACTTTTCTAAAAAGAGATCCAAGGACAGGCATGACAAGAAGCATTCTGTCAAAATTTTCTTTTCCCTGCGGAGTCTTCATATACTTTCTTAAAGCAAATACCACAACAGTAATCCCGGCTGCTACGTATAAAAACATTTGTCTTATAGTATCGCTTATAAAAATCAGGATCCTTGTCGGCAAAGGCAATTCCCCTCCCAGCATTGTAAATATGCCTTTAAAAGTAGGTATGACTTTTAAAAGCATAACAAGCGTTATAAGCATTGCCATTGTCATTACGACAACAGGATACACAAGGCTGGATTTTACTTTTCTCTGCAATGTGTTTGATTTTTCAAGATACGAGGCAAGCCTGTCAAGGATATCGTCCAGCGCGCCGCTTGATTCGCCTGCCCTCACCATATTTATATAAAGAGTTGAAAATACTGCTGGGTGCCTTGCAAGCGCATCAGACAGACTTGAACCTGTTTCTATGTCGCCCTTTATCTTTGCCAGGATATTTTTAAAAACAGGTTTTTCTATCTGTTCGCATAAAATATCCAGAGACTGAACCAGAGGTATGCCGCTATCCACCATGGTGGCAAGCTGTCTGGAAAATATAACTATTTCTTCCAGCTTTACACTGCCTTTTGAAGACATAGGCCTTCTTTTTGAGGTTTCTTCTACAGAAATTATTATAAGGTCTTTTTTGCGAAGCGCATCTATCAGAAGGGCCTTGTCTGAATATTCCAATATCCCGTTCACTGTTTTTCCAGTAATCTCTTTTGCGGTATATTTAAATGTAGGCATAAATTATTCTTCCGTCGTCACTCGCGCAACCTCTTCCATGCTGGTCACGCCATTCTTGTATTTCTCCATACCGTCATCACGCAAAGTCTTCATGCCTTTTGAAACAGCATAATTTCTTATAGCGTCTATAGATTCGTTTTCTATTATCATTTCTCGGATATTATCGTCCACTGCCAATGCCTCAAGTATAGCGATCCTTCCAAAATAACCTGTTGAATTGCATTTCTTGCAAGCCCCTTTACCTTTGCAGGCTTTGCATATAACCCTGCACAGCCTCTGCGCAGCCACAAGCACAATAGACGATGCTATCAGAAAAGGCTCTATGCCCATATCCTTAAGCCTGGAAATAGCGGTGGGCGCGTCATTTGTATGAAGTGTGCTTAATACCAATTGACCTGTAAGAGACGCTTTTATTGCAATATCCGCTGTCTCAGAATCCCGTATCTCGCCTATCATTATTATATCAGGGCTCTGTCTTAATAATGAGCGTAAGCCGTTCGCAAAAGTCAGCCCTATTTCAGCATTTGCCTGTATTTGCGTTATGCCCTCCACCTGATATTCAACAGGGTCTTCAATGGTTATAATATTTTTATCGGGCGTATTCATCTGATTTATCACTGAATAAAGAGTCGTAGATTTTCCGCTCCCAGTAGGGCCTGTCACAAGTATCATGCCAAAAGGTTTTGCTATTGCCTCTTTGAACCTCATAAGCGTGTCAGCGGAAAAACCAAGCGTATCAAGGCCTATTGAAAGATTGGCTTTATCAAGCGCCCTCAGGACCACCTTGCCTCCAAAAGCTGTCGGCAGCATAGACACTCTAAAATCCACTTCTTTTTTTTGCATCCTTATTTTAAATCTTCCGTCCTGCGGCACCCTTGATTCTGTAATATTCATGCCTGACATAATCTTTAATCTTGCAAGCACCGCATTTTGATTCTTCTTTGGTATCCTCAAAACGTCGTGCAGATTCCCGTCAATCCTGTATCTTACGCGAAGATAATCTTCTTCAGACTCAATATGAATATCAGAAGCCCTTTTTTTTAAAGCCTCCAATATTATCAAATTCACCATCTTGACAATAGGCGGGGTTCCGCCTTCTAGCGCAGCCTCGCCAATGTCAAATTCCTCTTTCGCCATATCTATAACTTCAAGGTTAGGACCTTCTGTATTTTTAATAGCATCTGACATGAGCCTGTCGTCCGAATCATACAATCTGTCTATTGCATCCAGTATATCAGTCTCAGTGCTCAGTACAGGTTCTACATTAAATTTTGTAAACACCTTCAGATCATCAATTACAAATATATTCAATGGATCTGCCATAGCAACTATCAATGTATTGGAAAACCTGCATATAGCAATAACCCTGTGCTGCCTTGCCATTGCTTCTGGTATGAGTTTGACACAATCTTTATCCGATTTATACTTTGAAAGATTAATAGCGGGCATGTTAAGTTCTTTGCTCATCACAGACATCATGTCTTTTTCGCTTACCATGCCTTCTTTAATAAGTATCCTGCCAATGCTTCCGCCGTCTTTAGCCTGAAGATCTTTGGCGCACTCAAGATTTTTCTGCGTAACGAGTTTATTATCAACTAGCGCCTGTATTAATCTGTCCTTTAGCGATTTAGCCATAATGTTTTATTCGTCCTGCACTGTTACGCGCAAAACTTCTTCCAGGCTGGTAAGGCCTGCTAAAACTTTCGCAATACCATCTTCTCGCAATGTCCTCATGCCTTCTGCGCGGGCGATTTGTTTTACCTCATTTTCCCTGGCGCGTTTTAAAACAAGGTCTCTTATAGCAGGTGTAATTGCAAGCACCTCGCATATACCCACCCTGCCTGAATATCCTGTATTTAAACATGCCGCGCATCCTTTTGCTTTATAAAATAAAATATCCTTTGTCTTTTTAATATCAATTCCAAGCTTTGCGCATAAAACTTCTCCGGGTTTATAAGAGCCTCTGCATTTAGGGCATAATTTTCGTATAAGCCTTTGAGCGACTATTGCAATAAGCGACGCGCTTATTAAAAAAGGTTCGCAGCCCATATTTATAAGGCGCACCACTGAACCAGGGGCAGTAGTTGTATGGAGCGTGCTCAATACAAGATGGCCTGTGAGAGCAGATTTTATTGCTATATCCACTGTATCAAAATCTCTTATTTCTCCTATCATTATCACATCCGGGTCCTGCCTGAGGATAGACCTGAGGGCGCTGGCAAATGTAAGGCCTGTCTCTTGTCTGGCTGTAACCTGGTTAATGCCTTCTATCTGATATTCAATCGGGTCTTCAACTGTTATGAGATTTTTCTCAGGCGTATGGACATATCTCATCAAAGAATAAAGCGTTGTGGTCTTGCCGCTCCCTGTTGGGCCGCAAACAAGTATCATGCCATGAGGCCTGGACGCGCATTTTTTCAATTTATCCATGGCGTCATCGCTGAATCCTAGTCTAGCGATATCGAGCATTGCCTGAGATTTATCCAAAACTCTCAACGCCGCTTTTTCGCCCTTACTCGAAGGAAGGATACTAACCCTGAAATCTATATTGTTATTATTTATCTGTAATCTAAACCTGCCGTCCTGCGGAAGGCGGCGCTCAGCGATATTAAGTTCAGACATGACCTTTATCCTGGAAATAATAGATTCGTGCGTATTTTTCGGAAGCGCTTCTACATCCTTTAACACCCCATCCACTCTATACCTGATGCGCACTGAGTTTTCCATAGGCTCTATCAAAATATCGCTGGACCTGGCCTTTACCCCATTTTCAAGGATCATGTTTGTCAATTTTACAACAGGCGCTTCTTCCACCAGTTTAAAGAGCCTTTCAGAATCTACTTTTTCTTCAACCTCTCCTATTTGAATAATCTCCATTTCCTGCGTCTTTAAATCTTCCATCAATTCTTCTATAGCTTCATGAGTGTCTTCTACGTAATACTGGTCTATTGCATCCTGAACCTCTTTATGAGAAGCAATAATAGTTCCTATGTTAAGGCTGGTGATGGATTTCAGGTCATCTATTGCAAATATATTCAATGGATCTGACATCGCAATAGTAAGCATATTGCCGACCTTTGAAACAGGCATTATCTGATATTTATTTGCCACATCGCGAGGAATGAGCTTTAAAAGTTCCGGGTCTATTTTAAAACGCGCCAGGGATATAGGCGGAATACCAAGGCCCTGGCTCAAGACAGCCATCAGGTCTTTTTCTGTTATAAAACCTGATTGAACAAGGATGGTTTTAAGAGAGCCGCCTTTTTCCTTCTGAATTTTCAACGCATTATCCAGCTGGGATCTTGAGATAACTTTGTTGTTTATCAATAATTCCATCAGCCGTTCTTTGAGTGAATACATAGTTATTTATAATATTTTTCTATCGCTTTTTTGATATCAGCTGCTGTGCTGACAAAAAGCTGTATATATAACCCAGACAAAAGCGCAATATCTTCCACCGCCTGATTATTCAAAGGATTTGCCATTGCTATTGTGAGATTACTGCCTATCTTATCCACGGGAATCAGACAATATTGTATCGCGACATTTTTAGGGACTATCTTAACGATTTCAGAGTCTATTTCGTAATTTTCAAGCGGCAAATATGGAAAACCATATTGAGCTGTAATAGCCTGAGCAATCGCTTCTTCGCTTACATAACCCAAATCAACCAGGATCTGGCCTATTAAGCCTCCCTTATCTTTCTGTACCTCTAATGCATGCTTAAGCTGGTCCCTGGTTATAAGGCCCAGATCAACTAAAAGCTCCCCTAATTGTTTTAAATTTATCCTATTTGCCACGCAGCATCCTCTCTAAATCCTGCACCTCTGTAGTGTTTGCCAGCGCCTCTTCTTCTGAGATATGCCCAGTTTTGCAGAGCTCAAAAAGCGCCTGATTCATAGTCTGCATATTGTCCTTCTGGCCTGTCTGAATTACAGAATACACCTGATGGATTTTTGATTCTCTTACCATGCTCTTTACAGCGTGATTTGCAACAAGGACCTCTACTGCAAGTACCCTGCCTTTTCCGCTTTTGCGCGGCAAAAGCTGCTGAGACAGGACTCCTGTTAGTACAAAAGAAATCTGCGTCCTCACCTGCGCCTGCTGCCTTGAAGGGAAAACATCTATAATACGGTTTATTGTCTGCGCGCTGTCTGAAGTATGAAGCGTTGCAAAAACAAGATGCCCTGTCTCTGCGATCAAAAGCGCGGCTTCTATTGTCTCCAGATCTCTCATCTCTCCTATCAGAATAACATCAGGGTCTTCTCTTAATATATGCTTGAGCCCCTGTGAAAACGAATGGGTGTCAACGCCAACCTCTCTCTGGTCTATTATAGACTTTTTATTCGAATGCACATACTCTATGGGATCCTCTATGGTTATTATATGACAATCCCTGTTTATATTTATATAGTCTATCATTGAGGCAAGGCTTGTGGATTTCCCGCTTCCCGTGGCTCCTGTCACAAGCACAAAACCTTTTTGGCGCTTACAGAAATCCTGGACTACGCTTACAGGAAGGCCGCATTCTTCAAAACTCATTATCTTAAAAGGAAGAGCCCTGATAGCAGCGCCTATACATCCTCTTTGAAAAAATACATTCACCCTGAACCTGCTCAAGCCTTCTATGGTGAAAGCAAAATCCAATTCTTTATCCCTCTCAAACTTACCTTTCTGTTCATCTGTAAGAATAGAGTAAACCAGGCTCTTAGCCGAAGCCCCATCCAACACAGCGCTATCTGCAGACATAAGGCTCCCGTCCAGCCTCATATGCGGCGTAGTTCCTGCGCCTAAATGTAAGTCAGAAGCTCCTTTTTGAACAGCGTCTTTTAATAATTGACTCAGATCTTTCGCCATTTTAACTCCTTTGTGCTGCTAGTTTACAAAACGAGTCATACTCGTTTTGTAACATTAGACAATCACTCTATTTTTACCAAGGGACTTGGCGTTACGCGCAAGCCTCTCTGCCTTTTCCATAAGCTCATCTGCTGTGGAGCCGTCTATAGGATTTTCGCTCACGCCTATACTTACAGTAAATTTTTTATCAGGACTGATTGACTTTCCAAGCCTATCCTCTATTTTTTTTCTTATCTCCTCAGCAACGTTGGCAGACTGCCTTTTATTTCTCTCCGGCAATATCACTGCGAATCTATCATCTGACAAACGGCCTACCTTATCAATTTCTGTCACAGAACTCTTCAAAATAACGCCTGTCTCTTTTAAAAGCGCATCCCGCCTTGCTTCACTGCCAGTTGTATAAAAATTCTTAAAATCATCTATATCTATAAGAAGGTATCCGCATGGCCTTTGGTACACAATAGCTCTTCTTATCTCTTCGCCAAGCCTGGTTTTCATATAATTATAGTTATGAAGGCCTGTTACCTCATCAGTTATAGAAAGCTCTTTCGATCTTTTGATAAGAGTATCGTTTTCAACCGCTATTGAAATCTGTTTGGCAAATAATTTCAGTAGTTCTTTCTCATCATCTGCAAAAATAAAATCTTTCTCGTTATTCCCTACTATAAGCATCCCGTATGATTTTCCTGCAAATGTTACAGGCATGCCCACAATATTTTTTAATCCTATTTTTTTTGCTAAAATATCAGGAGACAATTCATACTGTTTTAATTTCAATCCAGATGCTTTGATTTCTTCGAGATTACAACTGGATACCACAGTGTATTCTTTTGATTCCTCATCCATAAGCATCAATAATGTTGTTGAGTTATTTTCTATGTCCGAAACCTTCTGTATTATAAAACTCAGGGTATTATTCAGTTCTTTTGAAGAAGAGATAAGATTTCCTATATGTAAAAGCCCTGAGAGCGCGAGGACTTTTTTATTTATCTCCAGGTTTATCAGCTTTGTTTTTTCCCCATAGGCCCTTAATTCCTCCATATTTTCTTTTATCTTCCGGGTCATAATGTTCAGGGATTTACTCAAGGACCCAACTTCGTCTTCCCGGTTTATGTCTATACATTTTGTTATATCGCCTGTCGCTGCTTTTTTTGCCTCTTCCGCCATCTTTATAACAGGGTCTATCATCTCTTTCGTGACGTAAAGGCCTAGGATAGATATTACTATAGATATAAACAATATAAAGCTTATATTACCTAAACTAAGGCCAAAAAATAAATTTATATTGGGAAAGATATATGTTATAACAAGCCATGCGCATACCAATATCGGAATAAGCGACATCAAAGAAAATGCTATCATGGTTTTATATCTCAGGCCTTTTGGAAACATTGACATATCCTTTAATAAATTTATCATATACGCCTCCGTGTCATTAATTCAAAGTATACAATACAATCCGCCCAACTTCAAGGGCTAACCTTTATAAACTCCCACGGCAAAACTTCGCCCTCGTCTTTTTTCTTCAAATAAATTTCCGGGTCGACGCCTGTTTCCTGAAAAGCCTGATCCCACAGATTATAATTAAAATGTTCTGTCCACGCCTGAAGCCTCAGGCCTTTTTCCCACGCCTTCAATATAACTTTTCCAACGCTTCTATCGCCTCTGGCCAGCACTGCTTCGATTCTGCTTGTTTCAGGACTATGAAAATCAATTTTTATATTTTTTCTTGCCTCTTGCCTCTTGCCTCCTGCCTCTAAATATCTTTTTTTCTCTTTTAATATCCCCAGCTCCTCCATCCCCTCCCTTTCAAAATCAGAATGCGGTTTTGGTATAAAAGGGCTCACGCTTAAATTTACATTTCTTATTTTCCCTGCCAAATCTATTATTGCATCCAGATCTTCGTAGGTTTCGCCGGGAAGGCCTGCCATGAAATAAAGTTTTACCTTCCTCCATCCTGAATTTAACGCTAGTCCGGACTTCTCTATAATTTCAGCGTCTGTTATTTTTTTATTCAAAGTGTGCCTCAGTCGTTCACTGCCTGCTTCAGGGGCAAATGTAAGCCCTGCTCTTTTCAATGTGTCCATATCGTTACGCTCGTCAAAAGTGCCTACCCTTAAAGACGGAAGCGATATTTTTACGCCAAGCGGTTTAAATTTTTCTTGCAATTTTCTGGCAAGCTCTTCAATATACGGATAATCTCCTGACGAAAGGGATAGCAAAGATATCTCCTCATATCCTGTGCTCTTTACGGATTCCTCTGCTATTTCCATAATCCTTTTTACAGACCTGATCCTTAAGGGGTGAAAAATTTTACATGCCTGGCAGAATTTGCATCCATGCGGGCAACCGCGCATTATCTCTATCCCAATTCTGTCGTGCACAATCTGTATATATGGGACGACTATATCTGTTGGAAAAAATGAACTGTCCAGATCTTTCACAATACGTTTTTTTATTGCGCTGCAATATCCCGGAACATAAACTCCTTCTATTTTCGCCAGCTCTTTTAATATAGCTCCCTTTGCTCTATGCCCTCTGCCCTTTGCTCCTTGAATTATTTTCACAATATCCAGGATCGCTTCTTCCGCTTCTCCAATCACAAACACATCTATAAAATCTGCCAGCGGCTCAGGATTGAACGCGCATGGGCCTCCGGCTATTACAATAGGATCGTTATCGCCCCTATCTTTCGAACATAAAGGCACTCCTCCCATATCCAGCATATTCAAGATATCCGGATAATTCATCTCGTATTGAAGGGAAAAACCGACGATATCAAATTCTTTTAAAGCATGAGACGACTCGAGCGACGGGAGTCTTTCCTTTCTATCTCTTAATCTTTTTTCCATATCAAGCCACGGAGCAAAAACCCTTTCGCAAATCACATCCTGCTCTCTGTTTAATATGCCATACAAAATCCTCATGCCCAGATGGCTCATGCCTATTTCATAAACATCCGGAAACGAAAGCGCTATTTTCAAAGCGCCTTCATTCCAGTCTTTATGAACCGCGTTCCATTCGCTATTTATATATCTAGCCGGCTTTAATATTTCCAACATACCGCGTTCCTCTCACATCCCAAACAACTTTACAAATCGACAATGTCAATTTGTAAAGTTGTTGATTTTATCTATGGATTGCGATGCTCTCCAGCAATCCCAATGCTATCATGGTAACTAAAAGCGATGAACCGCCGTAACTCACAAGCAATAGAGGCAACCCCACGACTGGCATGAACCCCATTGTCATACTGATATTCACTATCACTTGAATTCCTATTATTGTAGCCATTCCGCATGCCGCAAGAACGCCGCAGGGGTCGTCTGTTTTTCTGGCTATCTCAAAAGCCCTTCTGACCAGGATATAATACAGGCCTATTAAAATTATACCGCCTGCAAAACCCCATTCTTCTCCCGCCACTGAAAATATAAAATCCGTATGCCTCTCTGTTAAAAAATTCAACTGATTCTGAGTGCCGCTGAGCCAGCCTTTTCCGAATGCCCCGCCTGATCCGATTGCTATCCTGGATTGTATAACAGTATATCCTGCGCCAAGAGGATCTATATCAGGGTTCATGAACACCATAAGCCGCTCTTTCTGATAATCCTTTAATAAAAACCAGCCAAGAGGAGACGCGGCCAAACCCCCTCCTATTATAAAAAATAAATGCTTAAGCCTGATTCCCCAGATATATAAAAGCGTAAAAAATACAGGCACAAGCATAAGAGCGGTGCCCAGATCAGGCTGCGCAAGTATCAGGACAAAGGGCGCCAGCATAATAAAAAAAGCCGTTACGATATTTTTAATCCCTTTTTCACTCTTTTGCGCTGTGAGATATTGGATCAAAGCAAGCGTGATAAATAATTTGGCGAATTCAGAAGGCTGGAGATTAAAATAACCTAATTCAAGCCACCTCTGCGCGCCGAGCCTTTTAGACCCGAAGAAAAATACAATCAACAATAAAATAAGAGAAAAGAAATAAAATATATACCCAAGGCTTATAATTTTTCTGTAGTTTATGTTTATTATAACCATAAAAAATAGCGCCCCTATTAAAAACCATGCTATCTGCCTTATTATAAAATCTATATTTTTTGAATAAGTGGCGCTAAAAAGAAATAAAAGCCCTATTATAAAAATGGCCGCGGCCACGCCTAATAAGATCCAGTCAAATTCTTTATATTTTTTTATCATTTTTATGCTCTCTAAACCAATACTCCAGCGCCAGTTTTGCAATCTCAGCAGGCGCGTCTCCGCCTGACCCTGCATTCTCCAGAAAAACTACAAAACATATCTTTGGATTTTCCGAAGGCGCAAATCCTACAAACCAACCGTGAGGCATGATCCCGGGACCCACCTGAACAGTTCCTGTTTTCGCAGAAATAGAAACTATCCCGCTCGCTGCCCTGTTTCCTGTGCCATCAGGATCTTCTATGACTTTCCGCATCCCGCGTCTTACCACATCTATATTTTCTTTTGCAACTTTAAGGGTTTCTATTTTAACATCAGCTGCATCGGCATATCCGACACGCTTTAAAACATGAGGCTTAATGAGCGCGCCTCCATTCGCAATACTAGAGACCATGCGAGCTATCTGTAAAGGCGTTACCAATAAATCGCCCTGGCCTATTGAAAAATTTGCCGTATCGCCAGGATACCAGATTTCTTTTTTTTCCGCTCTCTTCCATTCTTTTGAAGGCACAAACCCATTAGATTCCCCAAAAAGTTCTATGCCTGTTTTTCTGCCTAATCCGAACAGGATTGCATACTTGCTGATTTTATCTGCGCCGGTTAAAAGAGCTGTATGATAAAAATAAACATTACAGGACCATGCAATCGCCTTTTCGAGGTCCACATAACCGTGGCCGTCTTTATTCCAGCAGTCGAACTGGTCTTTACCAATATTAAATTTACCAACGCATACAAAACCAGTGTCAGGCCTTATACTTTTTGACTCAAGCGCTGCAATACTTGTGACAAGTTTGAATATAGAACCGGGAGGATAAACTCCCATTATGGCTCTGTTTAAAAGCGGCGAGTCTTCTGAACGCATGGCTTTTAATAATGGCTCATTAGGGTCATATGAAGGACTGCTTATAAGGCTTAATATTTCTCCATTATGCGGGTCCATAAAAATAGCCGCGCCTCTCTGGCCATTGAAAAGATTATAGACTACCTTTTGCAAGCCTGCGTCTAGAGTAAGATAAACGTCTCTTCCGCTTTTTGGCCTTCTGTAACTCATAACCTTCACTTGTCTGCCCCTATTGTCAACCTGTATCTGCATGCCTCCATTCTTCCCTCGTAATATCCTGTCGCAGAATCTTTCTACGCCGTCCTTGCCTATTAAATCTTTTATGTTATAGCCGTAAGGTTTTAGAAGCTCTAGCTCAAGCTGGTCTATTTCTCCGATATATCCAACCACGTGGCTGAAAGAGGCATTGTAATAATAATTTCTAAAAGGTATCTCTTTTACAAGAACGCCTGGCATTTCAAGTCTGGATTCTTCTATTAAAATCGCTGTTTTCTTTGAAACGCCTCTTATAAGTTCGCACGGGGCAAACGAAGCGGTCCTATTGCGCTTATAATTTCTTTCTAGACCGCTCTTTGAAACCCCTAAAATCCCGGCTAGTTTTTCCATTTCAGCGTCAATATCATCTACCTCCTGTGGAATTATAAAAACTCCGAAGGAAAGTGTGTTTCCAGCCACAAGTTTTCCAAATCTATCGTATATATTGCCGCGCGGAGCAGCTATATTTAAAAGCCGGATGCTGTTTCTGGAACTAAGATTGTTATAAAAGGGGCCTTTTATAATCTGGAGATGATAAAGCCACGCTCCTACCAGAACAAAAAGTGTCGTAAAGAAAATCTGCAGTATTTTTATTCTCATAATAGATTATTCGATAAGCCTGAATAGTAAAGGCGAGATAAGGCTTGAGAAAATTATTGTGAACAATACGCCTGCCTGGGCTGTCCTTGTGAATGCAAAATACGCGAGATAAAAAAATAGCATCCCGAAAAATGAAAAAAGAAATTCCATTGCAATACCTTCTTTATAATATATATTCTGCTTGATTATCCCTGCGGCCAGCCCGATTCCGCTATAAAGCATGAGGTTCAAACCAGAAGTTTGAGATGACAATATCTCTGTGAAAGCGCCTATAAATATTCCGATACATAATCCCCATAAAGGCCCTTTTTTAAGCCCTGCAAAAATAGCAAAAAGCGCGAGAAAATTGATATTTAGCGGCGCTGCGCTCTGCAAAAGACCCAATATTATTATCCAAATAAATAATAACATAGAAAGAGAATTACCTTATCACCAGAACTTCTTCCAGCTTTCTGATATCAACTTCAGGTTTTATAGCTGCATTCATATAAAGGCCAGTGGAATCAGGCTCTACAGAAACCACCTCGCCTATTAATATGCCTTTTTCAAAAACGCCGTATAGCCCGGACGTGATAACCTTGTCGCCTTTTTTCACATCACATCCTATATCCAGATATTTCATAACAAGGCCTGTCCTCATATTGCCTGAGACTCCGCCTTCATCCCTTGTCCTCTCCACAACCCCGCTAAAAGTAGAATCATAATCTGTGATAAGAAGGACTCTGGATATCCTCCACCCTGTCTCAATAACCCTTCCTGCAAGGCCATTGCCGCTTATGACAACCATGCCCTTTTCAATCCTGTCTTTCTTGCCCCTGTCAATTATAACAGTATCATTCAGGCCTGAAGGGTCTCTCGCTATAACAAGCGCTGGCGCAAATTTACGCCTCTCTGATTCTTTGAAATCAAGGAGCTTCCTGAGCCTTTCATTCTCCAGAGTTGTTTCTTTTAAATTCAACAGCTCTTTTTCAAGATTAGTTATATTTTCTCTGAGAAGTTTATTTTCCATCTGACTTTCTCTGAATCCAGCCACATCCCGCAGCAGATACAGAGAGCCCGAAATTATCCTTAAAGGGATTCGAAAAATATCCAGGGTTTTTATTCGAAATTCAGAAGAGAAGATTTGGGAGAACAATACTATGCTAGCTATAAAAATAAAGACTGCTATTACAGGAAGGTTTTTCTCTGGTTTTATCACGCAATTTTAAAATTCCATCCTGGAACGCACTGTAACTTTTCTGAGGTATTTTATTTCGCTAAGGACTTTGCCTGTGCCAAGAGCCACTGCTGTAGTAGGATCCTCTGCGACATGAACAGGCAGCCCTGTTTCTTCGCTTATCAGCTTGTCAATGCCTCTTAGCTGGGCGCCTCCGCCTGCCAGCACTATGCCTCTTTCGATTAAATCTGCGGAAAGTTCCGGCGGAGTTCTTTCAAGCGTCATCCTGGTTGCCTCAAGTATTGCTGAAACAGGCCCGGCAATTGCTTCTCTTATTTCCTCTGAAGATACGGTAATGGTCTTCGGAAGGCCTGCGACCAAATCTCTCCCCCGAACTTCCATTGTCAATTCCTGCTCCAACGGATACGCAGAGCCTATCTTTATTTTAATATCCTCTGCAGTGCGCTCTCCTACCATAAGATTGTATGTCTTTTTAAGATGTTCTATGATCGCTTCGTCTAATTCATCTCCGCCTATCCTGATAGAGCGCGAAAACACAATACCTGCAAGAGATATGACTGCTATTTCTGTTGTTCCGCCGCCTATATCAATAATCATATTGCCGGCTGGTTCTTCTATTGGAAGCCCAACGCCTATGGCAGCTGCTATAGGTTCTTCTATTAAGTATACCTCTCGAGCGCCTGCGTGTTCAGCAGAATCCTTTACAGCGCGTTTTTCAACCTCTGTTATGCCGGACGGTATAGCAATGACCATTCTGGGCCTTACAAAAACTTTTCTATTGTGGATCTTTTTTATGAAATATCTGAGCATATCTTCTGTTATTTCAAAATCCGAAATAACACCGTCCTTCATCGGCCTTATTGCAACTATATTGCCCGGGGTGCGGCCGAGCATCCTTTTGGCTTCTTCCCCGACCGCAAGGACACTGCGGGTATTCTTTTGAATAGCCACGACAGACGGTTCGCACAGGACAATGCCCTGGCCTTTTACATAAACAAGCGTTGTGGCTGTTCCGAGGTCAATACCCATGTCATTAGAAAATAGGCCTAAAATATTATCGAAACATTTTTTTAGCAGCTTAAAAAATTTAATCATTCCGCACCTCAGGTTTTTAGGTTAATCTATAAATTTAATTCTAGCAAAGCTGGTTTTCTTTGTCAATTCAATTTGTAACAACTTGACATTTTAACATTGTTAAAGTGTCAAGTTGTTTGACAAAATCTGGGAATGATTTATTTATGCAGCCTAGGCTTGTTACAATAACTTTGCCTTTTGTCAAAAGCCCTGCCACCAGCATGCTCATTGCAGTCCTGTGATCTCCAAAGCTGGACACCCTTGCGCCATGTAGCAGCTTGCCGCCATTTATAACAATGCATTCGCCCTCGACCTGGGCGACTTCTACCTTAATGTCCGCGCCAATTTTGCGCAAATTCGTAACCATAGATTTAATTCTATCTGTCTCTTTCACGCGCAATTCTTCTATGCCTCTTATAATAGTCCTGCCTTTTGCAAAACACGCAGCGACCATTATTACAGGTATCTCATCTATTGCCCGGACAACTTCTTTTGGAGATATAGTAATGCCTTTCAGCTTGCTTGATTTAATCACAATATGTCCGCTAGGTTCGCAATCTGGCAAATCTAACCTGGTTAGAATTGCCAGATTAGCGCCCATCTTTTTTAATATATCTAAAATTCCTGTTCTGGTAGGGTTTATCCCTACATTCTTAATAGTTACCTTTATATCGGGTAAAATACACCCTGCCGCAATAAAAAATGCTGCGCTGGAAATATCTCCCGGGATTTCAATTGCGCATGGAGATTTCAATTTCACCGGCCCTTTAAAACTAATTTTACACCCTTCACCTTTCACTTTACATCCAAATTGTTTCAACATTCTTTCCGTATGATCTCTCGACTTCTCAGGCTCGCTGACACTCGTAACCCCATCTGCATAAAGCCCTGCGAGCAGGATGCACGATTTTACCTGGGCACTTGTAATCTTTGATTTATATTTAATCGCCTTAAGCTTCCCACCTTTAATCTTGAGCGGCGGATAAATATCTTCTTTATCTTTCAATTTCTTACCCTCAACAACTTGACAAATCAACATTGTTGATTTGTCAAGTTGTTTGGCAGATATTTGTCCTTTTATCTTTGCTCCCATTTCTTTGAGTGGCTTCACAATTCTCTGCATTGGCCTGCCAGAAAGCGACTTATCGCCTGTCAAAACCACCTCAAAATCCTGTCCCGCCAAAATGCCAGGCAATATCCTCATGGTTGTGCCAGAATTGCCCAAATATATTTGTCTCGCTGGTTTTTTTAATCCGGCCATACCAACACCACGCACTATAACTTCTTCACCCTTGCCTCTTATTTCCACCCCCATAGCGCGAAACGCCTCTATGGTACATTTAATATCCTCTGCCATTAATAGATTTTTTATGCAGGTCGTGCCTTCTGATATAGATGCGAGCATTACAGCGCGGTGAGATATTGATTTGTCAGGGGGAATTACTATACTAACGGCTTTCAACAATCACATTGCCTTTCTTCATATCATTTATCTTGCCGCCAGAAAGAATTGCAGCAGAAGACATTGTATCATAAACTTTATCTATTTCTGCCCGTCCCAGAAACTTAGACCCATCCATCACGTCAAATTTCATGCCTTTCTGGATATTTTTATCCTGGCCTATATCAGTAACAATAAAACTGTATTCCTTGTTAACTACTAAGACTTTTCCCTGCATAACTGGTTTTACGGCCTGGCCGGTGTTATCTCTTTCATCCGAATTCACAACTATCTTATCCAGATTAACAGACTGTTTTTCCTGCAGTTCTGTTATCCTTTTCTCAAGATCTATCTTTTCATTGGTAAGCTTTGATGCCTCCCTATTTACCTTGTCATAATCAGACTGAAGGCTCTCAAGCTTCTTTGAGATATTTAATTTTTCCTTTTTCTCATTATCCAGGTCTGCTTTAATTTTTGCAAGCTCTGCCTTCTTTGCTTCCAGATCTACGCTTGCAGATTCACTATTTTGTTTTGCTTCTTCAAGCTGGGAAGAAAACTCTTTTATTTTTTCCTCAAACTTGGCAATTTTAGTTTCCATCTGCTCTTTGGCAGTTTTAACTGTCTCCAGATCCTTTTCAAGGCCTCTTTTCTCTTTTAAAGTAAGCGCAAGCTTATCTTCTAAAACAACCCTTTTCATATATTCTCTTTCTTTGCCCATAAATCCTATAACTGCAAATACTGCGGAAATAATACTCGCAACTACTAATAATCCTAGCACTATCTTAAAGGTTTTAGACATAACACCCCACTCCTTTTTTACAAAGTATATCCTTAAAAAACCGCATTGTCAAGAGAGAACAATCGGGCTGAGAAACAATAGACTATATTAAAAAAGCAAGGTTAATCTTTTTTGGACGCAAGATCTAATTTTAGAATCAGGTATTTTCTTTGCCCACTCTTTTGCTTTTCCTAAACTAAAAGATGATGGAAAATGCAGTTCTGGAAAATAACTAAATTGCTTTTTCTTACGCGCGGAAAGATACAAGCTGTCAATCAGGGCCTTTTCCGGTTCTGCTATTAAAAAACTATGAGGCCCTTTATACCAATCGAATCCATCAAAAAATTCAGGCGCTATCTTATGGACTGAAAACACGCCTATCTCTGTCCGAATTGTTTTCGTATGCACTGTCGATGCCAAAGTAACCACCTGGGGAATCTGCTCGATGATTCCATAAGGAATTTCCTATTACATTTAATTATGTAATATAATTGAGCTATAATTCAACTAAACTACATAACAACTATTATCATTATTAACCATTTGTCAAGGCCGCATCCAACAGCCATATTCAACCGTGTAGGTTGCTGTACGGCAACCTACACGGTTATTTTTGGTCCTACTTCTCCTCTTCGTATGCCTGCAGCACCACTTCATTCAGAGATTCTCTGAATTCTTTGGTTAAAGGGTGGGCTGTGTTATACCACTTGCCATCTTTGCCTTTCTCGCTAGGCATGCTTACAAACAACCCATTTTTACCTTCCACCACCTTAATACCTTTAACTATAAAAACACCTGCAAACGACACATCGCAAAAGGCCTTAAGGTTTGATTCTCCGCTGAGTCTATGCAACCTCAGCACCTCCACTCCGTTATTCTGGTTTACCATATCTATCACCTCCTGCTACATTAGACACATCTGGAGGCGATTTTCTTTCAAATTTTTTTTCTTTTTCCTGAATTCCTTTAAAAATCATTATAACCCTTTTGGCCGCTTCACCTTCCATCACCCACTTAAATCCTAAAATAACTGCAATTGCAAGAAATTGTAAAAAATAATGCCTGAAAATAAAAGATAGCGCAAAGAAAACGAGGCATGTAAAAAGCCATTTCAACTCAGGCCTTTTCTTTGGTTGCTTTAAGCCGAGCCTATTTTTTATCCTATCCTTTAATATAGGCGGACATTTTTTATTGCGGCCATGGCTTTCATATGCCACCAAAAGCATATCAAGGCAAGTGTTGCAATCCGCAATATGCTCCTCTATCCTTTTCCGCTCCATACTAGAGAGCCTTTCATCCAGATATGACGAAAGCGTCTTTTCATCCAAACACCTAATATCAATATCCATACTCACCTCCAAACAACTTTACAAATCAACATTGTTAATTTGTAAAGTTGTTTAATGTTTTTCTTAAAAGTTCTTTTCTCCTTGCAATTATTGTAGAAACTGTGTTAATAGACATATTCATAAAACCTGCTATTTCCTTATGCGTTTTGCCATGGATTATATTTAATTTCAATATGATCTTTTCTCTTGGAGAGAAATTTTCAATGGCCTTTTCCAGCTCCTCCACTAATTCTATCCTATATTCCTCCCCTTTATCAGAAACTATATTTTCAACTTTAAATAACTCCTCCTCGCCTAAAAGCCTTTCTCTTTTCTTCCGCATAAAATTCAAAGCCCTTGTCTGGCCTACTATGCTCAGCCACGCCTTTATCTTATGCCTTTCCCTGACTTCAGATAAACTTGATTTCTCCCATATATCTATAAATACATTCTGGACAATGTCCTGGATATCCTGTTCGCCGAAACTAAAGCCGTTTCTCCTGAGCCTCTCTCTGGCAGAATAATACACAAGCCCTGAAAATCTGTCAATAAACTCTGACCACGCCCTTTCTTCGCGCTTTATGCAACGCTCTATCAGATCATGGATATCATCAAACATATTTTTGATGATAACATATCAATAATACGCAGGCTACTTTGTTTCAGACACAATATAATGACCAATAATAAGACACATAAAAACGCGATTTTCTTTCAAAAAATAAAAAAGAGCCGATGCTATTTTAAATAACATCGGCTCTCAATACTGTTTAAATATCCCTATCTACTTATTTTCTGCTGGCGCTGGCTGCTGAGGAACATCGCCTACTTCTCTTATCTCCATACCATCCCTATTTAAATCATACATCTTGCTAGAATCCATCTTAAAATTGAATTTCTTATCCATCTGCCTATCTATTTCCTGCAGATTATTCTGCTCAAGCGAAAAATATGCCTGCAATACACTCATCCTGCCAAATGTTGCCTGTTTTGCAACATAAAGCTGTTCAAATTCTGCCATCTGATCTTTGTCTTTAAACTTGCATACCACTTTCCCCTCAGGAGCTGCTGCTACTGGTGTTGGAGCTACAGGCGTTATTGGCGCTGCCACTGCCGCCTTTGGCTTATCCTTTGCAGCTGCAATAGCTGTATCGCTGCAAACAAACATAATGCCGGCTGCAAATGCTACAAGCGCTGCTAAAACTATTATCTTCTTCACTGCCACACCTCCTTGTTTTGTAACATTACCTAGAAAATAAGCCTTTTTTCTTTGCCGGCTTTGTTGCTTTCTCAGCAGGCGCTGCTTTTGCTGGCTGCGCCTGAGGAGAAACCGCTACTACTGCTGGAATAGATACTGCTTCTTTTGCCTTTACCTCTAGATCTTTAACCTTACGTTCCGCTTCTTTCTTCGTCCAAGCATCTGCAGCCTTAGCAATTATATTATTCAATTCCTTTTTTGCATCTTCAATTTTCCCATGGTTAACCAATAAATCCGCTATACGCATAGTATACCGTAAACTATTGGTATCTAAAGACTGCGCTTTTCTGTACTGTTGTATAGCCCCATTAGTATCGCCCCATTCATTTAATCTATCGCCAAACCTTGAAAACGTTCCCGCGTCATTTGGCGCCTTTTCCAAAAGCTGCTGCCATGTTTTTTTTGCCTCATCTACCTTTTTAGCCTTGACAAATATATTTGCCAGCCGTTCATAAAGGTAAAAATCCTGCGGGTTACTAGCTATAATCCTTTTAATCTGCGCTTCTGCTTTATCGAATTTCTCAGAGTTTTCACACAAATCTAAAAACCTCATATTGATATCCTTATCATCCGAACCCAGGCCAACAGCTTTTTCATAGACTTCAATTGCTTTATCACGCTCATTATTCCTCTGATATAACTCCGCCAGCTTCCTGTATCCGCTTAGTTCTTTAGGGGCCTGCGCCAAATCTTTTTCGAATCTCACGGCCAGCTCTGGCAATTTATTCTGCTTTTGATAAATATTAATAAGTTCTGAATTTGCCCAGTCTTTCACCCATGCATCCTTTGAACCTGTCAAAATCTTATTACAAATAGCTTCCGCATCACTAAACTTTTCCAGCTTTACATAATAAGACTCCAATGCTTGTTGATAAGCTGTATTATCAGGCTTCAACTCTATTGCTTTTTTAACTGCTAAAACTGCCTTATCAGTATTATTCTGGTTTTTATAAAAATTTGCCGCTTGCATAAAAATATCAGGGTTATTAGACTTTTTCATCAAATCTTCCCAAAGAGCTGCTGCTTTATCATCAAGCTTTGCGCTCTTATAAGTATCGGAAAGAACATTGTAATACCAGATATTTTCCGGCTTCAATTCTATCATTTTCTTATAAATATCCGCTGATTTCAAATAATCTTTTTTCCTGTTGTATAAATTGGCAAGCCGGCCTAAAAGATCTTCACTGCTAGGTAATATTTTCAATGCCTTTTCATAAAGCGCTATTGCTTCATCAATCTTATTAGCGCGCGCATATTCATCAGCTATTGAGAAAATTATAGGACGTATTGTATTAGGGGCCTTGTCAATAAAAGCGCTTATCTCTTGCAATATAGCATCTTTATCTTGTTTTTCAACTGCAAAAGCCGGAAACGGCAGCATTAGAATTGCGGCTATTATAAAAACAACAAAAACTGTATATTCTCGCTTAAACATATCGCTATTCAGGAGCCTCCTGTTTCGGGATATCACCTACTTCTAGCATCTCCAGTTTTTGCCTGTCTAACTTATACATCTTACCTTCCTTCATTTTGAATTCGAATTTTTCTTCTATCTGCTTATCAATTTCATCTACATTCTTCTGTTCCTGTAAACCATATTTATTTAACCCTGCCATTATGATGAATGAAACCTGTTTTTCACTAAAGAGCTTATCGAATTCCTGCGCATCTTCTATTGATTTGAACTTGAGCACTACCTTAGGTTCTTCTCTTTCCACAGCCGCCGGCTCAGCAGCTTTTGCTTCCGCCTTCTTCTCAACAGCTTTTGGCGCATCCTTGGCATACACAGCCTGACTCGCGAAACACCCAAGACTGGCCGCAAAAGTAAAAACGATAAAAACAGCAAACCACTTCTTCACATCCACCTCCTTGTTATTTTTTAATACAAATATCTCCCGCGTTTACATTCCCTTCTCTTTCGTAGTATCCTGTTTTGGCGGCACTGGCAGTGAAATAGGAACCGCTGTCTGCTGAACAGACGGCGTTATTGGCGTAGATACTGCTCCACCCTCTGCTGGAGCAGTCAGCATATTCTTTAATGTTAATGTATCTATCTGTTCCAGCCTTCTCTCTGCGTCTTCTTTTCCCCAGCTGTCCTTTGCCTCGCTTATCAGCTTGGTCAGGATAGCTTTTGCTTCATTCTGCCTATTGTTCATAGCAAGAATCTCAGCCATTCTAAAGGTATAAAACGTGTTGGCTGGGTCAAGCTGCTGCGCCTTTTTAAGCTGCGCTATTGCGCCATTCGCATCCCCTGTTCTATTTAAAAACTCAGCGTACCGGCCATATAATCCAGGGTCAATCGTGACTTTTACCAAAAGCGCTCCCCATACCTTTTTAGCATCCTCTATTTTTCCGGCTTTCTCATATTCACCGACAAGCTTTTCCTTCAAAAGAACATCAGCATACGCTGCCGCAGCTTGATCCGCAATCATCCCAGGCGTCATTTCTTCATCCTGCGCCGCATTGGCTGAAGACGCGCAAATAAAAAACATTCCTAAAAGAATAGCAATTAATAGCTTTTTCATACACACCTCCCAAGTTATTTTTATTCCAACGCGCTATCTATCCTATCTTCCCTTCTTTTTTATAGTATCCTGTTTTGGCGGCACTGGCAGTGAAACAGGAACCGCTGTCTGCTGAACAGGCTGCGTCATTGGCGTAGATACTGCTCCGCCCCATGGAGCAGAAGGCATATTCTTTAATGTATCTATCTGTTCCAGCCTTCTCTTCGCGTCTTCTTTTACCCAACTGTCCTTTGCCTCGTTTATCAGCTTGGTCAGAATAGCTTTTGCTTCATCCTGCTGATTATTTGCGGCAAGAATCTCAGTCATTCTCAGGGTATAAAACATGCTGTTCGAGTCAAGCTGCTGCGCCTTTTTAAGCTGCACTATTGCGCCGCTTGAATCACCCATTCTATTTAAAGCGTCAGCGTATCTTCCGTAGAGCCCGGCATCATTGGTACCTTTTGCCAGAAGCGCTTCCCACACCTTTTTAGCATCCTCTTTTTTGTCAGCTCTCTCATAAATACTGGAAAGCCTATCCGTCAAAAAAGTCTCGCTGGGATTTGCCTGTATAAGTTTCTGGATTTGCGCCACAGCCTGGTCCAGCTTGCCGTTAGATTCATATGCATCAACCAGGCGGTTAGCTATCTCCCTGTCATTAGGATCTGCCTTTACCGCTCTTTCGTACACATCCAAAACCTTAGCGTTATCACCTTTACGCATATATAATTCAGCCAGTATCTTATATTGCGCGATATCATTCGGATTTTTCTGGAGCGCCGCCTCATAGGATTTGGCAGCATCATCTAATTTATTCTGTTTCTGATAGATATTCAAAAGTTCCCTGCCTGCGGATTCCTTCTGCCATGGGTCTTTTGCTGTTTCAATAATCTTATTATACACCGCCTCTGCCTTATCGATCTTATCCGCGCTGGAATAATACATGGCTAACGCCTGCAGATATCCGGCATTTGAAGGTTCAAGCTTTGCCAATTTCTCTGCCAATAAAATAGCATTATCCATGTCATTAATACTGCTGTAAAAATTAGCCGCCTGCGAAAGTATTCCCGCGTCATCGGGTTTCTTGGCAAGAATATCTTTCCACACGCCTGCCGCCTTTTCTTTATCTCCGCCGTTTCTATACGCATCAGAAAGCATATTAAAATAAAATGCATTTTCAGGCTTTAACTCTGTTAACTTTTTGTAAATATCCGCAGAACTTTTATAGTCTTGTTTCTGACTATACATGTTTGCAAGCCTAGTCATTAAATCTTCATTGTCAGGCAAAGCCTTTAACGCCTTTTCATAAAGCGCGATGGCCTCATCCACTTTATTTTGCCGCATATACTCATCGCCAGTTTGGAATACCGCGTTACGCAGTACATCAGGGTTTTTATCCATGGAAGCTCTTAACTCTTGTAAAAGAGCATCCTTGTCAGCTTTTTCAACTGAAAAAGCCATTGCAGGCAATGCCAGAACCATTGCCGCCAAAATAACTAAAACCGCATATTTTCGTTTAAACATGCCCCCTCCTATATGTTTTAATGATAAATATATATCAAAAAAGCTTATCTGTCAATTTAAATCCTAAAATTTTTATCGCTTGGCCTTCTCCTTTTAACAACTATGCGCGGTAAATTAAAAAGGTCAATTAATATTAATGCGCCGAGAACCATAAAAACTATTTTTATCTGCCCAGTCTTTATCAGCGGGATTGACATTTTAACTTTCAGAGCTTTAGATGCGTCTTTCAAAATATACGCGCTAAAATCAAACTCTTCATTCACCTTTTCCAGAAAATTATAGTCAGATGAAGGCGGATTAAATCTTTCGACTATCAGTTTTATATTCATGGGACGATCTTCCTGGGTTTTTGGAATAAAACTAGACCTGTAGCTATTAGCTGCGACATAATGATTAAAATCGTAGCTGCCATGTATATAGAAAGACTCGTCAGGCGCAACATGTTCTTTTACAAGCTCTATAATCCTTTCCTTCTCTTTCATAGAATAAACCTTTGGGTAATACCAGGCATCCGGCTTGTTCAAGAATACAAATGTTGGAATTTTTAACTGCAGAGCTATATTCGGCAGGCGATAAAATAGAATTCCCGATATAACCAAGACTGATATAAAAAATCCCACTCCTATAATTTTACCAAACTTTATTTTCTCCAAACCCTCGTGAACCGTACCTAAAAAAACTCCGCCCAAGAGAGAAAATATAGTTATTGCAGGTATGCCCCAGAATCTTATATTCTGCTGGGTCAATGCTATAGGGAGTAAGGCAAGAAAATAACTCGGTAGTATTAAAAACTTGCCTCTTTTAACATAACATATAACCAGACCAGCAAAAGCCAGCCACCCCAGAAATACATGGTTCTGATTTTTTATGCTAAACATGGCTTTAAAAAACTCTTTAGCCGAGTATATAAAGTTTCCATGCATAAACCCTATAGCAGATAGCTCATTAAATTTTATGCGCTGGATTATAAGCCAGAATAACGGCAAACCGAGAAACAGCATAATGCTTAATAAAATCAAGCTGCTTCTGCGCCGAGCTTTACTATGTATAGCGTATAGTAAAAGGCACGGCAAAATAGCCATACCTATAGTATGGGTCATCATGCAGCATAAAATAAGAATAAAAGTAACTATATATCTTTTAGCGAGAAGGGCTAAAAATATTAGCGGTATAAGTATAAATACAAGCGACTGTGGAGGATTCATCCATTGGTATTCCGACCAGATAGGAGACAAAGATAAAAGCCCAATCGCATAGGCGGTAATTCTAGCGCCATAAAGCGAATACATAAACACAAGCATTGTTAAAAAAGCCAGCGGTAAAAAAATCCAGGTAAGCCAGTAGGATAAAAAATAAATACTTGCACCTTTAGACAACATTAAAAGTTCGACAAGCTGAAAAAATGGGAAATAAGTGTTAGGCATGTTTTCTGCAAACGAAGGGCCCCAGTAATTGGTCAACGTAAACCCGCCGCAACGCATAAACCCCACGGCGCTCGAGATATGAAATGGGATTTTAGAAAACTCCATAAATCCAGGGTATCGGCTTTCCCAATACGGTAGGCTGGAGAAGCATATCACTGCTATTATCGCTATGGCAAAAAATAGATATAAATATTTCATTGGGCCTAGCTCAGTAGCCGTAGGCTTTAGCCTGCATCACATGAACGCTAACTAAAGTTCGCTACTCCTTCTCTCCAATGCGGCAGGTTTTTTAACCCCATAATTCTCGAATCAGATCAGACTTGTCTCGTTTTAGATGTTGAGCGATTTCACTCAAAATAGCACTTAGTGTTCCTACGCGAAGTGAAGAATGGGCAGGTATGGTGAGATGATGTTCGCCTCCGACTTGAGTAGTCAAACGGATATGACTACCTGTCTGTCGGGTAACAGAATATCCATACCGTGAGAGTAAATCAGCTAACTCTGCTCCACTAATGTCTCGAGGGAGTTTCATGAGGCCAATACTTCATCTTTAACCATATGTAATCTAATAATACGCGGCCTTTGTTTTTCCTCGGTAAAATGGCACCGCACAGCATCCAGAACTTGGGAACGCAATGCCTCCAAGTCATCTGCTTCGGTAATAATGCTTACGCCTAAGGATCTGGCTATATAACCGCCATCGTCTGCTTCTTCAACAACGAATACCAACTCTTCTATTGGCTTTTCCATGAAATTCACCTCCGCTTAAAAGTTTAGCATAGCTTAAAAAGCAAATCAAGGCAAATCGCCTCATCTCAATTATATTGTAGCCGCAGGCTTTAGCCTGCATCACATGAACGCTAACTAAAGTTCGCTACTCCTTCTCTCCATAGCACTCTGGAGCTAAATATTCTCCTTTTTTCGGCAGGTGGCCATCCTTTGAGCCTTTCTCTTCTTCCACTTTTATACGATTCTTCTCAGCATAAGCGTCGTGACGAGTGCCTGTAACCTGCCAGCTTACTTTCACGCCAGGGTCTCCGGCAATAGTAAATTTATTATCTTTTATCTCCTCTTTGACATAAGGCATACCAGGCTTGCCGATTGTCGTAAGCTGATAGCGGAAGTCTTTATTCAGCGCACCAAACCAATCCGGCAGCTGTATAGTACTTTCTCCTTTATCATTCAATATAACCACGCCATCGTAAAGATTTTTCATATCAGGAGATTCTACAAAACTATGCACCAGCACTTTATTTGCCGGGTCAAGAGGATGGTCAATCTGGAATCCTCCGCCGTTTTTATAGAGATATCCGCTTACCACAAGATTGCCCGGCACATAAGTAGTATTATTTGAACCATATCCATAAACAATCCATCTCCCATATGCCTCATTATATAAACCAATCAAATCATCTTGCATCATCAATACAGTTCTTCCATTGTAGTTAATGCCTCCATAACCATTTCTTGTTCCATTTATTCTCCAAGCCCCGTATGTAGCGTTGTTTGGATAGAAGTAAGCTGCATTAGTTGGAGAGTACATGCCATTATATCCGCTAGGTCTTAACCATCCTGCAAAAGCGATTTCATTGAAGTTTGATGTACTCGCTGGATCCACGTAGTAGCCGCTATTATTGGTGTCATAGAAAATAGTCGCATATTCAGCCCCGTTTGTGCCAAAATAGTGATTATTTAT
>DNHS01000032.1 GCA_003485765.1 Candidatus Omnitrophota bacterium | reverse complement strand
AAAGGATTTATTCGGCAGGTTTCTCAGCCTAGGCATAATCACTAGCATTGGCTTGAAGGCAGTCATAAATATAGCTGTTTCAACAGGAGCAATACCCACAAAGGGGCTGCCTTTGCCTTTTATTAGCTATGGCGGCACAGCGTTGATTTTTAACATCATTGCCGTTGCCATGCTAATCAACATTTCTAACTCCTAACTAATAAGGTTACATTTTTGACAATGACAGAAATGTAGCTTTAGGGATATTTAATATATGAAGATATTAATAGTTGCAGGTGGGACAGGCGGGCATATATTGCCGGCTCTGGTTTTGGCCAGGGATATAAAAATAAGAAATATCGGGCAGGTTTTATTTGTAATATCTTCCAGGAAACAGGATAGAGAAATTATCTCTGGGAAAGGCATAGATTTTACAACTTTGCCAATAACATCGCTTCAATCTAAAAATATCTTTAGCGTATTGAATTTTTTAGCAAGACTTTTTATAGGAACAATAGAATCTCTGTACTTACTTTTGAAATTCAAGCCTGATACTGTGGTGGGTTTTGGAGGATATATTTCAGGCCCCATAGTTTTACTTGCAAGTCTTTCAGGCGTAAGGACAATTATACACGAGCAGAATGTATGCCCTGGCAAAGCAAACAGGATTCTGGCTAGATTTGTAAATAAAATTGCCGTAGGTTTTCTAGATGCAAAAAGCTATTTGAAAAGCTTTGAATCAAAGATTATTTTCTCGGGAAATCCGCTAAGAGAGGGGCTTAAAAGGGATAACAGGGCAAAGGCTGCGGATTCTTTTAACGTGCTTATAATAGGCGGCAGTCAGGGCGCTCATAAATTGAACACTATAGTGCCAGAGGCAGTAAACCTTATAGAAAAAGACAATAGAGGTATGCTGAATTTTATTCATATTGCAGGGAAAAACGATTTGGAAGAGGTGGAAAAATCTTACGAGAAAATAGGAATAAAAAACAGGGTATTTTCCTTTACAGAACATATGGCGAGGCTTTATAATGAATGCGATTTTGTAATCTCGAGGGCAGGCGCTATGACGATATCTGAATTATTGACGCTTGAGATACCGGCGATACTGGTGCCTTATCCATACGCGGGCGGCCATCAAAAACTTAACGCAATGGTCCTTGAAAAAATAGGTTCCGGCATATTGCTGGAGGAGAAAAATTTGACTCCTTACGCCATGCGGGACGCCATATTGAAATTAATGGATAGAAATATTTTGAGAGCCATGTCAAGCAGGGCAAAGCGCATTGACAAACCAGACACGTGTAAAATTTTAATAAAGGAGCTTTATAGATGATAAAAGGGAAGACTGTGCATTTTATAGGAATAGGCGGCATAGGCATGAGCGGTCTCGCAGAAGTATTTCATTGTTACGGTTATTCGGTACAGGGATCTGATTTGAGGAATTCAATGTCCACTGACAGGCTTGAAAAGATGGGCGTAAATATTAAAATAGGCCATCGCGCGGAAAATATAGATGGCGCTGATTTTATCATATATTCTTCGTGCATAAAAGATACTAATCCGGAATACATGGCCGCTAAACTCAAGAACCTGTCCATACTGAAACGCATGGAAGCGCTGGCAATGCTGATGCAGGATAAAAAGGCCATAGCTATTTCAGGCGCGCACGGCAAGACTACCACAACATCGCTTCTTTCTCTCTTATTAATTAAAGCTGGCCTTGATCCCACGGTGTTTATAGGAGCTGACGTGCATTTTTTGAAAGGCAACGCAAGGTATGGCCAAAGCGATATCATGGTTACAGAAGCCGACGAGTCAGACGGCTCTTTTGTATTGCTTAATCCGTTATATTCTGTCAGCACCAATATAGACAGGGAACATATGGATTATTACGGCACAATGGAGAATGTCCTGAGCGCCTATAAACAGTTTATCAGCAATACAAAGGACGAAGGCTGCGCTTTTATATGCGCTGAAGACGAATATTTGAAAAATATAGCGCGCCAGTCAGAAAAAAGGATTTTAAAATACGGGGTCTCTGATTACGCGGACATAAAGGCGGAAAATATAAAATTAATGAACTTAAGCGGTTCTGAATTTGACTTAAGATATAAAGGCGCGAAACTGGGCAGGATAAAGCTTTCAATACCAGGGGTGCACAATGTGGTAAACAGCTTGGCTGCCATAGGAGTGGCAATGGAGCTGGGCTTGAATTTTAATATTATAAAAGATATAATCTTGGAATTTAAAGGCGCTGACAGGCGGTTCAGGATAACCCAGCTGGGTTCCGATATCCTTATTATAGACGATTACGCCCATCATCCTACGGAGATAAAGGCTACCCTCAAGTCAATGGAGGACTCAGGCAGGCGCTTGGTCGCTGTTTTTCAGCCGCACAGGTTTTCCAGGACCAAGGATCTGAAAGATCAGTTTGGCAAATGCTTTGACATGGTGGACCACTTGGTGGTGACTGACATATATTCCGCGGATGAGAAGCCTATTGAAGGTGTGAGCGGGAGAGATGTATGCGACAGCGCCATAAAATGCGGCCATAAAGATGCGCATTTTATTTCAAAAGGTGATATAATAAAACATTTGATAGATGTGGTAAAACCGGGCGACGCAATATTTTTATTAGGGGCGGGCGATATAGGGGAATTACCTTTTAAGATTGCCAAGACCCTGGAAGAAATTAATGCCAATGTACATGATAAGATATGATGAACCGTTATCCCGGCATACAAGTTTTAAGATTGGGGGCCCTGCTTGTTGCTGGATAGAGCCTGAAAATCCAGAGGGCATTTTAGAAGCGATTAATTTTATAGAGGCTAAAAATAAAAAATTTATCATAGTAGGCAAGGGCACAAACCTGTTAGTTAAAGATGAAGGCTTTAACGGAGCAATAATACACCTGGCCAAAGGTTTTGAAAAAATAGAAATAGAAAGAGAAGTCATAATAAAAGCAGGCGCAGGGCTCAATCTGGCAAAATTAGTAAAATATGCTTTTGATAATGGCCTGGCAGGCTGCGAATTTCTAGCAGGGTTACCAGGAAATCTCTGCGGCGCTATTTTTATGAACGCAGGCGTTAGAAACCTGGAATGCCCGGCTGAATTTATTGAGATAAAAGATATAATACTAGACGTGGAAATTTTAGATTTAAAAGATAGGGAAATTAAAACCCTGGATAAAAAAGATATAGATTTTAAATACCGCTCTTCAGGCCTGGACGAAAAAATTATTTTAGGCGCCAGGCTAAAGCTCGAAAAAGACAATAAAGTTAATATCCAGGATAGAATAAGCGCATTTAATAAAAAACGAAATTGGCTTACTAAAATAGGTTTTCCTAACGCAGGCAGTATATTTAAAAATCCCAGTCCTGATAAGTCAGCGGGAATGCTGATAGAATCCTGCGGCTTGAAAGGCGAAAGAATAGGCGGCGCAGAGATTTCTGAAGTTCACGCAAATATTATAGTGAACCTTGGCAAAGCAACAGCAAATGATGTCTTGGGGCTGATAGATTTAGCCAGAGCAAGTGTTAAGCAAAAATTCGACATAGATTTAGAACTAGAATTAAAGATAATATGAAGACAAAGCGCGTCGGTGTATTAATGGGCGGGCCTTCTTCTGAGAGGGAGATTTCAATAAAATCAGGCAAGGCAGTCTGCAAGGCGCTTGAGGCAAAGCGGATAGACTATGTTCCTGTAGAACTTATGCCAGGGCCCAATACAAACGGTTATAAAGAATCTGTAGCTAAAAAGCTTGCTTTGCTGAAAATAGACGTGGCATTTGTTGCGCTTCACGGAGAATTTGGAGAAGATGGCACATTGCAGGGGCTTCTTGAAAAAATGAAGATAGCTTATACTGGAAGCTCATCTTCTGCATCCAGAGCCGCAATGAATAAAATTACAGCAAAAGAAATGTTTAAATCAAAAAATATACCAGTTGCCAGGCATGAAATTCTAGCCAAGGACAATTTCAACAAAGGCTGCGATATAAATGTGTATTTTAAAAATTTAGGATCCAGCCTTGTTGTTAAGCCTTCCAACGGCGGCTCCAGCATAGGCCTGAATATAGTCAGTAACAGAGAAGACCTGAAGGCCGCGATTGACGATGCATTTAAATACGATAATAGATTGATAATTGAAGAATATATCCCTGGCAGGGAAATTACAGTCGGCATAATAGAAGACATAGCCTTGCCTATCGTAGAGATTTTGCCAAAAAGAAATTTTTTTGATTTTACTGCAAAATACCAAAACGGTCTGACCGAATATATTGTGCCTGCTAAAATAGAAAAATCCATTTATGAAAAGTGCCAGGATATAGGCCTTGGGGCTCATAAAGTTCTTTCGGCGCGGTCGTTTTCGCGCGTAGATATTATATTGAATAAAAAGAAAGGGCCTGTGGTATTGGAGGTAAATACTATACCCGGCCTTACAGAAACAAGTCTTCTTCCAAAGGCTGCCAGAGCCATTGGCATGGAATTCGAAGACCTCTGCCTTAAAATTTTAGAGTCAGCATCATGGTAAAAATAAAAAGACAAAAGGTTCGTTCGCGCAAAAAGAAGAAAGAAGCTCAATCTAGCAGGCCTAGGCGTAATTTTAAAGGCATCTTTAAATTTATTTTCTGGACGATTCTCGTGGCAGGCGTTGGCGTAGGCATTGTGACGTTTCAATATATGTTTGTGGATTCTGATTTGTTCAATGTAAAAGGCCTGGATGTCAGATTTTATGACCAGAAAAATGTATTACACAGGACGAACTTCAGCAATATTAATGACAAGGATGTTTTAGGCGCTAATATATTTCTAGTGGACCTGAAGAATTTTAAAGAAAAAATAGAGGCTAGCCATCCTGAATTAAGAGATATAGTTGTTAGAAGGGAATTGCCGAATAGATTAATTGTTCAGGCAAGGCAAAGACTGGCTGTAGCTCAGGTTTATGGCGACAAGCCGTATTTTATAGATAAAGACGGCGTTTTTCTTCCTTATACAAATAATTCTGCGGAAGGGAATATCCCTATTATTTCAGGTATCAGTGTAGCTGGCTTTTCCAGGAACAGCGTGGCCCAAAAAGAGAAAATTAACAAGGCCTTATTTCTTATAGGCGCGCTGTCAATGAATAGAAAACTTTCAAGATACCAGATAAAAACAATAGATATAACTGACAACCGTAATATATCTTTTTTTCTTTCAGCTAAGGATGCTGAAAAGGTTGAAATAAAGATAGGAGAGGGTGAGTTCAATAAAAGGCTGGATGTGCTCGCTACAGTGCTGGAACAGCTAGGTCAGGATATAGAAAGAGTAAAATATATTGATTTACGTTTTGAGGACCCAATTGTAGGGCCTAGATAACAATTATTTATATGACTAGAGATATAATTTGCGGTTTAGACATAGGCGCTTCCAATGTCAGAGCATTAATTGCAAAAGCCGACCAGAATATGCTTGGATTTGGTCAGGCTACTACTAAGGGATTTTCTAATAGCGTGGTTTCAAATCTCGGGTTATTGTCAGATGCAATAGAGACTAGCGTCATGAAAGCGGAAGAAATGGCTAAAGTCAAGGCGCGGAAGGTTATAACCAATATTTCAGGCGTACACATAAGGACATTCCAGAGCCGCGGCTCTGTGCATATCTCTGACAGGCCCAGCGAGATCACAAAGGATGATATAAAAAGGTGCATAGAATCTGCCAAGGTTATTGCTATGTCTCTGGATAGGGAAGCAGTGCATCTGGTGCCGGTGAGGTTTTTCATAGACGACAAAATGGAAATTAATGACCCGCTAGGCTTGTTCGGCTCAAAGCTTGATGTGGACCTTAATATAATTACGTCTCTTGTTACTGTTTTACAGAATATCACAAAGGCAATAAACCTGGCAGGCTATGAAGCGGATGAGCTGATAGTTTCAGGCGCAGGCACAGGGCTGGCTATTTTTGAAGAAGAGGAACTCATAAACGGAGCTGTGCTTATAGACGTGGGTAAAGAGATCACAGAGGCGTCGCTTTTTATAGATGGAAAGATATTGGACTCTTTTACTTTTCCGTTCGGCGGAGACGACCTTACCCAGGCCCTGCAGGATAATCTTAAAATCCTGTTTGACGAAGCAGAAGACATGAAAATAAAATACGGCCTTGTTACAAAAAATGAAATCACAAATCTATTATTGCCAAGGGTAGAGGCAATATTGGAGGATATGCATAAAAAACTAGAACCGTTTCTTAAAAATAAAAAAAGCCTGCCGGCCGTAAGCGTGGTAGGAGGCGTTGCAAAGATGGACGGTTTTATTGAAACTATAGAAAAGGTATTCAAGATGCCAGTGAACATGGGGAGCCTTAAATCCGGAGGCAAGATCAATGATATAACATTTGCGTGCTCGTTCGGCCTTATGAAGCATGGCGCGAAAAAAATAATTGCTGCGACAAGGCGCAACGCATTAGTGCCAGAGCCAATAGGCTTCGCAGGTAGATTTATAACCAAAATAAAATCTATTGTTTCAGAATATTTCTAAGAGGTAAGATATGATCAGTATCATCGGCGCAGGCAATATGGGAATGATAGTAGCGGCAGGCATTAAAGAAAAAGTGCTCATTAGCGACTCGGATATATCTAAATTACGCAGCATTAAATATAAAAATATTTCCATCGCTCATAATAATATTGATTTAGCCAGGCAGTCAAATGTTATCATTCTGGCTGTAAAGCCGCAGGATATAAGGGGCGTTTTAAAAGAAATAAAGCCTTACGCAAAAGAAAAGCTCATAATCTCCATAGCCGCAGGCGTAACCACGCTCTTTATAGAAAAGGTTTTGGGCAGAGTAAGGGTAATCAGGGTTATGCCCAATATGCCTGCCATGGTCAGAAAAGGCATTTCTGCCATAAGCCGCGGAAAATTCGCTAAGGCAGAAGATTTTAAAATAGCGGACAGGATTTTTTCAAATCTTGGCGAGGTTGTAGAAGTTAAAGAAAAAATGATGGACGCTGTCACTGCTGTAAGCGGCAGCGGCCCTGCGTATTATTTCTTATTCACGTATTTATTGGCCAAAGCAGCTGAGGCAAAAGGTTTAAAAGAAGACCTCGCCTTAAAATTAGCCAAAGCTACATTTATCGGCGCAGCAGAGATTATTAAATCCAAAAATTTGTCCATAGAAGATCTGATAAAAAAGGTTGCCTCCAAAGGCGGCACCACCGAAGCTGCCATGAAGGTGTTCAAACGGGGGGAATTGGGAGTAATCATAAAAAAAGCTGTCAAAGCTGCGGCTTATCGTTCCAACAACTTAACAAATCAACATTGTTAAAATGTCAAGTTGTTGTATTGGCGTTAGAGAAAGGAGGCAGGGGTGCCTAAGGTAGGGATTATTGGCGGTAGCGGGTTATATCAGATAGATGCATTAAAAGACATAAAGGAAATTACAATGGAAACGCCTTTTGGCGAGCCGTCCGATAATTTTATTATCGGAAATCTCGACGGCGTGGAGGTAGTATTTCTCGCCCGACACAAAAGGGGCCATACGATTTTACCTACAGAGCTCAATTACAGGGCAAATATATACGCTATGAAAAAACTTGGCGTGGAGCAGCTGCTATCTATATCAGCGGTAGGAAGTTTTAAAAAAGAACTAAAGCCTCTGGATATAGTGCTTCCTGATCAATTTGTAGACAGGACCAATCAGGCGCGCAAAACTACATTTTTCGGACAGGGTATAGTCGTCCACATAAGTTTCGCAGACCCTGTGTGCGGCCATCTAAGGAAAATAATTTACGATACAGGCAAAAAATCAGGAATTACAATGCGCGACAAAGGCATATACCTTAATATGGAAGGCCCAGCTTTTTCTACAAGGGCAGAGTCGCATCTATACAAAAGCTGGGGCATGGATATTATAGGAATGACCAATATGCCTGAGGCAAGGCTTGCAAGAGAGGCAGAAATGTGCTTTGCGACAATTGCTCTTGTAACTGATTACGACTGCTGGTATGAGGAAGAAGTGAACATTGAAATGGTAATGGGAAATTTACTGAAAAATGTAGATACAGCAAAAAAATTGATAAAAGAAATAGTACCCCAGCTTAAAGGTGAAAGAAAATGCGCTTGCAGGGACGCCCTTAAATACGCTATAGTGACTGACAAGAAACTTATACCCGAACGCATAAAAGAAAAGCTGGATATAATTATAGGGAAATACATGTGAATGGAATATAAAAACACTTTAAATCTACCAAAAACTGATTTTCCAATGAAGGCCAATCTGCCTGATAAAGAGCCTGCCATTCTCGAAAGATGGGAGAAGATGGATATCTATCAAAAAATACGCCAGAAACAGAAAGGCAAACTTAGATACATACTCCACGACGGCCCGCCATACGCAAACGGGAATATCCATATAGGCCACGCGTTGAATAAAACCTTGAAAGACATTGTTATTAAATTTAAAACAATGCAAGGTTTTGACGCGCCTTATGTCCCTGGCTGGGATTGCCATGGTATGCCGATCGAACATCAGCTTTTTAAGGATATAAAAAAGACAAAACATGACGTGGACCAGGTGAAATTCAGAAAAATGGCCCATGAATTTGCAATGAAATTTGTAGAGATCCAGAAGGTTGAATTCGAAAGGCTGGGTGTTTTTGGCGATTGGGACAACCCATACTTGACTTTGAAACCGGAATACGAAAAGCAAGTAGTGGCAAGTTTCAATAAACTCGCAAAAGATGGTTTTATCTACAGAGGCCTTAAGCCGATAAACTGGTGCGCAAAATGTGAAACCGCTCTCGCAGAAGCTGAAGTTGAATATGAAGCGCATATTTCACCGTCTATTTATGTTAAATTTGAAATAAAAAATGAGCCGCTGGCGTTTCTCATATGGACTACTACGCCGTGGACGTTAGTTTCAAACGCAGCGATAGCAGTCCACCCGGATCTGAAATATGTATTTGTTAAGACTGATAGCTTTGGCACTCTGATATTGGCCGAAGACCTTATGGAAATTGTGTTAAAAAAACTCGGCGTAACTGGAGATATTACAAAAACTGTAAAGGGTAAAGATTTGCAAGGTTTGATTGCCAGTCACCCGTTTTTAAACCGGCCTTCAAAAGTTATCCTGGCGAATTATGTTTCAAATGAAGACGGCACAGGCTGTGTTCATATAGCTCCGGGCCATGGCCAAGAAGACTATGAAGTAGGCCTTAAGTATAATCTGCCAGTCATTATGCCTGTTGATGAAAAAGGCAGGTTTAAAAAAATAGATTCTTTTGAAGTTCCTGATGAAATAACCGGTAAGCCGATATTGGAAGCCAATGACATTGTCCTTAGAATCCTTTCAGATAAAAAGGCGCTTTTAATATCCTTGAAGACAACTCATTCGTATCCATATTGCTGGCGCTGCCATTCGCCGCTTTTATTTCGCGCCACAAAACAATGGTTCCTGGGAGTGGATAGAAACAACCTCAGGCATAAAACCCTTAATGAGATAAAAGAGATAAAATGGGTGCCTGATATAGGTGAGAAACGCATTTCCAGCATGATAGAACTGCGGCCTGACTGGTGCCTTTCCAGGCAGCGTTATTGGGGCGTGCCTATACCTATATTATATTGCGCTTCTTGTAATTCAGAAATAATAGATGGCGAGGTGATGAAAAAGATAGAAGAAACTTTTGGTTCCGTTGGTTCTGACTCATGGTTTTCAAAACCCGCTAAAGTTTTTGCGCCAGATGGTTTTAAGTGTAAAAAGTGCGGCCATGGAGAATTTAACAAAGAAACAGATATCCTTGATGTGTGGTTTGAATCAGGCGCAAGCCATCAAGGGGTTCTAAAAATAAATAAAGACCTTGGCTTTCCTGCGGATTTATATCTTGAAGGCAGCGACCAGCATAGAGGCTGGTTCCAGACTTCTATTTTAATTGGCATGGGAGTTGAAAAAAGGTCCCCATTTAAAAATGCGCTTACCCACGGCTTTGTGGTGGATGGTGTTGGCAAAAAGATGTCCAAGTCAGCCGGCAATGTAGTGAGCCCGCAGGAAGTGATTTCGAAAAAAGGCGCAGATGTCCTGAGGCTCTGGGCGAGTTCGTCGTCTTATTTTGACGACGTGAGAATTTCAGAAGAAATTTTAGACCGTACCGTAGAAGCGTATCGTAAATTCAGGAATACTGCAAAATATCTTCTTGGCAATCTCTATGATTTTGACCCGGAAAAAGACTCAATATCCAATAAAGATCTCTTGGAGATTGATAGATATGCTCTTTCCAGGCTGAATTCTGTGCTTAAAGAAGTAACTGGTTCCTTTGAACGCTTTATGTTTCATGAAGTTACCAGTTTCACCTATAAATTCTGCATTCTTGACATGTCGAATTTTTATCTTGATATTTTAAAGGATAGGTTGTATACTTTTGGAGCTAGGTCAAAGGCGAGGAGATCCGGCCAGACAGTTCTTTATAAAATATTGAGCGTTCTTACCAGACTTATGGCTCCCATAACTCCGTTTACAGCAGAAGAGATATGGGGATATTTTAATAAAGAGGGTTCAGTGCATCTGGCAGGCTGGCCAAAGGTCGAAAACGATTTAATTGACCCTGAACTTGAGGCCAGATGGCAGCGGTTAATAAATTTAAGAGAGGAAGTTTTAAAAGCCCTTGAGGAAAAAAGGATCGCTAAATTAATAGGCAGCCCTCTTGAAGCAAAGGTGGCGCTTGTTGCGAGTGGCAAGGAAGAATACGAATTTTTAAATAAGTACCAGGAAACTTTACGTTATATATTTATAGTTTCACAGGTAGAGATTCTAAAAGGAGATAAATTAGATATCCATGTCACTAAGGCAGACGGTAAAAAATGCAGCCGTTGTTGGAACTGGAGCGCGTTAGTCGGAGAAGATGAGAACAATCCAACACTTTGTGAGAGATGCGTTGGTGTTGTAACGGGAGATAAAATATAATGATGAAACAAGAGCTGACAAAATACAAGAAGCTTCTAATAAAAGTGAGAGAAGGCATTGCAGGCGATATAAGCCATATAGCCAAAGAGAGCCATAAATCCCAGAAGGAATCGTCAGGAGATCTTTCCGGATATAGTTTCCATATGGCAGATATGGCAAGTGATAGCTATGACAGAGAGCTGAGCCTGAATATTGCCGGCGGAGAGCAGGAGATTGTATACGAAATTGATGATGCGTTGAAGCGCATAGAAGAAGGTAAATTTGGAAAATGTATTTCCTGCGAAAAAAAAATACCTCAGAAACGCCTTAATGCCGTCCCATATGCCAAATATTGCATACAATGCAAGTCGAAAGAAGAAAAGAATAAGTAGCGCCGCAAGCATTCTTTCCATTTTTTTAGTCCTATTGATAGACCAGGTTTCCAAGGCAGCTATTTCTTCAAAGTTATACGTCGGCCAGTCCATACCTATAATAAAGAATATCCTGCACATCACGTTTGTAAAAAATACAGGCGCAGCTTTTGGGGTTTTTAAAAACGGCGCCTATTTTTTTATTGTGGTATCAGTAGTTGCAGTAGTAATAATAGGAGCTATTCTTGTAAAGGCTATCAGAAATGGCAAATTCCTGGACAATTTTCTTTGCAATTTCGGCCTGATCCTTATAATATCAGGAGCGCTGGGCAATCTAATAGATAGGGTTAACTTGCGGTATGTTATTGATTTTATTGATGTTAGAATATGGCCTGTTTTCAATATCGCAGATTCTTCAATTACAATAGGAACCGCATTACTTATCATTTCTTTTTATAAATTTGACAAAAATTTAAACGTATGATATACTTTAAGTAAGAAAAAGGAAAATTATTTTTTTTACTTTTGTAGTAAATAGATTTTAAAAGTTTTAAATTAAGAGGCCAAAATGAGAGAGTTATTATTCAAAAACATAATTTCAGGGGATAAAAAAAGAAAAGACCTCTATGTCTCTGAAACAGTTGATAAAAATGGGGTTACTACTAAAACCGAGAGGCATTCTACCTATATATTAGGAGCTTGTAATGAATTTAAAACCCTGGAAGAGCTGGCAGAATGGAAAAAGACTATTGGCCTGAATGCCAATAAAAGGCACATCTTTATCATTAAAAAACGCGATACAAAACTTAATAAAGACATATTTATATGCGATGTTGTTGGCAGGTTTTACGCAGTGTCTGGCTGCGATATTTATTCAGTAGCATTTAAGCATTCTTTCGAAATAGATCTTCTGTACACACAACCTTAATATAGGGAGGTGGTTCTATAGTTTCAATCTTTACTCCTTGGTAACCCCGGCCTTTTCGATAGTTAAAAGGCCGGGGTTTTTTAATGAGCACATCAGTTACGAATTTCTTTGAAATTCGTAACTGATAAGTGCGAATTAATCCTGAAGATGCGACAAATAGGAGCATCTGAAGGATCTATGTCCAACAATGATAGTTCAAAAAATTGGGCTTCACCTAATCATCTATTGACTAGCTTATCGGCATATGATAAACTTAAATAAATTCAGGAGATTATATTGAAAATAACAGTTCTAGGCAATGGCGGTTGGGGTACTGCGTTAGCCATTTTATTGAAAAATAAAGGGTTTGATGTATCGCTCTGGGGCGTTTTCAAAGAAGATATAGAAGCTATAAAGAAGGCCGGAGAGAATAAAAAATTTCTACCTGGTTTTAAGATCCCCAAAAGTATCCAGCTTACAAGTGAAATATATGCTGCGTGCGAAGGCGCTAATATTATAACCCTTGCAATCCCATCGCGTTTCTTACGGGATGTAATCGCGAAAAATAAGACAATATTAAAAGAATCGCGGGTAGGTTTTGTAAGCGTGGTAAAAGGCATAGAGGAAAAGTCTCTAAAGAGAATGAGTGAGATCGCTAAGGAAGTATTGGGGGATATAGAGATAGCTGTTTTATCCGGGCCAAGCATAGCGCCTGAAGTTAGCCGCGGAATTCCAACAGCTGTAGTAGTAGCTTCAGAGGACGAGATTTTTGCCAGAAAGGTTAGCGACATATTTAGGGCAGAGCGTTTCAGGGTTTATACCAATAAAGATGTGATTGGCGTCGAGCTAGGAGGAGCTTTTAAAAATATAATAGCAATTGCATCGGGTATTTCGGATGGCCTGGGTTTCGGGGCAAATACAAAAGCAGCCATACTTACAAGAGGCCTGATAGAAATGACTCGTCTTGGCTTGGCAATGGGCGGTTCCAGAGATACTTTTCAGGGCCTCAGCGGCCTTGGAGATATGATTACTACTTGCGTTAGTCTAGAAGGCAGAAATCATAGATTTGGCGAAGAGATCGGAAAGGGAAATAAACCGGAGCTTCTTCTCAATAAAAGCGTCATGGAGATAGAAGGCGTATGGACCTCGGCCGCAGCAGCGAAACTTGGTAAAATTTATAATATAGAATTACCTATTACCCAGCAGGTGCATGCGGTTTTATTTGAAAATAAATCTCCTCTTTTAGCAGTCAATGAATTAATGACAAGAGAGCCAAAATCCGAATGATTTGAACCCGCGCTCTGTATATGGTATAATTTTTAAGCATGGAATTTAGCTCGGGGCGTGGCGCAGTTGGCTAGCGCACCTGAATGGGGTTCAGGGGGCCGCTGGTTCGAATCCAGCCGTCCCGACCATGAATATAAAAGGCGGTGTTATCTTGGACAATAAACAGGAATCCCAGCCTGACAATGTCAGGTTTGAGCGGAGAAGATTTAAGAGGATAAGCGGAAACTATATTGTTTCATATGCGCCCATGAAAAGCGAAGAGTTAAAATTTGACATATCTCAGACTAAAAATATAAGTGAAGATGGGATGTTATTTATCTCTGACAGAAAATTTGAAAAGGATGTTGTGCTGAAGATGAAACTTAGATTGCCTGAATTTTCAGATTATGTTATAGTGCAAACGCAAGTTATTGATTCAATACAACGGGTAAAAGGCGTCATGTATGAAACGAGAGCAAGATTTATAGAGGCGGAAAAAAAGGTAAGAGAGTCTATAAGAAAATTGGTGGATCATGTATAAAAAATCGCAGAGTAAGATAAATATCGGTTTGATAGGTTTGGGAACTATAGGATCTGGCGTCGCAAAGTTTCTAATGGCCAGGAGAGATCTATTATTAAAACGCACCGGGATAGATTTTAATCTTTCATTAGTCTGCGACAAAGACCTGTCTTTAAAAAGAGATGTGAATTTCCCTGAAGGCATGTTTACTAAAGACGCCGATAAAGTGATCAATGATCCTGATATTCATATTATTATTGAACTAATAGGCGGCATTCATCCTGCAAAAGAGATTGTGATAAAAGCGTTATCAAAAGGCAAGCATGTGGTTACTGCGAATAAATTGCTTCTTGCATCTGAAGGCGGGGAAATTTTCCAGAAGGCCAAAATTTCAAATAGAGAAATATATTTTGAGGCAAGCGTTGCAGGAGGAATCCCTATTATAAAAGCAATACGCGAAGGCATGGTGAGCAATAAATTTTCCAGCGTATTCGGGATTCTGAACGGCACTTCAAATTACATATTATCCAGCATGTCAAGTGAGGGCTCAAGTTTTAAAACTGCTCTTAAGGAAGCGCAGTCAAAAGGCTATGCTGAAAAAGACCCTTCTTTGGATATAAAAGGCCTGGATTCCAGCCATAAGCTTGCGATACTTTCGCTTCTGGCTTTTGGAAAAAGAGTGGATTTAGATGACATTTATGTTGAAGGGATTGAGGACATATCTAATTTAGATATCCAGTATGCCAAAGAGTTTGGTTATGGAATAAAACTTCTTGCAATAGCAAAATGCTATGGGAATGAATTGGAAACCAGAGTTCATCCTACTCTTTTACCTTTAGAACATCTGCTTTCGTCTGTTTCCGGCGCATATAACGCGATATTTATAGAAGCTGATCTGGTTGGTAAACAGTTATTCTATGGCCAGGGCGCAGGCAAACTGCCTACCACAAGCGCTGTCATAAGCGACATAGTAGATGCTGGTCATAAGATTGTCTGCGGAAAAAATTCAGTGAAGCAGATAATCCCTAAAGATAGTGAAATAAAAAAACTTAGGAAAATGGACGAGGTTGTTACCAGATACTACGCGCATTTTTCTGCTATAGATAAGCCAGGCGTCCTTGCAAATATAGCAGACCTTTTAGGCAGGTATAATATCAGCATCGCAAGCGTTGTGCAGAAAGAGCGTCGCGAGGCGCATATTGTCCCTATAGTTATGCTTACCCATGAGGCGAGAGAGCTGGACATGCAGGCCGCATTATCCAGGATCAATAAACTACCTGCCATAAAAAAGAAAAGCGTAGTCATAAGGCTGGAGAAATAAAAAACTTCGTAGGTGGCCGTAAGCCTCCTACGAAGTTGGTAAGGTTTTAATGTGGAACGGAATAATTGATAAATATAAAGAATTTTTACCGGTTACTAAAAATACGCCTATAGTTACTCTTAACGAGGGCAATACCCCTCTTATATATTCTTCCCATCTTTCAAAATTAATCACTGGTGAAGTGTATTTAAAATACGAGGGCCTTAATCCAACCGGTTCTTTTAAAGATAGAGGCATGACTCTTGCTATTTCAAAGGCATTGGAAGAAAAACATGTTGCAGTTATGTGCGCTTCTACTGGTAATACTTCTGCATCTGCAGCAGCTTATGCTGCAAGGGCTGGAATTAAATGCATCGTTTTGATTCCTAAAGGCGCTATAGCGGTTGGTAAGCTTGCTCAAGCGCTTATACATGGAGCTCAAGTTATTGCAGTTAATGGAAATTTTGACGACGCGTTTAATCTTGTAAAAGAAATCACTGCCAAGCATCATATCCAGCTTGTAAATTCCATAAATCCTTACAGGATAGAAGGCCAGAAAACCGGCTCATTTGAAATATGCGATCAGTTAGGTTTAGCTCCTGATTTTCATGCTATCCCAGTGGGAAACGCAGGCAATATCACTGCTTACTGGAAAGGCTATAAGGAATATAAAGAGAAGGGCAGGATAAAGAATCTCCCTGTAATGCTTGGTTTTCAGGCAGAAGGCGCAGCCCCTATAGTGAGAGGCAGGATTATAGAAAAACCTGAGACCATTGCCACTGCTATCCGCATAGGAAATCCTGCTAGCTGGAAAATGGCAGAAGAAGCCAGAGATGAATCCAAAGGCCTCATAGATATAGTTTCTGACGATGAAATACTAGAAGCGTATAAATTTCTCGCGTCAAAAGAAGGCATATTTGTAGAACCCGCGTCAGCCGCATCAGTGGCGGGCGTAATGAAGCTTGCCAAAAAAGGTTATTTCAAAAAAAATAAGAATCCAAAACTCGTCTGCATCCTTACCGGCCATGGCCTCAAAGACCCTGACCGCGCCATAAAATCCATCAAAGAACCCAAAATCGTTCCAGCAAATCTCCAATCAGTTCTCCGCGAAATCCTCTAATTGTTGCTAATCCAACAACTTTACATTTCAACAATGTTGATTTGTCAAGTTGTTAGAGCAGTTAATAAAATTTTAAAAAATTGAAAGAAAATCGCCTTTAAATGTGTCTATTATATATAAAACACAAACAACTTTACATTTCAACAATGTTGATTTGTCAAGTTGTTAACCATAAGGGAGGCACAATGGTAGATGTGATAGATCTGATTGAACAAGGAAAGGTGAAGCGGTTTTTCAGGGCTAGAAATAAGTATTGTTTTGAAGGGGCAGTAAGCCACATTACTCAGCATGCGTCAGGAAAAGAACCATTATTTCTAGAAGAGTCAGACTATGTTTATATGCTGCATTTGATTAAAGAAATTTCTAATGAATTCCAATTTAAGATATTAAGTTTTACTTTAATGTTGAATCACCTTCATTTGTTGATAAAATTTCTTGAATCGAATATGTCAAATGCCATGAAAGAGTTATTTCGAATATATGCTGTATATTTCAATAAAAAATATGCAAGAAAAGGACATGCTTTCTGTGGGGCATACAGATCTGCATTGTGTTTTGATGACAATTATCTCCTAGCCGCTTCATTATATATACATTTTAACCCTGTAAAGGCAGGATTAGTTGCAAATCCTGTAGATTATAGATGGTCTTCCTGTGCGTTGTTTTTGAATAGTGTAGAAAAAGATACATTTATAGATTATAAATTTATTCTTAGCCTGTTAGATAATGACATATCTAAAGCTATAGAGAAATATAAAAATTTACTATACAGATTAGATGTTGTTTACATAAATGATGTGTTTGAACAACCTAAAGCATTAGAAATTATAGTTGAGATGTTAAAAACAGTAGAAGGGCGGAGAATTAATGGGAGTATCTTATTGAGCAACGAGGAGTTAGATAAAAAGATACAAGAATTAAAAGAAAAAGGAAATCTCAGAGGACCTTATGAAAAAGAAGCAAGGAAATTTTTAATAGAACAATTAATATCAAGAGGTTCTAATGTTTTAGATATAGCAAAAAAATTGAATTTAAGCCGCCAATCTGTGTATAGCTATCTTAATTGTTCGCAAACAACTTGACATTTTAACAATGTTAAAGTGTCAAGTTGTTAGGTTTATTGTTTGAATTAGTAATATGTCTAATAGACATTATAATGTGACCTTATTTTTATTCACTCTATCACTCTGTCTATTTATAATGAAAGGTAATTTTATGAGCATAGCCAAGGATAGCAGTATTCTAGCCAATAGAATCAGAACAATTCGAAATTCCAAAGGGTGGATGCAGTTAAGATTAGCAGAAGAAGTAAATGTCCATCCTACATATATAAGCAGAATTGAAAGCTGCAAAAAACTCCCTACCTTTTATATGATTTCCCGCATTGCGGAGGCTTTAGAAGTAGATACCTACGAACTTTTATTAAATGATGAAAAACTAAGTTCATCTGACTATAAGAAAAAGAAAATAATTAATATAGTTAAAGAGAGCAGTCCTGCCAATATAAAGATTTATTTTCCATTAATCAGCGCATTACATAAGGATCGCAAAAGAAAGAAAAAACAAAAATAACATATTATAGCTAAACAACTTGACAAATCAACATTGTTGAAATGTAAAGTTGTTTTATGCGGGGTGGGGCATGATGCCTAGGATGTCGCTAGGGATTTGGATGGCTATTTTTGGCGCGATTATTATAGGAGGATGCAGCGGCGCAGTAAATTATAGCAAAAACGATATAGTAAATATTACAGACTTTGAACTCTCGCCGGATGAAGCAAAAATAGCATTTTCTGCAATAACCCCAGTCGGGAATTTTGATATCTGGGTAGTAGATATAGACGGCAAAAATCTAAAAAAGCTTACCTTTCAGGATCACTCACCTACAAATCATATAGCTAAATTTTTTAAGAAACATAGATGGAGAAATTTTTTTGAGATAGATATGCATTATCCAGGATGGACGAGTGATGGAAAGGTTATATTTTGTCAAGAATTAACCAGTCACAATATCTGGGGAGTGCGTACCGCAAATTTATTATTCTGGACAATAAATTCAGACGGAACCGAAAAAAAACCAAAAACAGAAAAAGATAAATACATAGAAACACGGCCATTTGACCCTATCAATAGAGCAGAAATATCAAGCCAATCAGAAAAATACAAAATTGAAATCCTCCTTAAAGATAAAGACCTCTTGATATTAAAAGATGGAGAGACTAGTCCTAAGAGATTAATTCAATAAATTAAATAAGCAGTGTGTCTCATTTACATTGTGTCATTGCGGGGGAGTTTTTGAATTCGACAGACGAAGCAATCGCATGTGAGGTAGTGCAGAGAGCCTGCCCTCCTGCGATTGCTTCGATAGCCACTTCTACCAGCCACCTCACAATGACATAAAGATTATTTTATGAAGACGATTAGTTATTTAGTCGCTTTGTTATTTCTGGTATTTTTCTCTGATGTTGTATTTGCATTGGACGAATCAAGCAGTCCTGTCCCTATAACTATTGATAGCACTAAAGGCGCAAAGATAAATATTTATTGTTACGAAAATACTGCATCTAATATAAAGGAAAAGCCAGTATTGTTAGTGCATGGCTTTAATTCAAAAGGTTCAGTTTGGCGTAGCGAAGATGAAAAAAAGGATTATGTAAAAAATCTGAGAAAAAACGGTTACGACGTAATTGTCGTTGATATGCGCGGAAATGCGGTTGATACAAATGGAGATCATAAGATAGACGCGCCTATGATCGGCAATTCATGGGGTTATGGCGTAAGTGACTTGGGCGATGATGTAGGCGTAGCGTTAAAAGAAGGAATGGATTATCTTAATAAGAATCTCCCTGATAGAAATTATAAAAAAGCAGATGTAGTAACTCATTCTATGGGAGCCATTGCAGTAACAGCATATTCGCGTTCGCTTGGTTTAGTACCTTATAGAGACAATATAGGGACAATAATAGAACTTGCCCCGCCCAACAATGGCTCTACAAGCCTCGTAGCAAATATCAAAAATATCCTAGGCGTAATTCCATCAGTTTTTACCCAGAGCATGACTGCTTATCAATATGCATTGGAAGTAGCTGATAATAAAATCTGGATACCTGGCAGCCGCATGGAATCTGAAGCCTTGAGAAAAGAATTATCTCCGGACAGTATGTTCTTAAAAAGCATACAATATCTTGGGCCTGATAAGCGCATAAAGACATTTATTGCAATTGGCAGCGAAGACTTGGTTGTAGGAGACTGGAGCCCTGTTATAGAAAAAAGAGATGACATAGGATATGAGTATTTCTTAGGCATAGACCATTTTAATTTCTGTAATAGCGAAACAGTTTTAACAGCCTTGCTTGATAAATTAGAAAAAGGCGAAGAAAGTATATTTTTCAAAAGGTTTAAGCCTTACAAAAATAAACAACTGGCATTTTTATCAGGGCCTGGCATAGACCATCCTGATGATACATTTGATGCAGTGGATTTTGCAAAAGGCATAGATATAAGCCCCAGAAAACTTTTTGATTTATATCTTAGGATTGCAGCAAGGAAAAATAAAGCATATCTATTGAAGTACTGGGAAATCCTGAATCTTTTTGAAGACGCTCAGCTGGAAATCTCAACAGGCGCTAATATCGATAATATTATTAATAAATGGGAAGAGATGTTGGGCCAGAAAAATAAACTTCTCCATGATTATCATATGTATGCGTCGAGAGAATATTTAGAATCGCCTGACATAGCTGTCCTGGCAAATGGTTATTATAATGAGATGAGAAAGCTCGTAATAGAAAAAGTTGGAGAACCAGTCAGGATTATTGATCATACGTTTGAATCTTATATACTTGACGAGCAAAAGGTTCTGGTAATTCCTACAGGCGGCCTTTCAGGCCTTTCTCATTCGGCGATATTTAAAAATAAACTTTCAGAGTATGTAAAAAATGGCGGAGTTGTTTTATGTTTTTCCCAGCAGTATGGCTATGATTTCAACGCCCTTCCTGGCGGGAAAATAAGCGCATATGGCTGGCAGGAAGACGCGTCCTGCTATACAAAAGCCGCTTATATTGAAAACTTTCATCAGATACTTAGTTCGCAAACTGATTCATATCCTGATATAAAATTAGACGGGTATTTTACAGATTATCCAGATGGCGCCTTAATTTTACTTAGAAGGTCGAAAAACCAGATGCCTGCAATGCTTATGTATAATTTTGGCAAAGGCATTGTTATAGCGGCTTCTATTTATTCAGATTGGGGTTATTTAAATGGCCAGGCAAGTTCTTCAGAGATTAATCTCGTAAGGGATATTTTACGATGGGCAAAGTCTGGCAAAAACCTTCCTGAATATAAAACTGGCGAAAGTTTTGAAAGCGCAGTCCAGACGCATAAAGATTTTGACAAGATAGAAATGATCCTAAAGTCGCCTGAAGGTAAAATCTTGGAGAAAAACATTTCAAGTAAAGCAGTGTATAAATTAGGCATAGCCCTGGAAAAACCAGGGATCTATTCTGTGGACTATATTCTTTACGGAGCTGATTCTAAGGCTATCCAGCCTCAGGCAGAAGGAATTTACTTTTCTTTTGCCAAGCCGCCTCCAGGCATTTCGCAAAATCCGGACTTTACCTTTGATATAACAAGCGACAGCGAAAATTATATCTCAGGCAGTTCTGCCACATTTACATTTCACATAAGAAATAATACTGCCAGGGACGAATCAATAAGATATAAGGCAGCGCTTCAGCATCACAAAATAGAATATAATGATGTAGTTTCAGTCCCTCCCAATAAGGCTATTTCATTTGATAAAAAAATAACTGCAAATTTAACAGATTTGTTGAGCTCTGATTTTTATTCTTCTGAAAATGTTTTCATAGGAAAGGCTGAACGCGGCATAAATGTCTTTGAGCCGAGCTTGGATATAGAGATGTCTACTGACAAAGAAGAGTATTTGCCTGACGATATAGCGTCGATAACATCAAAACTTAAAAATAAAACCAGCTCTGCGCTTAATATTTTAGCTATTCTAGATATAACTGATTCGAGCAATAAACAAATTTATTATAGTTCTTCGGAAACAGAATTAGCCGGGCTTGGTTCCGAATCCTTAGCCCAAAGTTTCGCAATACCAGAAGATATTACAAGAGGAAGATGCAATGCTAAGCTCAGCGTGTTTTCAAATTCGAGGCTTATTGGATTTAAGAGCGTATATTTTGAAATCCCAGACTCTTTAATCTACGAAGACGAAGGGATAGAATCCGATATAGACTCTTATAGCGCTTTCAGCCCGAACGTAGAGTTAGTAATAGACATGGAAAATAATTATCCAAAGAATCAACTTATATCAGGTGCTGTTAAAATTAAAAATACCGGAGAAATAATAAAAAATAGTTTTGTTGATATTAGGGTTTTTTCAGATGTGAAAACTTGGGATTTATGGGGGATAATAAGGGATGATAAGGGGGATGTTGTAAAAGGCGCCAAAGTAGATGGTATTTATACAAATAAAGATGGAAAATACAAACTAAAAGGCCTTGATAAAGGCAAGCGAACTATCAATATAAAAGCTCCTGGCTTTGACAGCGTTTCAAAGGATATTGAAATCTTGCCTGGAGATAATAATCTGGATGCAAAACTATCGCCTTCAAAATACGGAAATCTATCAGGTATTATTGAAAATTCAATAGGTTCAACTATTACCTTAGATCCCGTGAATGTTGCTAGTTCAGACAGTTTAACTAGATATGCAGTAACTTCAGGTGACAATCTGTTTAAATTTAAATATCTGCCTATCGGGAATTATCTTTTAACAGTTTCGCCGGGCAATATATCAAAAAATATACAAATAAACGAAGGCGAAAATATTTTTAATGATAGTCTAAATCCTGCCACATATCAGGATTTTCAAGAGACAGAGCCTAACAGCGCTTTTACAAACGCAAGCGGTATAGGTTTAAATTCAAGAATACATGGCAAAATATATATCGCTGGAGATGAAGACTTTTTTAAATTCAATATCGTTGAAAAGGGTATTTTATATATAAAGATATATGAGGTGCCACAGGGCATGAGGCCTTCTATAAAGATATACGATACGCTAGGCAAAGTAGTTTCAATAAAAGGAGGCTCAGCTAATGAAAAGATAATCCTTGAGACAGAATTTGATAAACCAGGGCTATATTATCTTTTAGTAAGGGACTGGTATGGAAATATCTCTTCGCCAAGTAACTATTCGCTGTATTTTAATTTTATAAAAAATTTAGACGAATACGAACCTAATGATTCAAAGGAAGCGGCAAAGCTTATTGATTTTGGCAAGAATTATTTTGCTACAGTTGCGGTAAAAGCAGATTCTGATTTTTATAAATTATCCATACCTGATGCAGGCAAAATAACTATTGATTTAAAGGACGTGCCTGCCAATATAAGGCCTTATATGAAACTTTATAAAGACTCTGGCCAGAACATTGACATAAAAGGCGGCGTTGCAGGCGAAGATGTTACAATGGAATTCGAAGTTATTAACCCGTCTAATTATTATATCCAGGTTTATGACAGGTATAATAGCGAAAGCTCTTTTTTAAGATATGCTTTTCTCGCAGTTTATACCCCATCTGATCAATACCCTGTCAGCGATTCTTCATTTTTTCAAAAGCGCGAAGAGATTCCTGAGATAAAAGATAACTTGGCAATTAATTTTGAAATCCCAGCTATTGCAGAAAAAGGAAAATATTACATAGAGGCAATACTAAAATCTTCTATTTCAGAGGAGATTGCAAAACTTATAAGAGCTTTTTATGTAAGCGAAAAGCTTGTGCTTAAGGTTGAGGCTAAAGTTGAGGCTGATGTCTTTAAACTCAATATTAAAAATTTAAGTTTACTAAAAGGCGTAAAACTTTTTGCTGAAGTAAGATGCGGTGATTATGAAAAAAGCATAAACTTTATCCTTGATAAAGAAAAAGATCTGGAATTTAATATACCAGGCCTGAATAGTATGGAAAAGGTTTATTATGGGATATATTTTGAGTCAGGGAAATCTATTTATTTAAATTCTTATTTAATAAAAGGAGAAAAGCCAAAAGCGTCATCTATTAAGATTGTTCAAGCAGGATGCAATAAAGATGTTTATAAAAATGCAGAAAACGTAGTTCTTAATTGGAAGATTGAATCAAGTGAAGATTTGTCTATTAAGTTGAGCGTGGATTTGATAAAGCCGGATTTAGATACTGTAAAATTAATCGAAGAAGATGTGAGTTTGGAAAAAGGCATTAATGAGCTGGAGAAAGTAATTTCTCCAGAATTGGATAAGCCTGGAATCTATAGAGTGGTGTATAGATTTGGAGATATTTGCCAGGGTTCAATATTTTTTGACGTGGGAGAAAAAGAAATTCCAAAGGAAAATCACGAACCTGTTTTATTTACTATAGGCGCAAAAGAAGTGATCACGGGAGACAGCTTGGAATTTTTTGTTGACGCTACTGATATAGACAGGGATTTGCTTATCTACTCTGTAGAAACGCTTCCTCGCGGAGCCGGTTTTGACCCATGGGTAAAAAGATTTTTCTGGAAGCCGGGAGAAAATCAAACAGGAGAATATTTTGTAACATTTATTGTAAGCGATGGCAAGGTCAAGGCCTCAGAAAAAGTTAAAATAATAGTTTTTGATTCTTTGCCTATAGTTCTTGAAGCAAAGTCGCTGGCTGAACCTTTAAATGGCATGGCCCCGCTTGAAGCGCATTTTAAGTCAGAAGCTATTAGTAAGTTCAGAAGAATAGTTAAATACGAATGGGATTTTGATGGTAAGGGCATATATGATTTCAGTTCGCCTGAATCAGGAGAGGCTGTTTTTATATATACAGGCGAAGGCAGTTTTCCTGCAAAATTACGCGTAACAGATAAAAATGGAATTACAAATACTTACACAGTTACTATTAATATAGCTAAAAATCCTGACGCGCCAGGCGTCTATTTAAATGCGTCTCCTTTAAAAGGCGTTGCGCCTTGCAAGGTATTTTTTAAAGGCGATGCATTTTGCCCTCAAGGTGTATCAAAATATGAATGGGATTTTGACGGAGACGGCATTTTTGAAGCTAATTCATCTGAATCAGGGGAGGTTGTTAAAACCTATACTCTTCCTGGAAAATATAATGCGGAATTCAGGGTTACCAGCTTTGATGGATTAACTAGCACAGAGAAGGTTTTAATTGAGATAGGAGATCCTAAAGTTTTGAGCGTTAGTTCTTCAATATTGCCTGTTACAGGAAATGTTTCTCTGGAAATAAATTTTGAAGCTGCTGTAAATGGCAGTAATTTAATTCAAAAATATCAATGGGATTTTGAAGGCGATGGCGTATTTGATTATACTTCCTTGAGTTCAGGCATTGTTAAACACACTTATTGCGAGCCAGGCGTTTACACGCCTATAGTACGCGTTACAGACTCAAATAATTTATCAAGCCAGGCCAAATCAGAAATTAGATTTGGGATTTTTGATCCAGAGGATATTAAAAAAGGCAAAATTATTCTTAATCCGCAAAAGGGCAGCGCCCCTCTTGCAGTAAGATTTTCCTTTGAAACTGAAGATGAAATAAACGATGTGGAATATTTATGGGATTTTGACGATGATGGGATAATGGACCTCGTAACTCTAGCGCCTCAGGCGGAATTTACATATAATGATTCAGGGGATTACATGGCAAAGCTTGATGTCAGGACAATAGGCCGTATTATTATGTCGTGCCAAGAAACTGTCTATGTTGCAAATGGAAAAAATAATGACAAAAAGCCGCTTGTCTCGCCAAATAATGTATATAAGCATAAAATAGGCAGAATAGAATTATCAGATAAAACCTCTTTAGTTCTGCCGGCAGATGTATTAGAGCAAGATGATGTTGTTAATATAAAAAGATTAGAATCAAGCCAGATTCAAAGAGAAATCAATCTTAACCAAAATAAGCCTATAGGAGAATACCGGGAATATAAATTTGAAAATCGTAAGGAGCCTTTTAATAAGGAAATGATTATATCTATACCATATACTGATGAAAACGGAGATGGCATTGTAGATGATAAAAATATTGATGAATTAACCTTAGATGCCTATTGGTATGATGAAAAAAATGTTGAATGGAAAATCCTTTCAGATAGTCTTATATTTCCAAAAGAAAATATAGTTACAGTCAAAACAAGCCACTTTACTGTATTTGGAATTGCAGGCGCTGAAAAAAATAATGAAGATATTCCTCAGCCTGAGAATCCTGGGCAGCAAGATAGTGGTGGCAGTAGCGGTGGAAGCAGTTGTTTTATAGCCACTGCAGCATTTGGTTCTATCTATGCTAAGGAAGTAGTAGCCTTGCGCGGATTCAGGGATCAGTATCTATTAAAATCAGAACTAGGTATAAAATTTGTTAATTTGTATTACCGTTTTAGCCCGCCAATCGCTGAATTTATAAAAGACAAGCCTTTTCTAAAATCCCAAATACGATTATTAATTAAATCTATTGTTATTTTTCTTAAATTTATAATATAATAGTATAAAGTTCTCGACTGTGTTCTTATGATTTGCTCCCATGACCGCTCGAACAATATTGGAGCGAAGGCCTATGTCCCCCCCCCATATTCTTCGAGCGGCCGCGAGAGCAGGATATGTAAGCAGAGTCGAGAAGATAAGAAGAGGAAAATATGTATGAGTTTATGGTGAGCATAGAAGATAACGGCAAGCGGGTAGATAATGTCAGCTTAAAGCATTTGGTGGAAATGAATCCAGAGCTTGAGATATCCAGGACTGTTGTACAGGAGATGATACAAAAAGGCGAAATTTTATTGAAAGGTAAAGTAGTAAAAGTGAGCCACAAAGTAAATGCGGGCGATAAAATAGAAATAGATTTAGAAAAACTGGAAAAAGAAAGCCTTGCAGAGCATTGTAATAAGATTCCAAAGGCTGAGAAGTTACCGCTGAATATTATTTACGAAGACGAAGATATTTTAGTAATTAATAAGCCAGCTGGGATGGTGGTGCATCCGGCATGCGGAAATTATTCAGGGACTCTGGTAAATGCGCTTTTAAACTACAAAGGTTTTCTTACGGAATTTAACAAGCCGCGCGAAACAAAAGACGAAAAACATACCTTAAGGCCGGGCATAGTCCACAGGCTGGATAAAGATACATCAGGCATAATGCTTGTTGCAAAAACAGGTGTGGCCTTACGTAAACTTTCAAACCAATTAAAAAACAGGACCGTTACTAAAATTTACATTGCAGTCGCAAAAGGGATTATTGATCTAGAAGAAGGGATAATCGATTTGCCCATCAATCATGATAAAAAAAATAGAATGAGAATGGTGGTTGATAGAGATCTGGGAAAAGAAGCGGTAACGCATTATAAAGTAATATCCAGGAATAAAGAAAAAAATTTTACAATTCTTGAAGTGACTCCAAAGACAGGCAGGACTCATCAGATCCGCATACATTTCTCGCATATAGGCCATCCAATTTTAGGAGATGCGCTTTACAATGGCCCTAGAGTCCCAGGATTATCAAGGCAAGCTCTTCATGCAAAATCAATAAGCTTTATCCATCCTGCCAAAAATATTCAAGTCGAATTTTCCGCAGAAATCCCGTCAGATATACAACAATTTCTAGCCAAATAAGCCCCAATGTTACAAAACAAGTCATACTCGTTTTGTAACATTTGAGAAGAGAAGGCATTACTTAGAGTTACTTTTAGTATAAAGGCTTAGAATTGAGTAGTTAGGCTAATTGTGTGCATAATTTTTGTTGACACAACATATTGAAATGTATTATACTTATAGTGGGTTAAGAAAAAGTATCCACAATATATTGACAAGCATTTTTTGAGATGTTATACTTGAAACTAGTTAAAGTCGTTTAAAAAAGTATTTTTTCAACTCGAGAGGGAACACATCTTGACTATAAGTCTAATATGTGATATACTTTTGAGTAGGGAGAGAAGTTGGAGTAAAAAAAATCCCATTGAAAAGGGCAAACCATTCGAAAGAATGGGGCGCAAAGCTTTAGAGCCTAATAGTCCGGAGGGACTTATGGTTGTCAGCTGCCAAAAGGATAAGATAAAAGGTTTTAAAGCAGCTCATTTTTCGATGGAAAAATGAGCTTTTTTTATTGTCTTAAATGTGCCCTTTTAGGGCACAGATGTTTCAGGCGGAAAGGAGGGAGAAATGATTGAGAAATTAGTAAATTCAAAGACCAGATTGAAAATTCTCAAATTATTTCTCTCTCATATAGATGATAGATATTATTTAAGAGAGCTAGAAAGATTATTAGATGAATCATTGAGCCCGCTAAGAAGGCAGCTCGTGAAATTAACCAATATTGGAATTTTGATTACTGAAGTTGAGGCGAATTTAAAGTATTACAAATTGAATAAAAATTTTGAAGGACTGGAAGAATTAGGAAGGATGGTATTGGGGAAGGATGAGGTTGCTTCGGCGCCTACGGCATCTAGCAATGACGCGGTTCCCAACTTGACACAACTGACATTGTCAGAAGTGTCAACTTGGAGAAGGCCCAGGTTTGATTTACTGGTATTATCTTTTATTTCTGTATTTGTTTTAATAACAGCAGTTTTTGTAGTTTACGCGAATAATAAAAATATAAAACAGGTTGCTAGTTTAATTAACCGTTCGAACAATACTGACAGCGTGAAGATTACTAAAGTTCGCTCCGCTACTCCTGCGAGTAATGGGGAAATGGCTAGTAGAAAATGGAAAGTTATGCCAGGTAATATTCCTGTGCTTTCTAGTGGAGAGATAGGTGAAGAGAAAAATAGCAAAGAACTTTGACGGGTGTAACTACAGTGCTTGCTGGCGCGGAGCTACGCTCCGCTACTCCAGCGAGCCCTGCAGTTACCTCCTAAAAAGGAGGGAATTAAAATGATTACTATGAGCATGAAAAGAGCGTTAAGCGGAATAAGGGCGTGGCATATTTTGTTGCTGATCTTTATGCTATCGTTTATTGCGGTTGCGCCGCCGTGGGCGCAGGCAGAAATACCGCGGTATATAAATTATCAGGGCAAGCTAACAGACGCTAATGATGATCCTGTCACAGGCGATGTTAGTATCACTATCAGGATATATGACGCAGAATCAGGCGGCGCTGTTCTCTGGACAGAGGCTCAGAAGGCTACTGTTACACGCGGTATATTCAGCATATTGCTGGGGAATAGCGAGGTATTGGATAGCTTAGATTTTAATGCGCCTTACTGGTATTCTGTGGAAGTAGAGTCAGATGGCGAAATGACGCCCAGACAGCGACTTACATCAGTAGCGTATGCTATAAACGCAGATAAGCTGGATGGCTATGACGCGTCTGATTTCTTGGCCAGCGCTCCGACAGGCGCATTGTCTCTTACAGGGGGGCCGAATCAAAACGTAGAAGTAAATCCTACAGGAACAGGAGATGTGGTCATAACTATTGATTCCACATCAGGCGACTTCAAAGTTACAGATGGCACTACAAATTATGTATTAGTAGATAATGCCACTGGCAATGTTACTATGTCAAATGATTTAACAGTCTCAGGGACTATCTACGGCACAATTGCATCTACAGGCGGCAATAGCACATTTTCGAGCATTGTAGTAACAAGCACTTCTGATTTACGCGGAAATATTTCTAATTCAAGCGGCGCAGTCACTATAGCAGATGCGCTTACCCAATCTGGCAGTTCTAACCAGGTTACATTTGGGGGGAATGTGGATGCGAATAGTGGACTTGATGTAACAGGCGCTTTGACAGTAAGCGGAGCAACAACATTGAACAGCGGCCTGGACATGAATTCAAATATTGACTTGGATTATTCAGGAACTTCTGCTGCATTGGATGTAACGCAGGCGTCTACAGGCCCTGCTGCGCAATTTGCAGGCCAGNNCCAGAGAGTGGTGATAGGCGCGAGCGAGGTATCAAATGCATATGCGCTTTCTACAGGTGAACTATATGTGCAGGGCGATTTAGAAGTTGACGGCACAATTTACGGAAATATTTCTTCAAGCGGTACTGCATCTTTGGCCAGTCTTACAGTGATAGGCGCGAGCGATCTGAGAGGAAATATTTCTAATTCCACAGGCACGTTGACTGTTGAAGATAATTTAGCTGTTACTAAGACAGATTCTTCTACTAGCGGCACAGTTAATATTGCGGCAATTCAGCCTACGTTTCAGGATGGCGGAACAGATTCAACTACTACTACGGTGGCAATGAACATTGCTCCGACAGTCAACTATACAGGCACTACAAAAACGGGTTCATATACGGCATTAAAAATTGCAGCTACAGAAACAAGCCTGCCTACAGGCACTAATTATCTAATCGATGCGTACGCAGGCGCAGACGGAACTACCCAGAAATTCTATGTTGATAATTCAGGAAACGCATCATTTGCAGGCACAGTATCAGTAGCCACGCCTACTGCTGCTGGCCACGCAGTAACAAAGGCATACGCGGATAATGTTACACCGGCAACAGCAGGCGGCTGGACAGACGGCGGGACAGGCGTGTATCTACTTACAGCAGGTGACAATGTAGGCATAGGCACAACTACGACAGACACATATAAACTCAATGTGTCTGGTTCTGCAAACGTTACTGATCTTTATATAGGCGGCACACAGGTTACTTCAACAGCAGCTGAATTAAATAAAGTAGACGGCTATACAGGCACAGCGGCAAATTTAAATACTTTGACAAACGCTTCTAACGCAGACGCTTTACATGCTCATGCCGCTTCTTCGCTTACAGGCAATGTAGTTTCTTCAATAGACGGCATAACCAATGACGGTGGTGATATAGATTTCGTGGAAGGCGCAAATATGACGATTACACCAAATGACGCTGCAAATACAATTTCTTTTGCCTCAAGCGCATCAGGCGATGAAGTCTCTACCACAAATCTTACATTTACAATAGACTCAGATAACGCTGGTTTAGCTGCTGCAAATGGAGCCGGCCTCGTTATTGAAGGCGGCACAGGCAGTGACGTTACTATCAAAATTAATTCTGGTACAAATAATCTGGATATAGCAGGGGCCACTGGCGGCATAAATATTCCTACAGGCGCAAACTATAAAATTAACGGCAGTCAGATTGCATCTACTGACCTTTCTGATTCAGCCTCAATTGGCATGCTAAACGAAGCAGAGGTCATTGCATCCAATTGGGTAAATACTGCCAATCCCTGGGCAGATAATGAAGTTGCTAATGACATCACAGCTTCAAATTATTTACCATTAGCAGGCGGAACAATGACAGGGGATATTACTTTAAGCACCGCAGGCACAAATATTGTGACGAGCGGCATAAACCTTGATTTGTCTCCAGCCTCGGGTTACGGCTTAACCTCGACAGTAACGCGCTCTGCCGCAGAAGGGGATGAAGCGGCATATGATTTAGCGGCTACGATTAATAAAGCCACTTCAGGTAATTACACAGGCATAAAATTAAACGTAACAGAAACTTCTGCGCCAGGCGCAAATAACAGCTTGTTAGATTTACAAGTAGGGGCGGTTCCTAAGTTTACTGTGGATAATGCCGGTCTTGTTAGTACTGCTTCAGTGAATTCCGCTTCTGTGGTAAATGACTCTTTGACAGCAGCTGATTTAAATGTAAATGTCGTATCCAGCGTGGATGGCGTAACTAATGATGGCGGAGACATAGATCTTGTAGCAGGTTCAAATATTACTCTTACGCCTAATGATGAAGCAAATACAATAACAATAACTTCTTCATACGTAGATACTGTGCTTAACCAGGAACAGGTTGAAGATTATGCGGGCGTATTGGTAGCAGCAGGGACAAAAACTAATCTTTCTGTGACCTACCAGGATAATGGCGCATCTGCAGGCGCAATCGATATGGCAGTGACGGGCGTGCCTGTGCTTGCTCCTGCATCAACACAGACTATCACAGCAGCTGACACCACAGCTACGCCTTTAGTTTTAAAAGGCATGGCTGGACAAACTGCAAATCTAATGGAAGTTCAGGACTCAGCTGCTCTTTCGCATCTGACAGTAGAAGCAGACGGCGATGTGCAGATTGATACAAGCGGCGGAGATGCCCTTACATCAATTACGCAGACAAACGCAAGCGCATCTCTGGCAATTGCTACTAATACAGCAAAGGCTAATGCTGGCGCAGGAGCAGATTCAGACGGCGTTTTAAAACTAGGCATTAACGAAGGCAGTTATCAATACATCTGGTATGATACTGATGCAGGAACAGACGGCCTGGGCGCTTTTATATTTTCAGATCAAGCAGTCATACCCACGGCTTCTCCTGCGTACCTGAACTTTGGAGTGGATAAGGATGTTAGTACAGGAAGATATAACCAGTACTATGCCATTAAATTAGATCCTGATGTGGCCAATGATTTAAGCTTCAGCAAGCAAAAATTCAGCGTTGTCAGCATTCCTAACCCAGGCGCAAACTGGCAGAAATCCGAAAAGCCCTTATTTGATATTGCATCTGATGGGTCATTTAATATTTATGACCCTACAGTAGGAGACGCGGTATTTCAGATAGAGCCGGGCGGAAGGCTAGCGCATGATTTTAGAAATATAATAAAGAACGGTTCATTCGAGGCGTTTTCCGGATTTGAAAAATTTGCAGGGTATGACCCATCTTATACTCAGACAGGAGTTTATAATAACACTACTACAGGATACAGGGGTGGATGGAGTAATTTTGCGCCTGATGAATGGATATGGGTAGAAGGAAAGATTGCCCAGCACTCGCCAGCTCTTTTTAAAACCGGCACAGGCGTTACAGGAACATTTAACACAGACTTTTTTGACGGTAAATCCGCTGTAGCAATAAATGAATGGTCTGGTAAAAGAGGGTTGAATTACGCCATAGGGGCGCCTGACAGCGGTAATGATGCCGGCATAAAACAGACAATAAGCGGCCTTGAACCTGATACCTGGTACAGCATAGGCGCTGCTTTAATGAGTACTAATCCTGCTACTACAAAGGCAATCCTTGATATCTCAGGTTACTATGTGCCAACTACTGTTATAACATCAGGAATCAGCCAGGGCTCTGTTTTAAATGGAAGCTCAACTTCTGTAATAGCAGTCGTCAATACTGCGAATTTTTCGCAGGGCGGTACGATATTGATAGACAATGAACTGTTTGATTATACAGGAAAGACAGATACTTCTTTTACAGGCGTTACCCGAGCTATAAGCTCTACAACTGCCGCAGAGCATACTAATAATGCGGTTGTAAGAGGCGTATTTAAACCACTAGTAAGCTCGAGCTCTACTTTTGTTGAAAATAAAGGCTCTTTTAAAACAGATAGCACTGGTGCAGATATCAATATCTTTTTACTTTGCCAGCAAACCAGCGGTGCTGGAGATACTGAGTTCGCGCGGTTTGACGCTGTGCAATTGGTAGAAGGAAAGGTTTTACCGAAATACTCTCCAACTTCAATAGTTGATACAGGAGATCAGTCAATATATGGAACAATGAAAATTGGCCGTTCTGCTGATGGCCGCGGCGGTATCTTGTCAGTTGACCAGTTTGTTAGAACAAGGGGCATAGACTTCTTTTCCGAAGACCCTGGCATGAGCGGAACATCAGGCGGCAGCGGTTCAGTTGGCCGCATACCATACAGTTTTATTAATAGCTACTCTACTACAGCGGCGCCTCTTAATCCAGGTTATGTTAAGATGGATGTCAGCGGAAACTATGTAGAGCAAGTTATCAGAAAATTTCAAGTAAGGGTAGAGGGTCTTTATGACAGCCCAGGCAGTCCTGGCTATGTAAAGTATCGCCATGTAGATTGCATAGACCCTATAAACCAATTTAGCGATACCGCATGGACAGCATGGACAGAAAACTGGCTTCCCTCAGGAGCAGGTATTGAGATTTTAACTGCGGAAACCGACCTTGTTTTTGGCATAAAGATAAAATTCAGCGATACTACAGGGTTTCAAGGCGGAGACCAGTGGGAATTTAAGGCATATGGCATGTCTCCCGAAAATTCCACATATAGCAGTTTTAATAAAGAGGCGTCATATAGGCCCAGCGAAGCCCGTATATTCAGAGATCCAGGGACAGGCGAACTGACATTTGAGGATTCAAACGCAGGCAAAGTGCGGCTTTCAGAAATTATTTCACAGCGGTCAAAGGCGTACATATCACCCACCATGCGCGATCCTAATAACCAGAGCACTGTCGATATTACCGCAAGCGGTGAATTAAATTCAGCGTTATTTTCTTCAGCGCAGAATTTTGAGATATGGGTTGAGACTCAATACGACGCTCTGGGAGTTCCAGTACTGCCGCCTACAAAATTCGGCTGGAGCATTATGTGGAATCCTAACTCCGGCACGTCAGGCACTTATGTCTGGTACGGCAACTGGGGGCAGGATATCACCAGGAATATCGATATCCCGCTTGTCAGCCAGAATAGCCAGGATATGGGTATTAAAATTAAATTCCCGGCTGTTGGAGATATTTTTCAGTTTGAACGCTGGAGATTTTTTGCATATCCTACAACCTTAGCTAATCTTGCGCCGCATCATCATGCGACTGATGCGGATGGCGGATCCCTTGGCGCAAGCAATACAACCGCCCAAAATTTTGCAATAGCGTCTATTTTAAACCCTGCCGATAATGATATTAAGCTGAGTTTTGGAAATGCGGTGTCTCCTGATGATAAATTTCTTAAATGGAACAAGACTTTTAATCAATTTGACTTCTCTAATAATGTGAATATACTAGGCACATTGACCGCAACAAACCTGGTTGGTCCGACATCCACGAGCGGCACTTCTAATGCTACATTTGGAGTTAATACAGGCTTGACAGGAGGCGTAACAGAGCCAGCGCAAGGATCAGGCTATATTATAGGCGGTGGAGGTTCTGGCAATGTTAACATTATTTATGATGCCACTGGAAATTATTTAAATATTATAGGACAGACTGGCGCAACAGATACATTCACAGGCATTAATATCTCAAGCGGCGCAAAATATAAAATAGGCGCGAATAATTTATCAGCCAGTGATATAGGCGCAGCCAATTTTTCGCATAACCATGCAGCAGCTGATTTACCTACAGCAGGCGCTGGCGCAGCTGGTATTATCCCAGTTGGCGGGCTTACAGATGCAATGGTCTCTCCAACAGCAGGAATTCAGACTTCAAAATTAGCAGACGGCGGGGTTATCAGTGATGCTGTTACCAAAAAGCATACCCAGGGGACAGACACCACTTTAGGCATCATGGTTAGTAATATCCAGATGGGAGGCAATAAGGTAACAAATTTAGGAACGCCTACTACAGGAAGCGACGCTACTACAAAAACTTATGTGGATAATGCTATTGCAGGCCTTCACTGGAAAGATCCTGTAATAGCTATACAGGCGGCGCCTCCAGCCAGCCCTGCCGCAAATGCAAGATATATAGTTAATCCTACTGGCACTGGCGCATGGTCAGGAAAGGATAATAATATTGCTGAGCATAATGGCGCAGGATGGGATTTTACAGCGCCTGTACAGAGCTATGCTGTATTCAACAAGGCGGATAATGCAGGTTATGTTTATAATGGCGCATCTTGGGTCGCATTTTCAGGCGCAACAGCGTATACATGGGGCACAGGCCTTACAAATAGCGGCACGACAATAAGCGTTGATAACACTGTTGTGGCAACCCTTTCAGGCAGCCAAACGCTTACAAATAAAACAATTAGCGGAGCAAATAATACTATTCAGAGCGTATCTGACAGTTCGTTAAATCAGATTACAACAGCTAATAAAGTAGCTGGCACAGCAGTGCAATTAAATGCTGCAGGAGCTATAACAAATTCCACAGGACTTAAGGTAAATCTTGGCGCTGTAAATCCTGGCCTTGCAATTACTGATAATGCCTTAGATGTAAAACTTAGCGCTAACCAGGGGCTTACTAAAGGCGCAAATGGTATGTCAGTAGATTACGATGACGCTACTATTGGCATTGTCAGCAATAAATTAGCTGTTAAAGCCGGCTCTATTGGCGCAAGTCAGATTGCTGATTCGTCAATAACATCAGCTAAAATTCTGGATGGAACGATTGTAGATGCGGATGTTTCTAACACTGCGGCAATAGCCCAATCAAAGCTATCTTTGTCAATCACTGACAGCGAAGTCGCAGTTAACGCAGGTATAGTCGACACAAAATTAGCTACTATCGCAACAGCAGGTAAAGTCGCAGATACAGCCTTATCAGCAACTGTTACTAAATTGGGCCAGACAATAGAATCAGCTGAGATTCTGGACGGCGCTATTATTGATGCGGATGTTTCTAACACTGCAGCAATAGCCCAGTCAAAACTTAACCTGGCAATTACAAATAACGAAGTGGCTGTCAACGCAGGTATAGTTGACACAAAATTAGCTACT
>DNHS01000040.1 GCA_003485765.1 Candidatus Omnitrophota bacterium | reverse complement strand
AAATGGTGGCTGACCCTGTTTTTTTGACTCGCATAACTAAATGGTGTATAATGATTTAAACAGTGGATGCTATGAATTAAACAAAAAAAGGAGCAAGATGAAAAAAATTATTAAACGCAAAAGTTCTTCAGTTCCGCAGCAGGATGAACAAGATATGGCAGCTCTTATTAATAAAATGCAGGAACAGCTGGTTTCTTTGGAAAAGAAAATAGATACCTTGGTCAGCCAGTCTTCAAAAAAGCCTGCTGAGGAAAAACATTTTTCAAAACCTTTTCAGCGATTTGACCGGCCTCGCCATCATGATAGAGGCGACAGGGACAATAACTTCAGAGAAAGGAGTTTTACCCAGGTAATCTGTTCAGACTGCAACAAAGAATGCGAAGTCCCTTTCAAGCCCAGCGGAGACCGTCCTGTGTATTGCAAGGAGTGTTTTGCAAAGCGTAAGGATAGGCCCCAGTATAAAGAACAAGCTTTTATCCCGGAACGCCATTTTGATAAACAAAAAAACAGCGAGAACCGAAAGCCGGGTAAAAGAAAACAGACAGGTTTCCGAAGGCGAAAAGAATAATTTTTGTACCCGCAGAACATGCACAAAGACCCTTTTCACGGCGTTACCCTTATTATAAAAAAGGATTAAAATAAGGTATGATATGAAACAGAAAATTACAAGAAGGCAGAAGGATGTCTCAAGGCTATTGAGGGAAAAGAAGGCGCTCCAGAAGGATATCTTGATGTATTCAAGGAAAGCTAAAAGGGATGCGAAGAATGAGCGGTAAAAGATACTTTACGCCGGAGCAGGCTAAAAAAATCGGAGACGAGCTAGGAATAAAATGGGATAAGTTTGACGCTGAACAGTTCAGGCGGGGTATGGACGTGGAATTGGAGCACGGGCTGAGAGATGCTAAAACAAATGTCACTAATAACGACAGTCTCACTACAGGCAAGATAGCGCTCGCCCATCTTAACGAATTTCCTGATTATTACGATAGGCTGGAAGAGATGGAAGAAGAAGCGGAAAAATACTGGGAAGGGAAAAAGTAGAAAGAATAAACAGGCACGCGTTTCAGGGACGGTTCTGACTTTAGCTCCGGAACCGTCCTTTATTTTTTCATAATAACTTGACACGCAAATCTGCCTGTGATAAATTAATTATGAACATATGTTCATAACTATAGGGAGAGGCAATTGAGGCCGAAGAAGACCAGATGGGTAAAATGCGCGCCAGAGGAAAGATGCTTTAAGCCTTTATGCAGGCCGCTGAGTAAATTAAAGAGCGTGTATCTTACGCTGGATGAATTTGAGGCTGTGCGCCTCGCGTGTCTTGGGGGATTAAAGCATATAGACGCGGCGAAGAAGATGAAGATATCCCGGCCTACATTTTCTAGAATTTTAACTTCAGCTCATAGCAAGATAGCGGATGGACTAGTGAACATAAAGGCGATTAGGATTGAAGGTGGCTGTTGTAAAATCGAAAGGAGACGAAGATGAAAAATAAAACAGAAGAGAAAAAAACAAGGAGAGGGTTTTTCTCTAGAATGTTTGAAAAATTAAACAAAAAAATAGAGGAAAAAGCTAAATCTCAACCATGCTGCAAGCCTTCTGACAAAGGAGGCAGTTCGTGCTGCAGCTGATAATCGACTGGCTGACATATTCTGTCCTTAAGCTTGATGCGGGTTCTAAGCTGGGATCCAGCATAAATTTCTTTATTTATGATTCCGTCAAAATTATCCTGCTTCTGTTTGTCTTGATAGCGGCTATTGGATTCCTGCGGAGTTTTATCTCGCAGCAAAAGATAAAATCTTGGATCTCAGGGACCAAAGGCTGGGGTAACTTTTTCGCGTCGCTCTTCGGCGCAATCACGCCGTTTTGCTCGTGCTCTTCGATACCGATTTTTATAAGCTTCTTAAAAGCCGGGGTGCCTTTGGGCATAACCTTTTCTTTTCTAATTACGTCGCCTTTAATTAATGAGTATCTGGTAGTTTTAATGCTCGGGTTTTTCGGGTGGAAAATCACGCTTATGTATGTAATAAGCGGTATGGCCATTGGAATTATTTCAGGAATTATCCTTGGCAAGATGAAACTGGAGAAATATATAGAAAAAGACATAGTAGCTGAGAACACAGAAGAACTATCTGAGATAAAGTATGAGGGAATTAAGCAAAGAATTATTTTTGGCATTGAAGAATCAAAAAGTATCGTGCAGAAACTTTGGATTTGGGTATTAACTGGCGTAGGGCTTGGAGCTCTGATCCACAATTATGTCCCGCAGGAAGCAGTTCAGGCTATAATCAATAAGACTGGGATATTTTCCGTGCCTATTGCCACAATTATCGGCGTTCCTATGTATGGAAGCTGCGCAGCTATTGTGCCCATCGCGGTAGTTTTATTTCAGAAAGGCTTTCCTCTTGGCACTGCTTTGGCATTTATGATGGCTGTTGCGGCTTTAAGCCTGCCTGAGGCGATTATGCTGAGAAGAGCTATGAAACTGAAATTAATAGCAATTTTTTTCAGCATAACAGCTTTAGCTATAATTATTACTGGATACTTGTTTAATGTACTGCAAAAAATATTAACTTAAAGGTATTTTGAGGTATATGGTTAAAACAAAAATAATCTGTACTATTGGCCCTGCGAGCAGCAATTATTCTAGCTTAAGGAAGATGATGCTTGCAGGTATGGATGTAGCCCGTCTTAATTTTTCTCACGGAAACCTCGCCAGGCACGCGAAAGTTCTTAACTTGATAAGAACCCTGAACAAAAAATATTCAAGGCATTTAAAGATACTGGGCGATTTAGAGGGTTATAGGATAAGAATAGGAAAGCTTAAGAAAGAAGTTCTTTTGAAAAAAAGGCAAACGCTTTTTTTGAGCAATGAGGCAATTCTTTGCGAAGGAAGCACTATACCTTTTGATTACGATGGGCCAATAAGCGATATAAAAAACGGCTTGTTTATATACATTGATGACGGAAATATCGCGCTTAAAGTTAAATCAAGGAGCAAGGGCTGCCTTCAGACAGAAGTTATTGTTCCGGGAGTCCTGAAGGAGCATAAGGGCATAAATATACCCGATATTAACCTTAGGTTCAGCGGCTTGACTGATAAAGATAAAAAAGATATAGAGTTCAGCGTAAAAAATAAATTGGACTACATTGCTCAGTCATTTGTAAGGAGCAAGGAGGATATCCTGAGTTTTAGGGATTTGGTTAAAGACAAGCTTCCGAATTGCAAAATAATTGCCAAAATTGAAAACAGGCAGGGTATAAAAAACATCGATGAAATCATCGCGGTTTCTGATGGGATTATGGTTGCAAGAGGGGATATGGGGGTGTCTTTGCCCATTTATGAAATAGCCGTGATTCAAAAGATGATTATTAGAAAATGCAACCGCATGAAAAAATTCGTGATTACCGCAACTCAAATGCTCGAGAGCATGACTGAGAACTTAAGGCCGACGCGGCCAGAAGTTACTGACGTTGCCAACGCGTTTCTTGACGGTTCTGATTACCTTATGCTTTCCGCAGAAACTGCAGCAGGAAAACACCCTGTTGAATCGGTAAATATGATGAATCAGATCATTAAATTCACTGAAACCCACGCCAAAGATATTGACTTCCATTATTAGATAAGAAAAGATATTTCTCCTAAACCTGCCAGGAATTTGGTATAATATCCAATACTATGAATTACGATGTTATTATTATAGGCGGAGGGCCCGCGGGTCTTACCGCAGGAATATATACTTCAAGGGCAAGGCTTAAAACTCTTTTAATAGAGAGTGTATCTATCCCATGCCAGGCTGTTACAACAGACCATATTGAAAATTATCCAGGATTTCCAGATGGCGTAAATGGTTTTGAATTGATAGAGAAATTTAAAGTCCAGGCCTTAAAATTTGGAACAGAATTTGTTTCAGGCGAAGTGAAAGATATCAAAGAATCTAAACCAGGTTGGCAGATAGTGACTGAAGATAAAACTTATACTGCCTTGTCAGTTATTATTGCAACTGGCGCAAGTCCTAAAAGATTGGATGTCCCAGGTGAAGATAAATTCAGAGGCAGGGGTGTATCTTATTGCGCTACTTGCGACGGCGCGCTTTTTAAAAACAAAGAAGTAGTTGTGGTCGGAGGAGGAGATACTGCGCTTGAAGAAGCTATTTTTCTCACAAGATTTGCAAAAAAGGTTACAGTTATTCATAGAAGGAATGCATTGCGTGGAACTAAAATATTACAGGAAAGAGCAGCTGCCAATAAAAAGATAGAATTTGTATGGGATGCGGTTATTTCTGAGATTTTGGGCGAGGCCAAGGTCTCGGCTGTAAAAGTAAAGAATGTGAAAACCTGTGCGGAAAAAGACTTATCTTGCGACGGGGTTTTTATATTTGTAGGATATACGCCTAATACAGGTTTTTTGAAAGATGCGCTGTCGATGGACGAAAGCGGTTATATAATCGTAGACGATAACTGCCTGACTTCAAAGCCATGCATATTTGCATGCGGCGACTGTCGTAAAAAGCTATTAAGACAGGTGGTGACTGCCTGCGGAGACGGCGCAATCGCAGCATTTAGCTGCCAGCGCTACCTTGAAAGCAAGGCATAGAACTGCGTAACTTTACAAATCGTGCCTGGCACGAATTGTAAAGTTAGGGATAAAAAGGATGATATGAAGGTTTGGGCGTGGACAATAGGGAGCGTGATTATAATAAGCCTGATTTCTTTGATTGGCGTGATTACGCTTTCTTTGAATAAGACAAAACTCAAAGCTATTTTGCTTTTTCTGGTAAGTTTTGCAGTAGGCGGATTATTCGGAGACGTTTTTATACATCTTCTACCACAATCATTTGAAACATTAGGGGCGAATCTTAAAACTTCGCTTTATATTCTGGCAGGGATCTTTATTTTTTTCATTCTTGAAAAATTCATACGCTGGAGGCACTGTCACGTGCCTATTTCTAAGGAGCATATCCATCCTATAGCTATGATGAATCTGGTAGGCGATGGCGTGCATAATATGCTGGACGGCATGATAGTGGCTGCGAGTTTTGTTGTGTCTGTTCCAATAGGCATAGCAACTACTCTTGCTGTGATACTTCATGAAATCCCGCAGGAGATAGGTGATTTTGGAGTGCTTATTTATAGCGGCATATCTGTAAAAAAAGCATTGTTTTTAAATTTTATTTCAGCGCTTACAGCTGTGGTCGGCGCAATAATAGCTCTTATCATGGAATCCAGGATGAAAGGTTTTGCAATGTATCTATTACCGATAACAGCAGGCGGATTTTTATATATTGGAGGATCTGATTTAATACCGGAACTACACAAAGAAGATCATGTAAAGATTTCTACATCGTTACTACAACTTGCTGCGATTATGCTGGGGATCGGCGTAATGGCTTTGCTGGTTTTTCTTGAATAACAAGAAAAGGGGGAGTGAAATGAAGAAAATATTGTTTGTACTTCTTGCTGCGCTAATCTGCATGTCTTTTTTATCTGTATCTTTCGCCAGAGATATGGATGAGAAAAAATGGGATAAAAAAGATAAGATGGGCTGCTCTATGTGCCATATGGGCAAGATGATGATGTGCGGCAAAGAACTGTTGGCCACTCAGGATGGCGGATCTATCCTAATGATAGGTAATAAACTTATAAAATATGATGCGCAGTTAAATGTTGTAAAAGAATCAGAAATAAAAATAGACATGGAAGCAATGCAGAAAGCAATGGAAGAGATGAAAAAGAATTGCCCAAAGTGCAGTAAGGAATGCGATAAAAATAAAGGCGCAAAGAAATAAATCCTTTGGTCTTCAGATGTTAGTAGCATAGCAGTCATTTTTACAAATGATCTTTAAAACAGAGCCGCTCGGGACTTTTGACTGGGGACTCGTGATACTTATTTCGTCATTCCCATTGTTGGCAATGGAAATCGTCAAACTAATAAGAAAATGACCTCAACTTGCTGCGAAGGTAATAAAAAAAAATGGTTTAAGAATAAAACCCTTCTCGCAGCGCTTGTCCTGGCTTTAGTGTGCGTCCTGTCGTATATTTTCCCAATACTTAAACCTTTCAAAGAATCCCTTTTAATGTATCTTAGGAAAATCTGGTGGGCAGTTTTATTGGGCTTTATCCTGGGAGGCGTAATAGACCATTTTGTGCCCAGAGAATATATTTCCCATATTCTCGCAAGGCCAAATAAACGTACGATACTTTATTCAAGCTTACTGGGATTTCTGATGAGCGCTTGCAGCCACGGTATCCTTGCGCTTTCAATAGAGCTCCATAAAAAAGGAGCGTCAAATCCAGCAGTTGTGGCATTTCTATTAGCGAGTCCGTGGACAAATCTTCCAATTACTATAATGCTTATAGCGTTTTTCGGCCTCGCGAAAGCATTATATATCATACTATCCGCGCTTTTTATTGCGATTGTTACAGGCCTTATCTACCAGGTTCTTGAATCAAAAGGCATTATTGAGACCAATAAAAATACTGCAAAGCTTGGCGAAGATTTTTCTATATTAGCTGATCTTAAAAAAAGAGCCTCTAGATATAAGATATCCCGGCGGCAATTATTAATAGACCTGAAAGGCGTATATAGAGGCATAACAATGCTCAGCAATATGGTCTTATGGTGGGTTCTTATAGGTATGGGCCTCGCGAGCCTTATAGGCTCCTATGTGCCACAAGCTATATTCCAGAAATACATGGGCCCGACATTTCTTGGTATGCTAGCGACATTAGTTCTTGCTACTATAATGGAGGTCTGTTCAGAAGGAACTGCTCCTCTTGCCTTTGAGATCTACCGCCAGACAATGGCAGTGGGTAATGCCTTTGTGTTTCTCATGGCAGGCGTAGTTACTGATTATACAGAAATAGGCCTTCTGTGGGTCAATGTAGGCAAGCGCGTCGCGATATTCCTTCCCATCATCACTGTCCCGCAGGTGATTATTCTAGGAATCATAGCGAATATTATATTCAAATAGCATTTCAGTATTCCGAAAAAATAGTTATTGACAAAAATAAAAAAGATACTATACTATTTCTAATTAGCAAGCAGTAGTGAATAAGGGTTTAGAAGTCTGGAGCCGTAAGGTAAAGAGTACTAATCTTACGGCGTTTTTGTTTCTGCCATTATTTGCTATAATCTTAAAGAAAGGGGGTAGTGAGTAATGGCGCGAGGAAAAGTAAAATGGTTTAATAACCAGAAAGGTTATGGATTTATTACACCTGAGAACGGCAAGGATGTATTCGTACATCACAGCGTTATTCAGGGAGATGGCTACAAGTCTTTGGAAGAAGGCCAAGAAGTAGAGTTTGACATACAGAATGGTCCTAAGGGCGAACAGGCTACAAATGTAGTAAAGGTATAACTCGACGGAAAATTAGTAAGGCAATGAGGCCCGGTATCATAAAGATCCGGGCCTCATTTTTTTGGCCAAAAATTAGGGTTGTTTTTGGAATAATAAAAAGGTATTATATATTTATGTTGTTAGAAATGCATTGCCATACTTCAAAATATTCCAGATGCAGCCAGGTAGGCGCTGCAAGCCTTGTCAGGCAGGTAAAGAAAAAAGAACTGCAAGGCGTTATTATTACAGAACATCATTATCTCTGGGAGGAAGATGAGATAAAGGCTTTGAGAGTTGAGGCAGAGCTGGATGAAAATTTTTTGATAATAGCAGGCCAGGAAGTGGAAACAGATATCGGCCATGTTCTTGTGTTCGGAGCGAACAGGACGATCGAAGAAGAAATTAATTTAAAAGATTTAAGAGCATTTTTTCCAGATGCTGGTTTAGTCTGGGCTCACCCTTTTAGAAACGGAAATATTCCTGACGAAAGTAAATTATTAAATCCCATACTGGACGCAATAGAGATATTCAGCATGAACCAAACGCCCAAAGAGAATTATTTAGGCCTTAAGGCATGGCATAAATATAAATTTACAGCTTCTAGCGGAAGCGATGCTCATACAGAAGGCATGGCAGGGGCGTATCCCACGCAGTTCGACCATCCGGTTGTAACAATGCAGGACATTGTAACAGAAATTAAAAAATCAAGATGCAGGCCATTTTTTAAAGAAATTCCGAAATCAGGCACGAATATAATAGTTACAGAGATTACAATAGGCACGAAAGGCGATGACGAGGCCAGAAACAGGATTATATTGAAAAATATAACAGATGATAAAAAATGGCTGGCTGCAAAGTCTTCTTCGGATATAAATGCGTTTTTGTGCAAAAATGGGTTTGGAGAAGGCGAGTACAGGGTGCCAGACATAATATATGTCAATGATAAAGAAAAGCTTATTATTGAAACCGGACAGAGGGGTAAAAATCTTTTTGATTTATTGACGCATGTGGATAAAACTATCGGTTTGAATTATTTCAGGCTGGCAGCCCAATGGCTTGCGAGGTTTCATAATAAAAACATAAAACATGGCGATATAGAGGGCGCGATCAAAAAAGAGCGTAAAAGATTTGATTCGTATCATAAGTCATTTACAAAAACTAAAAGCCCGTATCTGAAACAGATAGATCCGGTTATAAATTTTGTTAGAGATAAGGAAGAAGAAATCTATGCAAAACTAAGAGGTTCATTTGTATTAAATCATGGAGATTATCATCCAAAAAATATTATAATAGGCCAGGACAGGCAGCAAGATATAACAACGCTTTTTGTCTCTGTCATAGATTTCGGAAATGCCATTCTATTTCCGCGCTCATTTGACGTGGGGTATTTTTTATCCCAGTTCGAAAGCCAGTTTTACGCATATCCTGAGATTTCGAAATATTGTATAGAGTCAGCTTTTATAGATACTTATATAAAGGAGTCAGATGTTATCCCGCCTGATTTTAGAACCCAGGTCAGTCTTTTTAAAATAAGAGCGAATCTAAGCATCGCAGCTTATCTTATAAAAGTAGGCAAGGGCCAGAGTCCTGAAATGAAGGCGTTAATTTCACGGTGTATTAGTTAATATTTTTGTTGACAGGTACTTTTAATGATACTAAAATAGTATCAATTAAAGGAGGGGATATGGAACGAGAGAATGTCGTGAAAGTAAAAGGCAATCCAGTAACTTTATTAGGAGAGGAAGCAAAGCTAGGCCAAAAGGCGCAAGATTTTAGAGCCTTGAATACTAATATGGAAGAGGTGCTGCTATCAAGTTTTAAAAATAAAATAAAATTGATCGCCTCTGTCCCATCTCTAGATACTCCTGTATGCGATCTTGAGATAAAGCGTTTCAATGATGAATCGTCAAAGCTTTCAAAAGACTTAGTGATCATCTTTATCTCGATGGACCTGCCTTTTGCCCAGAAAAGATTTTGCCAGGCAAACGATATAAAGATAGTAAAGACTCTTTCAGATCACAGAGATGCTGATTTTGGGCAGAAATTCGGCGTACTAATAAAGGAGTTGAGACTTTTAGCCAGGGCGATATTTATACTCGACAAGAATGATATTATTAAATATATGCAGATTGTGCCTGAATTATCTTCTCACCCTGATTACGAAACAGCGCTCTCATCATTAGGAAATATTATAAGGGAGTGAAAAATGAAAAAGTATAAATGTCTGGTCTGTGGGTATATCTATGACCCTGTAGAAAATAATAATATTGCTTTTGAAGATTTACCGGATGATTGGACCTGCCCTGAGTGCGGGGTAGGAAAGGATCAATTTGAAGTACTATAATATCAGGAGGCTCTTATGGCGGAATTAAAGGATTTGATTCAAAGCGCTGATTGGAAAAAGGAAAAACATGCGCCTGTTATCGAGGCGCAGGAGAAAGTAAAAAAAGGCGAAACAGTTAGTGTTAAAGTAAGCGTTGGTAAAGAAATAGCTCATCCTAATACCACAGCCCATCATATACGCTGGATAGAGGTTTATTTTCTTCCAAATGGGGAGAAATTTCCATGCCAGATAGGAAAATTTGAATTTACGTCGCACGGAGAATCAGGCCAAGGCGCAGACACAAGCACTATCTATACAGCCCCTGAAGTAAACCTAAAATTTAAAACAGAAAAATCAGGCGTGATTTTAGCTTCCTCTTATTGTAATATACACGGTTTGTGGCAGAATTCCAAAGAGATAGTGATAGAATAAGAAAACCTAGCTGACTTCGGAAGTTAATAATACCCATGAATAATTTTTCAATTCTTATTGCAGGAAAGGCCGGGGACGGGATTGATAAATCAAGCTCTGTTATCGGGCATATCCTCAGCCAGCTTGGATATCGTATTTATATTTACAGAGACTATCCTTCCGTGATAAGAGGTGGTCACACATTTTCTATTGTAAGATGCTCTCCGGATAAAATAGCCACCCACCTAAACACGATAGATATACTTCTTGCATTAAATCAGGATAGTATTGATTTGCATAAATCTAGAGTAAACGATAAATCCCTTGTTATCTATGATTCAACGTCAGTCAAATCAGATAGAGGCATAGGAATTCCTATAGGCGCGATAATAAAAGAGTTAGAAGCGCTTGATTTGATGCGCAATTCTTGTATTATAGGCGCAATGTGTAAAGCGATTGGAATAGAAAAAGATACACTGGAAAAGGTTTTTAGAAAGGATATATCAAAAGAAATAGAGCTTAATCTAAAGACGGCATTTCGAGGGTTTGATGATGCAAAAGAATTTACTAAGGTAGAAAAATTAAAGCATAAGATTTTGCCTGTAGTTACGGGCAGCGAAGCAATAAGTCTTGGCCTTATTAAGGGGGGGCTTAAGGCCTATATTTCGTATCCAATGACGCCAAGCTCTGGGATATTGCATTATTTAGCAGGTATCGCAGAAGATTTTTCTTTAAAAGTGATTCATCCTGAAAATGAAATAGGCGTGATGCTTATGGCTCTTGGTTTTTCATACGCAGGAGATAGAGTCGCTGTAGGCACGTCTGGAGGAGGTTTTTGTCTGATGACAGAAGGCTTGAGTTTTAGCGCTATGGCAGAATTACCAGTAGTAATCTTGCTTGGCCAAAGGCCAGGCCCGAGCACAGGCCTTCCTACTTACACGTGCCAGTCAGAATTAAACTTTGCGTTAAGCGCAGGCCACGGAGAGTTTACGCGTTTCATAGCAGCGCCCGGAGACGCGGAAGAGGCTTATTACTGGTCAGCTATGTCTATGAATCTGGCATGGAAATATCAAGTACCAGCAATTATTTTATGTGACAAGACTCTTAACGAAGGGGCCTATAGTTTTGATGAGGACTTGATAAGGGAGATAAAATATCAGGAGCCTTTATTATGGGGCAGGGTCGGCGAATACAAAAGATATCAGAATACAGAAAACGGAATTTCTCCTTTAGTATTCCCTTCTGACAAAGAGGCTATTATAAAAGTTAATAGCTATGAACATGACGAATTCGGCGTAACCACTGAGGATCAAAATTTAACAATAACAATGCAAGATAAAAGGCTGCGCAAGTCTAAGTATCTTTTAGAAGAATTGGAGCAATACGAAACTGTAAAAGTTTACGGCAAGAAAGATGCCTCAACAGCTATTTTGTTCTGGGGGTCCAATAAAGGCCCATGCGTGGAGGTAGGCGAAAAACTTGGGTTGAAGGTTATCCAGCCGATTGTATTTTCGCCTTTTCCTTTAAAACAGTTTAAAGAAGCCCTTAAAGGCGTTAAGAAAATAATATGCGTTGAGAATAATGCAACCGGGCAATTAGCAGATTTTGTTAAATTTTACGGGATAAATGTAGATAAAAGAATATTAAAATACGACGGCAGGCCGTTTTCTCTGGATGAACTGGAGCAAAAACTTTAAACAACTTTACATTTTGACATTGTCAAAATGTAAAGTTGTTTGGGATTTGAAAGGGCAAAATTTAAGATGGGAAATGTTAATTTAGCTACATATGCGAAAAATACGTGGTGCCCTGGATGCGGGAATTTTGCTATTTTAAACTCCATAAAAGCAGTGCTTGGCGTATTGATCGAAGAAGGTTTTCCCAAGGAAAAGATAGTTATAGTTTCCGGCATAGGCTGCCACGCAAAGATAGCTGATTATATAAATGTAAACAGTTTTTATTCGCTGCACGGAAGAGTTGTGCCTGTGTGCGAGGCAATAAAACTTGCTAATCCTGATTTAAAGGTTATAGGTTTTGCAGGAGATGGCGATACTTATGGAGAAGGGCTGGAACATCTGATATTTGCAGCAAAAAGAAATGTAGATATAAATATAATAATCCATAATAACCGAGTTTACGGCCTTACTACAGGGCAGTATACGCCTACATCGCCTTTAGGTTTCAAGGGCCGCTCTACGCCAAAAGGCACTACAGAATACCCTATTAATCCTCTTGAACTTATGCTTTCAAGCGGCGCTAGCTTTATTAGCAGGGGGACTTCTCATGGCATGGAGCTATTGAAGAAGATTTTTAAGGAAGCAATTATGCATAAAGGGTTTTCTCTTGTTGATGTATTGCAGGTATGCGTTACGTATTACAACATGTACGAATATTATGATAAGAGGGTTTATGAATTAGAAGGCCACGACCCGGCCGAATATAATAAGGCTTTAGCGAAAATTCGGGAGTGGGACTATAATAACGATTCCAAGATCGCGTTGGGGGTATTTTATAAAAAAGAAAGGCCTGTGTTTGAATGCGCGTTTAAAGATAAGAAAATAGACGCGGATGCAAAGATAAAGGAATTATTAAATGATCGCGCTTGATATAATTCAATTTTTTCATAAACAGCATTTCGTCATAATATCCACAATTGATGAAAAAGGATACCCTCATAATTCCTGCAAGGGCATAGTGGAAATAGATGAATCAGGAAGGGTTTATCTTTTTGACCTTTATATGGCCAAGACATATAAAAATTTAAAAAAGAATCAGCTTATAAGTATAACCGCAGTAAATGAACATAAGTTCGTTGGGTATTCGCTTAAAGGAAAGGCAAAGATAATACCTAAGAATAAAGTCAATAAGCGCATATTGAGATTATGGGAAGATAAAATCACATCTAGGATTACGCATCGCCTATTAAAGAATCTACAGGGCGAAAAAGGCCATACAGCGCATCCTGAGGCGCTTTTGCCAAGGCCTGCGTATCTGATAGCAGTAGATATTGATGAGGTCATAGACCTTATACCTTCGCATATAAAAAGAAAGGCATGGAAATGATCCTGGATCTTATTATTATAGGCGGAGGGCCTGCAGGCATAACTGCCAGCGTATATGCTGCGCGTAAGAAAATAAATTTTATAATGCTTACTAAGGATGTAGGGGGGCAGGCGGCATGGAGCTCTGATGTGGAAAATTATCCGGGTTATCAGTTTATAACAGGGCCGGATCTGGTGGCGAAATTTCAGGAGCATATGCAGAAATACGGGATTCAGTTAAAGGAAAACGAAGAAGTTATAGAGTTAGAGAAAAGGGATAAGATAATTCATGTTAAAACTACCAAAGAAACATACGAGGCGAAGACAGTTATAGTTGCAGCAGGCAAAAGGGTAAAAGAGTTAGGCGTGCCTGGAGAAAAAGAGTATAAGAATAAAGGCGTTGCGTACTGCGTTACATGCGATGGGCCCCTTTTTGCTGAAAAGGATGTTGCTGTGGTGGGCGGCGGAAATTCAGCATTAGACGCAGCTATACAGATGATGAATATTGCAAATAAAGTCTATCTTATTAATATAACAGACGTATTCATGGGCGATTCTATTATGCAGGAAAAGGTAAGAAATAACCCAAAGGTTACGATTTTGCATAATACAAGGGTGGAATCAATAACAGGCGATAAATTTGTTAAAGGCATCAATATAGATACTCAAGGCAGAAAAGAAACTCTTGATGTAAAAGGCATATTTATAGAAATAGGCCTTATGCCTAATTCATGGTTTGCCAAAGGCCTGGATAAGAATGAGAAGAACGAAATAAAGGTAAATTGCGCAAATGAAACCAATGTCCCTGGGATCTTTGCAGCTGGTGATGTGACAAGCGTCCCTGAAAAGCAGATTGTAATAGCAGCTGGAGATGGAGCTAAAGCAGCGTTAGGAGCTTTTAGATATCTTGCGCGCCTGAAATAATATATGAATCTAAAATCAATCAAAGTTCAGCTCAGCATTTTTCTAATATTATTTGCGTTGTATTTATCCTTTATTGGAAAAGACGCGCTATTTTTATTAAGCCTTGGTATCAGTGTTATTGCTGCGATAGGCGTAGATTCTATTATTATGTATCTGAAGTCAAAAAAAATCATTATAACAGAAAGTTCAATTGTATCAGGCTTAATAATAGGGTATGTAATATCAAGCGGCGAAGCGTGGTGGATAATAACTCTAACCTCTATATTTGCAATACTCTCCAAGCATATTATTAAGTTTAAAACAAGGCATATATTTAATCCAGCAGGGTTCGGGATTTTAATAGCTGCCTTTTTTTTAAGCGCTTCCACAGAATGGAAAGGCGCGAATCTATGGTATATCATTGTCCCTTTCGGCATTTACTTTGTATTCAAAATAAGAAAACAGGAAATAGCGGCAAGTTATCTTATAGCCTCTTTTATTTTATTCGGGGTTCAGGCAGTTATTCAGAATGCGCAAATCTTTAACATACTGGGTTACTTGAATTATTTTTTTATTTTTATAATGCTCGTAGAGCCGATGACAACGCCTCTGGCATATTATGGCAAGATAATATTCGGTTCAGGCGCAGGGGTATTGATTTTTATTTTATATTTAATCGGCATTAAAGAGGCTGAACTGGCGGCGCTATTATGCCTTAATTTATTAACGCCTTTATTAAACAAGAGGAGGGGATGATGAAGGAATCTATTTTTGAATCATGGCCTAAAGAAGAAATATCCCGCAGGCAATTTGTAAAACTTTGCGCGTTTGGCATTGGGAGCTTGGCTGCAAACAGTCTTCTGCTTAGTTCCTTTAGTTCTACAGCATCAGCTCATCCGCCATCAGATATAAAAATAACTTATGATTTCTATACAAAGACACTAAAAGCGGTTATTACGCATAAAGTAAGCGATGTTAAGAAACATTTTATCAATAAGGTTGATGTAGGCCTTAATGGGAAAAAAATCATAAGTCATGCTATAAGCCAGCAGGATAATCTTATCAGCCAGACAGTGAGTTACCTTATACCTGATGCAAAGACCGGGGATGTATTATCAGTGGAAGCATACTGCAATATAAGCGGCAAATTAGAGAAAGAGATAAAAGTTGCAAAATGATAAAAGAGGCAATGCTCTATGAAGGGCTTGATGCTGGCAAGGCGCATTGCTACCTTTGTTCGCATCATTGCATGATTCTCCCTGGTAAATTTGGGATTTGCGGAGTAAGGCAGAATGTAGATGGAAAATTATATACCCTTGTATACGGGGATATTATTGCAACGCAAGTTGACCCAATAGAGAAAAAACCGCTTTACCATTTTTTACCAGGCACAACATCTTATTCAATAGCTGCAATTGGCTGTAATTTCAAGTGCTCATTTTGCCAAAACTGGGAAATATCGCAACTTTCCAAAAGGGGTAGTAATATATCTGGAAGCGAGGTAAAGCCGGCTGATATTGTAAGAGATGCTAAACTAGCCGGCTCTAAAAGTATTTCATATACCTATACAGAACCGACTATATTTTTTGAGTATGCGTACGATGTTGCAAAATTAGCAAAAAAAAATGGGCTCTATAATAATTTTGTAACAAATGGCTATATGAGCGTAGAAGCCCTTGAAGTAATCAAGCCATATCTGGATAGCGCAAATGTGGACCTGAAAGGATTTAGCGAAGAGTTTTATCAAAAATTCTGCAAAGCTCATTTAGAACCTGTATTAAAATCCATAAGGGCAATGAAAAAGCTGGGCGTATGGGTTGAGATTACAACGCTTATTATTCCAGGCCAGAATGATTCAGAAAAAGAATTGAAAGGCATTGCAGAGTTTATAGTAAGCGTTGGAAAAGAGATCCCCTGGCATATATCCAGGTTTCATCCTGATTATAAATATTTGGAATCTTTACCTACTCCAGTAGAAACTTTAAAAAAAGCCAAGACCATAGGAGAGAGGGCAGGTTTACGCTATATATATCTGGGGAATGTATTGGACGGGAATGATACTTATTGTTATAATTGTAGTCATCTTTTAATTAAGAGAATAGGTTTTGACGTAGTTCAAAACAATGTGGCAGATTCCAAATGCCCTGAGTGCAGGGCAGTGATTGACGGTATACTTTAATTTAACGAAACAACTTTACACTTGTGACATTGTCTAAAGTGTAAACTTGTTAGAAAGGGATATTATGAAAATTTTGCATATTATTGCTACGCCAAGAGGAGAAGAATCAAGCACGCTCAAGGTTACAAATGCTTTCTTTGAAGGGTTAGAAGAGAAT
>DNHS01000060.1 GCA_003485765.1 Candidatus Omnitrophota bacterium | reverse complement strand
TGGATGGCATTTGAAGACGTGCAGCATATATCGCTCTCCGCCTTTATTGTAGCGGATGAATTCACATAACAAACAATTGCGGCGCCAGGATGTTCTTTCTTTTTCTCCCTCAGCCGTTCAACAGTAACCATATCTGCCATTGGGCAGCCTGCTTCTTTGACAGGTAGCAGCACTATTTTATCCGGATTTAGTATAGATGCGCTCTCTGCCATAAAATCTACTCCGCAGAAAACAATAACCTTTGCATCAGCGTTAACCGCAGCCTGGCTAAGCGCGAGAGAATCTCCGCTTATATCAGCTATATCCTGAACCTCGTCCCGCTGATAATTATGCACTATTATTACAGCGTGTTTCTCCTTCTTAAGTTTTAGGATCTTTTTCTTAAGATTTTCTTTATACTTCAGATCGTCTTCTTTTTTATATAGATGTGCCGCCATAGTATTATTTCTTGCCCATTATTTTATACGTTCGCGGCCACAAAACTACACCCTTTAGGACGCAGCCGCTCAGTATCAATTTTTTACAAATTCTTGCTTTCAATCCGGAGAAATTGATTCTCCTCATTTACAAAAATAACCTTTGGCTTAAACGCCTCTGCTTCCTTTGCATCTATCATTGCATAAGAAATCACAAGGATTCTATCGCCTACCACGGCCCATCGCGCTGTGCCGCCATTCATGCAGATAGTGCCAGACCCTTTTTTACCAGGTATCACGTAAGTTTCTATCCTGCTTCCATTATTTAGATTTACTATCTGAACGCGCTCATTGGGGATAATATCAGCTGCATTAAGAAGATCCTCATCTATAGTAATACTGCCCACGTATTCCAGATTAGCCTCTGTAACTACGGCTCCCTGTATCTTTGATTTATAAATAGTTCTAAACATAATAAAACCCCTTTCAATTTAAGATAATATTATCTATTAGTCTTGTTTTGCCAACCCAAATAGCTGCTGCAATAAGTGTTTTACCAGAAATCTTTTGTATATCCTTCAGGTTTTTTGTGTCCACTATTTTCATATAATCTATCTTTGCTTCGGACTGCTTATCTATAACCTTTTTCATCTTATTGATTATTTTTCCAGAGTTTCTCTCTCCGCTATCAAATAATTCTTTTGCAAGTTTTAAAGACTTGGAAATCGATTGCGCCTGCATGCGTTCTTTCAGGTTCAGATAAACATTTCTTGAGCTCATGGCTAATCCGTCTTTTTCACGCACAATAGGCATTACCTTTATTCTCACGCTCATATTAAGGTCTTCTGCCATCCTTTTTATTACAATCGCTTGTTGAGCGTCTTTCTGGCCAAAATATGCAATATCAGGCATTGTAATATTAAAAAGTTTTGCAACCACTGTTGCTACTCCGCGGAAATGACCTGGCCTGGAGGCCCCGCATAATGTATCTGTAATTTTTTCTACATTTACATATGTAACGTAATTTTCAGGATATATCTCTTCAGCCTTCGGCGCAAAAACTATATCGGCGTTTTCTTTTTCGCAAAGGCTAAAATCCATTTTAAAATCTCTGGGGTATTTTTTGAAATCCTCTTTTGGGCCAAACTGGGCAGGGTTCACGAAAATGCTGACAATAACACAATCTGTATCTTTCCTCGCCCTTCTTATGAGGCTCATATGGCCTTCGTGCAAAAAACCCATGGTAGGCACAAGTCCTATTGTCTTACCACGCTTTTTTGTTTCAAAAACCTTTTTTGTCAAAGATCTTGCGCTTCTATATATTTTCACAACCATCTCTCGAAGTAGGGAACGGTTTTAAACCGTTCCCTACATAGTGCATTCCCAGATCTTTCAGCGGCTTCATTACAAACTCGCGTTCATGCATCTTTGGATGCGGAATCTTTAAGTCAGGCTTATTTATTTTTTTATCTCCATATAAAAGTATGTCTAAATCTATTGTACGCGGAGCGTTTTTAACTGTCTTAATCCTGCCCAATTGTTTTTCTATATTCTGCAGCTTAAGCATAAGCTCTCCAGGCTCAAGCTGAGTTTCAATTTCTATGGCGCCATTCAGATACTTCCCCTGCTTTGGCCCGCCCACTGGCTCTGTTTCATAGATACTGGAAACTCTTTTCACCTCGATGCCTTTTGTTCCTTCTAATTTCTCAATTGCATTTTCTATGTACTTCGCCCTATCCCCTAAATTAGAACCTATACCTATATAGCAAAGCATATTTAAAGAACTTTTTTCAATCTCTGAACCGCTTCTTGTATCCTTTCTTTGGAAACAGTAAGCGCAAACCTTACGTAACCTTCTCCATTTTCTCCAAAACCTATACCAGGGGTTATTATAATATCCGCTTTATCAAGAACTAGCCCTGCAAATTCAATAGATGACTTGCTTTTTTTAGGCAATCTCGCCCATACGTAAAATGTAGCCTTTGGTTTCTTTATAGCCCATCCAAGTTTATTCAGACCATCCACCAGAGCGTCTCTTCTTTCCTGATATATCTTATTCATTCTCTCAAGATGTTTATCCGAGATATCCAGAGCAGTAATACCTGCCATTTGAATCGCATTAAATACGCCTGAATCTATATTAGATTTCACTTTGGCTATGCCGGCTATAATCTTTTCATTGCCGCATACAAATCCTATACGCCAGCCAGTCATATTGCAGGTTTTTGAAAGAGAATGAAATTCTACGCCTGTTTCCTTGCCGCCTTCCGCTTTTAAAAAACTGTCAGGCCTGTAACCGTCAAATGCTATTTCAGAATAAGCTGCGTCGCTTGCTACAATAAGATTATATTTTTTCGCAAAGATGGCAACTTCTTCAAAAAACCCTTTTCTGCATATGCTGGCTGTTGGATTATTAGGGTAGTTAATATAAATTACCTTTGCTTTTTTCAGAGCTGATTTCTTTATTTTATTTAAATCTGGTAAAAAATTATTCTCATCTCTTAAAGGCATTAAATAAGGGACGCCTCCGGCTAAGATAGTGCCGCCTTTATACGGAGGATAACATGGGTCAGGAATCAATGAAACATCTCCAGGGTTTATAAATGCCAGCGGCATATGGCTTATGCCCTCTTTTGAACCCAATAGAGGCAGGATTTCTCTTTCAGGATCAAGGGAGACTTGAAATCTTTCTTTATACCATCTTGCAATCCTATCTCTAAAAATAGAGTTTCCCTGATCCAAAGGATAATGATGGTTTTGGGGATCCTGGGCTGCTTTATAAAGAGCGCCTATTATTTCTTTTGGAGTAGGCTCATCTGGATCGCCTATGCCAAGATCAATAATGTCTCTACCCTCAGCGCGGACTTTCCTTTTTGCCTTATCTATCTCAACAAACAAATAAGGGGGAAGTTTATTTAATCTTTCTGTAAATTCAAACCCCATCTTTATTCACCTTCCAATAACGTCTGCCATTGTATAAAGTCCTGGTTGTTTGCCAATTAAAAACTTTGCCGCGTCCAGCGCTCCTTTTGCAAATGCATCCCTTGAATGAGCTCTATGCGTAAGCTCTATCCTTTCGCCAATACCAGCAAATATAACAGTATGGTCGCCAACTATATCGCCCAGCCTCACAGAATGTATTTGAGGCATTTTGCCTTTTACCTTAGAGACAGCTTCTCCTAATCTTTTAGCAGTCCCGCTCGGAGCGTCCTTTTTCTGATTATGATGGGCTTCTATTATCTCCGCTTCATAATCTTCCCCTAATGCCTTGGCTATTTCCTCTGTAATCTCGAACATCAGATTTGCGCCTATGCTCATATTCGGGGAAAATATAATAGGTATCTTTTTAGAGGCGTTTTTGATTTTTTCAACCTCATCTTTGGAAAAACCTGTGGTCCCTATTACTATAGCTTTTTTATTTTTAACTGCAATTTCAAGATGTTCCAGTGTTGCAGAACAAGCTGTAAATTCTATCAAAACATCACAAAAAGGTGCTATTTTATTAAAATCAGTCTCTATCTTTTTATTTATCTTCCCGATTGCAAGCAGTTCTCCAATATCTTTCCCTATCGCTGGACTGGAAAAAACTTCAATAGCTCCTGCTATTTCAAAATTTTTATCCTGGCTTGCAAGTACCCCAATCCCCTCCCCCATCTTTCCAGATATCCCGCTTATAACAATTTTAATCATACCGTCTTCTCTCCTTATATTCAAACAACTTTACACTTTAACAATGTTAAAGTGTAAAGTTGTTTAGAGCAAGCCATAATCTTTAAGGGCTTTTTTGAGTTTTTCTAAATTTCCTTCAGCCATTGAACATAGTGGCAGCCTCAAATCCGGCTCTATCATACCCATAAGACTCATCGCTGTCTTAACAGGTATTGGATTTGTCTCCAAAAATACTGCTTTTATTAGAGGCAGGAGTTTATAATGCAATTTTCTTGCGCCCCCTATGTCTCCTTTTTTGAATTTTGAAACCATTTCTGCCACATCTTTAGGGGCTATATTATTCACAACTGAAATAACGCCTGTTCCGCCTATCGCAAGTAAAGGCAGGGTCAAAGCGTCGTCTCCTGATATAAGGTCAAATTTATCCCCGCATAAATAACGTATCATGGCCATTTGTTCCAAGTTTCCGCTGGACTCTTTGACTCCAACTATATTTTTTACTTTACTTATCCTAGCCATTGTTTCAGGCTCAATATTTACACCTGTCCTTGAAGCAATATTATATACAATCATCGGAAGATCAGATTCTTCCGCAATTGTCTTAAAATGCCGGTAAAGCCCTTCCTGCGTAGGCTTGTTGTAATATGGGGAAACCTGCAGCGTTGCATCTGCGCCTGAGCGTTTTGCATGTTTTGTAAGCATCACTGCTTCGGCAGTACTATTTGAACCAGTCCCCGCAATAACAGATATTTTTTTATTAGCTGCCTCTATTACAACTTCTATAACACGGTCATGCTCTTCATAAGAAAGAGTAGCAGATTCGCCTGTTGTGCCGCATGGCACTATGCCGCTTGTCCCGTTTTTTATATGAAACTCTACTAGTTCTGCTAATTTCTTTTCGTCAACTTTTCCTTTTTTAAACGGCGTTACCAATGCCACCATTGCGCCTTCAAACATAAATACCCCCTTGAAATACCATTTTTGTTTCGCCTTCAAGATAAACGTTTTTAATTTTATTATCTATTTTTTGAAATTCTACCTTTAAAATCCCGCCTAACGTATGCACATTTATTTTCACCCTTAACCCTTCACTCTTCACCTTGCTTATTATTGCCGACGCCACAGCTCCTGTTCCACAAGCAAGAGTCTCTCCCTCAACGCCTCTTTCATACGTCCGCATCTTTATATTATTATCGTCCATTATTTCTACAAAATCTACATTAGTGCCTTTTGGCTTAAATTCATCATGATACCTCATCGACGAACCTATCCTATCAATGTCTATCTTATCCAGCCCATCTACAAACACTACTGTATGAGGCACGCCTGTATTTATAAAATTTATCTTTATTTTGCGGCCATTCACATTAATCGGAAAGTCCAACTTCAAATCCTTCGGCTCTTGCATTTTGACTCTAACTTTATCCTTACCAGTTACCTCTCCTTCATATATCCCTGCTTTTGTTTCCACTCTTACTTTACTTTTCACACCTGCAAACAAAACAGCGCAGCGCAATCCATTACCGCACATCTCTGCAACGCTTCCATCTGCATTAAATACGCTCATCCTAAAATCCGCTATTTTTGATTTTTCCAAAACCAGCATCCCATCAGCTCCTATGCCAGTTTTCCTATCGCAAAGAAGCTGCGCTATTTTGGATAACGAACCATGAATCACGAGCGACGAGCGACAATCCAATACTATAAAATCATTTCCCGCCCCAACCATCTTAGTAAAATTCAATTTTCCCATCTATTTTAATCCTCAAACAACTTTACAAATCAACAATGTCAAAATGTAAAGTTGTTTAGGCTTCTGTGCGTATCAAGTCTTCGTATGTTTCCCTGCGCCTTATAAGCCTCGCTTTAGAACCCTCTATCATTACCTCTGCAACTCGTGGTCTGGAATTATAATTACTGGACATGCTAAAGCCATACGCTCCTGCGCCCATGACGCTCAATAAATCCCCTTCTTTAAGGTCTATAAATTTTCTGTTTTTGCCTAAAAAATCTCCACTTTCGCATATAGGCCCCACTACATCAAAGTCCTTGATTTCTTTTGAATTTGAATAAGAATGCGACTTTACAGGCAATATTTCATGATATGCTCCATAGAGGCTAGGCCTTACAAGGTCATTCATAGCAGCATCAACTATTGCAAAGTTTTTGCTAGGGGTTTCTTTTATATACAGAACTCTTGTTACAAGCATCCCAGCGTTACCTACAATAAATCTGCCGGGTTCCATGATAATATTAGCTTTTGTCTTTTTAATGATAGGCAAAATAGCTTTTGCATACTCTTTGGCAGTCTGCGGCTTTTCATTGGAATATATTATCCCAAGCCCGCCGCCTATATTAAGCCATCTTATGCTTACGCCATGGGTTTCCAAGTCTTTTATAAAATTTACTATCCTTTCCATGGCCCTGATAAAAGGCTCAGCATCCACTATCTGCGAACCAATATGCATATGAACGCCTGATATATTCAGGTTTTTATATTTCTGTTTACCAAGAAATATTTTTCTTGCTGTTTCAAAATCAACGCCGAATTTATTCTCGCCATGGCCTGTTGTAATGTATTGATGGGTCCTGGCTTTTATATCAGGATTAATGCGAATTGCTACTTTCTGCCGTATGCCAAGCTTTCCAGCTACTTTATTTATCAATTCCAATTCAGGAATAGACTCAACATTAAAGAAAAATATATGGTGCCTCATAGCTATTTCTATTTCTATATCTCTTTTTCCAACTCCTGCGTATACAATTTTTCTAGGAGATACGCCTATTTTAAACGCCTTATAAAGCTCGCCTCCTGAGACAATATCCAGGCCAGAGCCTTCCTTTACCAGGACTTTACATATAGCCATGTTTGAATTAGCCTTCATTGAAAAACATATTAGAGGATTAATTGGGCTGAAGGCCTCTTTTATTTTTCTGTAATGGCTTATGAGCGTATTGCGGCTATAGACATAAAGCGGCGTGCCGTATTTTCTGGCAAGTTCTTCTACGCTTACAGACTCGCAATAAAGATCATTATGTTTGTAATTAAAATCATGCATTTTTTAATTGTTTCCTTACCTGTTTAGGACTTGTGCCGCCAAAAGAGTTTTTCAGGTTCACTGATTTTTTAGCGTCCAGAAGTTCGTAAACGTCTTTATTGAATTTGGAGCTGAAGAATCTGAGATTCCTTAACGAGATTTCGGATAATTTTAATTTCCTCTCAACGCCATACGATACAATCTTACCTACAATATTATGGCTATCTTTTAATGAAATGCCTTTTTTGACAAGATATTCCATTATGTCTGTTGCGTAAATAGCCTCATCCTGTAAAAGTTCGCTCGCCCTGTCTTTATTAACTTTCAAACCTTTAAATAAGGCTGTTAAAATCTTTAAAGAACTTTCAATAACCTCTATTGATTTAAACAAAGGCTCTTTATCCAGCTGCATATCCCTGTTGTATGTAAGCGGAAGTCCTTTCATCACAGTCATAATCTCTACCAGGCTGCCATAAAGCGTTCCACATTTGCCTCTTACCAGCTCCAAGACATCAGGATTTTTCTTCTGTGGCATCATGCTTGAGCCTGTGCAAAATTCATCCCCTATATCTACAAGGCCAAAGCCCTGGGAATTCCATATAATAAGATCCTCTGAAAGCCTGGAAAGATGCATTCCTAAAATTGCCAGATTTGATATAATTTCTATAACAAAATCCCTGTCGCTCACAGCATCCATGCTGTTCGAAGACACCTTTGAAAAACCAAGCTCTTTAGCGACAAAATTCCTGTCTATAGCTAAGCTCGTTCCGCTTATAGCGCATGATCCGAGAGGCATAACATCGACCCTTTTTCCGCAATCATTAAGCCTGTCTATGTCCCTTCCCAGCATCTGGCAATAAGCCAGCATCTGATGGCTTAATAGTACTGGCTGAGCGTTCTGAAGATGCGTAAAGCCAGGCACTATCACATCAATATTCTTTTTCGAAAATTCTTTTATAGATGCCTTTAGGCCGGCTGCCAGAGTAACTATGGAATTTGTCTCTTTTTTACAATACATTCTCATGTCCAAGGACACTTGGTCATTCCTGCTTCTTGCAGTATGGAGCATGCCGCTAGATTTACCTATTTTTTTATCCAATGCATTCTGTATAAGGGTATGAATATCTTCTACAGAATTATTAATCTTAAATGAACCTTTTTTAATTTGACTTAAAATTGAACTCAAGCCAGATACAATATTAGCCGCATCCTTTTTAGGTATAATATTACATTTCCCTAGCATCTTAGCATGCGCAATGCTTCCAAGACAGTCATACTCAGCCAGCTTTTTATCAAACTGAATCGACTTCGTGAATTCCTCAACTAATGGATTTATTTTCTTGGTAAATCTTCCGCCCCACATTTTACCCATCTTAAGCTCCCTTTTTATACGGCATCCCCCATACCTTTATAAATCCCTCTGCTATGGACCTGTCAAATTTATCGCCTTTATTGTATGTTGCCATCTCTTTATTATATAATGAATGCGGCGAAACCCTGCCGACAACGCTGGCAACGCCTTTTAATAATTTCACTTTTACTTTTCCTGCCACATGTTTCTGCGTCTCATTTATAAATGCGTCCAGCGCCTTTTTTAAAGGCGTGAACCATAAGCCATAATAAATAAGATCTGCGTATTTTAAAGAGATTGTTTCTTTGAAATGCAGAAGCTCCCTGTCAAGCACCAGGCTCTCAAGGTCTTTATGGGCATAATATAAAATCCATGCCCCAGGCGCTTCATAAATCTCCCTTGATTTTATCCCAACAAGCCTATTTTCTACTAAATCTGTCCTTCCTATCCCATTCTTGCCGCCTATTTCGTTTAATTTCAATACCAGATCAACTGGATTATATTTCTTTCCGTTAAGCTTAATAGGCGCTCCCTTCTCAAATTCAATCTCTACGTATGTCGGCTTCGAGGGCGCCTTATTCGGATCAATTGTCATCTGGTAGGCGTCTTCAGGCGATTCATTCCACGGATCTTCAAGGATACCGCATTCTATGGACATACCCCAGATATTTTTATCCAGACTATAAGGGCTTTTTTTCGTAGTATCTATTTGTATATTATTTTCTTTAGCGTATTCTATTTCTTCCTCCCTGGAATACATGTGCCATTCTCTAAGAGGAGCTATTATTTTTAATTCAGGCGCAAGAACCATAGCTGTAACCTCAAACCTCACTTGATCATTGCCTTTTCCTGTGCAGCCATGCGCGACAGAATCCGCTCTTTCCTTTTTTGCAGTTTCTACAAGGCCTTTTGCGATAATAGGCCTTGAAAGCGCAGTCGCAAGAAGATATTTAGACTCATAAACTGCGCCTGCTTTTAAAGACATAAACACAAAATCCTTTGCGAATTCTTCTTTAAGATCTTCTATTATAACTTTTGAAGCGCCTGCTGTTATTGCCCTTTTCTTTAACTTATCATAATCTCCGCCCTGGCCCACATCAGCCATATAGGCAATTACATCATAGCCTTTATCAACAAGCCACGCCACTGCAACAGATGTATCTAATCCTCCTGAATACGCAAGAACAACTTTTTTATTCATACAATCCTCTCTTACCGCGTTATTTTAACAATTTTATCAATATCGCCTTCTGCACATGCATCCTGTTCTCTGCCTGGTCCAGAACCATAGATGCTGGCCCGTCCATAACTTCATCTGTAATCTCCTGACCCCTGTGCGCAGGCAGGCAATGCAGGACTATAGCGTCTTTATTCGCAAGCTTCATAAGCTCAGCATTTACCTGATATTTTTTGAATGCCTTTAATCTTCTTTTATATTCCTTTTCCTGGCCCATGCTGGTCCACACATCTGTGTAAATTACATCCGCGCCTTTAACAGCATCACTAGGAGAATTAAATATTGCGGCAGAACTAGCCTCTTTTAATATATCTTTAGAAGGCTCATACCCCTTAGGGCACGCGGCGTTAATCTTTAAGCCCATCTTATGGCAGATGCATAAAAGTGAATTCAGGACATTATTGCCATCTCCTATAAATGCCACTGTAATATTGCTCAAACCCTTTTTTTCCTTTATGGTAAATAAATCGCTCAGCGCCTGGCAAGGATGCTGATAATCGGTCAATCCGTTTATTACAGGTATTGAAGAATGTTTCGCAAGTTCCACAACTGTCTTATGCGAAAATGTCCTGGCAATAATGCCGTTCAAATATCTCGAAAGAACCTTTGCTACGTCCTTTGGGGATTCGCGCTTCCCAAGGTCTATTTCATATGAGCCCAGATATATTGCGTGGCCTCCAAGTTCTGTTATCCCCACCTCAAAAGAAACCCTGGTCCTGTTAGATGGTTTCTCAAATATAAGTCCCAATGTCTTTCCTTTGAGAGGCTCGCCAAAACCCTGCCTATTTCTCTTTAATTCACTGGCCAGCTTGAATATGTCATTTATCTCGCTCGAGCTTAAATCATTGATTGTCAATAAATCCTTTTTCATATCATCACCTTGTCTAAAATTCCTATTGCCCTATCGATCTCTTTCTTTGTTACTATCATTCCAGGCATTATTCTTAATACCTTATCATGCGTGCAATTAATCAAAAGCCCTTCTTTAAAACATTTTTCCACAATATCTTTCCCTGGAATAGTAAGTTCCACCCCTATCATAAGGCCTTTGCCTCTTATTTCTTTTATAACAGCTTTTTTCTTCTTTAATTCATTAAGCCTCTCTATCAGATATCCAGCCATCTTAACTGTATTTGCAAGCAAGCCTTCTTTCTGAATAGCTTCAAAAACAGCCAAACTCGCACTGCATACAACAGGGCTCCCTCCGAATGTAGACGCGTGCATGCCTGGTTTTAACACATCTGCAAATTTTTTACTTGCAATCATTGCTCCTATAGGCAATCCTCCGCCAAGAGATTTAGCAAGGGTCATGACATCAGGCGCTATCCCATAATGTTCAAAGCAAAACATCTTGCCAGTCCTGCCCATGCCTGTCTGAACCTCATCAAAAATCAGGATCAAATCTTTTTTGTCGCAAAGGCCCTTGAGCGCTTTTATATAGCCTTCTCCTGCCACATTTATACCGCCTTCTCCTTGAATAGGCTCCAGCATTATAGCTATTGTCTTATCTGTAATAGCATTCTCAATTGAGCTTAGGTCATTAAAAACTACATACTTAAAACCTAGCGGCAACGGCTCAAACCCTTTCTGGTATTTTGGCTGAGCAGTAGCTGTTATGGCAGCCAATGTCCTTCCATGAAAAGAATTCTCCATTGTAATAATCTCATATCTTCCGCCTTTAGCATTACCATAAGATCTCGCTAATTTTATTGCGCCTTCGTTTGCCTCTGCGCCGCTATTGCAGAAAAAAACTTTACCTTCGAAGGAATTTTCTATTATTTTTTGCGCCAGCTTACCCTGAAGCATGTTGTAATAATTATTCGGCACGTGTATTATCTTTTTAATATAATTTTTCACGGCGTTCACTACTTTTGGATGGCAATGGCCCAAGCCGCTGACTGCCCAGCCAGGGAAAAAATCCAGATACTCTCTACCATCCAAATCCCACACCTTAAGCCCCTTGCCTTTGACAATTACATCAGGAATCCTAGTGTATGTAGACATTACATATTTATCATATTGCGCTATTATCTCTTTTGTGTTCATCTTATTTGTCTTTTAGTATCTCTGTTCCTATACCCTTGTCTGTAAAAATCTCCAGAAGCAGGCTATGAGGTATTCTTCCGTCTATAATATGCGTCTTGGATACGCCTGAGCGTAAAGCATTCATGCAGGCCTTTACCTTTGGAATCATGCCGCTCTGAATAACCTTCCTAGCTATAAGCGTATCTGCGTCTTTCATTGCAAGAGTCGAGATAAGAGAGCTCTCGTCTCCCTTATGCCTCATTATGCCTTTTACATCAGTCAATAAAACAAGTTTTACTGCTTTCAAAGCTATTGCAATCTCTGAACTTGCGTCATCCGCATTTATATTATAAAGCTCGTTGTCTTCTCCTATGCTTACAGGAGATATAACAGGTATAGTCCTGGGCCTTACAGCATTCCTTATTGTATCTACGTTTACAGCATCTATTTCTCCCACAAATCCCAATATTTTAGATTCTTTATGAGGCCTTGCCTTTATAATATTCTTTTTAGTGGTATTCATGCCGAGTGCCCTGCCGCCTAATTTCTTAATGTCATTAACTATGCCTTCGTTTACCTGGCTCAAAACCCTATCAACTACAGTTATATCATCCTTGGTAGTAACCCTTAGTCCTTCAGTAAATTTAACCTTTTTGCCAAGCTTTCTAAATTCTTCGTTTATAAATGGCCCTCCGCCATGGACTAGTATAGGCCTTATGCCTACATAACTCATAAAAACAATATCCTGTAATACGCCTTTTTTAATCTCAGGGTTTATTAGAGCGCTTCCGCCATATTTAATGACAAATATCTTGCCGCTGTAAGATTTTATATACGGCAGTGCTTCAATCAACACATCAGCTTTTTTTATCGCTTTTTCCATTAGGCCTCATACTCCGAGTTTATTTTTACATATTCTTCTGTAAAATCGCAAGTCCAAATTCTATCTGTATACTTCCCAGACTTAAGATCTACTACAATTTTTATCTCTTTTTTTCTGAATATATCTAAAAGCAGCATTCTTGAGACATTTACACCTGCGCCGTTTTTCATCACGAGGACCCTGCCAAAATAAATATCCATACGGCCAGAGTTTATTTTAACTCCGCTCGCTCCAGCGCTTGCAGCAATACGGCCCCAATTAGGATCCCCGCCTGCTATCATTGTCTTTACAAGGTTTGAGTTTGCAATATGCCTCGCAATAGAGCCTGCCATATTTTCTGTTTTAGCGTCTTTTACAATTATCTCAATAAATCTCGTAGCTCCTTCGCCGTCTAAGACTATCTTTCTTGAAAGCTCTTTTGCCACAAATTTAATAGCATCAAGAAAAATAGCGTAGTCTCTTGTATTCTTTTTTATAACACTATTCCCCGCCATGCTGTTTGCAAATATTATAGCAGAGTCATTCGTGCTCATATCTCCGTCAATAGTTATCTTATTGAACGAATCATAAACAGATTCTTTAAATGCCTGCTTTAAGGCTTCTTTTTCTATCACTGCGTCTGTTGTAAAAAATGCAAGCATAGTTGCCATGTTAGGGCATATCATACCCGCGCCTTTAACAGCGCCTGCAACCTTGACTACCTTACCTTTAATATTTATTTCAACAGCTATTTCCTTGTGAACAGTATCTGTAGTCATTATGGCTTTTGCGAAACTCGTGCCATTTGACTTTGATAAATTTTGAATCAATCCTTTTATCCCATTTTTAATCTTATTGACAGGCAACGGTCTTCCAATAATACCAGTAGAAGCTATCAGAATAGAATCATTTTTTAAATTCAGTTTTCTTGCGGCTAAACTGGTTATTTCCCTGGCGTCTTTTATCTCTTTCTTGCCAACGCAGCAATTGGCATTGCCGCTATTCACAAACACTGCCTGAGCAGAACCTTTTTTAAGCCTCTCTATGGATAAGACCACAGAACCTGATTTTACCCTGTTAGTTGTAAAAGTCCCTGCTGTAACGCACGGCGTTGTAGAAAATAACAATGCCAAATCAGTTTTGCCGCTCTTTTTTATTCCGCAGCTCGTTGACCCTGCCAAAAAACCTTTTGGCGCTGTCACTCCGCCTTTAATAATTTTCATATATAACCTATCCGACCTCGTAGATCAATTATTCACAATCCTATATTTTCCTTGAACCCATACATTATATTCATATTCTGCACTGCTTGTCCGCTCGCGCCTTTTACGAGATTATCAATAGCAGTCATGACTACAGCTAGTGACTTTTCAGGAAAAACCTTTATACCTATGTCGCAGAAATTTGACCTTACGACGTTTTTCGTGTCAGGCAATTGCCCATCTTCCAAAACCCTTACAAAATATTCGCCTTTATAAAAATCCTTGTAAATCTCAAGCGCTTCTTTTGTATTTATCTTTTTGGCAAGCTTCAGATAAATAGTGCTCAAAATCCCTCTTTCCATCGGAACAAGGTGCGGAGTAAAATTCACGCCTATCTTCACGCCTGCCAAATTGCTCAGTTCCTGGTCTATCTCAGGCATGTGCCTGTGAAAATTTACCTTATATGGCCTAAAGCTATTGGTGGCTATCTCAGTAAACATGAGGGCCTGAGTAGGCGTCCTGCCTGCGCCGCTCACACCTGATTTGGAATCGCAGATAATATAATCTGTCTTTACTATCTTCTTTTCCAATAGAGGCGCGCATCCTAAAATAATACTCGTAGGATAACATCCCGGATTCGCTATCAGGTCCGCATTTTTAATATCGGCCCTGTATAATTCAGGAAGCCCGTAAACTGAGTTTTTTAAATATTCAGGGCATTCATGTTTTATCTCATACCATTTTTCATATATAGCCTTATCCTTTATCCTGAAATCAGCGCTTAAATCTATTACCTTCTTACCTTGTTTCAAAAGTACAGGAGCAAAATCCATTGAAATCTTGTGAGGCAGCGCGAGAAACACAGCGTCTGTCTTTTTACCTATGTCCTCTGCGCTCATATCAAAACAATCCAAATCAAGCATTGCATTAGCCCATGGATACATCTTAGACACGTGAATTTTTTCAATCTTTGCCGCCAAGGCGGTAATTTTAACTTCAGGATGCTTGAGCAATATCCTTATAAGCTCTTCTCCTGCAAAACCGCTTGCGCCCATTATACCAACTTTTAACATATCATCCTCCGTGTATAGAATATTAAGATTATAAACAAAAACGCCTACCCTGTCAATTTATTTCTCGTCGGAAAATGACAGGATAGGCGTTTATATTTATCCGACTCCGCGAGTCGCCATACAGTGGCTCGCAGAGTAGATTACAGTTTTACCTCTTCGTCCACTGGAATCTCTTGCGAGCTCCTTTCTGGCCGTATTTCTTTCTTTCTCTTTTCCTTGGGTCTCTTGTGAGAAAGCCTTTCTTCCTCAATAAAACTCTTAATTCTTCGCTGGTAAGCGCTATAGCCCTGGAAATACCATGCCTCAACGCACCTGCCTGGCCGGATTTGCCTCCGCCTTCGACAGTCGCAATTATATTAAATTTATTCCCAATATTTGCAGCAAGTATAGGCTGCATAACAATCATTTTAAGCGTAGGTCTTTCAAAGTACTCTTCAAGAGACTTTTTATTGACCTCTATCTCGCCATTTCCTGTTAATAACCGTACGCGGGCAATTGCCCGTTTCCGCCTTCCTGTAGCCCATATTACATTCTGCGCTGTCATCTAATCCTCACTTAACTTGTTCTGGTTTCTGGGCGCTATGCGGATGCTCAGGGCCTGCGTAAATTTTTAACCTTGTAATCATTCTGGAGCCCAATTTATTCTTAGGGAGCATACCTTTAACAGCATGCCTTATAACCTCTGTAGGCCGTGTCTTTAAAACCCGCTCCAGGGTCTTTATCTTTAATCCTCCGGGATAACCTGAAAAACTCGTATAGGTCTTTGCCTTAAGCTTATTCCCTGTCACAGCTATCTTAACTGCATTTACAATCACTACAAAATCCCCATTATCTACATTAGAGGTATAGCTTACCTTGCGCTTTCCGCTCAAAAGCATTGCCGCTTTTACCGCAAGCCTGCCAAGAATCTGGTTCTCGGCATCCATAAGATAATGTTTTCTGTCTATTTCCTTTTTTGTTATAAGGCTAGTATCCATATTTTACTCCGATTAATAGAAGTTTAAATTTTACCACAAAATACCTTTTTGTCAAGATTTTTATTTGGATTGTTCTTATAGGCTATAAAAACGTTCCTTTATACTTTACTCAATTGTCAAGATAGCATCAGCCTGTTTTAAATCTATTCTTAACGCATTGATATCAGAATACTCCCCACATTTTATTTTATCTAAGATATCGAAGAGTTTTGAAAAATAAGCTATACGGGAAGGTTGAGGCGCATATTGAGTTGAAGTATAAACTTTTTCAAGACTTCTAATGTCCGTATTGCGGTCATATTCAACGCCCCCAAATACATGGGTTCTGAAAAATTCATATTTTTTCGATACAGCGGAATTGGCTCTTACTTGCGCCTCTTTTTTAAATTGCGGCCCGAATAAAACATACGCCATAAAGTGCTCGGCGAAGTCCTCGCTTGAATCAAATTTTTCTTCTTTTTCTTCTCCGAATTTTAAAATAAAATAGCTTTTTGGATACCTGCGCGCTTTGGCTAAAATGTTTTTTCCGTCTTTTCGCCAAGACAAAGAGATAAATTCTTCCCTTAATTCAGGGGTTAATTTTTCATACCAGAAAGAACGCCCCTGTTCATGCAAAAACGATCTGCACCAAAGTAAAACAATAAATTGATCCAAGGTCAGATTAAGCTCATCAAGATACTTTCTTACCTCAAAACTTTTTGCATCCTCATATATTGAGCCACGAATTTTTATTTTTGCCTCTTTCTCTAATTCAAAATGATTGGGAATTAAAAGCGATTTCCAATTTTCTTGTCGCATATCCATGAATCGAGGCGTGTGCCCCATTTTGTACACAGGCCTAAAAGTAAAGTATCTAGTGCCAGATGACAATGCCGATGGAAGGATGCCCAGAAGGCTGAGAATAAGATCTAATTCCGCTAAACTAAATTTACGCGTAATAACGCTTTCATAGTGTTTTACTATATCATTGGCAACATATAAATAAATACTGAAAGAATCATATAATAATGGGACATGTCTATCGCCCGTGGTTATAAAGGCGCGCCGTACTTTGTCAAATTGCGTCAACATTGAACCATTATCAAGAATCGCGCGATCAAACTCATTCACTAGCCTTGCGCCTGGGATATTAGCCAATACAATGAATAAACCCATTATTTTATTGTATTGCTCGCGAGATAATAGCCCCTTCAGCGTATCCCAAGATGTAAAGTTTACGAATTCATTTTCGCCTGTTACATGGTTAAAAAATCTTACGCCTTGTACGCCGTTTTCAATAGAAAAAGTAAAGCTCCATTGGTCTCTGGGCAACTTTGCCAAAAATATTTTTGGAAACTTAGGCAACATAGATAATATTATACATGCGAAACCTGTATAATCGTCCATCTCACCGTCTTTATTTATGCTCTCAAAAATATTCAGATCTTCTTCTTTTGAAATATCTTTAATCCGTTGTATGCTGTGGCGAGATAGCGCTTTGTTATTTTCCATTATTTTTACCAGTAATTCAGAAATAGCGTCTTTAAAATATATCTGCGCATAGTCTCTTTCTCTATCTAAAATCAATTCTGCCATAATAGATCTGACACTCACTGCAAAAGGAACAAATTCCACCTGTGATTTATACCTGAATTCAGCGCCATCCATTGTTATTCTATTAATAGAACTACCTCCTCTCAAGAAAATGGTTCTTGGTATTTTCCTTAAAAGTGGCATCAGGGCTATTTCCGTACTAGAAATTCTCTCATCAATAATATGCGATAACTCGCTGGCCTCAGATATATCTATCTGAGAAAAAGCTAATTTAACAAGCCTCAAGCCTTCCTCAGCCAATTTCCCATTTTTAAAATAGTCTAATAAATCTTCCTTAGAATATATATCCATTAAAAAAAATGGATCAGGGTTTGCTTGTTCTAGCAATCCATCCAGTTCACTTTTAATAGAAGGCTCCATATCCTCAATAATAGTCGAGGCATTTTCTAATGTCTTATTAGCTATCATATTAAGCAAGGCTTTAGGCGTTACAGTATTTCTGGCTGGCGCTGCTGGTTCTGGGGCTAGAGTTTCTATAGCGACTTCGGCAGCAGGCGCAGCTGGTTCTGGTACTAGAACTTCGGCAACTGGCGCCGCTGGCTGCTTGACAATCGGGGCTTCAGTGGCGACTATCACAGCTTCAGCTATGGTTGGAGCTTCGGCGGCTATAGTAGTTTGAGCAACTTCAAGCTGTAGCCTCGCTTGCAGCATGCCATACAACTCTGTCCCTGACAAAGTGGGCTCTATTGCATTTATAAAATCTTGAAGCCTTTCAAAGCTATTTTCTTTGGATATAGCTATTAAATAGTCAATATCATATTTATCGTTTTCTGAAGTATGGGCTTCATTGCCTTTTCCTGTCAGTTCGTGTCTTCTGATTTCATGTCGAAGCATGGCTTGAGCCATAATGTGTTTTGCTTTTTCATCCTTTATCTTGCTTAGGCCTTTGCTTAACAGAACAAGCTTATCACTTACACAGTCTCCACCAAGGGCTGCTACAGGTAGTTTATCTGCAGCTACGATACGCAGTGGTTCATCCTTTGACAATTGTTCCATGTCCTCTTCTGTAAATTCTTTTTCTAATATTTCTATTATATCTTCGACTGAGCTTCCTGTCTGGCCTATATTATTTGCTATTCTAACTTCACAGCCATGCCCAAAAATTAAAGTACGATTATCGTCGCAATAATCTAATATCGTATTTACAGATGTATTGCTTTCTGCTTCCATTGCGCCTTCATATGGCTTAAGCAAATATTCTTCTGGCAAAGGTTTGGTATGCTCGGTAAGGTAAAAGACGGCTGAGGATTGAATAGTGGCGGTTTCTACCTTGCCGAGAGCGCGACTGAGATAGGCCTGCGCCTCGGGACCAAAACTGTTTCCATATTCAATAGCCTTGTTAAATACACCTACCGCCTCTTGATATCTACCTAAACTGTAATACACGATACCGAGTTTATAATAGGCATCGCCATATTTAAGATTGATACTAAGAGCTTCTTTAAACGCGCTGATCGCTCTTTTGAGCATCTCTAAAAAGTCTTCCCGCCTTCCTATCTTCTTAAAATATTCTCCTAATTCAGCTTGAATATCACCAAAGTAAAAACGAGCTTCTGCAGGATCAGGGTTATCTTTAATGTTTTCTTCAAACGCTCTTATGGCATTCTCAAAGTTTTCGATGGCTTCTATCCTTTCCCCCATCGTTTCATAATATCTAGCTAATTCACAATAATAAACGCCCATATTTTTCTTTGCAATGGCATTGTTGGGGTTAAGCATAAGAGCCTCTTTTAATTCTACTAATGCCATTATAAAATTTTCAATGGCTTTTTTATATTCTCCTGTTATCGCATATTGCTTAGCTAATTTGAGATATGCAATACCCCTGCTAGCTACGCTTTCATATTGTTTTTTTTGAGAAGCAGAACTAAAGTCCGCTGCCCAGGCTATATCATATGTAAAAAAAGCTATGATAAGAACCGCTGATATTATCTTAAGCCAGGTTTTAACTTGCCAGCCTAACATCTAGCTTTCTCCCTAACTTTACAAATAGTGCCTGGCACCTGGCACGAGAAAGTTCCCATGCCTCTTTTTGATACGTTCCTCTAGACATCTATGTATTAATTTTTTCCGAATTTCTGTAGCTATATATATCAAATGCTCCGCGGTGCTGATCTTCACTACCGCCATATACTAATGCTGGTTTGACAAAGTTTTTCTTATTGATCTTCTGGTAATACCGTAAACCTTTAAAATAATCGTCATTTACCGTCCTCCCAAGCTTTATCTCAACAGGCTTAACAGAAGCGCCATTTTCAAGAATAATATCTACCTCATTACCGACATTGTCACGGAAAAAATAAATATTACTGTTTTTACCCTGGTTTGTCCTGGCCTTCAAAAGCTCAACGACAACAAAATTCTCAAAAAGAGCGCCCTTTAACGGATGATTAGCGATGTGTTTGACGTTCTGTATATCCAGGAGATGCGCGGCCAAGCCACAATCGGTAAAATATAGTTTCGGAGCTTTAATAAGCCGCTTTCCGAAATTTGCGCGATGCGGATGCGCAAAAAATATAACATAGCTTGCCTCGAGCACGCCCAGCCAGCTTTTGGCGGTATTATGATTGATACCGCAGTCATTCGCGAGATTTGACAGATTAATGATCTGAGCCGCCCTTCCTGCGCACAGTTTGAGGAATTTTTCAAATTTTGAGAGATCCTTGACATTAATAAGCATGCGGATATCTCGCTCCAAGTATGTGCTGACATAAAAAGAAAGCACTTCAGTGGGATTAAGCTTTTTATCATGGATGCGGGGGTAAAAACCGGTAAAAAGGACTTTGTCTATGGAGATCGCCTTGTTAGAATAGACCTCACTGTATGAGAACGGCAGAAGAACAGCAAGAGCTGTCCTTCCGGCAAGACTCTGGCTGATAGTATCCAAAAGATGAAAGTTCTGGCTTCCTGTCAGTATAAAAAGACCCGGCTTATCTTTTGTATCCACTATCTCCTGAATATAAGATACCAACTCAGGAACACGTTGTATTTCATCGATTACGGCTCCTTTTTCAAGACATTCGCTTAAAAAAGACCTCGGATCGGTTTTCGCGTAATCGCGTACATCGATATTTTCAAGCGAAAAATATTTCTTTTTTGGGAATAAAGCTTTACATAAAGTAGTTTTCCCGGATTGACGCGGCCCTGTAAGAGTGACCACCGGATAATGGCGCGCGTAGTGAAGGATCTTTTTTGAGATAGCCCGTTTTATCATACCAAAAGTATACATCATGATTTACATTTTGTCAATACAATCATCAATATGTAAGCAATGGATTAGTCGTTGGTGAACTTAGTAGCTACAGGCTTTGGCCTGTGGCTACTAAGTCTCTCTATGGTCATATGCGTGCCCCTTTTTGACATGTCCCCATAGAGTCTACGCCTATGAAAAATTTTTTGGGTGGGAGGAAATGCCAATTCCTCCGGACAAGGCCAATCGTATTGTAGGGAACGGTTTCAAACCGTTCCCTAGTAACAGCTATTAGAAAGATTGCTTTAATATTCTTCGAGCGGACACGGTGGCTATTTATGCAAGCCCGGTCGAGAAGCCTGACATATAAAATTTCCCACCGCGTAGGTGGAGAATGCCCTGATAATATAGTTAAAGAGAAGTATCGGTTTGCCGCAATCTACTTGCCTCTTCTTGCGCGGATACAGGCGTCGCTGGCTCGGCAGCTGAGGCTTTGACAGCGGACTGAGCTAGAATGTCTTTGGCTTTGTTGCGGATAGGAATATTTACGTTAATATCTAACCAGTTTAAGTCTTCCTCAGATATTACCTTAGCTGTTTCTAAGATAATTTCAAGTTTAGCTACTACTTCCGCAGTTAGGCGATCAATTAACATCTCCATTGCTTTCACGTTAGGCACCTTGCCAATGCCATCTTCTTCCGCCACTCCTAAATTATGCAAATCTGTTTTACCTTCATGTTGGCTTAAATGAATTTTTCTAAGGCGTATGCGCGGGCTATCTGGATTTTTATCAAACGTCCAGTTTAAAATTTCCCCAATTATTTCCTTTAACGCTGTTGTTGCAGCTTTTTCTGAATTTTTTCTCGCAGCAAGTACTTCTGGGCATAATGCAAAATGCGAGAAATCCCAAGTCTGGCTTAGAAAATCTGTATTCCCGCTTTTTTCTGATACTCGTTGCGCAACTTCTTTTGCAACATCCAAAAATCTCCTGGCATTCTGATAAGGGCCTCCATTAAGTGCGCGGCTATTCTCAAGAGATATCTCAATCCCTTGCTGGGCGCCATAAAGCGCAATTTTTACTAAATCATCTATCTCTTCTTCGAAAGTAACGTGAACCACTATACTACTGGCTCCTATTTCCTTAGCTAAATCTACTGTATTCTTATAGGCCTTTACTATTATTTCGGAATTATATTCAACGCCCGGCATAGCATAAAATATAGGGCCATGAATAGAAAGGCGCATACCTGAACGTTCAGCCAGTATGCGTATCGCTTCTTTCATAGGTTTGGTCATTTCTTCTTTTAAATAGGCACCTGGCGTCCAGAAGTTAAAATCCACTGCCATCTCATAATAAAGTTCTCCGCGCAAGATAGCTCTATAAAAAGAATTTATTACGCCATCATACTCTATAAGCTCACTGTAAGCGCTGGAAATACCATAAAGATGCGCTTTATCCGGAGATAAAGAAGGAACTGTCAATGCGCCATCTTGTGCCGCATAAGTGATTGTTCTCGCCAAGGCATCCTCTGCGAGATATTGTAAAATATAGGCCCGTAAGCGCGCTTTTGGCGTCTGAGCTTCCTTGGCAAAGGGCGCTTTGGCAGTAAGATATATTACGCATAGCTTATAAAAAATAAACAGTTGTTCATCCTCAGATATACCCGACTTCGTATCTAAACCAGAAATCACATCCAAAAAATGCGGATACTTGATGACTATATCCCATACCTCTTCTATGACTTTAGGATTAATATCAAGAGCAACTCCCCATGTGTTCTTGCCGCTATAACCGTGCTCTTGTATAGCGTATCGCGGCAATCGCTCAGATAATTCCTCTAGCGTAATCGGAAGTTGCGCAGCTATATCTCTTATTCTTATCTCATCTATAGTGGCCTCATCTAATATATTTCCAACATGGTTGAATAAAAATAGGGCCTTTTCAAAATTATCCTCAGGGCCTTTTTCTATAACCCGTATACGCATATCTCCTATGTCTTTATTTTCACGCTCCGCTATCTTCAAAGCGTATTTTTTCAAATCTGCCTGATAAATCCTGTTCTCCATAATATATAAATTCAATATAAAAAACAGCTGGGGATTATTCTTCATAAAAGGCAATATCTTTTCATAAGGTATGCGAAGCAATGTCGCTCCAGCAGCTCCTGCGTAAACTACGGCAGAGCGCTTTTGCTGTAATCCTAAAATTCCCATTTCTCCAACAATATTGCCCTTTCCTCTTACAAAGGTAATGCCTATTCCATCTTTTGCTATAGGAATTTCAACCTCTCCTTTATTAATAATATAAAGGGCGTCTGCCTTTTCTCCTTTTCGCATTATCTCTTCGTATGCGTCATATCTTATCAATTCACCTTCAAAAGATGGCAATCCATTAATTTCAATATCCAACCCAAACCTCTTGTTTAGATGGCGTATTATTTCGCCAAAAGGATTAGCCGCAGTTTGGGCGGCGGCTTGAACAGCAGAAAGGGTTGGCTTGGAAGCAGTCAACGTCAATAGCTCTGTAGACTGGTCATCAAGCGCTGTTCTTGCAGAATCAAGATGAACTATTTCCTTGTGTGCCATAACATTAATCTGTTCTAACCCAATATCCTGCGCGTAACTCTTAAGATTCGCATCGTTCTCAAATGATTGTCTGGATAACCTCTCTCCTAACTCATTCACATATGTCCATAAACCAGTAGCCTTATCATAAGACGCTCCTCGATATCTACCGCTAAATCCCTTATCAGACTTCACCACAATAAAGATTTTCCCTCCAGGAGTTAAAACTCGATACATCTCAGTAAATACCCGCTCAAGTTCCTGTCGCGATAGGCCATGCAGGGAAAGCCTGGCATAAATAGCTTTTACTGAATTATCCGCAAGGTCTAACCCTTGTATAAAATCTTTTTCCTTAAAATCAAATTGCGCTGTAACGCCTGCCTTTTGTGCATTGGCTTTGGCTTGCGTCATTAAATCTGCATTTTTGTCCAATGCAATTATGCTCAAGCCTGGAACTTCAAGCGCAAACTTCACTTCATCTACTGATATGCCGCTACCAAGACTAAGGAGAGTATCTCCGCTTTGTAACTGTAGATATTTAAGGGCTTCTTCTGCGCTACGAGATGGCTTAATCAGACCATCAGGCAATAATCCCATCTTCAAGAAGTAGGCTGCTTCCTGCAAAATTCTTACGCTGTCTGCGCTACTGCGACTGCGACCTCCATTATACATTATCGTGTTAGCAAAATTCCAAACACTGCTACCTCCTAGATTTATCATACTGAGGTAGGCTCCAACAGCAACTCGTTCTATTCTACTTAAGTTATAGACAGTGCTAACCAAGGCCACAGTAAGTAAAACTCTGGCTCCCTCTGTATCCAGTGTAACTATATCTCCCCGAACCATTCGCACTACAGTGCCTACAAGGCGCTCAGAGGCTTCGTCTATGCCCACGTCACCATTCAAGAAGTCAGTTAATACATTAACCTGTCCTTTGTCCAGGCCCCTCTGGTTCTGTATATCGGCAATCACTACAGCAACTTTTTGTTCCTGGCTTTTATTGAATGCCATAGCAGAGAGTCTAAATAGTACCAGCTGTTTAGGAGACATTTGTCTACCTTCCCTTATGTTAACATTTTCACTTATTTGCAATACTCCCTCTTCAACCTCAAAGCTAAAAGCAAACCAAGGAGTTGTTTTACTGACAATTGTTATTCTTCCGCTATTTTCTATTAAAACTCTATATTCGCCAGCTTCTTGAATTTCAGAAGAGAGTTTATCAAAATTACTCATTATTATGCCATTTATCTCCGGCTCAATTTTGTTATAATCTTCGACTAATGCATTTAATAATTCTAATTGTTTACCTATTATCTTAGTTTGTTCAATTCTACGTTTTATATTAGTGATTTTATATGAACCATCTTGTTGTTTTTCTATAGTTATTTCTATCTGATTTCCTGGATCTTTTAGGCTTTTTGTAACTTGTGAACCTTTTTTAGACATAGACGCTATTGTTCCATTCTCATTTAATACCGCAATAAAATCTTCGCGTTCTCCAAAACTTGCCCTGAAGTTTAAAATATAGTATATATTATAATCTCTTATAAAAACATCGCCTGATACCTGTCCTTTTTGTGGCGCAGTTTCTATCTCATTGACTAAAGCCCAGATATTGTTACCTATCTCATCCAGGCTTTCTATTATTCTTCCGCCATTAAGAAAACTACTAAGAGTTTCAGCAAGTTCGTTTATTGTTTTTGCATAAAAAATAAATTGCTCTGAATTCGCTCCAAATCTTCCTTTTACTAATTCTCTTGCCTTTGTTAATAAATCCAGAAGTCCTTGCTTAGCTATTTTTTGGATAAAATTAGATTTATCTGCTTCATCTAATATCCTATTTACTAAGGTTTTTGCTTCTTCTAATCGCCTTTCTGCTTTTCTGATTTTTTCACTAACATCTTCTTCCTCCTCAACCAAAGTTCGTGCACCATCCATAGACTCTTTTAGTTTATCAATTGAACTTCCTATACTTACATCAGTTATAAAACTTCTATATCGGCGTAATACTGCTATTGCAGAGGAAATTGTCTCTTCTAATTCTGCCATTAATAACATCTTAAATAACTCCGACCCTGATAATGTAGGCCTAATAGCATTTATAAAATCTTGAAGATTCGCAAAACCTTTTTCTTTAGCTGCTCTTATTACATACTCCACATCATCCGCATCGTTCTTCTCGATGTGGGCGTCATTGCCTAATCCTGTCAGTTCGTGTTTGCTTATTTCATGATAGAGGGTTGCGTCTGCCATAATGATCCGCGCAGTTTTATCCTCTATTTTACTTAGGCCTTTGCTTAAGAGGACAAGTTTATTGCCTACGCAGTCACCACCCAAAGCAGCTTTAGGTAATTTATCAGCAGCTACGATAAGCAAGCCTGAGAGCGCTTTCCGTATTTCTTCTTCTGAGTATCCTTTTTGCTTCAAAACTTTAACTTGTCCATTTATCATTTTTGCTACATCTTCCACCGTAATACCTGCTTCTTTTATATTGTTTGCAACACGGACATTTACTTTAACTCCATCAACATCAATGGTAACTTTCTCATGCCTACCATCTACATCTGCGCCATAATAAGCCAATACCGCAGCTGCTGTTTTCATGTTATCAACAAGCATTGCCCCTTCGTCTTTTTCAAGTTCATGTTTCTTAAGCAGATGTTCATCCTCCAAAGGTTCTTTATGCTCGGTAAGGTGAAAGGCGGCTGTGGCCAATAAGGACTCAGCAGAAGATTCAGCCACCTCTTCTATATATTCAATAGTAGTGCCATTAGTAGATTCCAGATCTTTAACTGTGAAAAACAACTTATTGTCTTGCTTAAAAACTTCTATTGAAAAATGTAACCTGGACAGTTCTCCGTCATCAACAGGATAGTTTGGATTTCTTGCTCTATCTCTTCCAATTGTAAATACAAAATTTATTCCAAAAAATCTATCCTCACCTTTTAAAATATTTTTTCCACTGTCATATCTCTGTAAATATATAGGGCCGTCATCTTTTTCATTCCAAATACGATACCAATTCGAACCTGCTTTTATCCATAAATCGCCTATAAAAGGCTTTGTTAATTCCCCTTCCTTTTGTTCTCCTCCTAATTCCACTCTTTGCATTTTCGTTTTTGTCAACACTACAGGCGCAGTAGCAGCGCATACAGAAATATTATCAATTTTATCTTTGTTAATTCCTGCCGCAAATTCTCTTGCTTTGCCAGCAATAAAATCAGCTATCTTCTGTTCAGAGCCTTGTAATACTGCTTCTACAAGCAGCCCTCCTGGCTTTGCTTTTGATGGGTCGATTTGCACCTCTCCTGATTCACCTTCTTTACCATCTTTTAGTTTTTTTACCATATTATAATGATAAAAATTTTTCTCAGGATTTACCACACTATATTCCCTAAAAACATCCCCTACTCCATCGCTAAAAGTCAATAATTTATCTCCATCTTGAAGTTCAATTGATACAACTTGTACATTCATTTTTTGTACATCTCCAGGTTTTCCATGTAGAGCTCTACCTAATTCACTCCTTCTTGGGTGTTTTACTGCTTGTAGTAAATCTATAGCTCCCATTTCAAACACCGCCATAGCAAAAGCATGGCTATTGGTAAGAATATATGTAACGCCATTGCGGGCTAACCATGTTTCAGTATTGCCTATATGGGCGATATATGCTTTTTGCTTGCCACCCTCTTCAACAAAAACAACCAGATCAACAGCTGTCCCTCCGCCATCTAATTCTGCATCTCGGATTTCATTATTCAGTCTTTCCATTGTATCCCGTAATCGCGCTTCTATATCAACCCCTCTAGCTTCATTAAAATAAATTTCTCCTGCCCTTTCTTTAATAATCTCCGCTGCAATTTTACCAGACCCAAAAAATCCCTCGCCGCCCATACCGTCTGCTTCAATCATCATAAATGCCCCTAATGCCATCTTATTAACATCTCCAGGATGCGGATTGTAATATACGCCTACAGCATCTTCCATGGGTTCTTTCCGCTTATTATATTTCGTTCCCGCATCCTCACTAGTGGCAGCTCTTATGTCTTTTATCTCGTCTAACATTTTCTCAGCGTACTCCTTAAAATTTCTCTCATATTTTTCTATATCATCCATGGTTATATCAGCGCCTTCGGCAATCGCTTCCTGTAAAACGGCTCTGTGAAAAATGCGGCCTTCTTTTATGATATTCTCTAAATCAGCCTTGCCCATTTTAGCCAGTTGGATCATTTGATATGGAGTGAGTTTACCATCCTTTGAAAATTTAATAACCTGTTCTGCCCAGGCAATTACATGGGCTTCTCGTGGAATAAATCCTTTACCTATCCAGTAGATTTCTCTCGCTTCATGGAATTTGGCTTCTTCCTGAATAGCTTTAGACGTAATTGAGTTTAACGCTATTATATGCGTGCCATCCTGCGCTTTAAAATTATAGCCTGCTATTTCATTATATAAAGGAACTTTAATCACTCTGGCTTGGATACCATATATGTCTTCAATAGGCGCATCCTTTGCAATGCCCTCAAATTCCTCGCGCCTTGCTTTTAATTTGGCTGTTATTTCAGGATGCCTGTCTTCATCAGTAGGGCTTACTACGTCAATACTGCCCATTGCCCCGGCAGAGGTATCATTAGCGGCTTTGGCTATGGCTTCAGTGGCTATTTGGGCGGCGGTAATAGGCGAAGAGGTTACCAAGTTTCTTTTCCTTACAACATATTGTCCGTTATTATGTATGATCGATAAACGCTCATCGGCTTGCATACGTTTATACATATTTACAGCTGAGCGCTGCATGCTCATTGAAGAGCGCCACTCTTTAATCTCGCCTTTTAACACAAGTAAAGTAATGCCTCTTTGTATATAGCTTTTGTCTTTAATTAGGGTTACTGTTTGGGGTTCGGAAATAACCCCATCTGCAAAACTCGCCACTGCCATTCCTCCAACAAAATAGCTTCTATCTTCATATGGCTGTAAAACAAGGACGATTGGATGCGATGCTTCTATTGGACTATCTTGGAGTGTCGGCTGGAGAATCATAACTTCTAATTCAGAACTGCTCACGCGATTAAGAATTTTATATCCATCTGCCTCAGAGTAGAAAAAATGCACAAAAGGTAATGCATCCATATTTTCCCGTAGCGGCTGCTGAAGCTTTTCTGCTCCGGCAATAGCTTGTTCTAATTCATCAATAATCCCCTTGAAGTCAGCATAGTCATGTCTACTTGTGTAATCAAGCGCTTCTTTATATTTACCTATCGCTCTTTCTAAATAACCATTTACTCTTAAATCATAAGCCTTGCTCTGTAAACTGCGTACTTGAGCTTGAATAGTATAAAAATTAATCCGATTCAACTGAGCTCTTACTTCATCGTTGTGAGCAACCTGACGACAACGTTCTATTAATTTTTCATTGTAAGAAACTATACCAAGTACCCCCGAACTACCAGAATAGTTCCCATCTCTGGATGCTAAGATTAACTCTTGCAAGACTCGAGCAAGTTGTGTCCTATCTAAGTCAGTTAACTCAACAGCAGATATAGCTTGGTTGACTCGTGCAGGACCAGCTGCTGTAGCAGCTTCTTCAGATGTTGGCGAGATTGTGACTATTGGGTTTTCTATTTCAAATTCACCTTTGGTAGCCTCGCGTATAGCCTGTCCATTGTCTTCTGAAACCGCTAAATATTGGTCTTCATAATTAATATGATAAGATTTATCTTCAGCTTGTCTTATAGTAATATTCCCTTTGAGTATGTTCCTAAAAGCTGGATTAAATGCAGAAGCTAATTCTTTGATAGGTTTGTTTTTTGCTAAAAAGATTTGGACCATACAAGCAGCCATTACACAGATAAACCTTGGCCTTGGGTCAGATAGCGTTATTTTATCTTTTGTTATTATTCCAGCATCAGTTGTTTTTTGCAGGTATTTTTGAAAATCTTCTCTAAATTCATCATTTACCCACATAAGCATAAGTCTAAGTGAACTATTGAGCCCTTTTATCAATTCTTTAAGAGGCTTTCTCTTCCCTGCCAATAAATCCCTGTAGTTCTCTTCATCTATCTGGGTTTTTGAATATGGGGAGATGACTACGTAGGAATAGCCTTTTTCTTTTAAGAGATCTGTGATGCCTCTGGTGTGGAACCCGCCTGCTATCATGGCTGAGGTTCTGCTTTTACGCTTATCTATTTCAGATATTGCGTTATTAAACATAGCAATGTCTCTTGTATGGGCAAGTTCGTAGAAGTTTTCTAAGTCTGGGAGGTTTTTATCTATTAAAGATTCTTCTCGACTCGCTTCGCTCGCTCGAAGAATATTGTTCGAACGGCCACTGGAATTTGCTATGGAAGCGGAGTCGAAAACTTCTATAGTAGATTTAAACCAGCTTTCTTTGAAAGAATCCTTATCTTTAAGATAACGCTCAAAGTCTTCATTAGAGACTTTGAGGTTAAAGAAGCTTTCAAGGAATCTTATATTCCTAATGGATTTAGTAAGTAGTTTCTGGTTAGGGTTGTCTGAGATAAGGTCTTTTATATCATAAGTGAGTTCTTCTATTTCATTAAAGAGCTTGTTGGAATCAAGGGAGTTTATTTTCTTTAAATATGATACGAAGTTAATTAAGTTAGTGTAGCTATCCAAGTCTTTTATGTGTCTACGGGCTAATTCATCCAGGTAGCTATAGAATGAGAATGGGGAAATTTTCTTATCTTTAAATAAGCTTGCTTTTATTGATAATGACTTTAATTCATTTTTATTGTCCTTATCTTTTAAGATAGACTGGAGGATTGATAGGATCTCTTGAGACTCTTTTATAATCTTAGACTGGTCTATTGTTTTTTCAGCTTTGTAGGATTCTTTAAAGATATTGATATTCTTATA
>DNHS01000042.1 GCA_003485765.1 Candidatus Omnitrophota bacterium | reverse complement strand
AGCATGTGCCAGATAGGCGGATAAAGGATAAAATGGCAATGATAGATATAGGAAAAAAAGAAGTAACTTTAAGAGAAGCTATCGTAGAAGCGAGGGTTTATCTTAAGACCAGCGTTATCAAACTGATAAAAAATAAAAAAATACCTAAAGGAGATGTTTTGGAAGCAGCAAAACTGGCTGGGATTATTGCTGCAAAAAAAACAGCGGAACTCATCCCTTTCTGCCATCCTATTCCCATAGAGTATGTAGATATAAAAGTTTCTTTGAAAAATAAAGAAGTGGAAATTAAAACCATAGTAAGAGGCCAGGCTAAAACAGGAGTAGAGATGGAGGCATTTACAGCCTGCGCAGTAGCTGCGATTACGGTATATGACATGTGCAAGGCATTTGATAGAGATGCAGTTATAAAATCCATCATGCTTTTAAAAAAGAGCGGCGGCAAAAGTGGAACATATATCAGAACGTAAATTCAGAGGAATAACATAAAACGGAAACGAGAGGTGAAATATGATAGTTGCTTATTGATCTACCAGAAAGATGGCTAAGCACATCTGTAACGTTTGTTTAAAATATCCAAATATAGGAAATAGAATATTAAGAATGCGTATTTATCATAATTGTAACGCAAAGAATCTGTTAAATAAAGACGTATTTTGTGAAGAAGAAGACGAACACTATGAATAAAAAAACCTTATCCAATTTAATCGGCACAGTCGAATCAACTACTATCGAATATAAAAAATCTCTATCCGAGATAAACGAGATTATAGAAGCCGTTTCTTCTTTTAGTAATACCGAAGGCGGAAAAATTTTTATTGGTGTAGATAATTCTTGCCAAGTAACTGGTGTCAAGATAGGAAAGGATACATTAGAAAGATTAACAAATCAAATCTCTCAAAATACAGACCCAAAGATTCATCCTAAAATTACCGCACGAAAGATATCTGGCAAGGAAATAATTATAATTGACATAAAGAAATCCTTAGATAAGCTTACTCTTGCCTTTGGCAGGCCGTATATAAGAGTCGGAAAATCTACGATGAAGATGAGCAAAGATGAATATGAAAGGTTAATTCTTGAAAAACACAAAGAAAAATTGCAATTTGATAAACAGGTTTGTGAAAAAACAGATTTAGATGATATTGATTGGGAATTTGTGACAAAAGAGTTTATGCCATTGTATGAAAATGCTTCTGGAAAAAAGATTACCGGAACGCCTAAGGCTATATTGGAGTCATTAAATTGTATTAAAGATAACAGGCCTACTAATGCTGGCATCCTTTTATTTGGCAGGAATCCGCAAAAATTCTTTATGAATGCATATATCGCTTTGGCTAGATACGGGGCAGAAGAGGTAGATATAAAAAGATTGGATTATAAAGAATTTGCGGGTAATTTATTTCAGCAGATAGATAATTGCGGTGAATACCTAAAAGAGCATATAGCTGTTATGTCCCAATTAAGAAATGATAGGGTTCAAAGAGAAGATATCCCAGAGTATGGATGGTTTTCTATAAGGGAGCTCATTACGAATGCAGTTTGTCATAGGGATTATTCAAATATAGGAACAAAAGTAATAATAAAGATGTTTTCTAATAGAATAGAATTTTATAATCCAGGAGGATTGCCAAAAGGCATCACTCCAAAAAATATAGCAGAAATGCAGTTTTCAAGAAACCCTATTATAGCTAAAATTCTGGCAAAGGTTGAATATATAGAAGAACTTGGCGAAGGATGGAATAAAATACTAAAAGAACATAAAGAGCATCCTTTGAGGCCAAGGCTGCCTATGGTGAAAACAGATGATTATACATTTATAGTAGATATTTATTCAGTTAAGGATAAATTTGTGGAAAAAAAAGAAAATTACGATTTTAACAAAAGACAAGGAAAGATTATAAGTTATCTTAAGAGCAGCAGGAAGATAAATACTGCTATGTGCGCTGAACTTTTAGATGTGTCTAGCGATACTGCATTAAGGGAACTTACTGGCCTAAAGGCAAAAGGAGTAATTGCCCCAAAAGGCATTGGTAGAGCCACTTATTATGTTCTTAAATGATGCGGTGCAAATGCGGTGCAAATGCGGTGCAAAATTTAAGGCGCATATTTGTTGAATAGCCATGCATCCCAAGGTATAATTACTTGGTATAAAAACAGAGGGCATATGAAAAAAAAGACTATAGCAGAATCAAAAACAGTGTTATCTGAAGTAATGATGCCAATGTATGCCAATCACTATGGCAGTGTGCATGGCGGCACTATATTGAAGCTGGTGGATGAGGCGGCATTTGTGGCAGCTACCAAGCACGCCAGGAAGAATGTAGTAGTAGCGTCTATGGACCACATTGATTTCAGGCATCCTGTTCGCATAGGGGATCTATTGACGCTTTCTGCTTCAATATATCATGTAGGCAGGACATCAATGGATGTGGAGGTAGAGATAATAGCTGAGAAGATCAAGGAAGGCAGGAAACTGAATATTGGCTCAGCTTATCTGACCATGGTGGCTCTGGATGAAAAAGCAAGGCCTATAAGAGTGCCGGGCCTTATTTTAAAGACAAAAGAAGAGATTGAAAAAAATAAAGAACTAAGGTTAAGAAGGGAAAAACGCATTGCAGATTTAAGTTGTTCTAAATAGTTTATAGATAAAAATCAAATGAATTATTGGAATAAATTAAGTTTCCTGCCAAGAGAAGACCTAAAAAGGATTCAGAATAAGAAACTGCATGATTTTGTTAATAACCACCTCTATCCTTTTAGCCCGTATTACCACACGCTGTTTGACCGTTATAATATAAATCCCAGGCGCATAAAGACTGTGGAAGATCTTAAAGTAATCCCATTCACCAGAAAAGAGGATTTTCTGTCTCATGGCGCAAGCCCGCATGGTTTTATGGATTTTATCCTGCAGCCAGATAAGGCGTTAATAAAAAAATACTGGCCTAAAAATAGATTGTTAGTAATAGGCCTTTTGAAATTATTGAAAGGTAAAGAATATACAAAGGCGCGTCTCGATAAAGAATATCGGCCTATTTTCCTGACAGCTACAACAGGGACAACTCACGACCCAGTTTCATTTTTATATACGGATCACGATATCAATAATCTTCGCATTTCAGGATATAGGCTGCTCGAAGTTTTTAAGGCAAAAAGCCAGATACGGGCTGTAAATTTATTTCCTTACGCTCCGCATCTTGCTTTCTGGCAGACAGTGTTCGCAGGGCTTACTCATGATAATTTTGTCCTAAGCACTGGCGGCGGAAAGGTTATGGGTACCCAGGGGAATATTGAGGCTATAAGGAAAGTAAACCCTGATGTCCTGATAGGCGTGCCAAGTTATTTATATCATGTAGCGCGCTCGGCAAAAGAGATGGGCATACATCTGGGCTCTATTCAAAAAGTTATATTGGGCGCAGTAGCTGTTCCTGTTGGATTTAAAGAAAAGCTGGCCAGTTTACTTAAAGGTATGGGCGCAAAACATGTCAGGATTATGGGTACTTATGGTTTTACAGAAGCAAAGTGCGCGTGGGGAGAATGCCCTACTCCGATAAAACTTTCCAGCGGCTATCACACATATCCTGATAAAGAGATTTTTGAGATTATAGACCCTGATACTGGAGAGGTTAAAGGAGAAGGGGAGGATGGCGAGCTTGTTTATACAGCTATTGATGCTAGAGGAAGCTGCGTCTTGCGCTATCGGACAGGCGATCTTGTAAAAGGAGGCATTACCTATAAAAAGTGCCCTTATTGCAAAAGGACTGTCCCGCGCATTTCAAGTGAGATATCCAGAGTTTCCAATATCAGAAACCTTATGATGTCCAAGATAAAAGGCACATTGGTTAATCTAAATGCCTTTGGCTCAATTCTTGAGGGAGAAAAAAAGATTGATGAATGGCAGATTGAAATAAGAAAAAAAGATAATGATCCTTATGAGATTGATGAATTAATTATTTATGTGAGTTTGGCAGGCAATGTAGATCATCAAATATTAAAGGAGAATCTGAATTCCAGGATTCAGGCAGCGACTGAAATTATACCGAATAAAATAATTATATTGCCGCATAAAGAGATACTTGAACGCGTGGAGATGGAAACATCCAGTAAGGTAAAAAGGATAATAGATCTGCGTCCAAAAGGGAGATAGCTATGTCTCGCATTGCAATAGTTGATGGAGCAAGGACCCCGTTTGTAAAGGCATGGACAGATTTTGAGGATATGAGTGTTCAGGAATTGGGCAGGATTGCAGTAAGAGAACTGCTGGAAAGGACTGCTTTGGATCCATGCAAAGTAGATGAGGTAATCTTTGGGTCAGTAGCTCAGTCACCTGAAGCAAGCAATGTGGCTCGCATAATATCGATAATGGCAGGCATACCCAAAGAAAAACCTAGCTATACAGTTTCACGGAATTGCGCTTCTGGTTTTGAGTCTGTAACCAGCGCTCTTGAGAAGATAAACTCAGGCCTTGATGAAATAGTGATAGCAGGCGGCGCAGAATCCATGTCAAACATACCTTTAATATATAATAAAGATGCTGCAAAGATATTTTTTAAGCTTTCAAAGTCCAAGAGCGCCCTAGAAAAGCTGGTTAATTTATTAAGCTTTAGGCCAAGACATTTATTAAATCCAGTAATAGGATTACAACTAGGTCTGTCAGATATTATCTGCGGTTTGAATATGGGCCAGACAGCTGAGGTGCTTGCAAAAGAATATGGCATTACAAGAAAAGAGCAGGATGAGTTTAGCCTGATGAGCCATAAGAGAGCGTCCAATGCAAAAGAGAAATTAAAAGAAGAAATTGTCCCTGTGATTCCTGGCCCTGGATATGAAAGGCACATTGAATATGATAATGGAGTAAGAGAAAATATAACAATAGAGGACCTAACTAAACTTAAACCATATTTTGACCGTTATTCAGGAACCGTAACAGTGGGAAATTCATGCCAGGTAACTGATGGCGCTTGCGCACTTCTTGTAATGAGGGAAGAAAAAGCAAAAGAATTAGGTTTTACGCCTCTGGGTTTTATCCGAGCGTATGCATATGTGGGAGTTGAGCCCAGTAAAATGGGAATCGGGCCAGCATTTGCGATACCAGAGGTATTGAAAAAGGCAGGATTAAAATTAACTGATATTGAACTTTTTGAGATAAATGAGGCATTCGCAGTTCAGGTCATTGCTTGCGAAAGGCAATTGGCAATTAATAAAGTAGGCGCGTTAAATAGAGATATACTAAATGTTAATGGCGGAGCAATTGCGCTTGGCCATCCAGTAGGGACTACTGGTTCAAGGCTCATACTTACTATACTTAAAGAGATGAAAAGAAGAAATCTTAAGCTTGGCCTGGCTTCATTGTGCGTTGGCGGTGGCCAGGGCGCTGCTGTGATAGTGGAAAGAGGATAAACATGCAGAATAATCTTAAATTAAGAATAGAAGATGGTTTTGCGGTTATAGAATTTGACCAGCCTGATTCAAGGGTAAATGTCTTGTCGTCGTCTAGTTTAAGCGAACTGGAAACTATTATTGCGCAGTTAAATAACAGGCAGGATTTAAAAGGGCTTTTAATTGCCAGCGCTAAGCCAGATATTTTTATTGCAGGCGCGGATATCAAGGAAATAGAGAAGATGAAGACAGTTTCTGATGCTGAAGCTATGGTTAAAAAAGGCCAGGGGATTCTGAATGCCCTGGAAAAATTAACTGTGCCTACTGTTGCGTTGATAAACGGCGCTTGTTTGGGCGGAGGGTTAGAGTTGGCGCTTACATGCGATTACCGCCTGGCTAGTTTTGATAGCAAGGTAAAATTAGGATTGCCAGAAGTTAAATTAGGCGTGATCCCGGGTTTTGGCGGCACCAAGCGCTTGGCAAGGCTTGTGGGTTTACGCAAAGCCCTGGAGATGATACTTTCAGGCGATCCAATATCTTCAAGCGAGGCATTAAAGATAGGCTTGGTGGATGCTCTGGCTAGTCAGAATAGATTGCTTGAAGACGGGATTCAATTTCTTAAGAAGAAAAAGATAAAACGGAATAGCTTTAAATCTAAGCTAAGAGGGTGGGCCAATATACTGCTTGATAAAACCTTTTTAGGCAGAAAGGTCTTAGTAAGTCAAACTAAGAAATTTACGCTTAAAGCTACCAAAGGCCAGTATCCAGCTCCTTTAAAAGCTCTTGAAGTGGTTTCAAAAAATTATACGTCGTCTCTTGAAAAGGCGCTGGATAGAGAAGCAAAGGCTTTTAGTGAATTATGCATTACCCAGATTTCTAAAAGTTTAATATCAGTATTTTACCTTATTGAGAAATATAAAAAAGCCAGGTGGCTGGATGCTGCACCAGTCAGGATTAATAAATGTGCTCTTTTAGGCGCAGGCGTTATGGGAGGCGGGATTGCGCAATTATTGAGTTATTATGGCATAGCTGTGCGAATGAAAGACCTGAATTACCAGGCGCTTGGCAAGGGGCTAAAGCAGGCAAAAGAAGTTTATGATTATGCGGCGAAGAAAAAAAAGATTAAGCCAAGTCAGGCAGCTTTTGGGATGGGCCTTATTTCTCCCACGGCTAATTACCAGGGATTTTCTAATGCGGATTTGATTATTGAGGCAGTTGTGGAAGATATGAATATAAAGAAATCTGTATTCAGGGAACTTGAGTCCATTGCTAAGCCTGATGCGGTCCTTGCGTCCAATACCTCATGCCTTTCTATAAGCCAGATGGCTGAAGCTGTAAAAGATAAAAGCCGGGTTCTGGGCATTCATTTTTTTAATCCCGTACACCGCATGCCTTTGATTGAACTGATACGCACAAAAGATACCAGCGACAGGACAATCGCCACTGCAGTTGAATTTACGAAGCAGGTTGGGAAGATTCCGATTGTAGTTAGCGATGCGTGCGGGTTTCTTATTAACAGAGTTCTTTTAAGCTATCTTAATGAAGCGGCGCGCTTATTGGAAGAAGGGCTGAGCATCGATAAAATAGACAGGATTATGTTAAGATTCGGGATGCCAATGGGGCCATTTACCTTAATGGATGAGGTTGGCCTGGATGTGGGATACAAGGTCGCGCTTATACTTGAAAATAATTTTGGCGAGAAGATGAAAGTAACGGGAATCATGAAAAAGGTTTATGAGAATAAATGGTTTGGCAAAAAATCAGGCAAGGGGTTTTATATCCACAAAGGGAAAAAGAGAATTGTAAATAAAGAGGTTTATCATTTATTATCCAGTGTTCCAAAAGCAAGTGTCTCCGATGAGGAAGCTTTACAGCGGATGATCTACAGAATGATAAACGAAGCGGCTTTGTGTTTACAAGAAAAGGTTTGCGCTCAAGCATCAGATGTGGATATCGGAATGATCATGGGCACAGGATTCCCACCTTTCAGGGCAGGACTCTTGCGTTACGCAGATTCTATTGGCTGCGGCAAAATAGCAGATGCCTTACAGGGATTCAGGGAGAAATATAAAAGCGAACGGTTTTTACCATCCAATTATTTAATAGAACTGGCGGAAAGAAAAGGCAGATTTTATAATTAGAGGGACAGCTACCATTTTTCTATAAGAAAAATGGTAGCTGTCCCTAGAAATAAGAAATAGCGCTGTCTTTACGAAACATAGGAGAGCAATATGGAGATGTATGATAAAAGTATAAGCCATGAAAAAAGAGAGTCGCTGGAACTTGCTGAGGGTTCGCGCGAGAGTGAATGGGATTACCCAAGTTTTGTCCGGGATATATTTCACGGTAAATTGTCATGGGATCTCATCTATCCTTTTCCCGAGCAATCCGAGTCGGACAAAAAAATAGGCGCAGAGTATTTAGAGAAATTAAAAGGATTTTTGCAGGCTAATCTTGACCCTGACGAAGTCGATAAAACCGGAGAAATACCGCCCCACGTCGTAAAAGGCCTGGCAGATTTGGGAGCCTTCAGCATGAAGATCAAACCTGAATACGACGGCCTTGGCTTGAGCCAGATAAACTACAATCGCGCCATGCATCTTGTGGCAAGCTACTGCGGCTCAACAGCGGTATTATTATCCGCGCATCAAAGTATCGGCGTTCCTACGCCTTTAAGTTTATTTGGAACAGAGGAGCAGAAAAAGAAATATCTGCCTATGTTCAGGAAAGGCGCGATTTCAGGTTTTGCGCTTACCGAACCAGTTGCTGGTTCTGACCCAAGGACAATGAAGACAACTGCTATGCCTGTAGAAGATGGAAAATTCTACCTTATCAATGGCGAGAAATTATGGTGCTCGAATGGAAATATCGCAGATATCCTTATTGTTATGTGCCAGACTCCTCCAAAAATAGAGAAGGGCAAAGAAAGAAAACAAATAACAGCTTTTATAGTTGAGACCAATACCCCTGGCTTTGAAGTGGCTTACAGGTGCAGCTTTATGGGCTTGCACGGCGTGAAATTAGGGCTTTTAAAATTCAAAAATGTAAAAGTGCCAAGAGAAAATATTATTTTAGGCGAAGGACAAGGCTTGAAACTTGCTTTTATTACTTTGAATACAGGCCGGCTTACTGTTCCCGCGGCAGTAACAGGTATGAGTAAATGGTGTCTTTCAGTAAGCCGCAGATGGGCAAAAGAGAGAAAACAGTGGGGTTCGCCTATTGGCGAGCATGAAATGGTGGCCAGCAAGTTAGCCAGCATGGCATCAAATACGTTTGCAATGGACGCTGTTACGTGGCTTACTTCGCATATGGCGGATGAAAAAAAATTAGATATCAGGCTTGAAGCAGCAATGGCTAAACTTTTCTGCGCTGAAAAAAGCTGGGAGGTGATTGATGATACGCTACAGCTTCGAAGCGGCAGAGGTTTTGAGACCAGCCTTTCTCTTAAAGGAAGAGGCGAGGCGGGTTTTCCAGTAGAAAGAGTATTCAGGGACAGCCGCGTAAATTTAATCATAGAAGGCACTAGCCAGATAATGCGGCTTTTTATTGCCAGAGAGGCGCTTGACCCGCATCTGAGAAGGCTCAAACCTCTTTTCAGTTCCAGAACATCGCTAGTGGGCAAGATACAGGCGTTGATTTCAATGGGATTTTATTATACATTCTGGTTTCCTGTGTTATGGCTGCCGTGTTTTACGCCGGCATCTATAACAAGGCTTTCCGCGCCTCTTAAAAAGCATATGATGTTTGTCCAGTATACCAGTAAACGCCTGGCGAGAGAGATGTTCATGAAAATGGTGATTTATCAGCAGCGCTTGGAATCAAAGCAAAGCCTTCTCGCTAGATTCGTAGATATCGGTACAGACCTTTTTGTAATGGCCGGCATATGTTCATATGCCGCAGGTATTGCAAGGAAAAAAGTTGCAGGCGAAGGCGCTTCGCCGATAGAATTAGCAGACCTATTTTGCTGCCAAGCCAGGGTCCGTATAGCGGCGCAATTCCGGGGCGTGTGGAATAATAATGATAAGTTGGCCAATAGAGTCGCTAAAAATATACTTTCCGATAAATACGAGTGGATGGAAAATGAGATCATCAAGTAAGAAGATGAAGCCCACCCGGGTTAAAGCCCGGGATTCCTTGGGCGGAATACTGAGCCCCGATTTATCGTATCGGGGCGAATGTATAACTGCTGTTTCGGTTTCTGATAAAAAGGGCGAAAGAAAACATAATGTGGAATCAATATCCCTGAGAAAGGATTTTGGCATCACAGGGGATGCCCATGCGGGAAGCGGGCATAGGCAGGTAAGTTTTCTGGCAGAGGAATCTATAAAAAAGATGCAGTTAAAGGGCCTTGATGTCAGGCCTGGCGATTTTGCGGAAAATATCACCACAAAAGGCGTAGACCTGTTAAAATTGAAAATAGGGGAAAGATTTAAATCCGGCAATGGCGTAATTTTTGAGGTCAGCCAGATCGGCAAAGTTTGCCACACAAGATGTAGTATATATTATCAGGCTGGGGATTGCGTTATGCCCAGAGAAGGCATATTTGCAAGAGTTCTAAAAGGCGGAGTTATTAAACCAGGAGATAGATTGGAGGTAATAAAAGATGCGAAGCGAACGAAATGAGCGAAGCCCTGAGCGAGCGGAGCGAGTCGAAGGGCAGACTGAGGTATATAAAGTAGCGGTGCTTACCATAAGCGATAAGTGCTCCAGGGGCCAGAGAGAGGATAAGAGCGGAAAGATTGTCCAGGATATTGTAAAAAGGCTTCCTGGCGAAGTAGTGAAATATGAAATTATACCTGATGAGCCAGAGATGATTAAAGAAAGAATTATTGATTATTGCGATAATCTAAAGGTTGATTTAGTTCTTACTGATGGCGGCACAGGTTTTACTGCAAGGGATTTTACGCCTGAGGCAACAAGAGAGGTTATTGAAAGAGAGGTACCAGGCATTCCAGAGGCTATGCGGGTAGAATGCCTGAAATTTACCAAGAGGGCAATGCTGTCTAGGGCAATCGCAGGTATCAGGGGCAAGACTTTGATAATTAATTTGCCTGGAAGCACAAAAGGGGCTCAGGAATCATTGGAGGCAATATTGGAAGGCCTGCCGCATGGTTTAGATATGATATTAGAAAGGGAGCATTGAGATGGTGTTAGCTAAGTTATTTTTTGCGTTTTTAAAAGTAGGACTTTTTGCAATAGGCGGGGCCTATTCATTTTTACCCCTGATAGAAAAGGAGGTAGTTGAAAAATATCACTGGTTATCCAAAGAGGAATTTTTAGATGTTTTGGGCATGGTCCAGATATTTCCAGGCGCTATTTCAATAAAATACGCTACGTATACCGGATATAAAATAGCAGGCATTATGGGCGCAGTCGCTGCGAACATTGGTAATCTGCTGGCGCCTGTTTTACTGATACTGTTTGGATCGTTTCTCTACGCGAGGTATAAAAATACGGCATCTATTAAAAGCGCTTTCAGCATAGTTCAATTAGCAGTATTCGCCATGATTATTGCATTGGCGTTCCAGACTGTAAATATGAATCAATTAAGCAATTTTAAAAATATTCTTATAGTAGTTCTATCGTTCACCATTTTTATTTACACAAAAATCCACCCTGCTTTAATAATTATTTGCGCTGGCATTCTCGGGGCTTTTCTAAAATAGACAAAATACTGGATGGATTTAATACTTTCAATGTTAACAGTAGGGGAGGTTTAAACCTCCCCTACTTTGCAAAATACAGGGGGAATATATGGACTGGAAGATATTTCTGGCTACGTTTACAGCTGTATTTTTTGCAGAGATGGCGGATAAAACACAAATGGTTAGCATAGGCATGGCTTCAAAGTCAGCTAAGCCTTTGACTGTATTTTTCGGCTCTATTTGCGCATACATGGTCATTACCGCTGTTTCAGTTATAATAGGCGCAACTCTTGGTAAATATATAAAACCAGAGATTATAAAATACTGCGGCGCGTCTCTATTTATAATACTCGGCATATTGATGCTTTTCGGCAAGCTGTGAATAACAGGCATTTTACTATCCAGCTTATAATATTATGAAAAAGATTTTCTTTGCAATAGTTATATTAATAATTATCTTTTTAGGGATAAATGAATTAGCGGCCAGTCTTTCCAAGAAAGATAGGGCATTTCTCATAGAGGAAAGAATCCTGTTTAAAAATCTTCCAAAAGATGCGAGTGATCTGCGTGTCTGGATTCCCTACCCTGTGAGCGATAATTGGCAGATAATAGATGATTTCAAATCGGTTAGCAAATTTAAGGCGTCCATTATCACGGATGAGGGATATGGCAATAAAGTCCTATTCCTTAAACCAGCACAGAACGCGCAAGACGAGAACGTGTCCGAGATAACATTATCCTTTAAGGTGAAAAGGGTAGAATATAGCGCTGTCAGCTGCTTAGGCGATTCTCATAGGGCTTTATCCCGTTTCTTAAAGCCAGACAAGCTTGTGCCTGTAAATGGGAGATTAAAAGCGCTGGCTAAGAAAATAACACATGGAAAGAGCGATGATTTAGAAAGGGTTAGAGCAATTTATGATTATATCATCGATGAGCTTACTTACTCTAAAGATGATCCCATGGTCTGCGGCATTGGAGACAGCCTCTTGACACTAGAAGCTAAAAAAGGCATCTGCACAGATTATCACTCTTTATTTATCTCTTTAGTACGCTCTTTAGGTATGCCTGCAAAATTTGAGATTGGTTATCGCATACCAGAAGAAAAAAACGAAGGCAAGCTCAATGGTTATCACTGCTGGGCGAAGTTTTATTTAAAGGATAAAGGATGGATTCCAGTAGATATATCAGAAGCAGATAAACATCCTGAAAAACGTGATTATTTCTTTGGCCATATTGATGAAAATAGAGTTCATTTTACTACGGGCAGGGATATAAAACTTAGATATGCCAAGAACCAACAACCTTTGAATTTTTTCATTTATCCTTATGCAGAGCTTGATAATTCACAATTCTACGATATAGATTTTGAGGTATCTTTTAAAAATTTAGAAGGGGGTGATGAGAAAAATTAAAAAATTATGGCGAAGCATGTATACATAGAACCAGCGTTTTTAAAACAGGAGGGATTTTAAATGAAGGCATTGATAAATATTTTACTGGTTTTGGCAGTTGCAGTTTCTTTTTCGGTAATATCTGAAGCTGCAGAGCATCCTGGCAGCGAACATCCGGGCGCTGAACATCCTGGCAAGGAAGTAACGCTTTCAGCAGGTCAAATTATAGATGGGATAAAAAGTCATATCGATAAAGTCACACAGGCAAACGAAGGATATTTTCCAGTTTACGATTCTATAGAGGGTAAGGGGCTGGGGCTCAAGCTTATTAAGGTTCATGAAGATAGAGTCAGCTATATAAAGAAAGAAGATGCCTACTTTGCCTGCACTGATTTTAAGACAGCCGATGGTAATACAACTTACGATATTGACTTCTGGATGAAGAAAACAAAAGAGGGAGGGCTTGAGGTCTATAGGACTAAAATTCACAAAAAAGACGGCACTCCAAGATTTACTTATCGCGATGATGAGATAGCGCCAGTTGAATCAGGACATATTGCGCCGGAAAAACATACTTAAAATCAGGGATAATAAGGGTTAAATTGAAAAAATATATTTTTGCTCTTATTTTAATTACCGTTTTAGCCTATCTCAGCTCATTTGGCAATGATTTTGTCTGGGATGACTTGAACAATATAGTTAACAGTAAACAGTTAGATGGGCCGGTGGTATGGCAAAATATACTCTTTAAACTCCAACCGCCGGCCCAGTTTTATCGGCCAATCCCATNNTATACTAATTTTTTATATAACAATCTCTCTAACGAATACTCCTATAATCTCTTTTACTTGCGCTCTCTTATTTGCCATCCACCCAGCGCATACAGAAGCAATAACATACATCTCTGGCAGGTCTGACCCTATCTGCGCATTTTTTCTTCTTGCCTCTTTTTTACTTTATCTAACATCGCTTAATGCAATAAGGTATAGGCAGTTAGTGTATTTTGGCGTGGCGTTGCTTTTATTTTTGTTTGGGTTACTATCTAAAGAAATTGCAATTGTTTTCCCATTCATTGTTTTTGCTTATGAGTATTTATATCTAAATAACAGGTTTAAATCATGTTTAAAGAAAAGCATGCCATTTTTCGCGGTTTTGTCTTCTTTTCTGATGTTTAGATATTTTTTTCTGGATGGGCATATAGTGAAAATGGGTTTAAATAAAATATTTCTTGCCCCAAAAATTTTTATATATTACATAAGGCTTTTAATATTCCCTATCAAACTTCATATGCAGCATAGGCTGGAAGACACCTCTCTCTTGATTAATATGTTATTTATATTATCACTATTGATTTTTATTGGGCTTATCTATATCGGTTTACGGTTTGAGAAAAGAAGATTTATGAAGTTTGGNNGCTGATATAGCTGAACATTGGCTCTATTTAGCTTCCTTTGGTTTCTTTTTGTTTTTGGCAGGGTTATTTGCCCAAATAAAGCCATTAAACAGGAAAATAGCCTTATCTATAGCGGCCTTATTCCTTGGTATATTAACGTTTCAGCGTAATACAGTTTGGCGTGATGATATAAGCATATATCAGGATACGCTCAAATACCGGCCGGACGATCCTAAGCTCCGCTACAATCTTGGCAATGCTTATTTACGCCATGGCTTGCTTAATGAGGCAGCCAAAGAATACTCAATTGCCATTGAACATGACCCAGATTATGCGTATGCATTGAATAATTTAGGGCTTGTNNGCTAAGAAAAATCTTTTGAGGCTCCAGTTTATTTCTTCGGCATTTGCGCAGGAAACATATTTCGATCACGGTGTCTATGAGGAAGTTTTAAACAAATTTGTCGATAATGGCAAAGTAGATTATGCTGCTTTAAAAAATAATCCTCACCCTTTGGACAGTTATCTAACGATGGCAACCATGTTAGATTCTGAAACGCTCAATTCTCTGCCGCGAAATGAAAAAATCGCCTTTTATCTCAATGTCTATAACGCCTTGACCTTAAAGGTTATTGTGGATTACTATCCCGTTAAAAGCATAAAAGACATACCCGGAGTTTGGGACAAGATCAAGTTTAATATTGCAGGCAGGGAACTTACGTTGAATCAAATTGAGCACCAGATCTTAAGAAGTGAATTCACAGAGCCGCGTATTCATTTTGCTTTAGTCTGCGCTTCAAAAGGCTGTCCCGAGTTAGCCAGCGAGCCATTTACCGGCAAAGATTTAGACGCAGAGCTTGATAGAGAGGCGCGCAAATTTATCAATGATAAGACAAAAGTCAATCTGGATAAGGAGGACAGGCTCCTTTATCTTTCTCCCATATTTAAATGGTTTAAAGAGGATTTTGGCAATGTTATAGAATTTGTCAGCAGGTATTTACCAAAGGACGATGCTGGATTTATTAAAGAGAAAANNTTTTTCTTATAACTGTGGTTTAGAAGTAATTGTTGTAGATGGGCAAAGCTCTGATAAGACTGTAGAATTTGCTAAACAATACCCAGTTAAAGTGATACAATGTGTTAAAAATAGAGCAGCGCAGATGAATGAAGGCGCAAAGATAGCCCAAAAAGATATCCTTTTATTTTTACATGCTGATTGCCTAGTTGAACGGGGTAGTTTAGAGGACATTAACGATTGCTTAAATAATGGTTATATAGGCGGCTGTTTAAGTCAAAGGATAACTTCGGATAAGATAATCTATCGTTTTATAGAGGCTTCCGGCAATATCCGTTCAAATATATCAAAAATATTTTATGGCGATCAGGCAATCTTTGTTAAAAAGGATAAATTTTTAAAACTTGGAGGATTTAATGGCGTTGCCCTGTTTGAAGATGCGCTATTTTCAAAGAAATTAAAGAAGGAGGGGAGGTTGAGGGTATTAAATAATAAGGTTTTTGTCTCGCCGCGCCGTTGGGAGAAAAATGGGATTATGAAAACAACTTTTATTAATTGGATATTAACTTTAGGTTTTATGTTAGGCATGCCGTTAGATATTTTAAAACGGATATATGCCGATGTTAGGTGATATTTCAGAAGGAGTCGAAGGATGAAATACGATTTTGATATTGTAGTAATCGGAGGCGGGGCAGGAGGTTTGTTTGCTGCAAGCATAGCTAATACCTTGGGAGCGCGGACTTGCCTTGTGGAAAAGAGAAAATTAGGCGGAGACTGTACCTGGTTTGGTTGTATGCCTTCAAAGGCGCTCTTAAAATCAGCAAGCGTGGCAAATTTATTAAAAGGATATTCAAAATTTGGCATAGAGATTCAGGGCAGCTTTCATATAGATACGAATAAGGCGCTTGAGTATGTGAGAGAGGTTGTGCAGGAGATTTCCACTCATCACCCGGCAGAGGTCTTTGAGAAGAGGGGGATTAAGGTGATTTTCGGCCTTCCACAATTCATAGATAAGAATACTATAGAGATAAATGGCAAGAGAATTACTTCTAAAAGGTTTATTGTCTGCACAGGTTCTCATCCAATGATTCCTCCGATAGATGGCCTTAAAGATTTAAGGTATCTTACTAATGAAAATGTGTTTGACCTTGATAAATTGCCTCAGTCGTTGATAGTTTTAGGAGGAGGCCCCATCGGAGTAGAGCTTTCTCAAGCGCTGAATAGATTAGGGGTTAAGATTCATATTGTAGAGATGATGGATAGAATTCTTTTCAGGGAGGACAAGGAAGCAGCGCAGGTTTTGGAGGATAAACTAAAGGAAGAAGGGGTTCAGGTTTTAACCGGCAAAAAAGCAATAAAGTTTGATAAAAAAGACGGACTGGTTTACGTTACCATGGAAGGTAAGGATAAGAGTCAGGAAAGGATCTCTGCAGAAAACGTTTTGGTTGCTGTGGGCAGGGTTCCTAACTTAGAAGGGCTCTTTTTGGAGAAGGCAGGCGTAGAGTTCACAAGGCAAGGGATTAAAGTCAATCCATATTTACAGACAACAAATAAAGATATCTTTGCCTGTGGAGATGCGGCAGGGCCTTATATGTTCAGCCATGTAGCTGCTTATCAGGCTCAAGTATGTGTGCGTAACGCCCTATTTAAGAGGCTTACATGGCAAAAAGTGAATTATAAAAATATAGCCTGGGCGACTTTTACCGAGCCGGAACTAGCCCATTTGGGACAAACTGAGGATGAAGCGAGAGAGGCTCATAGAAATATAAGGATATATAAAACAGAATATACAAGTTCTGACCGCGCAATTACCGATTCGGAAAAGGAAGGGCTGGTAAAAATCATTACTGATAAAAAAGGCAATATTTTAGGAGCTCATATTGTAGGCGCCCATGCATCAGAGATCATTCATGGATTTTTAATCGCTAAGTCGTTAAAAATCCAGTTGGAAAAATTATCTATTCCACTTTTCATCTATCCTACCCTCTCTGAGTTAGTCAAGAAGACAGCAGCTAAACCTTTGGTAGAGAAACTGAATAACCCTCTGGTGAAATTGGCTATGAAAATATTGAGGAGATGAAATTGTTGAAAAAACCCTGGCTTAATCTGTTAATCGTAATCTTTTTGCTTGCGGTAATATTTTTTGCTTTGCGGTTATTACATATAGACTTTTCTAAAATCTCTGAAGCGGAATTTAAGAATTGGGCGCATTCGTTAGGTTTATGGGGGCCTATCGCCTATATTCTGCTGTATATCTTTCGTCCTCTTATCCTTTTCCCTGCGGGTATCCTTTCTGCCACCGCAGGCATCATCTGGGGGCCGGCTTTAGGTTTTTTCTATTTACAGATCGCAGCAAATCTCTCTTCAGCGACAGAATTTTTGCTCGCCAGGTATTTTACAAGAGGCATGGTAGGAAACCTTTTAAAAGGAAAAGCGTTGAAGATTGATGAAAAAATTGAAAAACATGGATTTTTGACTGTCTTACTAATCAGGCTCATTCCAAATGTTGCCTGGGATATCCAGAATTTAAGCCTCGGGCTTACTAAAGTAAGATTTAAAGACTATATTCTCGCTACATTAATAGGTATTATGCCTGGCTCTTTCGCATTTGTATTTTTTGGTTCCTCATTAATTAAGGTTCTATTTAACCCTAAGACTTTTTGGATTATCGGCATCGCTATTCTATTATTTATAGGAATTTATTATCTTCAAAGATATCTAAAGGAGGCGGTAAAATGAACGCGTTTGTGAAAGTCCTTGATAAACACAATGTAAAATATAAAGATATGTTGCGAAGGGAACGTTTAACTACCTTACAGGCCAATATGGGTAATCTCTGTAACCAGAGTTGCCTTCATTGTCATATGAATGCCTCGCCGCAAGGGAAAAATATAATGTCGCGAAAAAGAGTGAATGATATTTTAAAATACCTTTCAGAACATAAAGGCTTAATATTAGATATAACAGGGGGCGCTCCGGAACTGAATCCCAACTTTGATTATTTGGTAAAATCTGCAAGGTCTTTAGTAAATGAAATTATTGTGCGTTCTAATCTTACGGTTATATTTGAACCTGGCAGCGAACATCTGCCCAATTTTTTTAAAGAAAACAGAGTTCATCTTATCTGTTCCCTGCCTTGTTATACAAAAGAAAATGTTGACCGACAGCGCGGCAAAGGCATTTTTGAAAAAAGCTTAAAGGCGCTGCGCATCTTAAATGAATTAGGCTATGGAAAAGTCAATGAGCTGCAATTGGATTTAGCGCATAATCCCATTGGGCCAAACTTGCCTTTAGAGCAGCATAGACTAGAAATAGATTACAAACGCAATTTAAATAAAGAGTATGGTATAGGCTTTAATCGCCTCATTACAATAACAAATGTTCCTTTAGGGAGATTTAATGACTATTTAGAAACTAATAGGGCCTATGAAAAATATAATAACCTCTTAAAGGACAATTTTAATGCTGGTGTTTTGGGAAATCTTATGTGCCGCACTTTCTTAAGCGTGGACTGGGATGGCAGGCTCTATGATTGCGATTTTAATTTAGTATTAGGACTGGCATTGAAGGATGCGGATGGTAGAATTCTTACAATCGATACTATAAGCCCTGTGGAATTAGAAGCTAAAGAGATAATCTTTGGCGAGCACTGCCTTGCCTGCGCTGCTGGTTCAGGCTCGAGCTGTCAGGGCGCGTTAGATTTACCCTGCCCCTGCGCGCAGGGGCGGGGTTTACTAAAACTCGATACGGTTCGACAGAACGTAAAGTATTTTTATCAGGACGCAGCGCTAAGGCCTAAGAAGGAACTCTGCTGTCCGGCAACTTATGAAAAAGAAGATATGTCGTATATTCCTAAAGAGGCATTAGAGGTTTCTTATGGATGCGGAAGCCCTATCAGCATAGCTCAGCCAGCGCAAGGAGAAGCTGTTGTGGATTTAGGCTGCGGCGCAGGTATTGACTGTTTTATTGCTGCTAAAAAGGTAGGTATTCCTGGTAAGGTTATTGGAGTCGATATGACTGAAGAGATGTTACAGAAGGCCAATAAGGCTTTGGAGCATGTATCAAGTAATTTAGGATTTTTAAATTGTGAATTTAGACATGGTTTTCTAGAAGATGTGCCAGTTGAATCTGAATCAATAGATTTAGTAACTTCTAATTGTGTATTGAATTTGTCTTCTGACAAATCCAAAGTATTTAAAGAGATCTATAGAATCTTGAAAGATGGCGGCAGATTTGTTATTTCTGATGTCGTTAGCAATAAAGAAGTCCCTGTTTTTATGAAGAATAACCAGGAACTATGGGGGGAATGTATATCAGGGGCATTAACCCAAAATGAATTTTTGTCCAAGGCAAAAGATGCAGGATTCTACGCCTTAGAGATTTTGAAAAATTTTAAATATAAAGAAGTGGAAGGATTGCAATTTTATTCTATTACGGTGCGGGGATATAAATCAAAAAAGAATAAAACCTGTTGTTAAAAATATGTTTTCGGATAATGTTCTAATCATCTTTGTCAAATATCCACGGGCTGGCTTTGTCAAGACAAGATTAGCTAAAGAGATAGGCAGGAAGAACGCAAGCGAGCTTTACCGTTTATTTGTAAAAACAATTCTGTCACGGATAAAAGATAAGAATTTTACAAGGGTAATATTTTATTCTCCTGCCTCTAAAAGAAACGAGATAAAGAGGTGGTTAGGAGGAGAAATTTTATATCCCCAAAAAGGCAAGGACTTAGGAGAAAGATTATTAGCCGCCTTCAGGCTTACCTTCCAAAAGGGGGCCAAAAAGGTTGTAGCTATTGGAACAGATAGCCCTGCCCTAAATAAAAAATTAGTCCTTGATGCCTTTGAAAAGTTAAAAGATACAGAATGTGTCTTGGGACCAGCGTTTGATGGCGGCTATTATCTTGTGGGTTTATCGTCTTTTTATAAAGAGATATTTCAGCATATAGACTGGGGTTCATATAATGTTTTTAAGCAAACATTGGGAACAATTAAAAAATTAAGAGTTAGATTTAGTTTATTAGAGAAAGTTCTTGATATAGATAATAAAGATGACTTGCTTAATTTCTGCCGCCAGCTTCCAAAAATTTATAAAGCAAATCCTATTGGCTTGACCCCTATTATAAAATTCTTAGAACAGCTATTTTCTTGACTATAGGGGCTATTATATGTATTATAGTTTTATTGATAGATCAAAAATTATAAAGCAGTATTAATATAGATAGAAAGAATTGCAACAGATGGAAGACACTAAAAAGCCACGCGGTTTTATCAGAATCAATAAAGTCAGGGCATATCTTTTAATCAAAAATATAAAAGGCCTATTGAAGAAGCAGGAAAGAAACAGAAGAAAGTTATAGGCCCTAACTGCCAAACGAGGTAGATTATGATTAAGAATGTCTTATTGGCTTTTATTCCTATCTTTGTAGCAGTCGACGCTATAGGTGTCCTGCCTCTTTTTGTAGGGCTCACAGAAGGCGTTAAGAAAAAAGAAAAATCCAGAATAATACTGCAATCCATGGTTACAGCTATGTGCCTGGCAGTTGGTTTCATCTTCCTTGGCAAGGCTGTTTTTAATCTTATGGGTATAACCCTTGGCGATTTCATGGTCGCAGGCGGTTCGATTCTTTTTTATATTGCTGTTGCAGATATAAGGGGCCCGGGTAAAGGAAGCCAGTATGCCAATCAGGAACTCGGGGCAGTACCTCTGGGGACGCCGCTCATTGTAGGGCCTGCTGTTCTGACCACATCATTGATTATTATAGGAGAATACGGTTTAACTGCCACGCTTACATCGGTGTTAGTCAATATTTTATTGGCAGGCGTTATACTTTCACTTTCTGATGTCATAATAAAGATTCTCGGGAAGGCTGGTTCAAGGGCGTTGTCAAAAGTTACAAATCTTCTTTTAGCCGCAATAGCAGTAATGCTTATTCGGAAGGGCATTATTCAGATCTTCCACTTATAATGCAGGGGGGAAAATGGAAAGTTTAAAATTAGATGGCTTAAGGCCTGAATTGAAAGTTATTATACGTTCTTATCTAATCAGGCTTCTTGATATTCATAAAGAAAATATAGTTTCTGTGGTCATGTATGGGAGCGCCACAGGAAAATATTTCATGATAAAAAAATCAGATATAAATCTGGCTGTTATATTTAAAGATCTCAGATTTCAACAGTTAAAAAGCTCACTTTCTGCTATAAATTCCGGCATACCCAAAAGAATAACAGCGCCTTTATTTTTATCTTTATCTCACATTGAAACATCTAAAGACACTTTCCCGATAGAATTTATTGAGATAAAAGAAAATAATATTTTAGTCTATGGCGAAGACGTGTTCAGCGGCTTAAATATAGACGAAGCCAACCTGAAACTTTTCTGCAAAAGAGAAATAGAGGGAAAGCTTATAAGAATCCGCCAGGCTTATTTGGAAATAGGGCTTAAGAAAAAAGGCGTCGAGGCCCTCATGAAAGAATCCTTGAACTCGCTTATCCCTGTATTTAGGGCGCTTCTCAGACAGAAACCCCAAAAGCCTCCTGTGGATAAAGAACAGATACTCATAGAATTTTGTAACCACTATGGTCTTGCTAAGGACGTATTTATCGCTATTTTAAGAGATAGGATGAATGACGAAAAGATAAAGGGAGAGGATACAGAAGTATTTTTTGAGAAATATTTGAGAGAGATAGAAAAGGTTTCATGAAAAAGATCTTTATAGCGCTAAGCCTTTTTATTTTTACAGGCATCGGGTTCTGCGAAGAGGTAAATTTTCAGAATTATACCGGCTATGTAAATGATTATGCGAATATTTTATCAAGCGAAACAAAGGCTAAACTCACGGCCCTTTCAGCTGAGATTGAAAATAAGACCACAAGCCAGTTAGCCATTTTAACTATTGATGCAACTTCTCCACTTGATATAGAAACTTATGCAGTAAAACTTTTTGAGAAATGGGGCATTGGCCAGAAACAGAAGAATAATGGAGTCCTTATTCTTGTAGCTGTAAAAGACAGGCGAGTGAGAATAGAAGTAGGGTATGGGCTTGAAGGCGCAATACCGGATGCGCTTGCTAATAATATTATACAAAAGTCTATGATCCCGTTTTTTAAAAATGGAGATTACGACGCAGGCGTTCTCCATGGCGCAGCGGTTATTAGTAAGCTGATAGCCAGCGAATATAATGTAGAAATTTCCGAATTGGAAAATATAAAAATAACCGCCTCTTCAAAAAAGTTTTCTATTTTTGACTTTTTATTTCTGATCCTTGTTATTATAATGTTAATAAGGCGGAGTTTTTTCTGGTTTATTCCAATGTCAGGTACAGGCAGAGGGAGGGGCGGTTATTGGCATGGTGGGAGCAGCTCAGGAGGATTTAGCGGAGGATTTGGAGGTTTCGGAGGTGGTTTTTCAGGCGGCGGAGGAGCATCCGGCCGCTGGTAAGTAGGGGACAGGCATGCCTGTCCCCTACTTTAAAGGAGGATTTATTATGAAAAAGATAGGGATAGTTTTGTTGGTTATTGTTGGAGTGGTAATAGTTTTTGGAGGCATGGTTATAGCAGGGCTTAATAAGCCTGTTATACTGGATGAGCAGGTGAATAATGCCTGGGCCCAGGTTGAAAATCAGCTGCAGAGGAGGAATGACCTGATTCCGAATCTTGTGAACACTGTAAAAGGTTACATGGAGCATGAAAGAGGCACATTTGAAAAAATAACTGAACTCAGGAGCCAGTGGGCAAAGGCAGCAACTACGCAAGATAAAATACAGACAGCTAACGCTATAACAGATACGCTCTCAAAGATTTTAATGGTGTCAGAGAATTACCCTGAATTAAAGGCAAATGAAAATTTCCTGAACCTTCAGGCGCAATTAGAAGGCACTGAAAATAGGATTGCGGTTGAAAGGATGAGGTACAATGATGTAGTAAAGACATTCAATGCATATCAAAGGACTATATTCGGCAGCGTTTTTTGCAGTTTGAGGGGTTTAGGCCAGCCAAGGGTTTATTTTCAGGCAGTTGAAGGCGCAAAAGAGGTTCCCAAAGTTACTTTTTAATGAAGAATGTACTTTTAGTCAATCCATGGATATATGATTTCAGCGCATATGACTTTGGCATAAGGCCGGTAGGGCTTTTGCGCATAGGGGAATTTTTGCGCAGGAAAGGCGCTAAGGTAAATCTAGTGGATTGCATGGAAGGATGCTCGAGGCATAAAGATGAAGATGGTTTTTCAAAGATAAAAAAAGAAAAAATAGAGAAACCGGAAATATTGAAAAATATAGAAAGGCCTTATTTCAGGTACGGCATATCTATTCAGATATTTTTAGAAAAGATATCAGCTTTTTCAGAAATAGATGAGATATATGTTACTTCTGGAATGACTTATTGGTATCCGGGAGCTCATCTTGCCATAAGGCTCTTGAAAGAGCGTTTTAATAAAACGCCTATAACGTTAGGCGGTATTTATGCCACTATCTGCCATAAGCACGCATGCTCTACAAGCAATGCGGATATTGTATGGAAAGGCAGCTTTCTTGATAAGGAATGTTTTTATCAGAGCGGGTTTTATCCCGCATATGATTTATTGGTGGATAAAGATATTCTTCCGATACAACTTACAACAGGATGCCCTTTTAGGTGCACTTATTGCGCCTCCAGGATGTTCGGTGCAAAATTTGAGATGAAAGATCCTGTAAATCTGTTTGAAGAGGTGATGTATTACAACAGGGTGTTTGGGACAAAGAGCTTTGTTTTTTATGATGATGCGCTTTTGTATAGAAGCGCAGAAGGCATCAAAAGATTTTTAAGGATTGTTATCGCATCAGGCATGCAGTTTACTTTTCATACGCCGAACGGCTTACACGCCAGGTTTATAGACGAAGAGCTTGCAGAGCTTTTTAAAAAGACAAATTTCAGGGACCTGCGCATATCGCTCGAAACGTCTGATGAGGGCGTCCAGCAATTTACAGGAGGGAAAGTAAATAATAATGACTTGAAGCTCGCTCTTAGAAATCTAAAAGAATCCGGTTTTACGAAAAAAGACCTCGGCGTTTATATATTGATGGGCGCAAGTTATATTGATATGGAAAATACTATGGATGATATAATTTTTATAAATTCTCTGAGCGCAAAGGCAATTTTAGCGTCTTACTCTCTGATACCAGGGACGTTAGATTATAAAGTTCTGGTAAAAAATAAAATAATAAAAGATGGCATCGATCCTTTGTGGCATAATAAAACTATATTTTCCGAACTTTTGATGCCGGCTTATATCCGGAAGGCAAGAGAGATAAGGCGTTTTACGTCGAATTTGAATAACTCTTAGGAGGGCGTGTGGAGTTTTTTGAAGTGGTGAAAAATAGAAAGAGTGTGCGGGAATACTCTGATAAAGAGGTTGAAAAAGAGCTTATTGAAAAAATTGTAGACGCTGGAAGACTGGCTGCGACTGCCAGGAATGAGCAACCGTGGGAATTCATAGTAACATCGGAGAAGAAAATACTTAAAAAAATCTGCGGCATATGCCCAAACGGGCCTTTTATTAAAGATGTTTCGCATCTCGTAGCAGTATTTTCTAAAGACACAAAATATTACCTTGAAGATTGTTCAGCTGCTACGCAAAATATGCTTCTCGCAATAGAGGCTTTGGGCCTGGGCGGATGCTGGGTAGCAGGAGATAAAAAAGATTACGCAGAAGATATTAGAAAGATATTCAACGCACCGGATGGTTATAAGCTGGTAAGCATGATAACAGTCGGGCACCCCAAAAAAGAAGAAAAGCCTCATGCAAAAAAAAGCCTGAAGGAAGTTTTGCACTGGGAAAAACATAGCTAAATTTGTACATCAAAGCTATGGATGCCAAATTTTACCGCCATAAAAACCTCTCTTTTCAAATTACAAATTATATACTATAATATGCTTTATGAAGCTGGCATACTGGCGTCATGGATAATAGAAAAAAGGAGAGGGTATGAAAAAAGAATCAATGTTCGAAAGATTTCTTAATAAAAAAATTTCAAGAAAAAGATTTGTAAAACTTTGCGGAATAAGCGCTGGAAGCCTTGTTCTAAATAGCGCATTATTTAAATTTGCTTTTGGTCAGGAAGAGAGTTCTACTGGAAGAGTTACTAAGAGGATAAAGGGAATGCATGACCTAGTTGTAGCAAAAGGCGAGGATCCTTATATAATGACGGTAAAAGCAGTAGAGACAATGGGAGGCATGAGGAAATTTGTTAAGAAAAATAGCGCCGTTCTTATAAAGCCTAATATAGGATGGGATCGTTCTCCTGAGCAGGCAGCTAACACTAACCCTTACGTTGTCGGGGCATTGGTGGATATGTGTTTTAAGGCAGGCGCAAAAAGAGTAAATATATTTGATAGGACTTGCAATGATACAAAACGCTGCTATGAAAATAGCGGCATAGAAAAAATCGCCAGGGAAAAAAGCGCAAATGTTTTTTCTCCGGATGATTGGAATGTGATAAAGGCGAAATTTAATTACGAAAGCCCCATGGAAGGCTGGCCTGTTTACAGGGATGCCCTGGAATGCGATACATTTATAAATGTGCCTATATTGAAACATCATAGCCTTACAGGCCTTACGATTTCTATGAAAAATCTCATGGGAATATGCAGCGGAGATAGGGGGATGATGCATTTTGATATAGGTACAAAACTTGCTCACTTGACAGATTTTATAAAACCAGATCTGACTGTGATAGATGCATATAGGGTGCTTACAAGAAATGGCCCGAGTGGAGGAAATCTAGAAGATGTTTTAGATATGAAAACAATTATGGTAAGTCCTGACCCTGTATTATGCGATTCGTATGCAGCTAACTTAATGGATAGAGACCCTTTATCTATAAGTTACATAGAACAGGCAGTAAAGCTTAACCTCGGAAACGCTGATATTGCAAAGGCAGATATATTGACTATTAAAACTTGACATAGTCCAGCTGCTAAGGCTGGATGTATCCAAGGCAATGCATTAATTCCTTTATGAAAAAATTAGTTTTAATCAGAAGGTTTAGCCAGACACTTTTTCTATTATTATTTATTTATATCCTCTGGTTGACTACGAATACAGCCGTGTTTTTTAAAATAGACCCGCTTGTGTCTATATTCAGTTTTTCGGCTTTAACCATGCTGGTCCTGACGTTTATAGCAGGAAGATTTTTCTGCGGATGGATTTGCCCTTTAGGAGCTATTATTGATATATGCGGGATTAAGGCAAAGAGCAGAGATTTTGGTTTTAGACAGGTAAAATATTATATACTGGGATTTATTGTTATATTTGCATTTCTTGGTATACAGATTGCATGGATCTTTGATCCCCTGGTTATTACAGCGAGATTTATTTCTTTGAATTTTATTCCGTTTTTTACCATAGTTCTGGATAAATTATTTATTTTCCTGATAAAAAGTTTCAATTTTTATACGCCGCTATATGATTTTTATCGTTTACTGAAATCATCTATACTTGGGGTAAAGATTTATTATTTCCAGCATTCCTTTATCACTTTGAGTTTCTTTATTATAATATGCGGCCTTGTATCTATAACAAAAAGATTCTGGTGCCGCATTCTTTGCCCTTTAGGCGCTATATACGCGCTTATTGCGAAGTTTTCTATATTAAGGCGCCATGTTGATAAGTGCATGCATTGTATGAAATGTAATGTTGACTGCCGTATGTCCGCAATTAAAGAAGATTCGAGTTATAGAAAAGAGGAATGTATCCTTTGTATGGATTGTATATATGGTTGTCCGGACCGCGCTACTAAATTTACATGGCCTGCCAAAAAAAATTTACAAAGTAAATTTTTTTTGATCTCGAGGCCTACAGGCCGAGAGATTTGTAAGGCCAAAGATTCTATATCGCGCGGGGATTTTTTATTCCTGATGGCTTCCTCATTTTTATTATTGGGATTTAAAAGCATGGCAGATGGAGCTAAGAAAAGACTTATCAGGCCGCCAGGAGTTACGAGTGAGCGCGAATTTTTAAATAAATGCATAAGGTGCGGAAACTGCATGAAAATCTGCCCGACCAATGGCCTGCAGCCGGTTATATTTGAACCAAGCTTAGCAGGTATATGGACCCCGCATCTTATCCCTGAAATAGGATATTGCGAATATAACTGCAACTTGTGCGGCAATGTCTGCCCCACAGGCGCGATCCCTAAATTGAATCTGGCTCAAAAAAAGGAACAGAAACTCGGACTTGCTTATATTGATAAAAATATCTGTATTCCGTGGTCACAAAATAAGGAATGTATTGTGTGTGAAGAACACTGCCCTGTACCTACGAAGGCTATTAAAACGTATGATGAAGTTTTTGAAGGTAAGAAGATTAAAAAGCCTTATGTAGACGCTTCTTTATGCGTGGGATGCGGGATTTGCCAGAATAAATGCCCTACCAGGCCCTTGAGAGCTATAAAAGTCCAGCCTTAAACCCGGAATTTGCAATAGGAGTTCGGTAAAATGCCTCCAAATCTTTACGAATACTGCGTTATACTCGCAAAATTGTCCTCGGCGTATCGCACCGGATACGCCTGCGGGAATTTTGCTCGTATGCCTTGTCTTCGCAAAGATTTGGGCCATTTTCCTCGAATCCTACTGCAAAATCCGGGTTAAATCTTTTCACTCAATTTTTGTTATATCTTTATGATGTTATAATCCAGGGCGCCAAGGCCTTTTTTATAGCCGTAATCGAACATTGTTTTATGCGTGTCTAAAAGGCCTGTTTCTTTGAATAAATCTTTGTCTTTATTTATGAGGTCAATCATTGCCTTATCTATACTAAGAGGATCCCGAGAGGCTAGAATACCTATATTTTCCGAGAATATTAATTCATTTTTAGTGGATATGCAGTCGCATTCCTTTGTTATGTCAAGGCCGAATGTTATAAAAAATTTATTTTTGAACTTTGAGAGTATAAAATGAGCAACTTCAACCATGCGCTTTGCAAATATAGCGTGATCTTCAGACCAGTTTATAGATATAGCGTAAAATTTACACGCGCACAGGCATTCTCCGCACCCAAGGCACTTTGTTTGATCTATTACATACCCCTCACCCTTTCCCTCTCCCCTTTGGGGAGAGGGTGGGGTGAGGGGAGATATAGCATTTGCCGGGCAGATTTTCACACAGTATCCGCAGGCAGTACATTTTTTATCTATAACGTGCGGCTTTAAAGATGAATGCTGGACCTGTTTTGTAGGCCTTGAAACCATGCCCATGGCAATATTTTTTATAGCGCCTGCGTATCCTGATAAGATATGGCCTGTAGCGTGCGATAAGACCAGAAGGTTTTCAAGGGATCCTATAAAAGAAGGAATTTTTATTTTTTTAATATAATCTGAATCTATAGCGTATTCTTTCCCATCCTGTCCGAATATCCCGTCGGCTATTATAAAAGACGCGCCTACTTTTGCATAGCCAAAACCTTTACTCTGAGCCAGAGTCAAGTGGTCAACTGCATTTAAGCGCTCTCCTTTATATATGACGTTTGTATCAAATAAAAAAGGCTTTGCTTTTGTTTTTTTTATGTCAGATACTATTATTTTCACTAGTTCAGGGGGTATATTATAAACGCACTGGCTATCCCCTATGGTAAGTTTTATAGGTATAAATTCATCTTTTTTGTAATCTCTGAACGGGTTTACCTTCTCCAGCAATTTTTGAAGGGAATCGCATCTCGCCTCTAAAGCATTTGTCTTAACTTTTATCAAATAAACATCGCTTTTCATATTTTTCTTATTAATTTACAAAACAAGTCATACTCGTTTTGTAAATTAGTGGAGTTGTGAACGTGAATCAAGAAGGCTGCAGAGAAGGTTCTGAGTTTAACCAAAAGGGCTTGTTGTTGTTTTCATTAATGATTCTCAGGACAACATCCACAATATTCTTGTCGTATTTATTGCCTGTGTTGTCTCTTAGCTCTTGCAGTGTTGCATCCATGCCTAATGCCTGCCTGTAAGGCCTATGCGATATCATGGATTCCAGGACGTCGCATATGGCAAGTATTTTTGCTTCAGGCAAGATTTTATCTTCTAAAAGGCCTCTTGGATAGCCTTTTCCGTCAAGCCTCTCGTGATGCTGATATATTGCTTCAGGGAGTTTAGAAGGGAATGAATATGGCTTCAACATATCGTAACTCTGCTGCACGTGCTCCTGCACCATTTTATATTCTAGTTCTGAAAGTTTCCCAGGTTTATTAAGTATTTCAAGAGGTATAAGGATTTTACCTATATCATGAAGTTCAGCGGATATCTTTAATTCCAGGATTCTATTTTTCTCCCAGGAGAGTTCTTTAGCTATTTTTTCCGCGATTATAGAGACACGTCTAGTATGGCCGAATGTATAAGGGTCTTTTGTCTCAAGTATTTTATCCAGGACCTTTAGAGAGTTTATTATCATATCCAGGTTTGTCCGTTCAGTCTTGTCGTAAGCAGTTATATCCCTCGTTACGCCCATGGTTCCTATAACCCTATTTTTTTTATTCTTTATCGGGATCTTTGTGGTAGTGACGCAGACATGTGTCCCGTTAGGCAAGAGTGTCCGCTCGATCTTTCCTATTATGGGTTTGCCTGTTTTTAAAACATAGGTATCGTCATCAAACATACTCTGAGCCTGGTCTTTTTGGAAAAAGTCAAAATCTGTTTTTCCTATGATATCTTCAGGAGAAAGCTTGAACCCATCTGCGTAGTATTTGTTTATCCTGACAAGCCTATTTTTATTATCTTTAAAGTATATTGCGTCTGGAATATTGTCCAGGAGGTTCTGCAGAATATCTCTCTCAAAGGAAAGAGTTCTTTTTAGTTCAGTATAGGATTTCCGGATCTTCTTCTTTTTCATAAGGGGCTATAATATACCATATAATTTGCAAAAAATCAATGGTATGAGGTAAAATAAGGTTATGCTCAGGATTGGAACATTAAAATTAAAGTCAAATCTTATTCTGGCGCCTATGGCAGGTGTAAGCGATTTACCTTTCAGGCTTTTAAACCGCAGATTCGGATGTGAACTTGGGTTTATAGAAATGATAAACGTCAGGTCTCTGAGCTATAAGATGCGCAAGACAAAAAAAATGCTTTCCACTAACGTTAAAGACAGGCCGCTTGGCATACAGATTATCGGTTGTGAGGAAGAGTTCATATTAAGGGGAATAGATGTCTTGGGTTCTTGCGAATATGACATCCTGGATTTTAATGCAGCCTGTCCTGTGAAAAAGGTCGCGAGGCGCGGCGAAGGCGCAGCCTTATTAAAGGACCCTAAAAAACTGCATAAATTGTTAAAACTGATTGTAAATAATTCCAAAAAGCCTGTCACTGTGAAAATTCGCACAGGCTGGGATAAAAATTCTATAAATGCAAAGGAAACTGCGCTCGCGAGTCAGGACGCAGGCGTGAGCGCTTTATTTATCCACGGAAGAAACAGGGAGCAGGGATATAGCGGAGAAGTGGATTATGACACAATAAAGGATGTAAAAAGGGCGCTGGATATACCTGTTATTGGGAGCGGGGATGTATTTTCCCCGGAACTGGCTAAAAAAATGTTAGATGAAACAGGATGCGATGGCTTACTTATAGCGCGCGGCGCGCTCGGAAATCCCTGGGTCTTTAAGGAGATAAAAGAGTTCTTAAAGAATGAGAAGACTATCAAAAAACCAGGGATCGATAAAATAGCGGATGTCATGATAGATCATATGAATTCTTATATTGATTTTTATGACGCTCTCCACGGCATACGAAGATTTCATAAATTTTTCGCCTGGTACACAAAAGGCGTACCTGATGTGAGAACTTTAAGAGAAAAGGCGTTCCGCACAAAAACAAAAGAAGGGATGCTGGAAATTATTCAGTCTTTTAGAAAATTGACCAATGTTTAATAAGATGATATAATAAACACCACTTAAAAAACGGAGGATTTTATGCATTCTTACAAAGAATTAGGCCTTTCGAATACAAGAGAGATGTTCAAAAAAGCAATGGCAGGCAAATATGCTATCCCTGCTTACAATTTCAACAACATGGAGCAGNNATGGAGATAATAAAAACAGCAGGTTCCAGTATCCCTGTGGCGCTTCATTTGGATCACGGCGACACATATGAACTCTGCGTTTCCTGCATAGAGTCAGGATTTTCTTCTGTAATGATAGACGGATCTGCGCATAAATTTGAAGATAACGTGAGCCTCACTAAAAAAGTAGTTGAATACGGCCGCAAATACGATGTTACAGTAGAAGGAGAGCTTGGAGTATTGGCAGGGATAGAAGATGAAGTAAGCCATGAAGCGAGTCATTATACCCATCCTGAAGAAGTGGAAGATTTTGTAAAGAAGAC
>DNHS01000035.1 GCA_003485765.1 Candidatus Omnitrophota bacterium | reverse complement strand
AAAACCTTGGCGATGTATTCCTTGTCATCGCCGGTGAATGTATTAGATAATTTTGTGGCCTTGCCTAAAAGCATTACAAGCACGCCTGTTGCCATTGGATCCAGGGTGCCTGCGTGCCCAACGCGTTTTATATTAAACCTCCGCCTGATAAAATTCACAACATCGTGGGAGGTAATGCCAGCAGGTTTATTTACAACTAAAATCCCATCCATAATCTTGCTTGTCTTCTCGACTCTGCTACCGTATCTTGCTTACGCGATCGCTCGAAGAATATTAGTTCGTTACTATTCAAGCAAAAACTGTCCAATATTGTTCGAGCGGACATCTTGGCTATACTCGTAAACTCAGTCGAGAACCATCATTTCGCCATCTCCTTAGTCCTATCGAGAACCTTCTTTTCCACATCTTCCATCTTGCCTAATACAGTACACCCGCTGGCACTAGGATGTCCACCGCCGTTAAATGCGGCAGCTAATTTATTCACATCCACTTTGCCCTTGGAGCGGAAACTCACCTTAACCCTGTCCTCTGTGCCTGTTTCTCTGAAAAGAATAGCTATCTCTACGCCGTCTATTGAACGGGCAAAATTTATTATGCCTTCTGTGCCTTCCAGGGAGGCCTTTGTCTTCTTAAGCATCTCTTTTGTAACCCACAGCCACGCAATCTTCCCGTCTTCAGTAAGCTTCATTGTCTGCAGCGCTTCGCCCAGAAGATTTGTGTCCTGTACGCTGCTTGTCTCATAAATCTTTGTATGCATTTCATACGGCAGAACGCCTATGTCTATCAGCTCCGCGGCTATCCTGTGGGTCTTTGAGGATGTGTTAGAATATCTGAAAGATCCTGTATCTGTCATAATCGCGGCATATAAGACGATTGCCTCGTCCAGGTTTATTTTCATCTTAAAGGCCTTGAATAAATCATAAATCATCTCGCCTGTGCTTGATAGTTCAGGCTCCACCCAGTTAAACTTTCCGAAATTTATATTTGAGATGTGGTGGTCGATATTTATTATCACTGCGTCTTTTTTGATATACTCATTGACCCGCCCTATTCTGGTCAAGTCCGGAGAATCCAGGATAATCACCGCCTGATAATCAAAATCATGCGGCATTTCTTTTGATATTTCCTCAGTGCCTTTTATAAACTGCAGCAGACTCGGCACAGGGCTATCGTCCAGCATCACAGCAACCTTCCCTAATTTCTTAAGCAAAAATGCCATTGCCACCTGGCTGCCTATCGCGTCAGCCTCGGAATTTATATGGCTTGTTATAAGAAATTTATTAAACTTCTTTATCGCTGCTTTGACTCTCCTTATGCTCATTTTTTATCCTTTCGAAGGTCTTTTCCAGATTCATGCTATACTCTATTGAATTATCCAATTTAAAATAAAGTTCTGGCACATACCTCAGATTTATTCTTTCTGCGATTAGTTTTCTTATAAAGCCTTTGGCGCTTGTTATGCCCTTCAAACCCTCTTTTTTAACCAAATCATCGCCCATGATGCTGAAATAAATCCTCGCATATCTCAGGTCGCCAGTAAGCTCAATTCTAGTGATAGTTACAAAACCTATGCGCGGATCCTTCAGGTCTTCCTGTAATATTTTTGAGATTTCTTTTTTTAACTGGCCTTCGACTCTCTCTGACCGTATTCCCATTTCCGCTCCTTTACATTAATTTACTGAATACATCCAAGCATTTCTTCGGATTCTTTTCTTTTAAGAATAGCTCAATCTCTTTCCTGATCCTGCCTGCATTCACCTCGCCCAAGAATCCGTCCAGCACCGCCTCCTTCATAAGCTTTTTCGTATGCGGTTCTATTTTAAAACCAAATCTCACTGAAAATCTCACAGCCCTGAAAATCCTGGTTGGGTCATCCATAAAACTTTTATCATGCAATACTCTTATCACGCCTTTTGTTAAATCTTTTTGGCCGCCGTAGAAATCCACTAATTTGCCTAAGCCTTTTTTATCTATGGCCAGAGCCATTGCGTTTATTGTAAAATCCCTTCTGAATAGATCGTCCTTTATCGCGCCTGGTTTTACAATAGGGTAAGCTGCAGGATATTTGTAAGACTCTTTTCTGGCAGTGACAACATCTATCCTTTTTCCTTTAAGCTCAATAGTAGCTGTGCCAAATGCCTTGTATGTTATTAATCTGCCCTTTAATTTTTTATTCAAAACTTCTGCAAACTTAATCCCATCCCCTTCTACCACAAAATCCAGGTCATAATTAGACATACCTAACAGCTTATCCCTCACAGACCCGCCTACAATATACGCCTTTATTTTTAATTCATCCGCAATTGTTCCAACAATTTCTATAATATTCATAATCCCTATCTCTCCAAACAACTTGACATTTTAACAATGTTAAAGTGTCAAGTTGTTTGTGCCATTATAAGTTCTGCGATATTTTTAGCGGCGTCCGGGTACCGAAGAAGCTTTATCCTGGTCCTGGTGCCAATCATTTTTTCAGGAGAAGTAGCAAATTCTTCTATTAACTCGCAAACCTCTCTGGTATTTTTTGCCTTTACAGCAGTCCCATATCCTGTTAAAATTTTGCAATTTCTTGTCTCCTGGCCCAGTATCGGCTGGACTATAATCATTGGCAAAGTCTTTGAAAGCGCCTCTGAGATAGTCAGGCCGCCCGGCTTAGTAACTATTATATCGCTTACTTCCATAAATTCATCCACATTATTCATATAACCAAAGGCATTTAACCTTACCTTGAGGCCCTGAACCATTTTTCTTAACTCATGAAATAAAAGTTCGTTTTTGCCGCAGATTGTAATTAATTGCATCTTATCCCTAGTATCAGGATCCAGGTTATTAATTTCAGCGACAATTTCTTTCATAGGCCCTGTGCCAAATCCTCCGCTCATTATAAGCACATTGAAAAATCCAGACTCTATGCCTAATTGCTTGATTAAATTTTCCCTGCCCTTTGAAATGCTGAACACAGGGTCGCACGGAATGCCCATGATCCTGATCTTTTCTTCAGGCACACCGCGCCTTAAAAGATCATTCTTAGTCCTCTGAATAGCCCCTATGAAATAATCGCTGGACCTGGCCATCCAGAAAGAATGCGCTATAAAATCAGTCACCACATTTACCAGCTTTCCTCTGAACTCGCCGCTTTCTTTAAGTCCGGAAATAATCTCACTCGGCATGAAATGCGTTGAAACCACTACGTCAGGGTTTTCAGCCTTTACAAACTCTATAAATTTTTTGCAATTCAGCCTATGTATAAACTTCCTCAATGGCGCCATGAAAAAATCCACTGCCCTAGAGTCCAATAAATAATAAAACAGCCCCCACAAAGTAGGCGTTTTATTTATAAGAAATAAATAGACACCAGGATAAGAGGCCTTAAAAAAGTCATTAGTATAATCCAGGACATCTATATTTTTAACTTCAACTCCGCTATGGCCGGCCAAGGCCTTTTCTATTGCCAGGGCTGCTTTTTTATGCCCCACTCCAGCATAAGCGTATGTAATTAATATCTTCATCTCTAATTAACCTCGGACACAGTTAAAATAAAGTATATATAAACGGCGCGACTGCTGATGACTGAGTAAAGAATATTAATAGGCCTAATAATAAAAGCACTGCTACTATCGGTATCATCCACCAGAGTTTCCTCTGCCAAAGAAACCTAAAAAGCTCTCCTAAGATTTTTGCTCTTCCTTTAACACCCATTTTACAGCCTCCATGAGGTTATTCATTATAAAATCAGGTTTATGTTCCCATGCCTTTCGATCCTCAGAATTTTCTTTGCCTGTTAGAAGTAAAATCGTCTTACAGCTCATATTCTTTCCGGCTCCCACATCAAGCCTTGAGTCTCCTATAAAATATGTTTTTTTAAAATCTATATCCAGGCCCTTTGTGGCATTCTTTATCAGTCCTGTATTAGGCTTCCTGCAGTCGCATCCGGCGTCTGTTGCGTGAGTGCAATAAGAAACCTGCCTGATCTTCCCACCTTTTGCCTCAATCTCTTTCAGCATATTTTTTGTAATATCATCCAGTGCCTCTAGCGAAAAAAGCCCTTTAGCCACGCCTGCCTGGTTTGAGATCACGAATATTTCATAGCCATGCTCATTGAGGAGCTTTATGGCATCAATCGCTCCTAGCATAAACTCAAACTCTTTCCAACTCTTTATATAATCCCCGAACCCCGGATCCCTATTTATCACGCCGTCTCTATCTAAGAATATAGCTTTCATATAAAAAATTTATTGTTAGCCCCGACCCACTCTATTAACTTTTCAAGTCCCTTTTCTACGGTAACGCCCGGTTTCCAACTCAAAACCTTTGAGACCTTGGAAATATCTGAAATATACACTTTCTGATCGCTCGGCCTCCATGATTTATATTCTATTTTTCTGAATTTAATGCCGGTTTTCTGTTCCACTAAATTAATAAACTCCAGAAGCGATGTGGTGTTCCTGGGGCCTCCGCCGATATTAAACACGTCATGTTTTATATCGCTATTTATAAATTTATCATATGCCTCCACCAAATCATCCGCATATAATAAATCCCTTACCTGTTTTCCGTCTCCATAAATAACAATATCCTGCCCTGTGAGATTTGCTATAACAAACCACGCCACCCAGCCCTGGTCTTCAAAGCCAAACTGCCTTGTGCCGTAAATACACGACATGCGGAATACAGCTGTTTTCATGCCATACATATGCCCGTATTCCTGGGTATAAATATCTCCTGTATATTTTGAGGCGCCATAAGGCGTATGGCATGTTAAATCCACAGACATGTCTTCAGAAATTCCTTTTTTGCTCTTATACACATACCTTGTCTCTTCTTCCTCCAATGAAATCTTATCTACATTCTCTCCGTAAATTTTATTGGTAGAACAATATATAAACGCCGCTTTAGGGCAAATCTTTCTCACGCACTCCAGTACATTTAACGTACCGTACGCATTTATGCTAAAATCTTCTTTCGGGATTTTCATGGAAAGGGGCACTCCGGGCTGGCCCGCGGTATGTATGACAGCATCCACTCCGTTTCCTAAAGCCTTCATCATATCCTGCTCTTCTCTAACATCTCCTTTTATACGTTTTATATTGTCAAACTGCGCCAGATAATTCCAGTTAAATTCCACGCTATCTTTATTGTATCCGAATAGGCTTGAACGCATAAGGTTATCCAGTGCAATAACCTCATCGCCTTTTTTAGCGTAGTACTCTGCTGTATGCGAACCTACTAAACCTGCGCCTCCGGTTACTAAGATTTTCATTTTCCCTCTTTAAGATCTAATTGCGCCTGGCCATGTAAATACAGCCTTCTGTTTTTACGAATCGTATTGTTCTATTCTTTGTTATTTCATCTACTGCCTTTTTCACATCAGGTTCATCCCTATAATCATGAAAACACACAAAGCCATTCTTTTTTACGAGAGGCATCCAGTCATGGATATCCCGGGTTACGCCTTTGTAAGAATGATCCCCGTCAGTCCATAAGAAATCTATTTTTCTATGTTCCGGCCAATCTTTCCGTATATCATAAGAATAACCCCTCAAAGGCGTTATTTTATCCTTATAAAATTCTGTATTTTTTAAAAAATCATTAAAAATATCATGGCTACCGCCCGCCATTCCATCATTAGACCATGGGTCTATGGTATAAAAACTGCAATTCTTAGCGCGGATCCCTTCAGCTATAAAACAGGTTGATTTCCCCTTAAAAGCGCCTATTTCAAGTATAACTGAATTATCTTTAAGGGATTTGGCTATATTAAAAACAAGATAGCCTTCATTTAATCCAAAATGCCCGTCTATTTTATCTATTCCTTTCATCTTCCTGCGTTGAAAAAACAGCTCCTTAATCCTGCGTTTAAATCTCGTTATTTCCATTTGTCTCCGCCTCGCAGTAAACTGTTCTTAATAGTATAGGAAATTATATCAACCTTTTTGCGCTCAATTTGACCCTTCGACTTGACCCTTCGACGCGGCCTTCGGCCTTGCTCAGGGTCTGCGCAAAATCTGCCCGAAGGGCAGATTTTGCTTGAGTTCCCGGTATTTTACATAGCTGAAGATTTGATAAAGCGCGCTGTTCATAGCTACTACAAAACCTACTAAGCCGTCTCTATGGCCTTTTTTCCCAATATAAGTCCTAAAAAATCTGTCAGTTGCTTTCCAGAGTATCAGACCTACGCCTACTTTACGGCCATCATTAAACCACTTCTGGGCCTCTAAAGTAGTCTGGCCATTAAGCCCTCTAAAAAGCTCTGCAAAATCCTCATAACCTTTATGAATAATATCGCTATTTAACCTGCCGCATTTGCCTTTATAAAAAACTCTTGGATGCACGCCAGTTTCTTCATATTTAAATTCTGATTTTTTAAATAATCTATCCTTGCGGCCAGGATACCATCCGCCATATTTAACCCAGTAATCCCCTATGTAAGTCCTAAGAGGAACATTATAAACCACATAATCATCTGACTGAATCGCCCTCATTATCTCTTCTTTTAATTCAGGCGTCACTTCTTCATCCGCATCCAGGCTCAATACCCATTCATTATTCGCCCTGGAATACGCCCAGTTCCTATGAACGCCTTCTATGTCCATCTTTCTCTGAAAAACTATAGCGCCATTAGCCTTAGCAATCTCCACAGTCTTATCGGAGCTAAAATCATCCACTACTATATGCTCATCTGCCCAGCCTTTCGCGCTATTGATACACGCGGCAATATTAGCTTCTTCGTTTTTTGCGATTGTAACCACTGAAATCTTTTTAAACATATTTATCCTTCTTTTCGCATAAAAATGCAAATGTCCTTGCGAAATAAAACGGGGTTAAATAATAAAACCATAGATTTCTTAAAAATTTGCTGAAGGATCGGATTTTCCTATCTCTCCAAAAAACAGGCCTTTCATTAACCTTGTATGCCTTTAACATCTTCAGGCCATTTGCCTCCAGGAATTTCTTCCACTGGCCAAAACTCGCCAGTTTCTCGATTATCTGAAAACCGTCATCCCCTGACCTGCCTTTGAATAAAACATCCAAAAGAACATGCATTGAGAATTCATTCGGAAGGACAACGACTGCCTTGCCGTCAGGCTTTAAAAGCCTGACGATCTCCCTGCACCCTTCCTCAGGATAATTATAATGTTCCAGGCTCCCAAGGCAAGTTATATAATCAAATTTAGCGCGAGGCCCGAGACAGACTTTTTCGCCGTCACTCAACGCGAGGCATGAATCAGGGCTGCTCGCTCTCGTCCTTTTAAGCGCCTCCTGGGATATGTCTACTCCGAATGTCCTTGCGCCTTGTTTTGCCGCCTCAGCCAGCAAAATCCCTTCTCCACAGCTAATGTCCAGAAGCGCTTTGCTATTCATATCTCCCAGTATGGAAATAATCCACCTGTAATACGATGTTTCTGTTCTCAGCCCATGCGTTGAAAAAATCCTGTCGTAATCCTTTGAAATTTCTTTTTTAAGCACCTTTATATCTTCCTTTCAAATATATTAACTGTTTCAAATGACTTCCTTATGTTATAGTCTTCCCGTAAGAATTCGGTCATCCTATCCAGATATTTACCAATATCAGGCATGAAAGGCTTTAGCCTTGTAAATTCTTTAGCGCATATAATAAATTTTGGCTTTGTATTTTTAAGCTCCCTAAACATATCCTCAAACCATTGCGAATCCATGAAGGATAATTCAGCGCAATAGAACTTTCCTGCTGAAGGCCTGTCTGTCAGAAAATTATAAGACCCTAGATCTGGAAAAGTAAAAACAGCATCGCTATTTTCAGTATGAGTAGCTATATATTCTACTACGCCATCTACTTCTCTGGCCTGAGAACCTGGCACGATTATCCCCATAGCGCGATTCGATTTAATAGGGGTTGGGTCAGGATTTGCATACGGTATATCAGCGCGCTTGTTGTGCAAAATAGCCTCTTTTATTTCCTTAAAAATGAAAAACCGCTTGCTGTATTTACTTACAGAAAATCCCAGCACGTATACCGGAATAGCAAATAAAATAAAAATAACCAAAACCTTTTTTAATCCGCGAATACTTTGTTTTAAACCTTTATTCCATATATAAAACCGCTCCAAATAAAAAAACATGACTAATAAGAGCGGCTGGAGCGTCATCCTGTATTGAGGGCCTTCTACGTTTCTGAAAGTGCTGATATATAATAAAATCCCGTAGATTGACACCGCAGATATTGAAATATCTGAAATATCAAATTTTCTTTTTGCAAATCTCCGCAATAGATAAGCGCATACTGCAACATAAAATAAAAACGGCAGGGTGTATTTAAAATTATGGCTCAACGGATAGAGCGCCATGATAAACTCTTTTAGGTTCATCGGCGTTTCAAAACAAAACGCAGGATTAAACACCTTTGACGTTTTTGTCAAAACCACGTATACTGCATCTAAATAAAAGAAAAAAGCGTTATTCAAAAATAAATAAAGAATAAACGGAAGCGATGCGATAATATTTCCTGCGATATAAATTAAAACATACCTGAAAACAACCCGCATGTCTTTTATCTCTGCATATCCACATAAAAGAAGCGCCGTTATAATAGAAATAAAACTGAACGCGCCAAGTTCAAAACTTGTCCAAAATGCAAAGCTGGTTAATATTCCGGAAAATAAAAGCTGCACAGATTTTTTATTTCTCAGAAAATTTACAGCCAGCAATACGCCGAATATACCCAGCCCGAACCTTATTCCACCCCATACGTTAAAACAAGACCACGGAAAAGTCCTGGCTATCAAAACCATGGCAAAAAGATAAACAAAACCTCTTGTTTTATATAGCCTCAGCGCAAATAACGCATATATAAAAAGAGTTACTACTGTACCAAAATAAAAATACGCATTCAATGCCCCTACATGTACCCCAAAAAGCTTCATCAGTAAGGCCGGCATAACTATTTCAAGAGGCCCTCTTAAAACAAAAACATCTCTATATAACGCCTTGCCATGAAGAAACTCATTTATCTGAGGTAGATATATTCCTGTTTCATAAAAATTTATCATCCCATGCATAAAGTACGGCTGAAGGGTGACAAATACCACCAAAGCCGCGATTAAGACAAAATCTAATGTGAGATATTTTTTCAAAGCCTGATCCTTATTTTTTTATGCAGACTGCCATGAAATCTATGCAAGCCTGTAAGTCTTCCTTTTTCCATGTAAAGTCATTTACCGTAATTCTCTTGTAATAATTATCCACTATATTTAGCCCTGGAGGAAAAAATTTAAAAATGCCTATTTTCTTCAATCTTTCATAAAATCTAAGCTTTGTCGTATAAAAAAGGCCCTTTATTTCATAGTTATTAAAAACCTCTTTGATACACAGGTCAAATTCTTTATATGTAAACTCCTTGATATGAAAAGGGTTTTTAGGATACGGCCTGTTGGGTTTTTTGTTTTTGTCCAGGTTAAGCGTAGAGATAAAAGCCCTTCCGCCTTTTTTCAAAACCCTTTTTATGGATTCCAGATATCCGGCGATTTCGTTTTCAGGTATGTGCTCTATTACCTGAAAACTCACAACCGCGTCAAACGTATTATCAGCAAATTCTGAATACGTGATATCTGTTTTTTTAAACTCCAGCTTATTTCTTTTATATTTATTTGCCGCAAGCGCCACGTTCTTTTCCAGAACGTCAACAGCCTTTACGCTTCTCGCGCTATCCGCCAGAAAATTCGCACCATACCCATCTCCGAAGCCTATCTCAAGAACATCCTTATCCTTCACATGAGGAAGCGCGAAATGATACGCGCTGAAATGTCTTGCGAAAAATTTCGGATGCGTTTCTTCGGGTAAAATACCTGACCCTCCTGGCCTTAAATTTTCAAATGCATCCATATAAACCTCTGATCTTTATAATAACCCGGAAATCAAAACTTATAGATCTTTCTGGCATCAGTACAAGTTTTCAACAAGTTGTCGCTCTTTTTTGCCTTGATATAGTATTGATATGTAAGAAAATCTTTCAAATTATTAAAAAATATAAAATTTAGAACCCTGAACCCTCTGGCTGCGATAACATTCCTCCTGATCTCCACTATCTCGTAACCGGCTTTTTCAAAAAGTTCTATAATATTTATTAATCCAAAAAATCTGACATGAGTCCTGTCAAGCATTCCAGCATCGTTATAATCCCACGCGCCGGATAGGATTAAACGCAGGATGATTTTATAATATCTTACATTAGGAATACTCGCTATTACGCAGCCGTCTTTCTGTAAATAAATTTTATGTTTCTCCAAAATATTTAAAGGCTCTGTTAAATGCTCAAGGATATCTGCATACATAATACAATCAAAATACCCTTCCGGATAATCTAACTTTAAATTTTCCACATCCCCTGAAATCACCGTATCTAATTTTTCTTTAGCCAGAGAACATAGATTTTCATTTTTTTCTACACCTACCGCCTCTATGCCTTTTTCCTTTAATCTCATGGAAAGCCCGCCAGAACCGCATCCTACATCCAACAATCTTCTTGTGCCTCGAGGTACAAGATCTAAAAAATCATCGCGTTTATCTTTCTTTTTATTCATACATTTAAAATTTTAAAAACGGCTGCCATTCAGTTCCATGTCCTGTAGCGACAATTTTTTCTTCAGGCCTCTCGGCTTTTTCAATTACCGTAACATACGGATAAAAATGCATCGATTTAATCCAGCTTTGGAATTGTGTGGGGCTAATTCCAGATTCTGACAACTGAATCATATCATTTAGACTATTAATTAGTCCGTGTAAATAAGAAGCAAAATCATTGTAAGACCCATGAATGTCTTCACAAAAATAGATCCCTCCAGGAGAAAGATGAGGAAGCATCTCTTCGAGCGTGACTATTTGTTGCTCAGCTTGATGGCCGCCGTCATCAATCAGAATATCGACTACAGGAACTTTATCTTTAAATAATTTCCAAAATTTACGATCTGCCTGATCGCCTATAAAAATGTTTGTGTATTCGTTTTCATACATTTTACATTCTTCTTGTATATCCACACCATAGATGTGGCACTTAGAACCGAAATAATCCCTCCACATTTCGAGACTTCCGCCGCTGAAAATTCCAATTTCAAGTATATGCACCTCGTGTCCCACAAATTTTTTAAAGTGCTGATGATAAATATCAAAATAGTGGTCCCACTTCAAAATACCTTTTCCTTCTTTATGGGAATTAATATAAGATTTTAAGGGGTTTGAAGACTGAGATACCGCTGGTAGACCAGAAAAAGATGGCTGCTTGTTAGTGACAGCAGAGGGTTGCCATTCTTGAGAATAGTTAAAGCCGCGTAAATTTGCAGGTAATTTGGTCAACCGCTTAAAGCTTAGCTGTGGTTGTTGTATGAAAACTTTGGTTATTTTTTGTAAATCCTTATACCTGCTCTTGAACCTGCTAATAAGGGACATACCAATTTCTCCTATAATTTAGATTACAATAGTGTCATTAACTTTCATATCCTTAATCACACAGATGAAACCTGTCTTTCACAATATCCACTATCTCTCTTGCCCTATGAAGATAAGTATGTTTTTCAATAGCGAGACGATATCCGTTTTCTGCTATTCTTTCTCTCTCATCTTTGTTCTTCAGATAATAATCTAAAAGTTCAAATAAATCTTTTGGGCCATCAAATATAACAAGGTGCTTTTTATCTATAAATCCGAGCCTCTCAGCGCTGTCGTCTCTTAATCTTTTCATCAAAAGCATTGCGCCGCACGCCATGATTTCATAATTTCTGAGAGTCAGGTATTCTAAACGTATAGGTAAGCTAAAACCTACCTTGGATGCGCTGTAAATCCTGGACATATCCTTGTAATCAGCCGTTCCGATAAAATTATTGGGATACCTTTCCCTTATTTCCTGAAGATAAAATTTCCTAGGCACTCCGCCGTCGGTCCCTACGAAACCTATGTCATAATTCCTTTCCACATTTAATCTCTTATGTATATCCAGATCACACCCCTGGTTCATCCATATAATTTCAACAGGTGAGATACCCTTCATCTGATTAATCCACCACTGGGCAGGCGTAAATACCAGGTCATAACTTTTGTTTAAAACTTTCTTCCGTATTTTCCGTTCAGGCGCCGGCAAATGCACGTCTATGGCATAAAAAACCTTGGGAAATAAACTCTTTGGGATAGCGTCTCTATTGAGGCCGTCATCTATGCACAAGTACATATCATATTTTTTATTTATCTTATGCATTTCATCTGTCTGAAAATGGTCTACGCCATGCCCTAGCTCCCTGAAAGCCTTTTCATAATATATGCCTATTGTATCAGCTCTCAATATGTCAAAAATAATAGCTATATTCATAAAATCTATAAATAACTCCTATAATCAACGAGCCCCATATTTAAATCAAATACGCTAAAATAATTTTCTGACTCCTTTAATCTTGCCAAATGAATATTTTTAAAAAACTTTTCCAATTTAAGAATTGTTTTTTCTGTTTTTTCCTTTGTTACAAAAATAACCATAGGTTTAAAACAAATAGCCAGGGATAAAATATATGCAAACATTAAAACAGCAAAAAGTTTCTGAGATATAAATATGTTCTTAATTCCCATATACTTTGTAATCATATCTCTTTCGTGCCTGCCAAGCCTTCCCTTAATAAGAACGATTGCCATTATTCCTTTTTTTGAGAGCTCAATGGATAACTGCCTTGCGCCCTGCCATCCCGCTTCTGAAATTATAATTATTCTTTTCTGGTTTTCCATAAAATCAAGATTTTATAACTTTATCGAATTTCTTTTTACGAGCTGCTATATGCCATAAAACTTTTATATTAAATAGAAATCTTTCTATTTCAAAAATACGCAGCGAACAATGCTCTTTCAGATCAGGCCTCATAGAGCCTTTTTTGATAAAAACATAAACCCAATCCCCGGATTTCAGAAAACCTTTAATGCTCTCTTCAACAGCCCTTAACGCATCCTCTCTTGTATCTTTAAGAATATAAGCTATTCTTTTAACCTTTCCCCATCGTTTATTAAATATTTCCAGATTTGTTTTAAACTTTTCATCCCAGTCTTTTCTTTTCTTAAAACCTGTGTTTTGCGCATGATATACATAAGCGCCTTTTGCCATAACGCATTTATAACCTGCCTTTATGGCTCTCCTTGAAAAATCAGTATCTTCAAAGTTTCCAGGACTATATATCTCATCAAATTTGCCTATCTTTTCAAACACTTCTCTTTTTATCAACATGCAAAAACCGATACAAGACGACATCTCGATCCATTGACCGGAAAAACCTTTTAAAGGCTCTGGCTGGCCAAGATTATTGCTGGAGGGATTGATTATGCCTATATCTAGAGCGCTTTCACTGACTCGCATCATCTCTTCAAGCCAGCCTTTGTAAACTTCGGTGTCGCTATTGAGGACACAAAGATAGGCTGCGCCGGAAAACTCTATCCCTTGATTCACTGCCTTTGGAAAACCAAGGTTCTCTTCGTTGCGTATCAGGATTATGCGATTTTTATTACTTTCTGACAACCCCTTGAGATATAAAGCCGTTTCCGGATAACTAGCATTGTCCACCAATATAATCCTGTAAGACAGAGCTGTATTTTTTTCGATGCTGGCTATACACTTCCGCAAAAGTTCGCATTCATTCCAGATAGGTATGATAATATCGCATTTTATATCAAGCATAAGACATGTCTTTTTTCAAAAAAGCAAGGCCTGTTTTGCAATCATAGGGTTTAGCAATCTTTCCTTTAACCACTTTATCAATTTTTAAGCCGCCTTTTTTAGGACGCTTTGCCTTCAGCTTTAAATCTTTCAGTTTGACCTTTTGTATCAATCTCTTATCAAGCCCGAAAATATCGGCTATTTTATTGACATAATCGTATCGGTTTAAAAATTCAGCCCCTGCGCCATGATAAACGCCTTTGGCCTTTTTCTCTATAAGTTTTATTATTATTTCAGAAAGAGATCCTGCGTAAGTAGGCGTAGAATATAAATCATCTGCTGCGTATACATTTTTGCCGCTCTTCATATTGTGAATTATTTTCAGCGTAAAATTACTGTTTTGCGCGGAGCTTCGCTCCGCTACTCCATAAAGTTGCGCAGTGCGCACTATTAAGCAATCTTTCAATTTACTTTTTATTATATTTTCCGCTTCCAGTTTTGTCCTGCCGTACATGTTTATAGGGTTTGGTTTGTCATTTTCTTTATACGGCCCGTTTTCTCCGTCAAATACATAATCAGTTGAAACATATACTAATCTTGCGTCATACTCTTTTGTCTTTTTTACTAGATTCATCGTACCTTTTATATTCACATCCATAGCAAGCTTGGGTTTTAACGTGCATAAGTCTACATCTGTAATTCCGCCGGCCATTACTACTGTTTCAGGACGAAAAAAATTAAATACTTTTTCAAGGCTCGCTTTATCCCTTACGTCCAGATAAAAAAGCCCCTCGCATTCATGAGAACAATATGTTCCCAGAACGTTCCATTTATTTTTTATTGCATCGTTATATAACCTGCTTCCAAGAACCCCTGAAGCTCCGATAATTAAAAGTTTCATATTATTTCAGACAATTGCTCCACTACGTATCTGATTTCTTCTTCTGTGAGTTCCGGATACATAGGTAAGCTCATTATTTCTTCACAGCATTTTTCTGCAACAGGAAAAGCGCCTCTTTTATAACCAAGTTCTTTATAGCATTCTTGCAAATGTACAGGTATTGGATAATGAATTAACGTGCGCACACCTTTATCAGCCAGTTTTTCCATAACTTCTTTTCTATTTTTAACTCTGATAGTATATTGATGATAAATATGTTTTGCATAATCTGCCTCATAAGGAAGTACTATATCCACCTTTTTTTCTTTGAATAGTTTTGTATAAAGGCTCGCATTTTTTCTTCTTTTTTCATTCCACTCGTCCAAATGTTTAAGCTTTACGCGTAAAATAGCCGCCTGTAATGTATCGAGCCTAGAATTATAACCTTTGATTATGTTTTCGTATCTCCCTTTTCTTCCGTAATCTCTCAGAAGCAACGCTTTATCCTTTACCTCTTCTGAATTTGTTATTATCATGCCGCCGTCACCAAAAGCTCCAAGATTCTTAGTAGGATAAAATGAAAAACATGCTGCATCTCCAAAACCGCCGACTTTCTTGTTTTTGTAAAGCGCTCCGTGAGCTTGAGCACAGTCTTCTATAACTTTGAGCTTATATTTCTTGGCAATCTCGATTATGGGATCCATATTAGCCGGGTGGCCATATAGATGCACAAGTAATATAGCTTTTGTTTTTTTAGTAATGACCTTTTCTATCTTTGAAATATCAATACTATAAGTTTTTTCTTCTGTATCCACAAAAACCGGTTTTGCGCCTGCCATAGAAATCCCGAAACTAGTAGCTATGTAAGTATAAGTCGGGGTTATCACTTCGTCGCCTTTTCCAATGCCGCAGGCAAGGCAGGCTAAAAATAAGGCGTCTGTTCCTGAATTCACGCCAATCCCATATTTGACTCCGCAGTATTCAGCAAATTCATTTTCAAAGAGGCCAACATCTTCGCCAAGTATAAATCCGCCTGATTGTATAACCTTCTCTATAGGTCCTTTGATCTCATCTTTTATGCTCTCGTATTGTTTTTTAAGAGTAAAAATATCTACTTTCATGGCTTCTCCTGTTATTTAGATTGCTTCGTCGTCCCGACATCTTTGATATCGGAACTCCTCGCAATGACACTGCCTGTTCCACCGTCATTGCGAGGGAAGCTTCCAAAGGTGGCAGCCGAAGCAATCTCTTTAAATACTCCATCCACTGAAATATCCTCTAAGCATTTTCTATTACTGCATTCAGGGAGTTTAAATTTCTTATAACACGGCCTGCAATCAACATCTGAAGTCACTACAATATTATTTTCCCCAAGTGGATACGGACCGTAAACTTTTTCATCTACCGGACCAAATATAGATATTGTCTTTACGTCATGGCTATTGGCAATATGAAGAGGGCCGCCTTCGCTGCAAATAACCAGCTTACATCTCTTACACAGCTCTGCCATTTCTCTTATCTTAGTAGCCGGGGTGATCAATGGCTTTTGTTTCATTAGAATCGCTATTTCCTGAACTAATTTTTCCTCTCCAGGGCCCCATATTAAAATTATTCTGGCATTAAATTTTTCAATAACTTTATCTGCTAATTCAGCAAATTTTTTAACAGGCCATCTGCGTCTATCCTGATTCTTAAGGCCAAAGCTCATGCCACCGCCAGGGGCGATGCCGATTAGAATATCGTTATCTTTAATGCCTGATTGGTTTAAAAAATTGTCTATATATTCTTTATCATGTTCTGTCGTAACTAAAACTGTTGAGATTGCTTCGTCGCCTCTTTGAGGCTCCTCGCAATGACATATAAGTTCGTCATTGCGAGCGAACGGAGTGAGCGAAGCAATCTTATTAAGATAAAATAAATCTAAATAATATTCTGCCACAGGCTTATCGTTAAACCCGTCAAACTCTATTTTATGCGTTAAAAATCTTCCCCGTTTTTTATAATTAAATCCTTTGCGCTCTTTTATGCCAACCCACCAGCATAAAAACGCGTATTCCTTGCCAAGCGAAAGATCAAATACTACATCAAATTTTTTCTTTTTTACCTCTCTCCAGAACCCTAAGAACTTTTTTATGCCTCTAATCTTTGATTTCTTCCATTCTGATCTATATTCATCGCGCTCAAATACAAAAACTTCATTGATATCAGGATTTGTGGCCAGAATATCTTTTACTTTTAGATTACATATATAAGCTATATAGCTATTAGGGTTATTCTTTCTTAATTGCCTTACCAGCACTGTTGAAAACAGAACATCCCCTATGCCGAATGGATTTATAACCAGAATATTCTTTCTCATTTAAGTTTATAATATACCATAAATAGTAACAATATGGTATAATATTTTTGCTATGGAAAAGTGGCTTAAATCTATAAATAACCTTGTGGAAGAGCTATATAACGGCAGTTTTAAAAATACAGGTTCTACTGCTATTGAAAAGACTGTACTAGATCTTTTGTCCGCGAATTTCATACTCTGGGGTTATGAAGATGAGGCAAGGCGTAAAGATGTGCCTGACAGCTGTATAGCTGAACTGAAAAGAAAGATTGATAAAGAAAACCAGAGCAGAAATGACATTATAGACGCCTTAGACGCTCTTATAAGACAAGATGTGGAAGAAAAACTAAAATCTATAGACCAAACTCTTCCCATGAATTCCGAAAATCCCGGAAGCCTGTATGACCGTCTTACAATATTAGCCCTCAGAAGCTATAATCTTAAAAAAGAAATAAATCGTAAAGACGCAGATATTGCTCACATTGAAAGGTGTTCTAATATGCTTGAGCAAGTCCTGGAAAAATCCGATGATCTTCTGAAATGTCTTAAGGAATTAATGGATGATATCTATTCCGGAAGGAAAAAAATCAAGTCCTACAAACAGCACAAACTCTATAACGACCCAGCCTTAAATCCAGCATTACGTAAATAGTACGGAGCTCGCCAAGCTATTACAAAGCTAAAGCAAATTTTATAGCAGAATTAACCGCATTTATTTTTTCCTGGCGCAAAAGGCTAATGCGTTCTTTAAGCAACGCTTTACGGATAGTAACTATAGTATCTAAATTAACTGCGCAGGATTTAGGCAGGCCATCTTCTTTTGACAACAGCACTTCTACTGAAATTCCTCTGATATTTGTAGTTACTTCTGCCACAGTGACTGCGTTGCGCACATTATAAGCTTCATCCCGCGAAAGCAATACAACAGGCCTTCTACCTATAGGTTCGGGTAAATCTGCCCACCAAATCTCGCCACGCTTCATCTCCAACCCCCTTCTTCCGATAAGGCCTCAAGACCGGCCTTTTCTAACGCAATTATTTCAGAAACATTCTCAGGCTTTTTTTTGTAAGAATCCTCATATTCTTTAATAAGCTCTTCATCCTGCTGTCGTTTCAACCAGAAACTTATTGCCTTGTCAATCATTGCGCTGCGAGAAATACCAAGCTTTCTCCTAAATTTTTCTAAAAATTGGTATTCTTGTTTAGGCAAGCTTATAGCAATCTTCACTGTGTTATTAGGCATACAACCCTCCTTTTAGTAATACTTTATTCATACTTAAGTATGCCATAAAATTAGGTATTTGTCAAACAATTAAGAAACTCTATTGATGTATTTTGCCATGTAAACAATTCGGCTCTCTCAAAACCTTTGATGATTAACCCCTGCCTAAGCGAACTATCACTAATAATTTTTAATATTGCTTCCACTATTTCCTGATAACGCTCCGGATTAACCAACAAAGCGCTATCCCCTGCTATCTCTCCGCAGGATGATGTTTTAGATGTCACCACTGGCACACCATAGCCAAAAGCTTCCAGGATGGGAAACCCAAATCCTTCATAGAATGATGGGTACACAAAAACTGAGGCGTTTTTATATAATCGAGCAAGCTCCTGATCGCTGATATAGCCTTTAAATATTATATCGTTTTTAAACGCAGAATTTTCGTATTCTTTAAAAATATCTTCGTACATCCAGCCTTTCATGCCTGCGATGATTAATTTATGCGCTATGCCATGTTCTTTTTTTAATAGATTAAATGCCTTTATCAGACCCTGTATATTTTTGCGGGGCTCAATGGTGCCTACAAAAAGAATATATTGTTCTCGACTCGCAGCTTCGCTGCTCGCTCGAACAATATTGGCAATATTCTTCGAGCGAGGCCGAAGGCCGAGTCGAGAAGAATCACTAATATTTACGCCTGGATAAATAACTTTAATTTTGGATTCAGAAACCTGGTAGAACTTTCCCATGTCAGCCTTCGTATTATTCGAATCAGCTATTAATAAATCAGCTTCTCCTAAAACCCTCTTCAGCTCGCCATCTACTTCTTTTATTGTCTTCTCGCTATGGCCATAGGGATAGGCTTTAATAATCACATCGTGGATAGTAACAATAAATCTTTCTGCTTTTTTTGGCCTCTCTAGATCATAAGAAGATGTATGGAATATATCTAACTCCGGTAAAACTCTGTCAGGACCCTTTTTAAAATAATCTACGCAGTGGCGAAAATTTCCGGCAGGCAGTCTAGGCAGGCGTTTTTTAAAATCTAACAGCTTTTTCCTGCTATAAAGAAAATACTCATTTTTGGAATCTATTTTTGCGAGGGAATTTATAAGATTAAGGGTATATCTGCCGATGCCGGTTTGTTTTTTAAGGGTTGAACGTATGTCTATCCCTATTCTCATCTTTTAAGATTTAATTCCCAGCATAGCTTTGCTATGGTTTTTAAAACGCTCCAGACATTTTTCGGATACAGCGCCTTTGAGTGGCCATGCTGGCGGATGCGGATTTTCATGCCAACTTCAATATATGAATGCCCGGCTTTCAACAGCCGGGTTATAATCTCCGCCTGATACGCAAACCCATCTGTAGTCATCCGAACTTTAGTTACTATCTCCCTTTTATGCACCACAGGGCCATTGTAATACTTAAGTTTATAGCCAAATAATAAATTTAAAAGCGCTGTAAAACCTCCTGACAGACTGCGCCTCAATAAGGACCTTTCTTCAGAATTCGTATGATACGGCAACACCATATCCGCTTTGCCCGCGCAGCTGAATATATCCTTTATAGAATCTTCAAGTATTTCATTGTCGCCAGGGATAAGCCCTATATAGTCCTTGGTTGCCAAGCCTACGCCCATCTTATAATTGTAACCAAACCCCATGTTTTTAGAATTGTGAAAAACTTTTACATTAGGGTTTTCCCTGGAAATTTTATCAGCTATGGAACCTGTATTATCCGAACTGGCGTCGTCAATAATAAGTATTTCGTATTCGCTGAACCTATTGGCTGCTGCCGCTTTAATCGCTGAAACAGCTCCTGCTATATTCTGCTCTTCATTGTAAGCCGGAACAATTACTGATATGGAAAATTGGTTAGCCATGCCTTGAATGCCTTTTTTTAAACACGAATATAACCTGCTTTATCGCTGGATATCCATTCATCAACAATCTTATTAAACGGCTTCTTTGAGGTATAGGGGTCATACACTTTCATATTGATAAATTTCATTAATTTGATATCATCTGACCCGCAGCAATGCGAAGGCCCGAGAAATTTAAAATAATTATTTACGCCTGTCGCTATAAACTTAACATTCAAGCCCTGCAGTATTACATCGTTTCTTACCTGTTCAAACGCCCTATAAACCAGAAAATTTACTATTGAATATACTATAGGAATAGACCCGCTCAGACTCATTCCCGCGGCAATGCCTACAACGCCCTGCTCCATAATACCGCAATTAATAACCCTTTTCGGAAATTCTTTCTTTAATTGGTCGACAACGCCAAACCCCATATCGCATACCAAGAGGATATATCTTTTATCCTTGCGAAAATACGGCGCGATATAATTTACAATGTCTTTTCTAAAATTCTGCGCACGATTCATAACTCTTACCCATGGATAATTCTTCGTCGTTAGGAATACGAAAATGAAATTTCGGAACATTTTCCATACATTTTAAGCCAAAACCTTTTACTGTCTTCGCAATAATTACATTAGGCTTATTCCCTGATAATGCCCTGGCTTGCCTGAGAAAACCTGCCAGTTTCCAAACATCATGGCCAGGGCACACTACAGGCGACAGGCCAAACCCTTTAATCCTTTTAATATTATCATGCGCTTCTTTATCAAGAACATCTGTAACAAAATCCATTGCCTGAAGGCGGTTTGAATCAATGATGACAGTGAGGTTTCGTATTTCATGTTTGACAGCAAACTGCAAAGCTTCCCATGTAGTCCCCTCCTGCAATTCTCCGTCTCCTGCAATGCAAAAAGTATGGTAATTTTTATTCCATAGCTTTGCTCCAAATGCAACGCCAACTGCAATCGGCAAACCATGGCCAAGAGAACCACAGCTCGCTTCAAACCCGTATTTAGGCCTTCGCTCTATACACCCTGAAAGAGAGCTCGAAGGCGTATAAAACCCTTTCCATTCTTTTTTAGGTATAACCCCTTTATCCGCAAGAATCGCATAAAGCGCATAACAACCATGGCCTTTGGAAAAAATCAGCCTGTCTCTTGCCTCCCATAAAGGGTCTTTGGGCCTATACGCCATTACATCGTAATAAAGGGCGGTAAGTATATCCACGCAGGACAAAGAAGGCGCGATATGGCCTGCCTTATTCTTTATAGAAACTCTTATAACATCGTCCCTTATTGCATCAGCCTTTTTCTTTAAAAAATTTTCTTTATCCATATAAATTTATTATTATATAAAATTCACATGTTCCGAAGGATTTTTAAGCTCCCATAAGTATCTGTTAATCTCATCCATGCGGCAATTAACACGGCACTTGGATGTGTCTAACGCCTTACCAGCTCTATTGATAAGTTTTTTATACTTATCGCTTTTATATATTTGACCGAAACTGTCTTTATAAATATTGCCTATCATAAACTTTTTATCGGTTAAATAAATACTGCATGCCCACACATTTCCATCCGAATCTATATAAGACCAGAAAGGCAAAGCAAGACAATGTTTATAGCTTTTATCTGCGCCATCCCATTTCTGCATAGCATGAATCCTGAACACAATGTGAAAATTCTTGTCATTATACCTGCTTAAACTGTCCGCCATATCGTAGTACTTGCTGTATTTTATATCTTTAAAAATCCTGGTTTTGCTCTGCGGATGCTGTGAATAAGGCTTTACCACAAGATAATCCATGCCTATTTCTTTTGCCTTTTCTGCCAAAAGCTCAACTTCTCCGCTGTTTTGCGGCAGAAGAACAAGCTGCATCCCGAGAGTGCAATTATATCCCTTTTTATCGCGCAATTCAGCAGCATAAGACATGTTCTCAAAAACGCGTTCAAAATCACCGCTGGGCGAGCGATGTATTTTCTTATAAGTAGCCGGCTTTCCAGCATTAATGCTCACCTTGATCCATGAAGCGTAAGGCAAAATATTTTCTGCTAATCCTTTATTAAATAACGCGCCATTTGTAGTAAAAGCTACGTCTATCCCTGCTTTCTTAGTAGCCTTGGTTATCTCCGCCATGTCTTTATGCAGAAAAGGCTCGCCTTCTCCGGCATACATGATACTCTTTACTCCACATTTCCCCATTTCAACAAGGCGTTTTTTAAATACTCCTGTTTCAAGAAATTTCGGCCTGTATTTCATGAAATCCAAACCGCAGTATGTGCAGCGATGATTGCACGAGCCACTAGGAGAGACTTCTATATAGATAGGATAGATGGGCTTTCCGTTAAGCCAGTCATTAACGCGGCTGGTATGAAACATCAGTTTATGACTGTCTATGCGATATTTATCCATTGGGTTTTTTATAGGTGTAATCCGCGAACAGGTGGCAGATTGCGCCGTGAGCAATCTCTACAAAACCATAAGAATCAGACGGGACATAAAAATTCAAATACCCCATTTTTCTTAAAGGATTGTTTTTGGAAAATCCGGACATTGTTATGACCTTGCATTTTTTGAGCCTTGCTGCCTTGACCCCTTTTAATATATTTTTTGATTTGCCGGAACTGGATATTGCTATAAGCACATCTCCTGTTTCAGCGAAAAACTCTATTGGTTTTTCAAACACATGCTCATACCCAAAGTCATTACCTAGACAAGTCAACTGAGCGCTGTCATTAAAACTCACTGCCTTTATCCCGCTATTTTTCCAGAAATCTATTGCCATGTGGCTTGATATACTGGCGCTTCCGCCGTTTCCAATAAACATAATCTTATTACCTTTACCAGCAGTTTTCTTTATCAGCTCCACGCTACTTTTAAGAGCTGAGGAAATATCGACTCTCTTTCTGTTTTTATCGCTGGCTTCCATTTCCATAAAAAGACGGTTCAGCTTTTCAAAATAAGTAAACATGTAAACTCCTATGTTTCCAAACAACTTTACAAATCAACATTGTTGAAATGTAAAGTTGTTTAAGGCCTAAATATTATTTTAATAATGTACTTATAAATTTATACAGCGGCACGGGTTCTACTGACGAGCGGTTCCCTACTATCAGAACCTTCATCGCGCCCACTGCATTTCCTATGAATCCTATTACATCCATCGGATAGCCGGCTGCTGCGCACGGGGCTGTAACAGAAATAAAAGCGTCCCCAGCGCCCATCCTGTCCACAATCTCCTTTGAGAAAACAGGAGCCCTTGAAAAACCTTCTTTTGGACTGTAGCCTATGGAGCCCTTATGCCCAAGCGTAACTATTATTTTTTTATACTTTACTTGCTTTGCGATTCCAGTAATCAGGTTTTCTATATTATCAAATTTATTATGAGCCGCAAGCCTGATCTCAGGCTCATCAATGCATATATAATCCGCGCGGGGATATTTAGTTATCAGATTAAAGCCCGCGTTCGCGCTGTTAGTCTGAGCGTTAACAGCCAAGAAATTAGCCTTTCGAGCCAGAAACTCAACTGTATTTTTCTCAATAAACCCATGTCCAAAATCCCCCACTAGTACTAGGTCAAAATTCTTGATTATACCTTTTAAATACACATGAAGCTTTGACTCCAATTTTTCCGGCAAAGGCCTGTCATCTAAAAAACATACCTCAAATAACTTTGATAAAAACGCGTCTTCTATAAATCTGCGCTTCACAGTAGTAGGCACGCCTTCGCGTAAGAAAAATTTTGTTTTTATATTAGGCTTAAGCTTGCTTTTTATAAAACTCTCGTAACTATTCTGGCTACCCAGGCACGTTACGAGCTGGACATTCCTGCAGAAACCGGCTATATGATTCGCGGCCGCAAGCGCTCCTCCTGCAAATGTTTCATCGCGCAGGAATCTTGTAGGGATGATATTTTCCTTTGAGGCTTTGCCCATAGCCCTGCAATAGTGATACTCATCTATAATTGCGTCTCCTATAACAAGCACCTTCATGCCGGCCAGGTCTTTCAGGTATTTTATAATCTGATCCGCAGTATACTTCTCTCTGAAATCCCTTAGATATTCACCTGTCTCTTCAGGATATACGCTAAAATGAGTATTTAATAATTTAGTAGAACTGAAAGTTATATCGTCTGTAAAATAAATTCTGCCGCCAACCGAGCGCACTGCGCTTTCTTCATTGCGGATCTCACCTGTCAGGTCTTTTTTAGAGTCGCTGTAGTCACTGCCCTTTGCATACACATCAGGCTTTAATTTTTTTATAGTCTCAGTGGCTGTAGGCCATTCGTTGATTGCTACATAATCCACACACTGAAGAGCCGCGATTGATTCAGCCCTGAGGCGCTGGTTAAAAACAGGCCTGCCAGGTCCTTTATTGACATATTTATCCTTTGTCAAAGTAACTATAAGCGCATCGCCCTGTTTTCTGGCAGATTCAAAGTGCCGTATATGGCCAGGATGTAAAAGGTCAAAAACGCCATGGCACTGGACTATCTTTTTACCTTTCTTTTTAAACTGCTGTATTATACCGGCTAATTCATCTAATGTTTTTATTTTATTCATTTATTTTGCTCCTAAATATTTAAACCATTCTTTCGTAGCGTCTTTGATTTTCTCAGGCGTCCACACAGGAGCTTCGGCCCAGTAATCAATATTCTCCAGTAAAATCTTTACCCCTTTTTCGAAACTTACTTCCGGTTTCCAGCCCAATATTTTTTTTATCTTTGAAATATCCGCAAAAGTAGAGTCCGGCTCCCCCGGTCTTTTAGGTATATATACTTTTTCGCCTCCCAAGAGCTCCACCAATCTATTGACGCTATAAGTATTGCCGCTTCCTACATTAAAAATCTCTCCTATTATATCAGATTCAGCTGCTGCTATAAACGCCCTGACCACATCGCTTACATATGTAAAATCCCTTGTCTGGTTTCCATTCCCTACTACAGTAAACGGTTTTCCTGCAAGCTTCTGCGCCAAAAAAACTCCAAACACAGCGCCGTAAGTGCCTGATGTCCTGGAACGCGGGCCGTAAACATTGAAAAGCCTCAGCGATATAACAGGCAGTTTATAAATCTTTGCCCAGTTCATCGCATAACACTCGCCTACATATTTTGTAAGGGCGTAAGGATACTCCGACTTTATAGGGCTATCTTCAGGCGTAGGAATAACTTCCGGCAACCCATAACAAGATGAAGACGCTGTATAGACAAATCTTTTAACGCCTGACATTCTGGATGCCTCAAGCGCGCTAAATGTGCCATCTACATTAGACTGGTGATATTCCAATGGGTTTGTAATTGACGGCACAATATCCGCAAGAGCTGCCATATGAAACACCCAGTCAATACCTTTAAAATACTCTTTTATGGCGCCTAAATCGCTCACATCCGCTTCTTTAAGAATAAAGTTTGTATTGCCTTTTATATGAGCTAGATTTTGAAGCCTGCCTGTAGAAAAATTATCCAGGACTGTTACCTTATGGCCCTCTTCTAAAAGCTTATCCACAAGATGGCTTCCTATAAAACCCGCTCCGCCAGTAACTATTACATTTTTTTTCTGCATATTAAAATTACCTCGGCAATATATCTGAGATTTTTTTATACTTTATATCAAGGCTATTACAGATGGATATTACCTCTTCTAAAATATATTTATCTATACCTGGAATAGCTATTATGAGTTCATTCGCTTCTTTAGTTTTCAGGAATTTTTCCATGTCTTTTCTGGTTCCAAGGACAGCTACACCGTGTATGCGGCGGCCTATTTTTTCTTCGTCATCATCCAAAAATCCCACAGGATCATAATGAAGGATTTTATTATTCCTGATTTCTCTAAGCATAAATTCTCCCGCATCGCCTGCGCCATAAATAAGGACCTTTTTGCCGTTAAGGTTAGCCTGGTCAAAAATCTCTTTATATACCCTCTCAAGCACCCTGGATCCTGAAACAAAAATAAAAAGCAACAGCCAATCTATTATAAAAACAGTCCTTGAGAATCCCTGAAAACGCCATATAAAAAGCACTGCCAGGCTAGAAACGATAGACGCGAAAGATACTGCTTTAAAAATATTTACAAGCTCTAAAACGCTCACATAACGCCACATGCCTCTATAAAGCCCGAATCCGAAGAATACAATAAATTTTACGATCAATATTAAAGGCAAAGATTTAACTATCAAATCCTGGCTATTAATGGATAAAATGCCTTCATATCTTAAAAGATTTGCCGCGATATACGCCAGGCATATAAGAATAAAATCCACTCCGACTTCCAGTATTCTTCTTTTGTGCATTAAAACGCCGTTTAATACAACTCCTCCATTCTTTTTCCTGGCTCCGTTTAAACCATTATCTTCATATACCTTAACCTTGCCTAAAAAAGCTCCGAAATAAATAAGGCTTATCACGGCTAAAAGTATAAGAACAATTGTTACAGCCGGGCTCACAAACATAGAAAGTATGCTTATAGCCCCGAAAACTATGCTCATAGAATAGAGCGCCAAAACAGTCTTTCGCTCAGAAAGCCCCAAAACCACCATCCTGTGGGATAGATGGTCTTTGCCGCCTTGAAAAACCTTACGCGAATTTATGCTTCTCATTAAAGCTACAAACATTGTGTCAAATATAGGAACCGCTAAGATAAGTATAGGGATAAGAAGCACCATCACTAGATGCGTTGATTCTTGCCAGCTCCCATGTAAAGTAATGGCCCCCAGCATTAAACCTATAAACATGCTTCCTGAGTCTCCCATGAAAATCTGAGCGGGTTTAAAATTATATCTTAAAAATCCTAAAAGGCTTCCTGTAAGAATAAGGGCAGGTAGTCCCACCTCAAAATTCCCGTTTAAAATAGAGAATAAAAATAAGACCGCGCCTACTATAGCGGCTATGCCTCCGGAAAGCCCGTCCATATTGTCCAGCAGATTAAAGGAATTGATAATCGCGACTATCCATAATATTGTAAGAGGCGCGCTTATGAGAGGATAAGGAATCGCGTTTATCTTTATTCCAAAATTAAGAAGCAGCGCGGCTGCCACTATCTGAGTAAGAAGTTTCGTGTAAGGCTTTATACGGGCTATGTCATCGAAAATCCCTACGCCGAATATAAAACACCCAGCCAGGATAATCCCTAGATTTTCCATGTTGAATTTTACAAAGATGACATACGGGATAATAAAACTCAGGAAAATAGCTATCCCGCCGAAAAGCGCTGTGGGATTTTTGTTCCATCTGTCTTCCCGCGGCTTCGCGATACAGCCTTTTAATATAGCTATTCTTTTAACAATGGGCGTTATTAGTATTGAAAGACTGAAGGATAATAAGAATGGTATCAGGTAAGACTTGAGCATGATTATTTTTTATAATATTCTATTACGCTTTTTATGATGCCTTCTAAATCCATGGTAGGATTGAAACCGACTAAATTTTTTACCTTTGTAGTGTCAGGCACGCGGCGCTGCATGTCTTCAAAACCTTCTTCGTAGGCTTTTTCGTAAGATATGTAAGTAATTTTTGATTTACTCTTAGAGATTTCTATTATTTTTTTCGCTAAATTTTCTATTGTTATCTCTTCATGGCTCCCTATATTAAACACATTTCCAACCGCGTCTTTATTATTCATTAGCTTGATAAGCGTCTTAATAACATCTTTGACATGCAAAAAACACCTGGACTGCTTACCTGTCCCATACACAGTTATATCTTCATTTCTAAGAGCTTGATTTATGAATCTGGGTACTACCATGCCATAAGCGCCTGTCTGACGCGGCCCAACTGTATTAAAAAGCCTCACTATAACAGTCGGAACTTTTTTCTCTTTCCAGTAAATATAAGCCAGCATTTCATCCACTGCCTTTGCAGTAGAATAACCCCATCTCACTTTAAGAGGCGAACCTAAAATCCTGTCATCATCTTCTTTTAAAGGGCCGTTTGTATTCTTGCCGTATATCTCAGACGTAGAGGTGATAAGAATCTTTTTATGATATCTGTGCACCATATCAAGAACTATCTCGCTTCCTTTGATATTAGTAACTAAAGATTCTAGCGGCTTCTTTACTACAAGATCCACTCCTACTGCCGCGGCTAAATGATATACCACATCGCATCTTTCAACTAATTTATCTACAAGCGTTTCATTAAGTATAGTGCCCTCTATAAATTGGAATGACTTATTTCCGTCTAAATGGGTAATATTCTCAAATCTTCCTGTAGAAAGGTCATCCAATATAACTACCTCATTCCCGCCTGCTATCAATTCATCGCTTAAGTGCGACCCGATAAACCCTGCACCGCCGGTAATTAAAACTTTCATCTTGTCTCCTGATTATTTAGCTAATTCTAATTTTCTGATTCTTGTTTCGTGATCATCTACTCTATGACTAGTATCAAACAAACCTGTCTTCATACCGATAAACTCTAAGTCGATTCTGTCAAATCTTAGATCAATTTTATCAAATCTCCTGTCATGTTCTTCCAGCTTTTTTACAACGCTTCCATATTGTTCAGCTACCACCCTAACTTCTGAACGCAAACCCTCTACCAAGACACCCATGTGTATTCTTAGTTCTTCCACAGAGCTTCGCAACTCTCCTCTTAATTCTCCCACAGAGCTTCGCAGTTCCCCTCTTAATTCTCCCACAGAACTCTGCAATTCTCCTCTTAATTCTCCCACAGAGCTTCGCAGTTCCCCTCTTAATCCCGCTATTTCTCCTTTTTCTTTCTTGTTCATAGTCATATCAGCCTCCTTTCTACCATACTAGACACATCTGGAGGCTAAATTCTTTCAATTATCTTTATACATTCGCCCGCCACTGAAACAATAGTGGGCTCAGTATCAATTTCAAACAAACTCCAGTCTTAAGACCGAAGAAATTGATTTTCTTGCAGGGTATTATTATACAACTTCTCGGTATCTTTAATCAATCTTTCTTTTGAGAATCGATCTTTCACGATATTCCTGCCGTTTTCGCCAAATTTTCTTCTTTTCTCAGGATCTTTAATTAATTCCAGGAGTTTTTTAATAAATTCTTCTACATTTCCTAATTCTACAAGATATCCGCTCGCGCCATCTTTCACAATATCCTTTACGCCGCCTACATTTGTAGCTATCACAGGTCTCCCGCCAGCCATTGCTTCTATGAGAGATACGGGCGTTCCTTCATTCAATGAAGTCAATGCCACAATGTCAAGTTCTTCATAAATAGCCTTTAAGTCCTTTACCCATCCCTTGAACTCTACTTTATCTTTTATGCCCAATTCTTCCACGTATCTTTCCAGTTCTCCCCTCATCTCCCCATCGCCAATAATCATATAGCGCACAGGGACTATTTCTACAGGGACTGTCCCCTTTTTAGGGGACTGTCCCTGTATATCGCCTACTCTTTTAGCCACTCTAAGCATCATCTTATGATTTTTTACAGGCACTAACCTTCCCACAATTCCAACATTTACAGTTCCGCTGTTTTCTCTTGGCGGCAATTTCAAAAGCTCATCCAGTTCAAAACCTAATTCTATTACGCTGAATTTTTTCTCTGGCGCTATTCTATATTTTTCTACCAATTCTTTTTTCAACGCCTCGCTTACTGTAATTATCGTGTCAGTAAACAACGCTAAAAATTTCTCCACCCATATAAAAAATATTGTCTTAACCTTCCCAAAATACCCGCTAAACACATGGCCGTGAAAGGTATGGATTAAAATAGCTTTACCATATAATATCCCTGCAAACCTCCCTAGCGTCCCTGCCTTCGCCGTATGCGTATGAATGATATCCGGCTTTACCTCGCGAATAATCTTATATATCTTCCAAAACGCCGCCCAATCATCTTTCCAGGATAATTCTCTTCCTAACTCTTTTATAATAATAGGCTTTATCCCTTTCTCGCCTGCCAAATACATCATATCGCCCTCAGACTTATCCACCTCCCCACAAATAAGCGCAGTTCCCGGGAATCCTTCTGTTAACAAGACCGCATTTCTCGCCGGCCCGCCTATATTAAGTCTTGCTATAATTCTTAATATTTTCATGGCTTTATTATAACTATTTATTTTCTTATTGTCCAGAAGTCTGCTGAAAGGGTTTCGAGGTATTCGTACGGCATGGTGAAATATCCGTCTTTGCCCCATTTAGTTCCCCAGGAATTTCGCACTATAAATCTCTTTTGCTTCTGGTTATAGCCTACTGCCAGGACAGCATGTCCGCCAAGGACTTTTTCCTTCTTCCTGGGCATATTAGCCACACCTGTTTTGGCCACTTTCTGCGACTGGAAACTTTCATAAACAGTAAAACCAAAGACGAACGGATATCCTTCAGCGAGGCAGGTAAGCATTTCAGATAGGGCGCCTATGCGGTGGTAGGATTCAATTTGGTGTTTTTTAGCTTCTTTGTAGCATTTTAGAGGCGGCTTTCGGGTAAATTTCTCTATTAAATACGGCCACGTCTTTTCCCAGCACGCGCCTTGTTTCCTCAATGTCTTAATGCCATCTCTTAGAGATGCTCCTGAATCATAATCAACTGTATCTTCCAAAACTCTTTCATTGTAATAAATAAAAAGTCTCGACACATCCTCATATTCATCATCTATTTTATGGTCCAAATATTCCAAATTTCCTGCTAGCGCATTCGCCGTACAGCTCCCAAGCGCCTCCTGATTCTCAACAATAGAACAAAATTCCCTCAAATCCACTTTCTCAGGCAATCTCACCACAGGCCTTATCGCCTTATATAAATAATCCCTCTGATCCGGCCTATCCGGCACCCAGCCATAACTTCTCATCGCCATTTTGCCTCCTAGCTTTACTTTTCTCCAGTTATTCCAAAAATTTTCTTTATACTGCTCTCTACCCTCTTTAAATCATCCGGCCCGATCTCCCCTATTTTCCTAAAAATCATATCTGATTTTACTGTCCTTATAATCGCTGTAACAAGTGAAGGATAAAGCAATCCAGCTTCTTTCCATTGAGAAATCTTTGTGTCGCCCAAGAATATTCTATTTACATTGCTGGTAATAGCCAGGATAACTACCTCCTGCCTTTCCGCATGATATGCCTCACTGCTTATAACCAACGCAGGCCTTTTCTCAAACCCAATCCCTTCAGAAAAACCAAAGTTTACTAATACAATGTCTCCGTATTTACATTTTATCATATGCCGCATCCTTTTTATTTTCCCATACGCTGTTTAATATAGAATCCTTGTCAGGATATGCGCTCATATTAGCTAATTCCTTTTGTTCAGTTTCCTCTCGCAGTTTTTTCTGTACGCATTCCAATACATATTCTCTCATTGTCTTACCATACAGCGCGGCATATGCCTTAATCTGCCTGTGTTCTTCCGGCAATACATCAATGCTCAATCTTTCCCTTCCCATATTCTTTTTTACCATATAACTCACCTCCTGAACAAAATATACCACATTTACACAAATGTGTCAATATCACCCCATGCCCAAGCCCTCTTTCATATATAAGACACATCTCAAAAGCGTTTTCTTTCAAAAATTTTTAAAATTTTTCTTTCCTTAAAATCCCCACTAAATATCCAATGTTTCTTAAAGGATTATCCGGCCGCATGGAGGAGACTTTTTTGACTGCTTTGGCTACATTTGTTATGCGACAATTATAATTACAGGGTCGAAAAAATAGTTGACGTTTTACTGGCCTACTGTAATTTTCTTAATGCCTAAAACATTGCAGAAACGCATGACGGTGTATAGCGTGATATTTTTCCTGCCTTCTTCTATCCTGGAAACATCCGGCTGTTTCATACCTATGCGATGCGCCAATTGTTTCTGGCTCAACCCTTTCCGAATCCTCGCTTCTTTAATAAGCGCTCCAAACTTTCGGAAAAAAACCGGCGTGGCGCTTGTGGGTTTTCTGCGCGCTCGTCCATGCGCATCTACGAGATGTTCATAGATTGTTTCCCACCAATCCCTGAAATCTGACTGCCGCGCGCGTTTTATCCATTGAGCCCTGATCTTTGGCCATGCGTCTATAAACTCATCCTTGGCAATCAAGGAAAATAGCTCCTTTGGCTTATCACAGCGCGACATAAAAATTACCATTTTAACCGGAAATTGAGGATGTTTTGGATTTTTAAGTATCCTGGCTGTTTCTTTCAGGGCAGTTTCACTTATGTCCCAAAAATATTTTGAAATAATCATTATCCTATTGCCTCCTTGGCTAATTGCTTGACCTCGTTTTCCAGATAAATAACCAATTCCCTGGCATTGAATTCAGTATCGTAAATATCCAGCTCCATTAGCGCGAGCTTGAGTTCCTGCCTGGAAAATGTCCGATACCAGTGGACTATCCCCTTTTGGAACCGGGGCGAAAGACTGCGCAGGAATATGTGCAATGGCTGTATTTTTTTTGAAAGCATGTACACGTCAAATACATCCCGCGCCTCTTTGCGGCCTTCGCTGACTTGCCTGCCGACCTCATCTGTTATAACTTGAGTGCCAGAAATAGCGGCTATTTTATGCAGGTATAAATCCTCCGCGCTATACACGCGGACACCGTCAATTTTCCGTATTACCGGGCGAGTACACACAACATCTTCAACAAAATCAATCTTTAATGGCCTATCCGAACCCTTGACCGGTATAGCATAAAACCGGACGCACGCCTTATTGACGGAAACAAATTCTGATTCCAGATGAATTTTCTGATCCAGATGTTTTTCAAAGGCCTCTACCAAAGTATCTATTTCTGAAACGGGGTATTTTCTTGAAAAAAAATCCAGATCCGAAGAAAATCTGTGACGCAGGTAATATAATTCAAGTGCTGTGCCGCCGGCAAGCGCGAAATCCTCTGCCTCTTGCGAAAATATCTTCAGAACAAGTTTTTGTGCCTCTCTTAGCTTCAAATCCATAGAAATCCCCACTATGCTTGCATATAGATTATAACCTATCTCTATATAGAGTATAATCTATATTTTTATTTTGTCAATAGGTACTGACGAAATATGTCTATCGGGCATATCTTAAAATCCCAACCACATATCCAATATTCCTTAAAGGATTATCCGAACGCATGGAGGAGACTATCATAAAGCTAAGCTCTCTTGCCTTGGCGACTTCGTCCTTTCCATAACGCGCCTCTATGTTTGGTTTATATAGGGGAAGGTTCTCTACCCAGTGGCCAGAAATTGTCTTATTTGGTCGTGATTCCCTGCTAATACTGCAATACACATTTGCCCCTCTTGTCTTATCACAACACGAATACTTCCTTCTATCCCGGCTTCATAATAAGGCCTTCGTAAAGGCATTGATTAAATTTTCCCTTTTTTTAAATTATCGATAAGCTTTTTTGTCACGCGCTTCTCTTTTCCCTTTTCTTGTACTGCCAGGGTTTCTAATTTTGTATATTCCTCATGGGTAAACTCCCTCTCTTTTGTCTCCAGAGGAATAAACTCTATCCCATTCTTAGAAACCTCTACCTTGAACATAGACCCCTTTTCTAAACCCAAGGCTTCTGTGATCTTTTTAGGTATGGTTATTTGATTCTTTGCGGTCATGGTAACTGTCATATTTTCTCACCTCCCGTTATCAAATATACCATAAAGTAAGGAAATCGTCAAGGACGAAAGTAAGGATTTTTTACAAAATCAGCGGATTAGAGTCCTTGATTCGCTACTATATAAGACACATCTCAAAAGCGTTTTCTTTCAAAAATTTTTCTTTCCTAAAATAATATTACTCCATTAATTCAAGAGTTTCTTGCTTTGAGCTGCCTTTAGATAATTTTCACGCGTTAATACTTTTTTACCGCTCTTTCTTTCCAATTCTTTTCTAGCATTGCCTGCGACAGCGCCGCCCTCCTGGGCCGCTTGTTTAGTCTCAATAAATCCCTGAGCATTTTTATTTATGGTGATTTCTTTAGTGGATGCCTCTCCAAGCATTGAGAAGATTAGCTCCAAGTCATTCATATGATCCCGCAGATTTTGCCGCTTTAATCCTTTAAACTTTTTATACGCGGACGGGGTCAGGAACAGACTGGATAATGCGAAAAATACCTTCTGTATTTGCACAGTTCATCTTCTGCCTTCCACCTTCTGTGCGAATTTCAAGGGTATGTACAATTTGTACCCACCCTTTGGCCAACTCTGGATCCCTTTGTTTCATTCTCTGTATATACTGCTTAGGATCACTGGAATTAATCAAAGCTGAGATAACGTCTTCAATAACAAACCACCATTCATTCTTATGAATGGTTTTCCTGATCTCTTTCTTCCGAAAAATAGCAATTTTAGTAACAGCTGCCTCTTTTGTCATTTATCCCTCCAGATTTTTAATTACTATATATAAATCTACCCGCTTCTAACTTAAAAGTCAATAGGCGCTGGCAGAATGTGTCCATTAGACATGCCATGAAAGTGGGCTATCAAAGGGAAGGGTATTAATCTATAAATTCCTTATGCCATAATTCCAGGAATAATAGGCTCCAGATCCTGGCGCCGTTATTGGCTTTGCCGGAGGTGTGTTCATCAAGGATTTTCTTTATAACGTCTTTTTTAAAATAACCTCTATTTACGCAGTTATCGCTCATTAAAATGCCATAAGAATAGTCTTTTAATTCTTTACGAAACCAGGCGTCCAGTGGCACGCCGAATCCCATCTTGCCTCGGGAAAGTATTTCCTTAGGCAATGCCTTGGATAACGCTTTCTTTAATATATATTTTAATTTTGTGCCTTTTATTTTCATATTGCTCGGCATAGCGGCACAGAACTCCATCATCTTATGATCTAAAAACGGCGACCTGCCTTCCAGCGAATTCGCCATTGTTGCTATATCCATTTTCACAAGCAGGTCATCCAATAGATTAGTCTTTATATCCGCTGACATCACTAAATCTACAATATCTTTTGAGCCGCATTCATTAAACGCTCTGTCTAAATAATTAAATGAACTCTTTCCGGCAAGTTCTCCGGCAAATCCTGCTGTAAACATGTTTTCCTTTTCATGCTCGCTGAATATCGATATCCAATTGTAATGCCTTTCCCTGCATGGCTTTGATAACTCGATTAAAAACCTCCTAAGCCTGAACCTAGAGTCCTTAAATCCCATGGATTCTGGAATACTACTTACAATAAGCTTTATAATTTTATCCTTGAAAGGCACAGGCGATTTACTGATTGATTCAGCGAATCTTGCTGCCATAAACCTTTCATATCCTCCAAAATCCTCATCCCCTCCATCTCCGTTTAAAGCGACAGTCACTTCTTGTCTGGTCATCTTCGCCACATAATAACTGGGCAGAGCTGAAGAGTCAGCGTAAGGTTCATTGTAATGCCATACGAGTTTTGGTAAAAGTTCTATAGCGTCTGGCTTAACAATATACTCATGATGTTCTGTTTTAAATCTATCTGCAATAACTTTAGCGTATTTTAATTCGCTATACTCTTTATCATCGAAACCTATGGAAAATGTCTTTACAGGCTTTGAACTTAGTTTGCTCATCATATACACTACAGCGCTCGAATCTATGCCCCCACTTAAGAAAGCTCCTAGCGGTACATCGCTTATTAGGCGTATCTTAGTACATTCTTCAAGAAGTTCCATGGTTCTATGGCAATAATCTTTCTCGGACATTTTTATCTTTTTTGAAAAATCAAGTTCCCAGTATTTTTCTAATCTTATATTGCCTTTTTCATAGACCATAAAATGAGCAGGCGGGAGCTTCACAATATTCTTAAACATAGTTTCTGGCGTAGGCGTATATCCATAACTTAGATAATCTGTTATTGCAGGTCTGTTGACCTCTCTCGATACATCAGGATCCTGCAGGATAGCCTTAATCTCGGAAGCAAAGATCAATGTCTGATTTCTATAATGGTAATATAATGGTTTTTTGCCAATCCTATCTCTGGCAATAAAAAGAAGTTCTTTCCTGCTATCCCATATCGCGAACGCGAAAGGCCCTCTTAAATCCTTAAGGCATTCTACGCCTTTATCCTCATATAAATGTAATACTACTTCAGTATCTGCATGAGATTTAAACCTGTGGCCTTTTTTTTCAAGCGCCTCTCTTAACTCAATAAAATTATAAATCTCTCCATTCAGAACTATCCAGATAGAACCATCTTCATTACTCATCGGCTGATGCCCAGCCTGCGATAAATCAATAATAGCGAGCCTCCTATGCCCCAGCCCCATACCTCCTTTTACATAAACCCCTTCGTCATTCGGCCCCCTATGCGTAAGCACCCCACACATCTTCCTGATGAGTTCTTCTGTCACATTACCATTTATACTAATCTTCCCGCATATCCCGCACATACGTCTCCCTTTATTTACACAAATGTGTCAATAATCGCCTCTATCCTATGTGTTTAGTGGGTTATGTTCTGTATGTTTTTTCCGAACGCCTTCTCAATGCTAAAATCCATACAATCTTTTTCTCATCATCTACATCATAAAGCATTCTATAGTCGCCTATTCTTATTCTGTATTGCGCAACATACTGATAAAATTGAATAGGCAGCTTGAGTTTCTTAAAAGCCTTTTCACCATAAGGCCGGGGGTTATCGGCAAGCTTACTCAGGTCTTGCATAATTTCTTCTTGCAGGCTTACCGGATGAATCTTTAAAAGAAATTTCTCAAATTTTTTCTCAATAGAATGACCGGGGAACCTAACCTGGTATTTCATTTACGCTGCGTCCTTATTCTTTTAAAAAGATCGGCAACCAGTATACCTTTTGCGCCTTCCCTTATTGCCAATCTTCCTTCGCTAACTGTAGCCATAGTTTCCAAATCCGCCGCCTCATCAATAATATCTATCAATTCTAATACATCAGAATAAGGCAGATTTACACTTACAGGCGTGCCCCTATCAGTTATTACCAAAATATCTTTAAGCAGCCGTGTAGATAGATGTTCTTTAATATCCCTGATGCCAACATGATTAGCTTTTAATAAATCAGCAGCAATGCTCATCACACTCACCTCCTTTGTAGTTACCTTTGTGTCTACATTAAAAGTATATCCTATTTTTGGATATCTGTCAAGGTAACAGTTCAGCTCGCAGCAGCCCAGGTTTAAACCTGGGCTATATCTTGATGAGTAATTTTTCCTATAGTGCGTCCAGCTTAATTCGTGACGCAGCGCGTCACGATTCGAATACATCACATAGAAATGCCTTATATTTTAGAACCATAAGGCTCGTAACTTATTATATGGTAAAATGTTACAGCGCAGTAAGACGTCCCCGATGCTAGTATTCTTTTATAGTCGCCTTAAGATATTCCTTGCCAAAAACTAAGTTCTTCAAAAACTCTACGGCCTCTCTCATGAAATCCTCTATTAAGACCTACTGCATTGCTTTCAGCAATTCTAGATCGCTTATCAGATGCCCGTGAAATTCTGGTAGATACTCCAATATTACATTCCCGGTCCATTTGTTATCTATCAGATAGCGCACCACCTCTTTGCAAAAATCGTCAATAGGCAGATGTTGTCTCGCGCCTTCTCTTGCTGAAAGATGCACATTGAAGATGCGCTCTTTATATCCCTTAATCAAGCTCCAGACCTTTTCGTCCTCTCGTATATGTGATGTATCCAATGTCATCGGCAAGTTAAATGATGCTATTTCATCGGGAGTAAAAACTCTTCGCTTACCTTCAAAAGTTTCAATACAAAAGACCACATCGTTTTTATATAGCCCGGAAAAATATTCCAAATTCTTGAGCGCTTCGTCTTGGACAGCTTTATCCTTATTAACATTGTTAGGGTGCAAAGTAATATTCGTCGCCCCGAGCGTCCTAGCGAAATCAGCTATTTCATTTCCCCATATCTTAAATCGTTCATCCGTAATAGGAGCCTGAACCGCATGCACACTTAAAACTTTTGTCCCGTACGATCTTATCTTTTCAACTACTTCCGTTAAACGACCTCTAACAGGCTCATATATATCCCAGTAGTAAGGCAGAGCCAACTCTACAGGCGCATCCAATTTTGAATATCTCTCTTCTATCTGTTCTATATTATCAAATGACTGTCTAATGCCAAATTTGATCATTTCAACATCATTGTGATTCAAATACTGAACTTTTGTGGCGCTCAAAGGGGATTTAGTAGTTCTTTTGCCGCCTTAAGGAATTTTTTTGCGCTTTCAATTATTCCAGAAGCGCCTTTCTGAGAAAATTTTCTTTTGTAATCCGCTTCTTCCCGCAGAATCATAGAATTGTTAAAATCTTCTGCCAATTGAAGATTTAGCTTCTCTTCTTTAACGAAGAATTCTTTTATTGCCAGGTAAAGACAATAATGGCCTCTTTCTCTGTATCCCCGAGAGTACAGGAGAGCTCGCGCTGCATGGAACATTGAATAGTAGCCTTTAATCGTAGCCCATTTATATCCTGCTTTAGAAAATTCTTCCTCGGCTGATTGCAGATCATCCTCAGAATCTTTGATTTCGAGATCTACAAGGTGCTTTGCCGGAGGAAAGCGGAATATTTTCTTACTTGCTATGCAATCTTTAAAGGTTATGTTCATTAATTTCTCTCTCCCATAAGATTTTTCCTTGTTTTACTTCTTCCATAAAAACAGCCTCTTTCTCATCTGTGTTCAGGAGATCAGCAGGGGTATTGATAATAGCCTGTATTTTTCTATTGGCTGCTTTGTTAGTATAAGAATATTTGTCAACAATAGATCTGACTTTATCTTCATCTGAGGTAATAATAAACAAGTCTATATCGCTATTTTCGATATCGGTTCCTTGAGCCCAGCTTCCGTAAAGAATTATCTTGCGGGCATATGGCTTGAGAAGTTCTATTAGAGATTCAATAAGAAGGAGATTATTTAGAATCTTAAATTCTTTGATATATGGATTAGCCATATCAATAGAATAGTAACACATCCTGCCTTCAATTTTTCTCTTGACCAGGTTTTCTTTGTATAACCGATTTAATATATTATTAGCTGAGCCATAACTAATCTTAGCGCCTCTGGCAATTTCTCTTTCGTAATGTGATTTGTCAGGATGCGCGAGAAGAAAGCTTAATGCGCTTTGTGAATTAGTAGAGATAACATAACTAGAAAGCATAACTCCTTCCCTCCCCAATACTCATTTTATTGAACTATTACTCACTATAATGAGTATAACATAAGAATGGTAATATTGCAAGGGCGGCGGCTATTTGCCCCCACCCTTTAGCCAACTCTATATAAATCTACCCGCTTCTAACTTAAAAGTCAATAGGCACTGGCGGAATGTGTCTATTAGACATGTCGCAAAAAGGCAATAGGCTTTATATATAGACACATCTCAAGGGCGGTTTCTTTCAATTTTTTTTAAGTCATTAAAGGCTTCCTGGATGGTGGATTCATTTACATTAAAACGCTTAGCTAGATCAGACTTTGCTATAGAAGAAATATCTTCCCCTCTGCTTTTGAAGAGAGCCTCTATCATAAGAAGAAATTTCAGGCGCAAGGTTAAATCAGCGCCTTGCCTCTTCATAATAGACTCTGATGGTATAACAAAAGAATCACCCGGGATATCTGTAAGCTTTACGAAGACGTCTTTACCATGCAGAAAGTCTACGCTTATAAGATCATACGGGTTCCGGAGCCTCTTCAGGCTTCTTATCACCTGCCTCCTTAAAGCAGTATAACTCCATGCGCTAGGCAGTCCCAAACTCAATGCCATATCTTCCATGTTTATGAAAAATTCACTCTCACTCGTTAATTGGCTATAGCCTAAAAGTAAGAGATATAGATCAAAAACGCGTTCATCCTGGCCTGTAACCATGCGGGAAAAGTATTTCTTATTTACCAGGAGCTCTTCAGAGATAGCTATCTCCTCAGGCAGATCTTCCAAATAATCAGGAATGCCGGATATTTCCGTATTTGACTTTACAAACTTCAACACATCTTCAAGCCGCTTGAGTTTTTCACCGGCGTGGCGAGGCGAATCAATAAGGGTATTGGATTCGAAATTCCTCCGCAAAGCAGAATTAGACCAGTTTGTACTGCCTATTACCACATATCTACTATCAACTATTATGAGTTTATCATGAAGCGTACGGCTGGACGGTATAAGGTAAATATCACACCCTGCGTCTTTCAGCTCCTTAAACACAGGGCTTTCAATAAAAGACCCTTCAGATTTATCGGTGTCCCTAAAGCGGGTATTAAGATACATTGTAACACTGACTCCCCGTTTCCTAGCCTCTAACAAGTCATTTAATAGGAGCATTACCGGACTTTTTTCTCCGAAGCCAAGGCTTATACCATACATGGAAATAACTATCGATTCTTTAGCGTTATCCAGCAAATCGATCAGGACTTGTTCATATTTACGGTCTGATATATCAGTGATTTTCTCCGGGGAACTATCATCCGAGGGATACGCGGGAAAGACATTCAGGGAAACTATGGCAAAAACTATAAAAATTATCGAAAGTCTGATGTTTTTATTCATAATATACTGCCGGAGCGCCTATATTAATCCTCCTCTACGAAACCGCATAACACCTTTCCACCTCAACATTATTAAACTTTACTATCCATCCGCCCTTTGACATGAAAGGCCTCCTTTTTTACGCTATGCGATATACTTATGTATGCGTCCAGCACATCTTACTGATGAGTTTCTCGTTAACCGCTACATTTGAACTAATCTTCCCACATATCCCGTACATATTCAAATTTTACCTTTTACCATATTTTTTATATTAACTATTCCATTTGCAGTAAAAATTAGGAGCATTGGTTCAATTGCCCATCTGTGCCTTCCTTCTACATAAAAAAGACTTTGAGCAAAAGAAATAGATAAAAAAAGAAGCAGTATTAATAAAGTGTTTTCTCTAATATTGCTTATCCTGGAACTCAAAGCAAAAATAATACCTAAAATTCCAAATAAAATAACAACAGAATACAAAGCCTTATAAATTAATAGATAAAGCTTTGGATATTCCATGCCAGATTGCGGAGAAAACCACCAAAAATAGTAGTTCTTTTTTATAAATAAAGACATCACTTCAAAAGGATGTCCTTTCATGAAACCAAATGCTTCTTCTCTGAATAATTTATTTTGCCCCATTTCATCTAAGCTATAAAGTTTTTTTAAAAATTCAGGAGAAGAAGATCCTAAAACTGTCCTGCCGTCAATCTTGTAAGCAGAGCCTGATGCATTAGTATTATTGCCCCTCCAAAAAACTTCTCCAGTAGTAGTTTGCATAAAAACAACCTGTCTATGAACCATATAATTTCTTATCATCCATGGTAAAATAATAAGAAAACTTGCGAATAAAATAATAAAACCTCCTAAAATAATCTTCTTCTTAGGATAGCCATTCCTATAAAGAAGCCAAATTACAGCTAAAAGCAAAAACAATCCTATAGTAGAACGAGTAAGAATGCACAATCCGCTTATAATGCCGGCAATGATTTGATTCCGTACAGAAAAATTTGACCTGAGATGTAAAAATGTCAAGGCAACTAATGATATAAGAAAAGTATCTATTACCAAAGGGTGTAACTTTACAGCATAAACAATCATACCAGGATGGAAAACTGCCAATATTGCTGAAAATACAGCTATGCGCCTATCAAAAATAATGCCTGCTATTTCAAAGATAATAACACATATGAATGAAGAAATGATAATTTGGATCAATTGCAAAATTAAATAACTATGATTTGTGAACAAATATATAACAGTGCAAAAAAATGGATACAAGGGCTGCACAAAGGAACGATAAACTGTATTTAAATGAAAGTATGTAAATCCATGGCCATTTAAAAGATTTATCGCTATATTTTCATATTCCCATATCCGTGGGTGGACATGAGAACTTGTAATAAGCATCCAGCTTATTCTCAATATAAATGCGGATATAAAAACAGCTACTATTATTCTTTTTTTGCTATGCATATTATTGAAACCCCTAAAGGATTATTAATATTATAAGAAATTCGCCCTTCTAGCAAAACAATAACTGTTAGAATAGAATTTAACCAATTCGGAATTTTTATAAAATCATCTCTCTTGGAATAATTTAAAACATTTTTAATTTTCCTAAATAATAAAAGAGGTATAAAAAAAATAGCTTCAAAAGCTATTAGTTTTTTTATTGTAAAACCAGCTCTTCTAACCACCTTTTTTATCTCATCCAAGCTGTATCTTCTATAGTGCTGATATATTTCATCGTGGCTGCCCCATAATATTTTACATGCAGGCGCTGTTATTAAAACAATTCCTCCTGGCTTCAAGATGCGAAAAGTTTCTTTCATAACTTTAGCATCATCAGCTATATGTTCCAGCACATCTAAAAGAATAACAATATCAAAAGAACCTTCGCGAATAGGCAACTCGTCAGCTTTCCCATTAATTAAATTTGAGTACTTTTTTTGGCACAGCTTTAAAGTGGGCAGCGAAACATCAATACCAAACACTTCCCCAATGTTTGATAAATTGTTAGATAGATTTCCTGGGCCACAACCAATATCTAATATTTTTAAACTTTTTCTACCCTTTTTGTACTGCTTATCCAAAACTTTCTTAAGAAGCTTTGTAATTAATAGATATTTACCGGCAAGCCACCAATAAGAATCTCCTAATTGCGAATATTTAAATTGTTCTTCTATTTTCACTTTAGAACAAACTCCTCATTTTTAATTCTATCTATGCTTTTTTTGATTCTAAACAACTCTCTTAAAGTCAATGGAACATACTTTAACGATACTTTGGACATCCCGTTAATTCTAGGATAGTGAGTAATTCCTATTTCAGCAATATTAAAACTATAAAGCCTGGCTTTCGCCAATATCTCGGTATTAATAAAAAAATGCTTCGATTCTATTGTAATCTTATCAAAAACCTCTCTTCTAAAAAGCTTAAACGCGCAATCTACATCTTTTACATTTAAATCAAAAAGTAAACTTACCAGCGTATTGTATCCGCAAGATAAAAATTTACGAATAAAATGGTCTTTTCGGTCAAGCCGATATCCTATTACTATATCAGCCATCTCTATTAGGGGCAGCATTTCTGATAAACTTTCTATAGCAAATTGCCTGTCTGAATCTGTAAAAAATACCAATTCGGATTGCGCAGCTTTAAAACCATCTCTTAAGGCTATTCCATATCCTTCATTTTTAGCATGCGTAATGACACGTAAATTACTGTGCTTTTCAGCTATATCAACTAAAATCTTTCCTGTGTTATCCGTACTTCCGTCATCAATAACTATAATCTCATGCCTATAACTTAAAACATCTAAAAAATTAAAGCAGTCATATATTGCTTTTTTTATATTTTCTGCCTCATTATACGCCGGCAAGATAATAGATAAACTTTTTTCCATATTCTAGCTTTCAACTTATAGGCTATGAAATATAAAGCAAAGTCCGTTTAAACATTTCTTTGAGCAATCACAATAATATTCGGCGCAAAATACCCTATATTCCCAAACCTTAAAACTCTCTCAACCTTAGAAATCCAGTAAAATAAACTCCTCATCGCATAATTTTTCAAATCCAGAAACCATGGGCTTGGATACTGATAATAGTGGCCTACATATTTATGCCAAACTGGGAGTTGTATGGGTTTACCAATGTACGATTTAGTTACTTTAAATCCGCATTCTGCCAGTATTCTTTTTAATGTCTTATGGGTAAAATGCGTTACATGCTCATAAGAATCAAATATATCATAATCTTTTACTTTTCCAGCCGCCTTCGCCAGCCATAATTTCAGCATATTATATTTCCCATTTGGAACCTTGATAAACAATATCCCATCTTTTTTAATCACTTTTTTAATATCTGCCAATAACTTCTTTAGTTCCGGTATATGCTCAAAAACATCTGTCATTGTAACCACGTCAAAATATTCATCTTCAAATCCTGCTTCATTTAGATAGCAAGTTTTTACATTCAGCTCAAAATACTTCCTGGCCATTTCAGAAAGTGAAGGCGAAGGATCTACACCACAAACATTCCACTTTTTCCCACGTGTATGCCTAAGGAAAAATCCCATATTGGTTCCTATATCCAAGAAATTTCCTTTTGGTTTTATGCTTTCTATAACTTTTAAATCCTCCAAATAATTCACATCCCTGTGACTTTTTGCCTTGCCTTCAAATATCAATCTCGCTTCTTCAAAATATTTCTTCTCATCTCCCCAGTAATTCTTTTCAGGCTCTTTAACCATTGGATTTACATATATTAAACTGCACTCTTTACATTTCACTATACCTACATTGCCCCTTTCTGTACATATATTGATATAATTCTTGCTCCCGCACAAAGGGCAATTTCTTAGCATTACTTCCAACTCGCTATAGTATTCTTTCTGCCTTCCGCCTTTTTCGTAATCCATAGCATTCTCTATTCTAAAATTTTGTTAAGCCTCTCTGTAATAACTTTTCAATCAAATTCGCTGTTACCCTAACGCCGTTTGAATTCCAGTGCGTGTCATCTGTTTGGTAAAGCAAGGTATTACTTTGGCGAAATGCTTCATCAAAAGCCTTTTGCGTATCGATTACTTCTATGCCTTTTTTCTGTAATTTCAGAATCAGCCTTTCTAAGAATTTCGGTTTTGTTCTATTTTTAATCGGCAAATGTTCATAATAAATATTTTCTTTGTTAGGTATTGGTAGAAATATAAAACGAATACCTTTTTCCTTGAATACTCTGGCATAAGAAGCTATAACTTCCGCTATTCTCTCTATTTCTTCTTCAGAAATCCCTCTGTCAGTTTCCATCTTATCAACTGTCTCTTTCAAGAAAAGCATCTTGTCATTCACTATACTTTGTACAGCGCCAGGCGGATTATATTCTCTTTTACTTGCTTTAATAAGTAACTGGGCAGGGTACTGAGCAATAATTTCTATTCTGCTTTTAAAATAATAGCCCATATTGTTTTTACAGATTCGATCTAGTAATATTGCAAAGTATGGATATCTATCTAAAAAATATATCCAGTGCTGTTCTAACCAAGAATATTTCTGTTGGTTGTTATAATTTGGAATAATATTAGATAGTTCTGGAATTTTTTTCTCGATTCTCTCAAGGATAACTATATCCGGAGGGTTATCTGTGAAACGCTTTGTGTTTAAAAAGCTATCTACCAGCGGATACCTTGAAGGGGTAAAAGGATACACGTTAATTTTCAATCTTCGTTCTAATACTTCGGAAAGCATGTCTTCCTGGGTCAACCCTGTTCCAGCAATAGCTGAATCTCCCAAGATAACGATCTGATACCTGTTTATACCGGCATCGTGTTTTCTGTATCCATAGCGGTCAGTTTCCCATTGCACTTTTTTCTTAACTGCAAATTTAGTATGTCGTCCTAAATCACCTCCAGCTTCAATCATTGATATTTTCATATTTGGATAGAAACTACCCGGAAGAAATTCTTTTACCATTAATGCTTCCCATGTCCTGAATGTAAAAAAGTTGATCGGCAATATAAACATCTCGGTAAAATAAAGAATGATTATTACCGATAAGGCAATAAAAAACGCCCAGGGCAACTTCTTAGAATTGGAAATAAATGAATTCTTTTCCACCACTTGCTCCATACATAACTATTGAATAAAAAAAGATAATATAAAATACCGCTTTAAGCAGAATATTTGATTTATAGACGACCATTTGATCATTCTTTATAAACTGCGCAATCTGAACTAATATTAGCAGCCAGATTAAGCGAATTAAGCTGAAGAAACCCATGTCTAAACCGACATTAAAGTTTGAAACAAAACTACCGAGCATATTCAGGATCTGTCCTATGGATTTGGCCCTGAAAATCAGCCACCCGACGCATGTTAATTGGAAAAAGAAAACAACGCGCAAGAAAAACCACGCTTTCCCTATTGTAGCATTTTTAGGGCTGGGTATCTTTGCAAGCACAGGTTTAAGCAATCTGTGTATTATAAGAAGCATGCCATGATAAGCTCCCCAAATAACAAAAGTCCAAGCAGCGCCATGCCATAACCCTCCCAAAAGCATGGTTATTGCCAGATTTCTATAAGTAAGGAACCCGCCTTTTTTGTTACCGCCTAATGGTATATAAAGATAGTCTCTAAGCCACGTTGACAAACTTATGTGCCACCTTCTCCAGAAATCACTTGGATTAACGGCAAAATATGGCAGATTAAAATTAATCATGATGTCAAAGCCCATGCATTTACCCATGCCTCTTGCTATATTAGAGTATCCTGCAAAATCACAATATATCTGAAACGCAAAGGCGTATAGCGCTATAAGAACTTTAGCCGCGTTATAAGGGCCTGAGGAATTAAATACAGAATCTACTATTTTTGCCAGGTTATCTGCGATAAAGATCTTTTGAAACAGGCCCCAAAATATAAGATAACATCCTTCATAAAATTGTTTCAAAGATAACTTTCTGGCTGAAAGGACTTGAGGAAGGAGATCTCTTGCCCTCATAATAGGCCCTGCTACAAGCTGCGGGAAATATGTAACAAAAAGGGCATAATCCCTGAAATTCCTGGTAGGCTCCAGTTCTTTTCTATAAACATCTATAGTATAGCTCAAAGCCTGGAATGTATAAAAAGAGATGCCAACCGGAAGTATTATATGCAGGAGATGTGGCTGGATAGAAAAACCAAAGTGGCTAAAAAGATTATCCATGCTAACAGCAAAAAAATTGAAATATTTAAAGAACCCTAATATTGCCAAATTAATAAATATGCTTAAAAATAAAAATCTTTTTCTTGTTTTTTCTTCAACTGATTCTTGTATCTTGAGAGCACAAAAATAATCAGTAGTTATTGAAACAAACATTAAAAGTAAAAATCTCCAATCCCATGCGCCATAAAAAACACAGCTAGCTGTAAGAAGCATCCGATTCTGCCACTTGTGGTTCAGTACTAAATAGAGACTATAAACTATTATGAAAAACACAGCGAATTGTAAAGAATTAAACAACATATCTTATATATAACCTCTTATAAAATAATAAACTATTCCCAGATACTCATGCAGAATAGCCTTTATCTGTTCAAGCTTAACTCCACTTGTTCTGTCATAAAACTGAGTTTTATCAACTGGCGTGTAGGTAACCTTTATATCTTTGGCCCATTTATTAAATACCAGTTCTGCCCTGCGCATATTGTATGGCGAAGATACCAATAAAATGGAACGCCATTTATTTTTGTCCAATATTTTTTTAGAAAATATAACATTTTCATAAGAACTGTTCGCTTTCTCTTCCAGAATAATATCTTTTTCAAGTATTCCCATAGAAATGGCAAAAAGTTTCATATTGTCCGCATCATTATAAACATAAACATATCCTGATGAAAACAGTATTTTATTAGAATAACCCTGCTTATACAGCTCCACTGCATAACGGGCTCTTTCTATGGTACTCTTGCCAGGGCTTCCTGTTTCACCTACACCGCCACCAAATACTACTATTGCATCTGCTTTCTGCGGTTTTTCAAAAATCTTTAAAGGGGATGCTAAAAACCAAATAAAATATGTCTTAAGCAATAAAAGATATGTAATAACACAAATCGCGCTAAACCGTAAAATTTTTCTTCTTGCTATTCTATAGAAACTAATTAGATTCTCCCTCCATTTAACTTCTATATCTAATCTTTTCCTTTCTATTTCTATTTCAATCAGAGAGCTCATATTTTCAATACGCATCTTCCAGCTATTTTCCTTCGCTGCTTCAACGCGCTTTTTTTGTAAGTAAGGATTGTTTTCATGCAAAGCCTCTTTTATACATACTTCGAATGTTTCTTTGTCTTTGCCAACATAAATAATTCTATCGTGTTTCTTATTAAAGGCTTCTATCTCCGGCAAAGCAGTAGAAACAACTGGTTTTGCCATAGAAAGATATTCATTTAGTTTTGTAGGATAAACTGTCTCAGTGTATTCATTCAGCAAGTAAGGGATTAAGCATGCATCAAACCTAGTTATATATTTTGCGAGCTCTTTGTGTTCTTTAAAATTTAAAAAAACAATGTTTTTTAAATTTTCAAGTTCTGAAATATCCCGTTGTATAGGCCCGATAAATACTAACGTCCATTGAGGATTCTTGTCAGCGATAAATTTTATCAATTGAAAATCTACATGTTTATGAATACCACCTATATAACCTATGAGCGCCCCTTCTATATGGCTTATATCAGATGGCACCGACAAGGAGGAATTCTCTTTATTAAATACATCTATGTTAACGCCGAATGGGAAGACTAATACCTTGGAATTGTATTTTTCACAACGCCTCTTAAGTAATTCGCCTTGCACAAATATAAGATCGGATTTTTTTATAACATCCCTCTCTGTTTTTTTAATCTTATTAGGATTTGACACTAATTTTTCAAAATCAGCGATACAATAGTAAACAACTAATTTCTTGCTTAAATTATTCAACAGATCTAATGCCAGCCCTGTAGGCAAAAATGTCCATACAATAGGCGCATTAAATTCCATGATTTTCATCCATTTTTCTATAATTCGCAGCATTAGATATTTGTTTACCCATCTTACTATTCTAGAATATGGAAAAGGTAACACGACTGGAGAATAAACATACAAATTCTCCATTTCCTTCCTTATGCCTTTTACTCCTTTAAACCAGTTTTTAATTCTATTTTTTAAGCGAGATATATCTCGTATTCTTGGAAAACGCACACCTGTATTTTCAATAAATAGCACCCGATTGCCATTTCTGGCAAAAGTAGCCATTATCTCCTGATGCCCCTGCCATACAAAATCCCAATCTATAGAAGAGATACATATTATATTTTCGTTTTTAATCATTTTCTGCTATCCTGCGCTAAAATAAACAACCTATAAATACTTTCATAATTAATTGTAACTATTATTCAAGTGTTTTTCTATAACTTCAGAAATAACATCCACTCTCCTGCTCCAAGTATTCTCCTGCGCTAATTTCAATCTTTTGCATGATGATTCTTTCCCTTTATCTTTTAATAATATTTCAATGCCTCTAATAAAATCTTCTTTGTTATCTGCTATACAAATCACATCCTCATATTTTTCTAAAGATGGTATCCTAGTAGACACAACAGGTTTAGCCAATGCCAGATACTCAAATACTTTAATAGGGGAAATGCCTTTGGTAAACTCATTGATTTTATATGGAGCGATCCCAATATCAAATGAATTTATATAAAGCGGGAGCAAATTGTTATCTATCCATCCAAGCATTTGTATATTTTTCCTTTTATTCAGGCATTTAGCATATCTTCTGTCAATTACTAATCCTAGCAACACTATCGTCCAATCGTAATGTGCTTCTGCTATAAAATTTATTAATTCATAATCTATCCTACCATCTAATGTGCCAACAAATCCTATCTTTGGATATAGGTTATTGTTTATTATTCCAGGTATGGTAAATTTTGATAAACTCTTATTAATATTAAAAAAAGATTCATCCACGGCGCTTGGAACAAGATATGTTTCTTTATTTAAATTTAGCTTATCTAGCAGAAGCTCATTTGTTGAAACAAATACAATATCACAGTCTTCGCACAGTTTATTTTCCATAGCCTCAATGCATTTTTTGCGCAAATATGATTTTTTTTCATTTTTAAAAAAATCTATACATTGATATATGGATATCTTTTCTCCTAATCTATTGACTAAAAAATAAGCAGAAGGTTCAAATATCCACAATAAAATTTTATAAAATTTAAGATTTTTAACGAGTCGCCTTAATTGGAATAGAAGAAATCTTTGATTCAATATGTTGATAATTTTACTGTGATACCGAAATGGCAGATTAACTAGAGGCTTATAGACTACCAGATTATCTTTTATATTTCTTATTCTACGAGTAAAAATTTTAGAAAATGGAGCCCACCAGGGCTTAAGCCCAGGGTTCCTTGGGCGGAATACTGAGCCCGCTATTGGTTTCTTTGGCGGGCGAATGTATAAATTTGGATATTTTAAAAAATGCAAAAATGACGACTGATATTCAACAAATAATACTCTATTTTCAGAAGAAAGCCTGGTCATTATCTGTTGTCGGCTGCCCCATGGCTGTTCCCAATCAGACGTGGATATACATACAATATCATAATCTTGTATCATATTATCTTATGAGGTAGCTCATCATATTTCAGCCAGCAATTTTAAAAGAAGGTCTACTGGAACTTTAAAAAAATAATATAAATATCCATTATAAGAACTTTGATATTTTTAAACATAACTCTTTAAATTTTTTCGGCGACATAAAGTCTCATGCGGGAAATATTTTTCCCTACCGGCATCCTATCGATTATTAAATCTAAAAGCGCCAATTTTCTAAATATCTTCAGCGCTTTTCTAAAAAAGTTGAATCTAAGCGTAAATGCATAATGCGAATAGTACCCATATTCACCTTTTATCCTGAATCCCGCGTTGAGTAAATTTGACCTAAATTCATCCACAGAAAACGCATATTGATAAAAAGACGCGTTTTCCGGCAAGGGTGTACCTTCCGGATGCGCTTGTAGTTTTCTCCAAAGAAATATCTGCGGAACGCTTACAAGTATTATTCCCTTTTTCTTCAATACCCTGCACGCCTCTTTTATCGCAGTGTAAGGCCCTTCCTTAAAATGCTCCATAACCCCTAACGAAATATAAGCGTCGATACTTTCATCTTTTAAATTTAATTTGCATATATCTCCCACCTCAACAGGCAAATCTGGAAAATAATCTTTTATCTTCTGAACTGTTTTTGACGCAGAATCTACCCCAAAGCAATTATAGCCTCTGGCACGCAGAGATATCACATATCTCCCCGTACCACAACCTGCTTCAAGGATCAATCCTTTTCTAGGTAAAAACTTATTAAAAACATCTTGCACTCTGCCATAGCCTAAAAAACCCTTAAGATACGGCCGATAATATTCTTTTGAAACATTGTAAACACTATCTTCCCAGTGCTTATCCCAAAAATCCAACATCCCGAGAGCATTAATCTTGTAATAAACTATTCGCACGCCTTCGCAACGAACAAAAACTGTTTTTAGGTTATTATCCACACTTACACTTCCAGATGAGGTCTTTTTAGGCAGACAGGCTGACAACAATACGCATCTCTCCATGTCAAGATTGTCTCATCATTTTTTATCATATAATTTAATCAGTCTTTATTCTCTTTTTTTAACTACTTTACAGGGCACTCCCACAGCTATTGAGTATGGTTCTATAGTTGCTGTAACCACGCTACCTGCTCCTATTACAGAGCCCCTGCCAATTGTTACTCCATCCAATATGGTAGAGTTAGCCCCTATCCATACATCATCCTTTATAATAATCCCCTTTGTAATTATTCCTTGTTGACGTATCGGCTTATTTGGGTCTGAAAAAACATGATTTACCGGGGCAATAATTGTTCCGGCGGCTATCCGGACATTATTTCCTATAATTAGCTCTCCATGCCCATATAACATACAAAACGAATTTATGCTGACGAAATCGCCTAACTCTATATTACCGTTATAGCAAAGCAACATAGCATAAGGATGCACATAGCAAGATTTTCCTATTTTAATATTAGTTTTCATCCCTGCGCGCAAGATTGCCCTAGGAGCAACTATTGTATTTGTTCCTATATTTACATGCCAAAAAGGGCTTATGTAAGAACCAAATGTTTTAGTGCTCCACGAACAATGCCCCGAAATCCTGGCCAATACAGGATAGCAATACGCCATTACAGTTTTTACAAACGATTTAAACATTCTACCTCAATAATTAAAAGTTGAATAGAATCCTCTTGAATGGTTTATTTAGCATTTGACGATCATAATCGTCAAATGGTTTATGCAGAAACGAAATACCTAAATAGACAGCGACTGAAATAAGAATTAAAATTAATACAGATATCATATCTTTTACAAATGGCTTAATGAATAATATCGGAATACATACTACCAAGCTATTTAGAAATATTTTATAAAAAGCTTTCCATGGATATACTATCGTTATAACGCGTCTGGTTAAAAAAAATTGTACTACAAAATATAACAAAAAAGATGTTCCTACCGCAAAAGCAGTGCCTATAAGGCCATAGTTTTTTGTTAAAAATATCGTCATCGGGATTTTATACAAGATAACAGCGCTTCCCCATAGTAATATTTCGTTTCTTTCAAGTACCGCGACTATACTTCTTAGAGGCATCGCAAAAATATAAAATATCATAAAAATTAAAAGTATCTGAAATATTAAAATAGACTCTGTGTATTTATTAAAAAAAATGATAACTATTTTATCTATCACTAAAAGAAAACTAAGAAAAACAGGAAAAACAAAAAATGCCTTAAGCTTATTTATAAGACTAAATAGATAAGCTAACTCTTTTTGATTTTCATATTTTACATACTGCCGTGTAAATACGGACTGGCTCAATGATTGCATAAGAGAGCTAGGCATAGACTCCGCAAGAGTAGTTGCGGCAGTTACAGCAAAATAAAATATTCCAGTCAATGATGCCCCTAAATAAAATGTAATAATATATCCGTCTATCTTGGAATCCCAAAAAAAAGATAGCACCTTAGTAGCATATTCTTTAATTCCATAAGTAAAATATCTATTTAGATCAATTTTTGACGGAATAGAAATTTTGCCGCGCGTATACAATTCTATTCTTAAAATATATGCCACGACTAAAAAAAGATCCACAACGGCTATGCTTAAGATAATCCCCAATAGGCCAAATCCAAGCTTTATTGAGAAAACAAAAAGAAATAAAGTCAGCAGCGCGCCTAACACATTAAAAAATATTTTGTACCCTTGTTTTAGAAATGCGAAAAAGGCAGCCTCGCATATACGAACTTCTGCTCTTAGCATACCCAGAACAACAGCTAAAAATAAGTATTGAGATAAAAAAAACCTATTTACAGTGCCCGGAAATTTCCTGGCTAATATAGCCATGATAATAGAAACTAACACGCCAAAGAACATTATTATCCCCATGCTCGACCACATGATCTTTCTGACAGTTCTATAATCATGCTTTACCAAATATTCAGATACATATCTTAAGATAACCGACGGCAACCCAAAACTTAGGATAAGAAAAAAGAACGTCTGTGTATTTAAGATAAGACTGCAGTGTCCAAATTGCGCAATAGTTAAGCTTTTTGTAAGATAGAACAGGGTAAAGAAAGATATGATATATCCTGCTATTGTGCCTATATAGTTGTAGATAGTACTTAAAAATACTTCTCTAGATACATTATTTTGCATAAAATTAGCTCTTTCTTCCTGCCATAATCCTTATTTCAGTCGATGCTTCCATAGATTCTATTATCCAGCCCGTATTATTCAATTCCTTTTTTATAGAATCAACCACATACTCTCTTCGATGCTGCGGATCCAAAAAATATTCCATCTTCAGATCTTTTTTCACTCCCAGAATCCAATTATTATCAAAGTTAGGAACCCGTATAAGAACCTTTTTCGCAATAGCATTTAGTTTTTTCAGAAAAACATCAGAATCTTCCAAATGTTCAAGTACATTCGAACAAACAGCTATATCAAATTGTTCCTGAGGCATATTGTTCGTAGCTTCACCTACAAAATAATTTATATTTTGCCGTGAACGATTTTTTATTGCTGATTTTATAGCCTCTTCCGAAATATCATATGCAGCCACATAAGATGCCTTGGTTGCCAGGTCAACTGTTAATTCACCGCGGCTGCAGCCAATATCAAGAACCCTTGCGTCATTGGGTATGCGATCTATAAAAAATTTATGAAAATCATTAAATTTATGTTTTGGATGCATTCCATAATATCTAATAGCTACGCTATTTATCTTTTGATAAGCAAAATCATAAAGCCTTAAAAAAAATTTCAACAAATTTCTATAAAATATTTTTACCATATCGCCCCACTGTATAACTTAAGATTTAGTTACCTCGATAATTATAAACCTTCCTCTTTCTTTAGCAATCCTCAATTTATGAAATAAATGTGATAGTTTAATTATCCATTCTACAATAATTTTATTTTTGCTCATAAAATAACGCGGGGGCAAAAATTCAAGAAAAACTGTCTCTACTTTTACATCCTTAACTCCATTTTTTACAAGTATCTCTTTATACTGAGATGGTAGTTTAAAAAAATGTACGCCAGAATTGTGCGGTATTTTTTTTAATACATTATAAAATTTGCGTTGTTTAGCAAATCTATGTTGCAACTTCACATAAATATTTTTTAAAAATACGGCTAAGGACTTTGGTATCATAAATAAATCCAACCAAAAATAAACCCATGGATAACGTTCAGTTGGCTCAAAACATAAAAATTTACCTTTATTCTTTAATACTCGCATAGCTTCTTTAGCTACCATAGCCACATCTTCTATATGATGCAGCGAGGCATAGCAAAGAACTGTATCGAAACTTGTTTCCTTAAATGGCAATCTAAGCATGTCTCCATGCACATATTTGGCCTTTTCATTTGCAATCCTTTTTCGTGCATATAAAAGAGCATTAAAAGATACGTCCATATTTACCATGTATTTTGTCTTATGGCTTATTTTGGACCCCATATTACCTCCACCACAACCAATATCTAAAACAATCTTATCGTTTATATTCTTAAACAATTTTGGAAAAAAATATTTAGAATTAGCTATTTCAAAAAAAGGCTCATCTAAATACTCGTCATATAAACATGTAGTATCCTTTGAAAGATACAACGCATCATACCTTTTTCTCTGTTTGTCAAGATTGTATTTCATCAAGCCCTTTCTATAAATGCTCATAACAAAAAATCTCTTGTTCAGCAACCATATCTAAACTGAACTTTGACACTATAGTATCCCTTGCATTTTGGCCTAATTTTTTTCTTAAACCCTCATTGTTGAGCAATTCAAGGATGGAATTTTTCATACTTTCATCGTGGCTCTGACATAGCATACCGTTAACTCCATGCTGTACAATAGTATTCATGCCATCGACATCAGTGCAAATTACAGGCAGTCCACAGGCCATGGCTTCTAATAAAACCTTGGGGTTACCTTCGAATAAAGACGGTAATATAAAAAGTTCTGATCTATTATATTCTATGGGTAACTCTTCGTTTTTTATTCTCTCTATAAAAGTAACATTTACTCGATACTCCTTTGATTTTTGCGCCAATGCCTCTTTAAGATATCCCTTGCCTATTATAACAAGATGAATTTCTTTAAGGCCTTTTACCGCTTCTAATAGAGAAAATAAATTCTTCTGCCTGATAAGCCTTCCTACAAATAAAATCCGACCGCGTTCCTTTTTTATGCCTTCTAATATGTTAAATAATTCTGTATCTATCCCATTAGAAATTACTTTTATCTTGTGAAAATTTACCTTGTGATAAGCACCTATGTATTCCCTGTCTTTTATAGACGTTACTATTATAACATCAGCCATATAAAAAGATATCCTCTCTAAAACTAAGGCTAAAAATATTTTAATAATATTCTCTTTCTGTTTTTTTAAAAAAAGAGACAGCTGAAATCCGCATCGAATAATAAGCTTCTTTTTATATAAAATCTTACTGATAATAGCAGGCAAAGCGCCGCTAACCTGATTTACTTTATATAAATCTATATTCATGAGCTCCTTCTTATAAAGAAACGGCAAAAATATACTATAGGTCGCGGGATTTAAATTCCATTTATTATTAAGCAATTTTATAGAAGGAAAGTGCTTACCAAAAACTTCTTCATTTTTATTGCCATATGTGATAAAAGACACTTTATTAAAATTTTTCCATAAAATGCCCCAGATTCTGGATTCTCTAGTTATCATTCCTAAGTCTTCCCATACATTCAATGATACCTTATAAGAAAAGAATAACGCTATATGTTTGTTTTTTAGATATTCCATATATATCTAAGATTCATTTTTGATTATATTTACTTTTTTCTGCAAAGAAACTGAAGTACAGTTATTGCACATTTGGATAGAGCCGCTATAAACTTTTTTTCTGATAAGACTAAATCTTTCATTACGCCATATGGATTTTAAATCTTCATTATGTATATCTCCTACTACCATAGACGCATCAAAATCAAAACAACATGGCAACACTTTGCCCTCCCATGTTACAGTCAGACTATTTATCAGATATCTGCAATAATCGCTTAGATTCTCTTTAGGAACCCATTGTCCATTTTGCCGTTTATAACGGCTAAGTTCAGCCCTTTTTACCGGAAGAAATTTATTCCCCAGATATTGCATCTGACTTTGAGAAAGCCATAAGCTGGGGCTTATATTAATACTTTTAAATATTATATCATCTATCTTCCATCCCCGCGCTAATTCTATAGTTCTTTCTATATCATCCTCGTTATCCTTTCTAACTAAATAATTGAGAATTATTACAGGATATTCTGCGCCTATTGCGTTTTTCCTCCGGCTTATTGCTTTGATGTTACTTATAACCAATTCATGATCGAAGCCCTGTCTAAAGCTACTTGTGTTTTCTTTTGAAAGCCCTTCAAAAGCTATATTTAATACCCTGAGATTCGAATTAAATATTTCATTTTCATATTTATTAAGCAACATGCCATTGGTATCAACTTTAGAAGGGATACCTTTAAGAGCAGCAAGTTTTATCATCTGCCATATATTTTTATTCAACAGAGGTTCGCCGCCAAATGCCCAACTTAGCTTATGTACTTTCCAGTTTATTTGACTTAAAAAAGTCCTGAAAGTTGAAAGCTGCATATCTCCTTTTTGTCTTTTCATATGGTTAGGTATCGGACATGTAACGCAATCAAGAAAGCAACGATTGGTTGCTTCTATTGCTATTATAGAAGGCAATCTAAGAGAAATAAAATGCCCAATGACTGGCGCAATAATTTTTACAAGTCTTTTTTTAATCATAATTGTATTTTTTGCTCTCATTCTTTGCAATACTGAAACTTTTAAAGATGCTAATAAATTTTGGGATATTTATTTTAAGAGAATACCTTTCTTCCGCTGTCTTTCGGCCTGCAAAGCCAATTTTTTCTCTCAACCCAGCATCATCAATTAGCTTAGATATTTTTTCAATCCATTCTTCTTTTGTCCTTGCAAGATAACCATTTATGCCATCTTTTATTATATCCCTGTTCGCGCCTACATCCGACACCACGCATGGGATACCAATGCTCATGTACTGAATAGTCTTAAAACCTGTTTTACCCTTAGTCCATTCATCTTCAGGTAAAGGATATACTCCTATATCAAAAGATTGAAAATGAGCGATTTCGTCTTTAAGACTCCAATCAAGTTGAACTACATTTACTCCGAGTATCTCAAAATCGCATCCTTCCCCTGCACCTATAACCTTTATGGTAAATTTATATTTAGCACTAAGTTCAAAAAAAACATCTTTTAATTCTGATAGATATTTTGCTGTACTATGACTCCCTATCCACCCTATCACTATATTTTCTTTTTTCTCTCTATTTATTGGTTTAAATTTGTCTGTATCTACTGATGTATGAATAACAGTTACATTGTTATTATATTTTTCAGCATAATTGGCAAGATATTCATTGCAAGCTATAACATGGCTGCTAATTTTGATTATTTTTTTAATCTTTGAAGGACATTTTAAATATTTTAAAAAATTATTAGCTGAACTAGTACTACCTATATAGATGGCATCATCCAGATCATATATAATTTTTTTATGCAAAACTTTTGCAAAAATATACTCTAAAAACGGAGGGCCTAAAGGAAATGCCTCGAGATGTATAAATATTAAATCCGATCTTATTGCAAGAAATATATCAAAAAACCTTTGAATACTGCTTTGAATAAAATATAATATTTTTTTGAAATAAAGCTCTTTTTTATACAAAATCTTATAAAACTTAGTTGAAACAAAAGACCTGATAACACATTTAATGCCGTTCTTTTCCAGATAAGGCACATACTGTTCTACTCTATACCTGGCACTTGCGCCTTCAGTAGGGTAAGGCTGTATAAATAATATTTTCATTTAATCTCTTCTATATATTCTTTTAAAGCTTCCTGCCATGTCCTCATGTTATTCATACCCATTGAAGATAGTTTATGATTAATAAGAGCTTCTGACTTTGGGCGAGGAGCAGGCATAGGAAAAGCTCTTGAATCAACAGGTTTCAATATGATATTTTTTTTACCTAGGTACTCTATGATCTTTTTAGCAATGTCAAACCGCGTGCATATTCCATTATTTACAGAGTGATAAAGCCCGTATTCGCCTTTAGTTATAATATCATATATCCCTTTTGAAAAATCTTTAGTAAATGTAGGGGTCCCAAATTTATCAATAACTGCTGATATCTCCTTCTTGGTTTTTAGTAATTCCACTATCTTCCATACAAATTTCTTATCTTTATTATAACCTCCTATCATCCAGCCAGCCCTTATAATATAGTATTTAGATAGCAAAGATTTTACTATTTTTTCGCCTTCCAGTTTACTTTTGGCATATATGTTTACTGGTGGGCCAGCAACATCTTCCTCTGTATATCCATCTTCTTTTTCCCCGTCAAAAACAGATCCTGTGCTTATATAAACCATAGGGATATCCAGCTCTTTACAGCATAAGGCTATGTTTTCTGTTCCCTTAGCATTTGTTTCATAAGCATGCTTTTCATTTAACTCACATTTATCAACATCTGTTTCAGCGGCAAGATGAAAGATAATTCCAGGCTTTTCTCTTTTTACAACATTCATTGTTTTATCTAAATTTTTTATATCTAGTTTAATAATTCTTGCATTTGTAATAATATCAGTAGCAACAACATGATAACCTTTATTTTCTAAAAGAGGGCAAAACGAATCCCCCAACATACCATTCGCGCCGGTAACTATAGCTTTTAATTGCATATCAGGCTCCTATATACATCGAAATACTTAGAGACACCTATGTCTAAAGAAAAAATATCTTTTGCCGTTTTCTTGCATCTATTAGAAATAGCCCCTTTCTCTTTCATTAACTCTAATAGCTGATATGTATTAGACAAATATGAGCCTTGATTAAATTTATCAATAACTACTCCTAACTTATAATCTTTCACTATTTTATCAGTATCGCCTATTCCTGAATTTATTACAAGCGGTAAACCACAAACCAGGTATTCTGCAAATTTAGTAGGACAGGAAGACCTTTTAGAAAAACAAGGCTTTATGAAAAAAATTCCAACATCTGCCAGTTTAATATAATAAGGCATATTAGAAAATTCCGCGTTATCAACAGTAACATCATTAAAAGACAGTTTTTTTCTTTTACAAGCAGATATAACCATATCTTTATCAATATGAGTCAATATTAAAAAATGCGCGTTATTAATTATACTTTTAGCCGCGATAAAAAAATCTATCATTTCCTCCAATAAATACCATGTTCCAACGGATCCAATATACAAAAACACAAATTTTCCTGAAAGCTTATATTTTTCCTTTAACGTCTTGGTTAGATTACATTCTTCGCTAAATTTATCTATATCAACACAACAAGGTATCACAGTAATATTCTGTTTTTTTCTATCATCATTTGTTAAACATTCTTTTATATTTTCAGTAATCACGATTAAAGAATCCGCCTTCTTTAATAACTTTTTTTCAATCCGAGAAGTAACTTTATATAAAAGACTGCCTCTTTTCCACATGCCTCCGTCAGCATATTCCTCTGCCATCAATCCTCTTACATCAAAAATAAATTTTTTTCCTGTAAGCTTTGCTATTACATATCCCATTAAAGCCGGAACAGTAGCCCTGCTATGAACAATATTAATATCTTTTGAAACAGCTATATACATGCCCGAGACAATACCGGATAATATATCAAATAAAGTAGCTGGTAAGGTTGGTCTCTTATGATATTTAAGGCGATACCATTTTATTCCATGGCATTCTAATTCTTTTTTAAGCTCAAGTGCTCCTTCTTCTCTTTTTTCAAAACTTAATAAAAAACATTTTACGCCTTTATCAGATAATCCTTTTAAGTAAGGAATGCCCTGAGACTGTATTAACGGCTCTAATGCGCCATTATAAGAAATAAACAATGCTTTTATGGGATTAGTCATGCGCTGTAATTTTAAATGTTATTTTCTCCAGCCCTATACCTATTAACACAAATAAAAAAGGCAAAACCATTGCTCTATGCCTAAATAAAGTACCTATATTGCCTTCTATGAATGCCAGGACAATCATCATTATGAAAATATAGGCTATTATCAATAGTCCGCCTTCACTAACTCTATGCTTCATTATAAATCTATAACCTGAAAATATAGATGGTATGAGCATATAATATACCAGCATTTCAGGAATAGCGCTTATCTGTGACATGCTCCCCACCTGCCATGGAAAAGGCGCTAACCAGGCAATTAATAGTGCAGTTGGCACAAAAAATACAAGGTTTAATGGGTTAGATAAATTTAAACCAGTCAAAAACGCTGTTCCGCCTGTAGCCCTGTTAGTTCTCATCTCATATGCCCATTTCAAAAACTCAATATTGCCTCTGGTTGGAAAAAAAGGTATAAGCTTTACTATTTGAAGCTTGACCACCTCAAATAATGAAACCCCAATAAATATAATCAAGATGCCTAAAAATATAAATTCCAGCCTTTTAGACCTGCATATCGATAAAAATAATGCGAATGGAACTACCAATATATAAAATACAAAAAATGAGATAAGCCTCATTTCCTTAAGGGCTAAACTTAAAATAAACACCAAAAATATAAAATGAAATCTGAATCTTGTCTTTAAATTTAGCATGGCCCACATTAAAAATACTATTAAAAAAATACTTGAGGATTCCTTTAAATTCTGTATTGACCACATAAATATTGAAGGCCAAAAAGCGGTCAAAATAGCTGCTATTTTAGCGGCCTTTATACTGCACATCTGTTTTGTAATGTAATATATGAATATAACGGCCAGAGAACCTGCCAGACAATTGATAAATATTACAGACATAGGGCTTTTGCCTGTAAAAAAATAAACCACTGCATTCCAGAAATCATAACTACCCAGATTTCCGCTGGCTGTTATTTTCATCATATTATCTGTAATAGTCTTTATGTCTCTGATACCGGCCAGCCACATCTGAAGAACATCATAACCGCTTTGGCTAAAAGGCCATGCATCTCCAAGCATTCCATTGCCATTATATAAAAAAACTGCATTGAAGAAAAATAGAGACGCAAAAATCCTTGACAAAAATGCCAGAAGAAACAGCGATATTAAAAATTTATTATCTTGTTCCGGCATTAAATTAATAAAGAACATTCCTATAAAAAGCCCTATACAAAAAATAAGAAAAGGAAACACCATACCTTCTGAGGGTAGAAAATTTACTGCAAGAGCTATTACAGCCCCTATCATCAATATAACCGGCTTATTAGTGTTTATAATTTTTTCTTTCAACATCATAATGCCTTGCGTCCTAATCCTCTCAACTGTACTATACAAAATAATATATAATAAGGGATTATCGGAACAACGTATCTGCCAACAGAGTCAAGAAAAAAATGTATCGTATTAAAATACATAATCACACAAAATAGAACCATCCATTCGTGCCTGAGTTTATGCACAGAAATCATTCCTGCAAAAGCTACGATAACAATAAAAAAACCGAGCAATTTTAAAAAACCTCTTATTGCAAACAATATATATGTGTTCAGAATAGCATCTTCCATGCTCTTCTGATTTACAAATAAAACTTGAGAGAAAGAATTGAGTTTTACAATTTCAAAAAAACCCATAGCAGTAAATTTTATTGGATGGTTTCGGACCAGCTCCAGTACCTCTTTTTTAAACATGTCATCTGCCTTTTCTTGAGAAATACCTTTGTCTGAATATTCTTTGATTTTTTGAAGCGCTGGTTTATAAAAATACCCTCCTGCGTTAGAAACAAGGTAATGCTGTGGATATACTTTGCCAGCTAAATATTCAGAAAAACAATAGATTCCATACATCTTAAGCTCATCCTTGCTTAAATTCACTTTTACGGCCCTTGTGTACATACTGCTAAAACCTCTTAATGCAATAGATGGCTTATTAAACAATAAATAATTTCTTGCCATCCACGGCATTACTACTAGCGCAAATCCAAATAATAGTAAAACAGACGCCTTGAATAATTCAGGGGTGATAATTCTTTTATATTTTTTATAGAAATGCACACACATTAAAACCAATAAAAATACAGGCAATAATATCAATATAGCCCTGCATAAAGTAGCAATACCGATTAGCATACCTGAAATAAAATACCACTTCAAACCATCCTGTTTTAGACCTTTTATTATAGAAAAAACACATAATGCCAAGAGAAATGTAAACAAAACTTCGGTAAACATATATGGCACATAACTTGGGATTACAGGAAAAAGCGCTATGATCATAGAGATAATAAACTGATATTTGGCCTCACTCAACAACATAGAAACAACTTTCAACATAACTAAGCAAGTTAAGGCATATATCAAGGCTTGAGCAAATTGAACTGCCAGGATATTTTTGTTAAATAAATAAAATAGAACGCTCAAGAATAAAGGATATACAGGCTCGCGGGACATTGTAGGCGAATATGGAGGGTTTATTTTATCAGAAAAGCTATGACCGCTTACAATATTTTCTGCTATGGTATAATAGATAATTGCATCTGCCTTTATTTTTCTTGCATCTCTGTCAAGATATATGAAAATAAAGGCTATTAAAATTGACACAACAAAAATTATCAGATATTTTTTACGCATAGAACTCTTCAAGATACAAATCTGTTACTCTGTCCCAATCAAATCTCTCAGCAATTATCCTGCTTTTTTTACCCATATCTTCTATTGTGCCCGGCCCGCTATTTAAAACATTCATCAATACCTCTTCTAAATTCAATGAATCGCTTGGATTAAAAAGAACACCATTTTCATATCTTTTAACAAGCTCTCTATTGCCAGGTATATCGCTTGCTATCACCATACAACCGCATGCCATGGCTTCAAGAAGTGAGTTTGACATACCCTCATAAAATGACGGAAGAATAAATATATGCGCTTTTTTGTATTCCATAATCAGGCTCTTCTTATCCATCCAATCGCTGAATGTTATAATACCCTTGCCGCACAATTCAAATGATATCTTTTCAAGATAGGCCTTTAAATAGCCATTGCCTATAATTTTTATATTAAAATTATTTTTTATCTTGTCCTTAGCTTGTTTTACAGCTTTAATAAAGCCTTCCAATCCCTTTTGTAAAGTAATTCTTCCAGCGTAAATAATCCTAATGGACTGATTGTCTCTTAACGAATAATCCGGTTTAAAGGCCTGACAATCAACACCATTTGATACAATCTTTACCTTTTTATCTAACGTATTCGCAGTAATATCTGCCAGCTCTTTTAAACCCTCGCTATTGGCAATAATAGATTTTGCATTTTTCCAATATAGTTTGGTTAGAATTTTTACTTTTTTATGAAGCCTATCATATTCCTGAGGCAAAAAGCCTGGCACGTCACCTCCGCGAAGAGAAACAATATAAGAAATTCCAAAAATCTTGCGTATAACAAAAGCAACCCATCCGCTAGGTATACCGTGCATAGCAAGGCATATATCGTATCTAGACTTTCTGATATTAAATAAACTATAAAAAATACCTGACAGAGCGAAAGAAATCAATTCCAAAGGCGATGTCCTGTCAATATGCTTTCTCAAAACAGGGAGATAAATTATGTTGAAATCATATTCAGCCTGGTTGACCCGTTTAAATCTTGAGGTAATCACTGTTACCTCATGCTGTTTATTTCTAAGGTAACTTGCTATATAAAATGCAGCATTTGCCGCGCCTCCTCCTATAGGAGGAAACTCATGACATATAATTAAAATCTTCATGTTCCTTTTTTAGGTTTAAGAAACTTACATAAAACGAAGAAAATATAAGCTGTAAGCCCATTATCATCATAGTAACTCCAAATACCGCAAATCTTGCGTTGTAGTAAATAGAATCTCCTGTTATGGCATGCAGATAGTTATATAAAACTTTTACGCAAAATAAAAAACCTACCATTAAAAAGAACAGGCCTGAATATATGCCTTTTTCCAATGTAAAACATTTTATAAAAAACGTAACGAGTTTATTGTCGCTAGCGAATAGATTATGAGAATATATTTGTGTAAATAATCCTAAAGATAAAACTTGCAGCCCTGAAATCGTAAAAAAACTAGAAAGAATCATCATATGTAAATCAAATTTATGATTTAAAATAGCTATAGGTCCGCCTATTAAAGCAATAAGCGACGTCAATCCAAATAACAACATAATAATCCCTGGTAATATGAATAAATATTCCGGGCTCAGTAACAGCATAAACCTCAAGTGTCTCCATCCATCTTTAAATGTCCTAAGTTTCGACTCTCCCTCCCTAGGATAATACGTTATAGGAATGTCCTCTATTTTTAATCTGGCCTTGGCTGCCTTTATTATCATCTCAGACGCAAATTCCATACCTGGTGTTTTCAGGCATAATTTATCAAAAACTTCTCTTCTAAAAGACCTCATGCCGCAATGAGCATCAGAGACCTTTGCCTTAAACATTAACTCAAGAATACCTGAAAGCACAGGATTGCCTATGTACCTATGCAAAAAAGGCATGGCGCCTTTATGTATCTTTCCTTTTAAACGGGATCCCATAACCATATCTGCGCCTTTTTTTAAAGGCTCTATAAATTTATGAATTTCAGAAAAATCATAAGTATTGTCTGCATCTCCCATTACAACGTATTTCCCTTTTGCGCTTTCTATTCCCTTCATATAGGCATTGCCATATCCCCTTAATGGCTGATGCACAACTCTTGCGCCTGAATTCAAAGCTATTTCCACAGACCTGTCTTTTGAGCCATTATCTGAAACAATAATCTCACCTTTTATATCATGATCCTTGAATGCCTTTTTAGTCTTTTCAATACATATTCCAATCATTTCCTCTTCATTAAGGCACGGCATGACTACTGATACATCTATTTCATTATCATTTGATTTAATCTGAGATTCCATAAGTTATTTCCTTTCCGATTTTTCTGATTTTAGCCAAAACGAATTTGTAGTTTGTATAGTAAGATAATAAACGAGAAAATAGATTTATAAATACATAAATATAATAAAAGAATACGTATTCTTTTTTTTCTTCTTTTATCATTTTAGAATCAAGAAATCTTCTGTAAAAAGAACGAGGAAATTTCAATATGCTGGTATACAACATCAAGAGATTCAAAAAATTTTTCCTGATTTTATGATACTGCTTTAATGGGTCATAGGCATTAATCAATCCTTCTTTTAATGCGCGTTCGTAAAGCTCTGTGCCTGGAAAAAAGGATAGAGAAAAAACGTTTAAGAAATACGGGCGCGGCAACTCCCTTAAGAGTTCCAAAGTAGCAAGCTTATCAGCTCTATTTTCCCAAGGGTTATCTAAGATAATATCATAAAAAGGCGGCCTTAACTTATTTTTAAACAATTTAAAAATTTTAGCCGCCTCAATATTTTTTTCTTTAGAAAAATGCCTTTTAAATACCTGCCTATTTACCCTTTCGCTTCCGCTCTGTATGCCCATTCTGACTGTTATTAACCCTGCATCTACTAACATATAAAGTTTTTCTTTTTTCAGTATTTCTGCTTTTATGCCACCTATGCCGAAAGGCAGGCCGATTTCTTTTTTATATTTCTCGCAAAATTCTTGGATAACCTCTTGAGGAAGTCCGAGAAAAGCATCATCATCAAATAATAGATAACTTATAAAAGGAAGTTTATTTAGAATATATTTTGTCTCATTTATAAAATAATTTACGGAATAATGCCTTATTTGTGAATAACGCATATCTAAGCTTTGATATCTATCATTAGCGCAATATGCGCATCTGAACGGGCATCCAAAAGTCATCATTCTTGTAAGAGAAAAACCAAAGTTCTTTTTAAGATCTGAAATCTCAAGCTGCCTAATCTTCTCTTTTTTTAAAATAAAGTGGTTTTCTATTTCATAATCCTGACAAGGTAATTCATCTAGATTGTCCATTAATGGTCTTTGACTGTTTTTAATTATCTGATCGCCTGATTTTATCCATAGATTTCTTATCTGATTACTCTTATTCAAATTGACAAGACTATCAATAAACTCTAATAGCGGTTCTTCTCCTTCTCCTAGACAGGCAATATCACAAATACCAAGCGATTCTTCAGGTGAGACAGTAGCATGAACTCCGCCCCAAATTACCGGAATTGGTAATGCGTCCTTTATAAAGCAGGTAAGCGCTTCAGCTATCTTTAAATAATTAGAAGTAAAAGAGATGCCTACAGCAATATCCTTCTTTAGCATATCGGCAAGCTGTTTCTTGCAATCGCCTTCTAAAGAAATGCTGTAATCTGAATTTCCAGTCACAAAAACAATTCTAGTCCTTATCCCTTTTGACTTTAAATAAGCTGATATTCTTCTTGGCCCTATACATGTAAAATTAGAACCAATACAAAATAATGTAATTTGTATTTTTTTATGCATCTCCAATTATCTTATCCTTTCTGCGGCTAATATATAATTAGCTGGCATAATAGAATTCTTAAATAAAAATAGATCTATCCTGGAAATAATTTGAACAAATAATGAGTTAAGAAAAAATGTTATCTGAAAAACAATCGGAATACCATAAGTATAAGAAAGAATAAAATCTGAAATAGGCGTAAATAAAAAACTAAATATACTGCCAGCCGCATTTATCTCTAGCACTCTGAAACCATATTTATTCAACATATAAAATAATCCATATTTAGTATACCTGTAATAATCTTCCGGTTCTCCGTGTAGATATGATATATGAGGTGCTGATAATATAAGAATCCCTTTATCTTTTAAAGAATCTGCCAGGTTCTTAATAACAATTTCAGGAGTAGGCGTATGCTCTATAACCTGAAGGCATACTATAGTATCAAAGATTTTTTCTTTAAAAGGCATCTTATTCAGATCTCCTATGCTGCTTAACTCTTTTCTAGCTATGTGTCTATCTATGCTGTAATATACGCAGGCTCTTTTGGTTAATAAAAATTTTAAAGCGAGCCTTCCTGCACCTGCATCCAGCACTATGCCTTTTGCATATTTTTCTATATACTTTTTTATTACGATAAAAAAACTATGAATAGTAGTGTCTATAAAAAAATAACCCTTTTTCCCAATAAGTTCATCTGTTAACTTTTGCCATCGATATTTCACATTTTCTCCTACACTGATTCTGAAAGAATAAAAAGATAGTCACCTTTAGAAGTGGAATTTAACATAAATATAAAGTATAGCGTATTGGCGCAGAATTTCCTGAACCAGCCGAATTTTCCATCGTTAACTTTCTGAGGTACTTTATCCCACAGATTACGATACAGCGGAGAGTAAAAAGGAAACCCCCATTTAATAATCTTTAAAGGCTTAAAACCGGCTTCTGATAATTTATCCAAAAGACCATCCAAAGCATAATTTCTGACATGGCCAACATGCTTCTCAGATTCTCGCATTTTACCAGATAATGTGGATACTACCAGATATTTATGAGCCATCTTCCTTATATTTCTTAAAGCAGCTTTATCGTCAGAAATATGCTCCAATACATCACAGCATAGAACCAAATCAAATTTATTGCCAATACTGCCTTTTTCAATATCTATTTGAACGCAATCCGCTTTTGGTATCAGATTCTTAGCCCTGCTCAATGCCTCTTTGGATATATCCGCCATGCATATTTTATCCACATTATTTAATTTTAATATCTCATGCAAATGATCTCCACTGCCACAGCCGATATCTAAAATAGAATTATATTCTAAGCCGTTCAAAAGTTTTTTTATGTTCCTGCGCTGGTGACGTAATGTAGGCCCATAAACTTCACAATCAAGCCACTTGCTCCATCCTTTATCATAATCTGTCATGGTATATGAATTTAACAAATTGCGCATCAGAGTCCTTCTTTTATACATTCGCCCGCCACGGAAACAATGGCGGGCTCAGTATTTCGCCCAAGGAACCCCCTGGCTTAAGCCCGGGTGGGCTACATTTTCTGAAACAGAAATTCATTACAAGCGATGGGAGTTTTCCCTTTTTTAATTTTCAAGATTTCAAATCCCCTTTTTTTTATATAATGAATAATTTCATCTGAAGTAGCGTACTCATAAGGATACCCCCCAAGCCAATCAATAACGTCTATAAAAAAATCCATACCTCTTTCCTTTTCAAGCGGATTTCTCCCGGTTACTAAATACTTTGCAATATAAATTAATGGTGTAAAAAAATAGACCAGCATCTTCTTTACAATACATGGAGATATGTTATAAATATATTTTATTACTTTCCATATTGGTGAAGTAAAACTTTTACTGTATATAGCCACTACAAGAAAACCCGATCTTTTAACAAAACAACAAGAATTATTAATAGCCTTCCACATATTTCCTGTATGATGTAAGATACCCCAGGCATAAACAATATCAAATACTCCTAGTTTTTTGCAAAAATTGCCATCAAGCACATCTCCCTGTAATATAGTACATTTATCTTTGTCAAGGCGCTTAGAATATTTTGTCATTAGACTACGGGCACAAATCGTACTATTGTAATCGTAATCAAATGAACAAACCGTAGCGCCTAGCAAATTAGCAGCTAATGAAAAAAGCCCGCTGCCGCATCCTATATCTAAAAAAGATTTATCTTTTAAATCATCATGCCCTAAAAATTCTTTTAAAGAAAATATTGCTTCATCGACATTTTTTTTACCTGACTTATTGATATATTTTTGCCAATTTTTACCAAATTCAAATCTTATTTGCTTATTTAAAGTATTCATAATTAACAAAAATAGGAAATTATTCTTCTGAATATAAAAACAAAATTATCACTTCTGATTTTTTTGATTAAATTTATAATTTTCCATGGCCTAAAATAAAACCTTAAAAACGCGCGTTTCTGTATTTTTTTTAACTGCTCTCTTAATATGCCTCGTGGCGCAAAAGGCACATCTGTATTGAAAAAATCAGACCAACTTATGGCTTCAGATACCCTCTTTACATATTCATCTTTCATAATATCGCTGCCAGGGATGGGAATAAATGTGGCAAACTGCGCCCAATCTAACTTAAGCGACCTGGCAAAAGATATAGTCATTTCCATATCTTCCATAGTCTCTTCAGGATAGCCTAATATAAAATAACCCGATGCTTCTAAACCAGCCTCTTTTATTAAGTCCACCTTTTTAGCTATTTCTTCCAGGCTTAGATTTTTCTTCATATGTTTAAGGATTCTGGGAGAACCGGACTCTATTCCAACATATATATTGTAAAACCCGGCTCGCTTCATCAGAGAAAGCAACTCTATGTCAATTCTGTCAAGTCTCACACCGTTGGGGCAGGAATACGTAAGCGGTAACCCAAGTTTTATGAGCCTATTACAAAACTCCTTAGCAAATCCAAGGTCAAAGGTAAAATTATCATCCTCTATGTGTATCTCTTTTATTCCGTATTTCTCATATAATATTTTTATTTCTTCTATAACATTATCTATTGAACGATACCGCAGTTTCCTCCCTACAATATTATGCGCTGAACAAAATGTGCACAGATAAGGGCAGCCTCTTGTTACAATAATAGGCGCAAAAGGATACTGTTTAGTAAATACACCATTTGGTACGCCTTTATATGTGCCTAATTTAAGCAAGTCCCAACTTGGAAATTCTATAGTGTCTAGATTTTCTATGAAAATCTTTAGATTAGAGTTTATGCTTCCGTTTTCCTTCCAGACAAGGCCTGGTATATTTTTAAAATTCCTTTCATCTGATTTTCTGGACAACTGTTCTATAAAAAGCGGGAAACCCTTTTCAGCCTCTCCTGCAAAAACAAAATCAAGAGAATCCAGATATACTATTGTCCCATGCGGATCGCCTGATGGATGGGGCCCACCAGCCACTGTTATTATTCCAGGATTTATTTCTTTAACAGCCTTGATGCTTTTCTTGACACTTTCCAAGTCACAGGAAAAAACAGTAAATCCTATAATATCAGGTATATTTTTTGCAATATAAGCCTTGAAATCATTTATATCAAACCTCTCTTTAACACAATCTAGTATTTTGACATTATGGCTGCGCCTTACCGTAGAAGATAGATAACCAAGCCCTAAGGGCGGCATAAGGTTTAATGTATGTTTTTTATCTTTTGCTGGCTGAACTAAGAGTATTTCCATATTTTTCTGATTCGCGCATCCTTATCGGTTCCGTATATTTCACAATCCACCCATTGATTCCATGATAAATCATAATCATGCATAATATGTCTCTATCCTAATATGTCTTTCAGGTCAAATACCCTTATAACAGGATAATCTTTTTCTTTAATATTTTTATATTTATAGTAAATTATAGTAAACTCTCCTTCTTTGTATTTATAGAAATAAAGGTCTTCTAGGACAAAAGGAAGCGGTTTATATTTCTCTCTGAACACCGGTTTTGCATCTGATCTTAACGCAAGGTTAACCAAACCATTCATGTACCGCAAACTCTCTTCGCCCATATCTAATATTAAAAATCTATAATTCTGGGTTTCATATAACTTTCTGGCATCTTCAAGTTTCATTTTCCATAAAGGATTTGTATTTTTTAACCCAGTATAAAATATTGAAACAGGCGGATTAGAAGAAAAGTGTTTATAATCCCCTTGTTTCTTTATGTAATCTATTGCAGGACTGTATGGGGATTTAAACTTTATATATTCAAAAGAAACCAATGATTGAAAAATGATTATGCCTAACCATATAGGTAAGATTAAAAAAACATAAGATATGTACTTATTTTTTACAATAACATGGATCATGGACTCTAACTCTGATAAGAATAAAGCTACTATTATATAAAACGCTGGCATAACAGAAAGTATTGTCCTTGGCGCCTTTTCTCCTAGCAAAGAAAATAGCAGTAACATGCAAGGCCCAAGACAAAATAACAAGACATTACATAATCTATTTTTCTTAAACTTCTCACGAAACATAAAAACACTTCCAAAGAAAAATAAGATCAACACCAGAAAACCCTCTGTTTTGAACATCAAATCTATATATGAAAAGACTGGCGCTGAAGGCCTTCCGCTGGAGAAAGTCCTGCTGTAAACAACAACAAGTTGTTCAAAATAGGTTTTTATTATATAAGGCTGACCTGTTGTAGCGCCCAACATACCCTTTGTTAGATGTTTTACTATTACATAAGGTATTTCAAATAAAATAAGAGGGATAATAAAACCTATGATAAGGAAAATCAGGTCTTTTAGTCCTGACCTTTTAAATGTAAAAAAAACAAAAACCGTAAATATAACAGCCATAGTCGCTATCAAATTATAATGGCAGGCGTACGCGTAACCAAAAGCCATGCCGCTAAAGATAAGATATAATTTATAACTCTTTTTATATTCAAAATTTTTAATATGCTTAAAAAAAAGATACGCTCCTAAATACAGGAAAAAAGTTGTAGCGCATACAGAAAGGGCTGAACGCGAATAATTTATAAGATAGGGTGAAAAAGACGCCAGTATTGTGGAATATATAGCCACTTTTATATTATATAAAAGCCTTGCTATGAGAAAAATCAGGATTATTGTCATTAAACCTAATATGGCTGAAAAATACAATATAGAGTAATCATGAACGCCTCCGACAAGAAAAGATATGGCTACAAGTAAATAATACCCGGGTTTAACTGCTGAAGCATATCCTCCTCCATTTGTAGATACATAATTGGTAAAAGATGTGTTTATCTCTTCCGGATGAAATGCTTTATTAAAAACAAAATTTAAAGCTGCTACTACAGTCCTACCCCCTGATAGAAAATCTCCTTCGTCGCATAGGAATATGCCCCGTTCTTTAAGCCCGGTAAACCTTAATAGAGAAGCAATTGATAAAATCACTGTAATAAAAACGCATACTCCAAAAAAATTTTTCTTCATACTATCCCTTGACCTTTCTATCAAAATCAATCAGAAAATCTATATCTTAAAATTGCCTTTAAGACTTTAAAAAAATCCTTTGCGCGTATCTTCTTTCCCTCGTCCCATCCTCTAGGCATGTATGTTATTGGAACTTCAAAAATCTTCACGCCTTTTTTTAACAACTTACACGTTATCTCTGCCTCTATATCAAATCTATCAGATTTTAAACTAAGGGATAAAAAAACTTCTCTTTTAATTAACTTATAGCAAGTCATTATATCGCTAAGCCTGGCGCCATATAACAGATTAATGGAATATGTAAGAAGCTTATTTGCCATAATTCTCTGCATACCAAGATGTTTCCCGTCTTTTGGAAAAATACGCGAACCAAAAACCGCATCTACATTTTTTTCAGTCAAACTGACTTTTATTAACCCTGTATACTCTAGAGGGTCTAATTCCAAATCTGCATCCTGTATGATAACAAAATCTCCTGTAGCATAAGACAATCCATTGCGTATGCACCTTCCCTTCCCATAATTTTCAGCATTCAGGCTAAGGCACATATGTTTATGTTTACCGCAGTATTCAACCAACAATTCACGGCTGCCATCTGTTGAATAATCATCAATAATGATTATCTCTTTTTCCTGAGAATAGGTATTTTCTACTTTTTCAATAACTTGAAGTATTGTATCCCTCTCGTTAAAAACAGGTATTATAATAGAAAGTTTCACTTTATATTATCCTGAGAGCGTATCTATGCCCTCTTTATAAACATCCTATGCCAGAGTTCAAAATTTAACAATGCCCATATTTTATTCGAATTATTTTGTTTCTGCGATATATGATTAGCTAAAAGTTTCTTGATGAATTCTTTATTAAAAAATCCTCTCTTTATAAACTCATCAGAAAGCAGAATTTCCAGGATAAAATCTTTTAAATCGCTCCTGAACCATTTTGCCAGAGGCACTCCAAATCCCATTTTATTTCTCGTAAGTATCTCGCCAGGAACTATGCCTTTCATAGATTTTTTTAATATATATTTTGTTATAATGCCTTTCAGTTTCAAGCCATCTGGTATCCTAGCCGCCATTTCCATGACTTTATGGTCTAAAAACGGAGACCTGCCTTCCAGTGAATTTGCCATTGTAGCAATATCCATTTTAACCAGCAGGTCTTCCGGAAGATAAGTGAGTATATCTGTAGCCATAACCCTGTCAACAGCGCTATATTTTTTAAAACCTTCCAATATATCTGCTAGAAAATCAAAAGAATAACCATTTTTAATATTTTGCCTGAAATCTTGATTATATAACTTCTCTTTTTCTTCCGGAGTAAAATAAGATATAAGCCTGGGATAAATATATTTCTTATCATAGCTTGACAGAATATTAATAAAAGTACATATCTTAGAAGCCTGCGTCGTTTCTCTATTATTAAATATCCGGTTTATCTTATTTAGGCTAAGATATACCGCTTTTAAGACTGGTTTTGGAACAAGCTTTAACTGCTCGGAAAACTTGAAAGCAATATATCTTTCATACCCGGCGAATGATTCATCTCCTCCGTCGCCATTAAGCACAACAGTTACATGCTTTCTTGCCATATTAGCAACGTAATACGTAGGTATACAAGAGGAATCTCCGAATGGTTCGTTGTAATGCCATATTAATTTTGGCAAAATGGCCAAGACATCAGGTTTTACAATAAATTCATGATGCTCTGTATTAAATCTTTTCGCTATCAGTCTTGCATAATCTAATTCACTGTAGTTCTTCTCGTCAAATCCTATAGAAAAAGTTTTCACTGGCCTATTAGATAATTCACTCATCAATGCAACAACAGCGCTTGAATCCACGCCTCCGCTTAAAAGCGCCCCTAGAGGAACATCGCTGATCATCCTGAGTTTAGTTGCCTCTTTGAGACTATCAAATATTAAATTTCCATATTCGGATTCGTGAAGCTTAAGCTTATCACTGTAATCGAGGCTCCAGTACTTTTCAATCTTTATTCCATTTTTATCATAAATAAGATAATTGGCAGGTGGAAGTTTTTTAATATTTGAGAACATAGTCCTGCCTGGAAATGAATATCCATATGTCAGGTAGTGGTCCATAGATTTATAATCTATGCCTGGTGCTATGTCAGGATGCTGAAGTATGGCCTTGATTTCAGAAGCAAAAATAATATCTCCATTATTTTCAGTATATACTAATGGTTTTTTTCCGGCCCTGTCCCTTGCCAAAAATAAAGTCTTTTTTATTTCATCCCAGATACAAAATGCAAACATGCCGCGCAAATATTGCAAAGAGTCCACGCCTTTTTCTTCATATAAATGAACTAGAACCTCTGTATCTGTCTTTGTGGAGAATTTATGGCCTCTTTTTTCAAGCCCTTCCTTTAATTCTAAAAAATTATATATCTCGCCATTTAAGACGACCCAGATAGTACCGTCTTCATTTGAAATAGGCTGATGGCCTGTATTAAGGTCAATAATGCTCAATCTCCTGAATCCCAGGCCAAAACTCCTGTCTTTATTGATATAAAAACCTTCGTCATCCGGCCCTCTGTGAATCAGGGTATCAGTCATTTTTTTAAGCAAATCAATGCTTACGCTTTTATTGCCTTTATATAAAATACCAGCTATTCCGCACATATTTACCTTTTTCTACAAACTATAAGTGCCCTATCGCCCAGACAAAATCTTCTCAATATATGTATATTGGAAACAACACTCGAGAAATTTTTAATCTTACAAGATACCCTATTTTTTACTCCAGGATTTTTGTATATTGTTATAGGCCTAGAAGGGGTTTCAAAAATATTATAGTAAATAATAGCAAGTCCAGCATTTTCCAGAAACTTAACAATAGTAGAAGAATTAAACTCCCAGAGGTGCGTGGGAGGATTCTGGCTATACCTATCCTTTTTAAAAAACATATTTATTTTAAGAAATAAATTATAAAGAGATCTGTTGTATGACAATGGCTGATTTATAACCAATATCCCATTATATGAAAGTAAGTTTTTAATAATTTCCATATCTTTTTTAAGATCAACTAAATGCTCCAGAACATCGCCTGCGTGAATAACATCAAAAGATTTCCCTAGCGAATTTATATCATCCATGGTCCCGCAGATTACATTCAGCCCAAGCTTATCCTTTGCATAATCAGCCATTCTTTTATTCGGCTCTATGCCATAAATATCATATCCTGAGTTTTTAGCATTTAACAGAAATCCGCCTGCCGCGCACCCTATATCAAGCAGGCTTCCTTTTTTTTTATAGTTTTTTATAAAATCAATAATCCTGACATGCTGAACATTGCAATCCGTCATGCCATCTATATAATTTTTTATACCTGTAGATGCGGCGTAATAATTATCAAAATATGAGTCTCCTTCATATATTTTATTTAAAATATATTTCTCCGGAAAAGGATTTAAAAACATAAATCCGCAATTTGCGCATCTAATTATTGTGTATTTCTGACCCTTAAAACTATATCCACCCCATATAGTTTCGCTTAAGCGCAGGCTGTTGCATATGATACAGTTCATACAAACGCTTCTTTCATATACAAGGCTTCTAATTTTTTAACATATTCCTTTATTCCGAACATTTCAAACGCTTTTTTTCTTGCCATCTCGCCTAAAGAAAGCCTCATTTTTTCATCTTTTATCAACATAGAAATAGCCTCTGCCAGTTTCATATGATTTTCTTTTTCTATCAGAATACCATTTCTAGCATCATCTATAATCTCTCTTAATGACTCTATATTCGAAGCTACGATAGCCAAACCGCTAGCCATGGCTTCTATTAATGCAATACCAAAACCTTCATAAATAGATGGAAAAACAAATATATTGCATGCAACTAGTATGCTGGGAACATCTGCTCTGTCTTTTAGAAAGATAACCTGGTCACCAAGATTATATTCTTCTACCTTTCTTCTCAATTCAGGTTCCATATGGCCTTTACCGAGTATAATAAGCTTACAATTCTCTGCGCTTTTATTAAGCAGTTTAAACGCTTCTATAAGGCATAACTGGCCTTTTTGAGGATGAAGCCTGCCAATATTTATAAGGACAAGATCGTCTTCTTTGAATCCAAGTTCAAGCCTTTTACAATTAGCATCATCCTTACTCATAGGCCTAAATATAGAAGGCTCTATGCAATTATAAAGAACTTTGATGTTTTTAAAACCCAGCTGTTTCTCAAAATCCTTTTTTACAAAATTCGATACGGCAATAAAATCCGTATTGCATATTCTACCGGAGTATCTGTCTATAATCTTTCGTATCTTATAAGTAAGCCTGCCGTTATCTTCATATGTGTAATCCGGATTATGCAGGGTTGTAAATATGGTTCTCACCCCAGCCATCCTGGCAGCTATTCTGCCATAAATATTAGCGAAAAAAAGATGCGTATGAACAATGTTTGTTTTCTCGCGCTTTATCAATTTATATAGGCTGATTATAGCATTCCACCATCCATAAGGATTTTTCATATGGATACAAAATACAGGTATACCGGCTTTGTCCAATTCTGTTTTTAAAGCCGTCTGATTAAAGAGGCATACAACCTTTGGAGAAAATCTATTCCTATCAAGATTCTTCAGGATATGTACAAGTAATCCTTCCGCTCCTCCTGGTTCCAGTGTTTCTATGATATGTAAAACGTTTATGACGCTCATAATTGACGGCTCATTCTAAAAATAACCTAACTTGTAATACATATATGTTCTCAAAAACCTCTCGCAATAATAAAAAGGCCTTAATAGAGGCACTATATTATGTCTTTTCTGAGCCAGCATAAATTCTGCCAGCTGTTTTTTCCAGAATTTAGCGCTGACTCCTCCGCTGCCTATATTTGTGATAATCTTATCTATTGCTTTAAATTTAAAACCCTGTTGATACGCGCGCAAAAAATGCTCATAATCCATTGCGAATTTTATATCCTTATCAAACAACCCTATCTTTTCAAAAACCTTTCTCGATGTAACACAGGACTGGTGAGGTATGGCATTTTTGAGCCAATATACATCTCCGGATATATTTTCTGCATGATAATATTTAGGTTTGTTGTCTTTTTTTCTTACACCTTTCAGGTTGCCGTATATGATATCGTACTGGCCTGAATACTGCATTAAGTTATTAATAGCCTCACTATCGCAATAAACATCGCCTGCATTTAAAAATGCTATCCAGCTTCCTCTAGATGCCAAGAACCCCTTATTAAATGCGTCTGAAATCCCCGCGTCTTTTTCGCTTAACCAATAGCCTATCTTATTATCATATTTGCGAATAATATCTATAGTGTTGTCGCTAGAGCCTCCGTCTATAACAATGTATTCTATGTCCGGATAATCCTGACTAATAACGCTTTGAATTGTGCGCTCAATGGTATCTGCTGTATTCAGACAAATAGTAATGACGCTTACCAGGGGCTTACTGCCTAATCTCGCCATTCAATACCTTTCCATAGACATTATAAGTTTCCATGGCTGTTTTATCCCATGAAAATAACATGGCCCTTCCCCTGCCCTTTTTTATATATTCCTCTCTCAGATGGCTGTCATTTATGGCCTGTTGTATAGAAGAGCTCAATTCATCCACATTGTCCGGAGAAAAGAGCATTGCGGCTCCACCTGCAATCTCAGGGATAGACCCTCCATTAGAAGCAATAACCATACAGTTATTGCTCATGGCTTCCAATACAGGGAACCCAAAACCCTCATAAAGAGAAGGATATATGAAGATATGAGCATTTTTATAATAAGAGTACAATACTTCATCAGAACCTTCGGTATATTTTATAGAATCTTCAAGTTGTAATTTTTTGAATTCTATTAGTTCATCTTTCGAAAACATCCCTCCGCCAAAGCATACCAGATCAAAATCTTTTTTCAGATTCAATGCATTGAAAGCTTTTAGGAGAATTTTAAAATTTTTATAATCAGATCTTCTGCCGACATATAATAAATAGGGCTTTTTCATGTCATTGCGAGCGAATGGAATGAGCGAAGCAATCTCTTGGTTATTCAAAGACACACCTAAATAAGTTACGGATACACGCTCATCTTTTATGTTATAAATCTTCATTAAGTCCTTCTTGGTTGTCATGGAAATACATATTACATGGTCTGCATTTAAAATGGATTTCTTTTTAGTGTCAATGCCATTATCGAGTATTTTAAATTTAGACGAATATAATTCATGAATCATGTCATAAACCGTAACTATTGTCTTAATACCTTTTCTTTTTTTAACCAGAGCAGAATAATAAGTAGGGTGATATATGTCGTATTTATGCCGGAGTAATTTATAATCTAACAATACATTGTTGAGTTTTGAAAACCTATACGGCAAAATACTCAAACCTTTAAATACGTCAACGCTTACATCATCATATTCTGTTATGCGCTTTATAATCTCAGAAAAATACCTGGATACACCACCGTATCGCTGTATCGAAAAGATTGTATTATCGTAAAAGATATTCATATACCTTTAACAATTCTTGACTTCAAGTGGCTTCATCTTTAAATAAAACTTTAATTTCATCGACAAATGGCTTTATTTCCTTTATTGTCTTCCTTAATTCCAATTTCATCCTTTCCCTATCTTCTCTAGTCATATTATTTAACTTATAGTTGAGCCTGTATGAAAGATTTGTTACAAGGCCCTTGATTGCATCACCTGGGATTCCACTAATCCTATTAGCCACAAATGCATTAACAAAAGGCAGGGTGCCTATAAAAGCTGCTGAACAGATGGAAATAATAATTAATGTCTTAGTAAAAAATATTGCCAAATCAGTAAACAACTTCTTCCTGAACATAACAGGAGCAGGTTCTCTCACTGTATCTATTGCATTTAGCTCAATTACTTTTTTAAAAAATTTTTCTTTTTCTTTTTCTAATTTCTCGTATGCCTCATTCAGACTTTTTTCTTCGACAATAAGCGATAATTCCGGTATAAACAGATAGTAATCATCGTTTATCTTTTTAAGGATTATATCATAGTTTAGTTTTTTATAATAAGTCAGATCTTTCTGTTTGTTCATGTTTCAATCCTCCTTTTGTTTATCCGAAACTAAAATTATAACATCCCGGTCTTTTAAGGCATAAGGCCTCAAAGAGGTATCGCTTTTGACAAGAATATCATTTGCAATAGTCGAAGGCGCCGCTATCGCCACATCGCCATATCTGTTAAAAATATCACTAACATTCCCCTTTAGTATGCATTCTATATCAGAATCATATTGCCTTGTATATTTTGGAGGCAGCCCAATATAAATAATTGCTCCGCTTAAAGCTATATTTGAATGAAAGGCTAGAGAATAACATATCCTTTCCCACTCAAAATTGTCCCGTATCGCAGGAACAACCATTAAAGCCCTTTTGTCCTTCAATAACCTTTTAATTAATATCTGATCCTCCTTGCCAATTACATCAGCGATCTCATTGCCATAGGTTACTTGAGGCGGCTTCAAATATCCCCATATTTCAGTAACATGCGCTATCATCAAAAATATGATAACCAAAACAACTGGTATCGTCTTATGCATAACTTTGCTATGTAAATAAGGGTATAAATATCTGCCTAACCATACAATAGCTGCTATAGTTACATACAACATAAAAGGCATTGCTAATCTTCCAAGCGCCCTCACCAACATAAACCTAGGCCAAATTCCAGCTACGATTAAACTCGGCGTAGCTATATTGTTTAACCTCACGCCGCCTATGTGTATAATATATCCCCAGCTAAAAATATACAGCATAATAACAGAAACACCTATAATCACAGGCAATGAAAAAATCTCATTGATCATAAATAATTTAGATGTAATTTCCAACTTTAATTTTAAGAACGATATTCTGCGGTTTCTTATAAAAGACAACGCCTTGCTAAGTATCAAAAACAATAATATGAAAATAGTTACGGTTCCCAAATACGCAAATCCCTCGTATTGCCCATCCTGTAAATCATTCGTTGTAATGGGAAATCCTATCCTAGATAAATAAGAAGTAGGGCCGCATCTTCTATTTAAAGGAATGCCTTCTTTATCTTTTGGCGGAATAACCACGCTAAATACATCTGCAACATGAAAACCGCCTCCATATCCACCTCCATATCCCCAGCCAGTATCGTATCTAGTGGTTAAAGGAGACTGATCCGGCAATACAGTCAGATTTTCTTGGTTTCCCAAAATAAATAAAACTAGAAAAGTCATAATAATACCTAGAATAAAAGCAGGCACAGCAAAAAATAATCGGTCATAATCAGCTTTATTTCTATTCAATATAAATCTAAAAAAGATTAAACTTATAGAGATTAAAAAAATAAAATATACTCCAAATAAAGCATATTCATTAAAAAAAGATAGGATTAGAAAAAACAATGAAAGCAAAAAAAATGATTTCCTATTAGGGCAATTGTAAATACGAATTAAGAAATAGAAAAAGGCCGCATATATAGGAAAATATGCCATCTGATATGACATGCCATAAAAATATGAGCTCCTGTTAAGCAGAGGAAAAGATAAAGAAACTAATATTGTTCCCAGTAATTTTATCCAGAAAGATTTAATCCTGAAAGACTCTAATATAAGGCATGTAAAATAACCGACTAAAAATACGCATACCAATTCAAATAAAACAAAATAATAAAATTCGGAAAAGGGCGCATATATCTTGGAAAGAAATTTAAACAATATAGCAAACAATTCTACCGGGCCTCTGGATATATTAAAAATATGAAAAGGAAATCCAAATCCCTTGATAAGCCCTATTGGAAATCCAAAAGGCTCTTTTGCATAGATTAAATATCTACCCCAGGTCTCGACCTGATCTCCTCCGATTAAAACAGGCATATAGCCGGAAAAAGGCAGGCAATTACGCCATCTTAATGAAAAAATCGACGTTACAAAAACGGCGCACAATAACGTCTGGAAAATAGCTAATTTAGAACGAATATCTATTTTCATCTCCAATAAAATACCTCTCTAACAAACTGCAAAAGAAATGTTGCTCCCCAGCGCAATACCTGTAATTTCCGTTCTCCGCCTATGCGAGCAGGCTCATCAACCGGAATTTCTCCTATCTTAAGCTTACGCTTAGCCGCTCTCACCGACATAAGCGGTTCCCAGCTTACATTTGTCTTAAATATCTTTTCAGGAGCGTATGACTCTTCCTTATCCAGATCAAGGTCGTAAATTAACGATTTCTTAAAAGCTCTCAATATAACCATCGCGTCTGTATAATGAGCTCCATGCAATAAGTTGACGGTCCTGGTAAAAAGCCAATTGCCAAATCCTGTCACAATATCATCGTCATAACTCTTTGCCGGGCCAAGATAACGCGAACCAATAACAAGGTCATAACCTTCTTCCATTTTTTTAATAAGCGCGGGAATTGACTGAGGAGGAGAGTTTCCATCCGGGCTAAAAGTAATAACAATATCCCCTTTGAGCATAGAAAGGGTCTCAAGATATGCGTATCTGATACCTTTTTGCTTTTGAACATACACGTCATAACCATTCTCGCGCGCCCATTCAATAGTCCCATCAGTAGAACCGCCGTCTATGATAAGTATCTGGTCACACCAATTCTTATCAATCTGGGGCATGATTGCTTTCATACCCTCAATTTCATTAAGCGTCAAAGCCAATAAAGTAACTTTCATAAAACTCCTTTCCTTACATAACGTTATTCAGTAAATCACAGAGAGAGAAAATCTTCTGCTCTTCAAGATCCGGATAGTTCCCAATATAATATCCATAGAAATGCACATGTTCTATCTCTGGATATTTTTCCCATTCTTTATCTGGAACAAAAGATTTAAGATACGGCTGTCTGAGCTGGTTCCCGCCGCCTGAACTACCCCGCCTAAACTCTACCCCTGCATCACATAACGCCATCTCAACCCTATCTCTGAATTTCTGGTCAGGCTTTTTGATTATCAGATTAAACGCATAATTACAGCTCCCTTCCAGGTCAAAGTCAGTCCTGTATTTATGGGAATCTATATTATTCAAAAAAATCTCAAAATTTTTCTTACGCTTAATATTATTTTCATCCAGATGTTTTAGCTGATTCCTGCCTAGAACTGCTCCTATTTCAGTACTACGTACATTATAAGCAGGAAATGCAAATATAAAATCCGGGTTTAAATCAGGGTGTTTCTTAATATACTTCTGCTCTGTCGAGTCTTTTGACGCCTCGCGCACCATGCCATGAGACCGCAGCATGCGGACAGCTTCATAGATATCCTCGTCATTGGTACAAACCATCCCTCCTTCAATAGTGCTCATATGGTGTGCAAAATAAAAGGAAAAATTGGATATCAGGCCGAAGGATCCTACCTTTTTGCCCTTAAAAGTTGCGCCATGAGACTCGCACGCATCCTCTATTAAAGGGATATTTCTTTCTTTAAGAATCGCTATTAATCTATCTGTCAACCCATTAAAACCCTGCACATGAGTAAGAAAAACAGCCTTGGTTTTATCTGAAAGCTTTGAGATAACCTGTTTATCATCCATGCACAAGTTACGTGGGTTAATATCTACAAAAACAGGCGTAAAGCTGTTCTGAAGTACAGAAGCAATATCCGATACCCATGTAAGCGTAGGGACAATAACTTCCCCTTCTCCATAAAGATGTTTTAACGCTGCCATTGTTAGAAGGTTTGCAGACGCTCCAGAATTTACAAAGACACTATAATTCACGCCAAGCCACTTAGACCATTCCATCTCAAAAGCCTGGACATTGCCTGATTGAGTAAGCCGCGGCATGCCTTTCAGAAATTTAATCAGGACATCTAAGTCCTCTTTGGTAATATTATTTTTCATCAAAGGCCAATCTAATTTCATACTATTTCTCCTTCTGCAAAAAACCTTTATAGGTTTCACGCAGGGCCTTTTCAAATGGCCAGGCAGGTTTCCAACCCATTTTTTTCAGTTTATATGAATCGAGCAATTTAACAGGCATGCCATCAGGTTTTGAAGAATCAAAAATAATCTTTCCATTAAAATCAATAACCTTTTTAATCAAAAGCGATAGTTCATAGATAGAGATGTCTTCGCCGCAGCCAAGATTGATCGGCTCGATATCATTGTAACTACACATGATGAATACGCACGCGTCAGCTAAATCATCCACATATATGAACTCACGTCTGGGCCTGCCTGTTCCCCAAATCACAACTTCTTTTAAATCGTGGGACTTCGCCTCATGAATCTTACGGATAAGAGCTCCTATGACATGAGAATCTTCAATACTGAAGTCATCATCAGGCCCAAAGATATTGGCGCTAATACCGCAGATAAAATCTGCGCCATATTGCTTTTTATAAGACTGGGTCAATTTTAAGCCGGCAATCTTCGCCACTGCGTACGGTTCGCTTGTTGGCTCCAATATCCCTGTTAATAAATCGCTTTCCTTCATAGGCTGGCTGCAATGTTTCGGATAACAACATGAGCTTGCAAGATAAAACAATTTTTTAACGCCATGGCGGTATGCACTATCTATGACATTGCACGCTATAAGCAAATTATCCATCATCAAGTCAGCAGGCATCTTAGTGTTTCCCACAATTCCGGCTGACTTCCCAGTTGTTAAAAATACGTATTCTGGCTTATTTTCAGCGAAAAAACCATCCACAGACGCCCTGTCATATAAATTAGGCTCTATGCCAGGACTAACTATGTTATCATATCCATCACGTTTGAGGATATTAACAATAGCTGATCCAATAAACTCATTGCCCCCGGATACATAAATGCTGGATTTTGTTTCCATATTAATCAATTACCTCTTACTATTCTCCTCAATAACCCTTATTATATCCTCTTCGCTAAAATTACTAAGCGCTGACAAAAAATCCCGGTTTCCAAATTTAAAAATGTATCTGTCATCAAAACCCAGACTGATTAACCTTATATTAGCATTTCTGCGGCTAATCATATTAGATATTAAGCTATCAAGTCCTCCTTTATTTATAAAAGCCTCTTCAATAGTAATGATACACTTATATCTTTTCAGAGTATTAAACAACAGGTCTTCATCGACAGGTTTTAATATATACAGATCTATCACGCCTATTTTTCTATCTTTTCCACAAAGTTCTTTTGCCGCCTTTAATGCCTTATGCGTCATGTAACCTGTGGAAACAATGCATACCTCATCCCCTTTTGCCAGTTCACAAAATCCTTTTTTAAAATCAAAACTTTTAGCTCCATCATGAATTCGAGGCAAAGGTTTCCCATCTAACCGCATATATTTAGGCCCCTTGGTATTGATAGAAAAATCTACAAACTTTTCTGCAATAAACCAGTCACTGGGAGAGAAAAATAAAATATTAGGGAGCGCTCTCATAATAGTAATATCCTCAATGCAATGATGGCTCGGCCCTGATACGTCATAACTCACCCCTGAGCCTGCTCCAATAAGATTCACATTAATCTCTTTGTGCTGGCTGGATAAAGCCAGGTTAGTTCTTATCTGCTCATAAGCCCTCATCGTTATAAATGAGGCGATGGCATAAGCATAGACAGTAAAACCTTCGAGCGCTAATCCAGTAGACACATTGATAAGATTTTGTTCAGCAATACCTACATTGATAAACCTGTCCTTAAAATCTTTTCTCAGCCTGTCAAGCGAAGGCGCGCCTAGATCAGCAGATATAAAAAAGATCCTGTTGTTACCATGCATTTTGTTATAAATCTCGTCTATTACCGAATCCCTCATTGCTTTTATCTGAACATTGCTCATTTGCATCCTTTTAGGATATTGTCGATCTCGTCTGCTTCCAAGGTTTTAACATGACAAATAGGGTTATTTTCTAATCCAGGAACCCCTTTTCCTTTACAGGTATTGACTACTAACACCTTTGGCTGATCGCTATCATCTTTCATGAGATTATTTAAAGCCTTATGCAGCTGCGCAATATTATGCCCATCCACTTCTTCTGATTTCCAATGAAAAGCTTTGAATTTCTCCTTCAAAGGCTCCATACCCAATATCTCTTTCTGGTAACCCAGCATAGACATTTTATTATTATCCACTATCAATATTAAATTACTTAACTTGTGAAATGAAGCAAACATAACAGCTTCCCAGACAGCGCCTTCGTTTAATTCTCCGTCTCCTGACAAAACAAAAACATTCCTATCTATTCCTTTTAATTTTAAAGCCAAAGCTATGCCGCAGGCCACACCAAGCCCGTGTCCAAGCGAACCATTTATAGTTTCAAATCCCGGAATCAGCGTATCAGGTATTATACCAAGAAAGGAATTTTTACTACCTATTTTACCCAATTCACTTTTACTAAAGAACTTCAAATCAGCCAATATAGGATACAAGGAAATAGCGCCATGCCCCTTACTTATTATAAACCTGTCTCTCTTGTCCCATTTGACATTTTTAGGGTTATATCTCAGGATGCCGCCATAATACAAAACAACAAATATCTCAATGTCAGATAAAGATGACGCTAATCTTGTCCCTGGCGCATACTTATGCAGTTTCAAGGTTTCTCTCCTTACCCACTGCGCTTTTTCCTTCAACGCCTTAAAGGATTTCATGTATTATGCTCTCCATTTTCTTATTCTTTTATTGGATCTAATTCTTCGAATGCCCTTATAAATCTTTTAGACCTATCTATTTCAAGCGCGCTATAATCCTCTCTTTCAGGCTCATAAAATATAATCTGACTGCCATTAAACTCGAAACGAAACGGAACTAGGATTTGTTCACCAAGCGCTTCCCTGACATTATCTTGTTTTGAAGGCGAAACAAAAAGTAACAAAAATCCTCCTCCGCCTGCTCCGGTAATTTTGCCGCCTATAGCGCCGGCTTTTCGCGCTCGAGAATAGAGATCATCCACGGATTTATTAGATACCTTGGAACTCAAACTTTTTTTGAGCAGCCATGTCTCATGCAGCAGTTCTCCAAATTTACAGATCGACGCATTACCATGAAGAATAGATATCCCCTCATCCACCATCTTCCCAATCCTCTGCAAAAGTTTATGCTTATTATCAAAATCCTCTACATAACTCTTCGCCACGTCTGAAGCTGTGCGTTTTATACCAGTGTAAAAAAGCATTAGGTGAGAATTAAGATCTTCCATCCTGCTTATGGATAAAGTAAGAGGCCTAACATTTATTTCTCCGTTCGTTGAGAAAATAATATGATTCAGGCCGCCGTAAGCTGCGCACACCTGATCTTGTGACCCAACCGTCTCCTTAATCATGTCCTGCTCTATATGTATACTCTCTTCCGCTAATTGTTTCTTGCTAGGCATAATCCCCTGAATAGCATAGAGAGCATGCAAAAATCCTACGGTAAACGAAGAGCTGGATCCCATCCCGCTCCTGGCAGGTAAATCTCCATCGTGATGAACCTCAAGTCCACTATTGAACTTTAAAAATCGCAACGTCTCCCTCACTGCAGGATGCTGTACTTGTTCCAAGCTTTTACACAGTTCTATTTTCGAATACACAATCCGCACTTTGTGTTCAAAAAAGGGCGGAAGGGTTCTACAACTAATATAGCAATATTTATTAATCGCTGTGCATAGCGCGCTACCGCCATGTTTTAGATACCATGATGGATAATCTGTGCCGCCTCCAAAAAAAGATATTCTAAATGGTGTTCTATTAATTATCATTGTATCCCTCCCCTCAGACTAAAAAAATCTTCTGCAACAGCATATGCTGCAGGAATACCAATATCCAGAAAACGACACTGGGTTTTATATCCGCGCAATCCTTTGCCTACCCAATTAGGAAATACATCCCGTTCCAAAGATACGGCGTCCATATTATCAGGAATATCCAAAATCATATCCCGCCTCAATAAATATATCCCCGCATTAATCCACCCCGGACCATTTTTATTGTTTTTTTCAATAAAACTAAGTATAGATCCGCTCTTATTCACTTCTACTAGGCCATATCGGCTTGCATCATTCAAATATGTCAATAGCAATGTTGTGCTTGCGATCCGCGACTGATGCCAATCAAGAAAAGCCTGCAAATCCACATCACAGTAAGAATCCCCGTTCATCACCAGCGTCAAACTAGATCTAATTAAAGAAGCTGCCCTACGTAACGCCCCTGCTGTGCCTAATGGCGACAACTCCTGTGAATAACTAAGACACATTCCACCATATGAATTACCCAACAGATCTTGTATTTGACCTCCCAAATAACCTGTACATAATACTACATCTTTAAGGCCAATTCTAGCCAATTGATCTAACAAATAGAATATAAATGGCCTGCCATGAACACTGGCTAATACTTTAGGTTGGTCCTTAATCGCAGGCCGTAACCGCATGCCCAGACCGCCTGCTAGAATAATCACTGTCATTTGCCTAAAATCCTGCTTTGTATTATTAATCATACATTCTTGAAAGGCTCTCTCACTATCAACCGGTATCCTTTTAATAACTCCTTTATGCCATCATCTAACGAACGCCGCGCTTCAAATCCAACTTCCTTTAATCTCTGATTCGAAACAATATAATTACGCTTATCCGGATCATTCCCTACTTCTGAGAAATGTATATAAAAATTTGGGACATACTCTTTGATCTTTAACGCCAGCTCTTCCTTTGAAAGATTAGCCGAATCCAAACCCACATTATAAGGCTTTCCCGCCATTCGATCTGCATGTTCTATGCAAAAAAGAAAACAATCAGCCACATCGCGAATATGTATATAGTTCCTCTTAAAATCTTTCTCGAAAATAACTATGTATCCATCAGTGCATGCGACATATGCAAAATGATTAACCAATAGGTCCAAACGCATCCTGGGTGACATTCCAAATACCGTAGCCAGGCGCAGACTTATTGCATTAGGACCGTCCAATACCTCTTTTTCAGCCTCTATCTTAGTCTGACCGTATAGAGAAACTGGTTCTAAAGGAGTCTCTTCAGTGCAAAAAACTTTCCCTGACTTCGCCCCATATCCGCTGTTAGTAATAGGAATAATTATTGATTGGCTGGGACTGCGCAATCTTTTTATCAAACGCACTGCTTCCAGATTAACTGATCTAGCCAACACTGCATCACGATCGCAGGCCGGAGCTCCTACAATGGCAGCTAGGGGAATAATTACATCCACGCCCTTTATTAACCTCCTCATCAAATTTTCATCGCGCACATCCCCGAAAACAAACTCGAACCGCTGATTAGAACATAAATGGAACAAGCTATGCTGCCTGTACATCAGATTGTCAATCACTGTAACATGATATCCGGCATCAAGCAAATGTTCGCACAATATTGAACCCAGATAACCTGCTCCGCCAGTAACAAGCACTTGTTTAGTCATTTATCATCCTCCTTATTTTCTTTTAGATATGCCCTGTTTTATCCAGCGATATCTAACCAATATACATAACAATGTAGAAAACATCAAAAAAACTCTTGCAGGTATACTACAAATATGCCTATTTATAATACGCAGGTATTCAAATAGCATACTCCAAAAAAGCCATCTGCGTTTGAAGCCATTAACCTTTCTTCCAAAACATCTTTCAATATATTTGTTCCATGATCCATAATCAGGCGCTCGTCTTATATGAAGCATGGCTTCTGGAATATGCGCAAATTCTCCAAGAAGAGAAAACTCGAAAAGTAAAACCAGATCTTGCCCTATTACAGGCCTTAAAGATTTTGTTTGTTTTAACATGCTAGTTCTTATAATGCCATGTATAGGATAACCGAACTGCAAACTCCATAGCAGCGCATGAGACCGAGACATCCTATCCAATCCACGCGTATCAATTCCCCTAGAAATTACACCTAAACTATCCCCATTTGCACTGATCCAGTCCGCCAATGGATAGCACAATACAACTGTATGTTCTTTTTTTAATATGTCTACGCATCGCGAAATAAAAGTTTTTTCCCAAAGATCATGGCACGAAGCCCACATAAAATAATCTCCTTGAGAAATAGCAAAAACACTATTGAAGTTCTGTATAGCTCCTACATTGTTCTCATTTCTATAGTATCTTATTCTTTTATCGCGCGCAATATACCACTTGCAGATATCCTGCGTCTCATCTGTAGAGGCATTATCAGAAATAATCAATTCGAAGTTTTTATAATCCTGATCCAACAGCGAATCTAATGCCTGCCGGATATGCTGCGCTCCATTATATACCGGCATACCAATACTGACATCGGGTTTTTTATCTATCATATTTAATGATTACAGTATAAGTTTACGCTTAACTATTTAATACGCCTTAGAAAAGCACTTGGCCAATATGTAACCCGTTCAATAATTGACCCCTCATTAAACTGAAATTTAGGCTCTTCTATAATAAAGTTATCATGATTTTTAACAAATTCTTCAGCCGCTGCCTTCGGATTGTTCCACGACCAATCATCATTACTACGCGGTGCTCCCACAAGAGCCTCCATTATCCCATCTTCAGCAATAATATAAGAATCGATTGCTACTAAACTTGAATATGCGTTGAGCTCAGCTAAAGCATGTTGCTTAGAATGATTTGAATCCAATATGACCAAACCTCTTTCATCCGATTTGACCATTCTTTTAACACTATTAACTACACCCTCCTCTACGGACCCCCCTTCAACAAGAGTAATGTAGTTAAATAATTCATGTTCTTCGATAGCTTTTCTATTATGCGGCCTTATCTCGATATCAATACCTATAACCCTGCCATGCCCCATCGCCTTACATAAACTCGCATGAAAGACCAAAGTCCCGCCATGCGCTATCCCCGTCTCAATTATCACATCTGGCTTAACTCTATAAATAACTTCTTGAATCCTTATAAGATCTTCTGGCAACTGAATTATGGGGCGCCCCATCCAAGTAAAACTGTAAACATATTTTGAGTCCCATCCTGATCTTAGCCAAAGTTTTGAAATAATAGAAAAAGCCTCTGGCGAGCCTATCATATATTTTTTAGAACCTTTTTTATCTTTGACAATCAATACACCATTCTTTTCGTCAACCTTTATCATTTTTCCTCTCCATAAAATCATAATACCTGCTTACAAGCTCATTCAAATCTTCTATAATCCTGCTAGGAATAAATGCAAACTCTTCCTTTACCCGACTAACAGAAATATTGGGATACAGTATTCTTTTGGCATTCTTATCTATTTCTATGGTACAGTTTGTTAATCGCTTTAATATATTAATGATTTTACTATTTGTTATATTTTCCCCACTTGCAACGTTATATATCTTATGACTTCCATGCACAGCGATTTCAGGCAGAATAGCTACTACATCTTTTATATTGATATAATCCTTACTGGAATCCAATGATGTATGCAAACGTATCTTTTTATTTCTTAAGGCATCTCTGATTAGTGAAGATATAAAGTTTTCGGATTCAAAGTCGCAGCCATAGACATTCGATAATCTCACCGTCCTCACATTAGCCTTTCCCGCAGCAAAACAGATTGATTCTCCCATTGCTTTAGATATATTATACAAATCATTAAAATCTAGCGGCTGAATTTTAATAACATTTTCTTCTCGCGCAATGCCTTCTCCTGTTCCATATATGCGCGTAGAGGATAGATATAAAAAAGAATCAAATTTACATTGTTTTAAGATTTTAGAAAGAAGGCATACGTGCGCATCAATTGTTTCAAAAGGCCTTGTTCTAAAGTCGGCTGTAAGCCCAATACAATAAATGACATGGTTTAGATTACGCTTATATATAGTAGCGTCATTTCTCTTAGGAGCCCAATAATCTATCTGTTTCTCCCGAAGATAAGATACTAAATGAGATCCAATAAATCCGGATGCTCCCAATATTGTGATTTTCATTCTATTTCTGCGACACTAATTTTCTTAGACTATTTAAAGCATGTCTTTATTGTCGCAACCTCCAAGATAGTGCAACAAGTTCATCAAACAAGACTTTATGCTGTTTATAATCCTTTTCACAAAGTTCAATCTTTGAAAAATACTCTTCAGGTAGCGTAGTATATAGTCTATATGTGCGACGTAAATTTTCAATTTCTTCCCCGCTCATCGGTTGCTTCTTTAAAATAGACGCATCTGTATATGTTCTGGCTTTTTCATTGCTGAAAATGTATCCATTCTCAATACAAATCTTTCTAAGTGGAACGCCCTCAAACGGAAAGAAAACAGACATTATAGATACATCTGGGTTAATTTCTCTGATCAAAAATATAGTCTTAAATACTTCTTCGCGTGTCTCTGTGGGAAAACCAATCATTGTATAAGCATTGGAACGCAACTTATACTTTTTTATAATTTTGAATGCATTTTTTATCTGCCCCAATGTAGTATGGCGATTACAGATATCTCGTAAAATCCTTTCACTCCCTGATTCTATACCACACGATATTTGAATGGGAACACCCATGTCTGCCACAAGTTTAACCTTCTCCTCTGTTACAGATTCAGGCCGAGTTTGAAGCAATAACGGTAGTTTGATTTCTTTACAGTACCACTTACAAAACTTCTCCAGAATATGATAGGGGATATTAAAAAAACACTCGTCTTGAAGCTGTAACATATTACAGCCAAGCTGAATAATCCTTTTAACCCCTTTTTGTAAATTATCAAACGGACGGACCCGAAAGAATTTCCCGAGGCCCTTATAGATATCCTTAAAAGTAGAGTTGACACAATAGCTACAGTTATAAGGACAACCTCGAGACAACTCGACCTGGCCTCGACGATACATTTTCCCATCATAAGGTTTCATGAAGTGTCTCTCATCAAAATAACTAAGATCCATGGGCGTTCCCCATAATTCTTTCTCACTTAAAAGTGGCCTTGGTGGATTTTTCTTGATACCGTAATGGTTTTTTACCCAAAGATTTTTAATGGTTGAACTATCTTGGCCAGTTTTAAACTTAATTAGAAATTCCTTCCAAGCTTTTTCACCTTCACCTATACATAAAACATCAACATATGGGTTCTTAATAACATCATCTGGAACAATTGTTGCATGAACCCCTCCTACGATGATAAATGGTTTGGGTTTTATAAGCCTAGCTCCTTCAATGAGTTCACAAAAAAGTTCATACTCAAGCGAATTAGCAGTGACAGCAAGGATATCGGGTTTATAGTTGATAAGTGTTTTATTAAAATCATCCTGTAATCGTTTATAAGGAAGTAACTCAAAAACTTTTTCTCTGTTAATAAATTTAAATTCACCTGTACGTTCACGTTCTTCACCAGCAGAAACGCGCTTTTTGTAAAATGATGCCTCGAAATATTTAACCTCGTACCTTATCAGCTTTGCAATTGATGATAAAATACCTATAGCAAGCGGCATAACCCCTTCATTACCGGTATTTGGAAATAATAATAATATTTTTAACTTTGCCATATTAACACCCTAGCTAAAAAGCTAATATAAAATCTTTATAGCCTTTATCTTTATCCGATAAAATAAACTTATCCATTGGCCATTTAATCCTAAACACAGGATCGTTCCATCGAATACCTCTGGACGATTCTGGATAATAAAATTCTGATATCTGATACAAAACTACCGTATTATTCTTTAACGTTTGAAATCCATGGGCAAATCCTTTTGGTATGTAAAGCGCTTTATAATTAGCTTCTGTCAGTTTAACGGAAAGCCATTTTCCGTATGTAGGGGAACTTCTTCGTAAATCAATAATAACATCGTAAAGCGCGCCTCTTATGCACATCACAAGCTTTGCTTCTTTGTAATGAGATGTTTGAAAGTGCATTCCGCGAATCGTTCCTCTTTTTTTATTGTATGATATGCTAGACTGAACAATATTAAAATTCAATCCTTTTTTTTCAAACTCTTTCCGGCAGAAACTACGCGCAAAAAATCCGCGACTATCCTTTATTGGATCCAATTTAATAACATAAGTCCCTTTCAGCTTTGTCTCTTTAAATATCATTAAATTACCTGTATTTCTGGAATCGGGATAATGAATTCAGCTCCCCAATCCTTCACAAAAGAAAGCTGTTCTATGATTTCGTCCTTAATATTCCACGGTAGAATAAATATATAATCCGGCTTTGTCTGTTTTATCTTATCCGGATGTTCTATGGGAATATGGCTACCTGGTAAGAATAAACCCTGCTTATGGGGATTTTTATCTACCGTATAATCAATTAAATCAGTTTTTATCCCGCAATAATTAATAAGCGTATTTCCCTTAGCAGGCGCTCCATAAGCAACTATAACCTTTTTATTATCTTTTGCCTTAACGAGAAATTTTAAAATTTCTCGTTTTGCTTCTTTAACCTTATCATTAAAACAGTTATAATAATTAATACTACAGCAGCCCATCTTTTTTTCCTGCTGTCTTAACTTGCGAACCCTATCCGAAACTGCTGGTATTTTATTTTCTTTGTGCCTTGCATATATCCTTAGCGAACCTCCATGAGTAGTCAATTCTTCTACATCAAAAATAACAAGGCCATGATCTAGAAAAACCTTCTCGACTGTAAAAAAGGAAAAGTAAGAGAAATGCTCATGATAGATAGTATCAAATTGAACATTATTAATTAGATTCATAAGATGAGGAAATTCCATAGTAATTATCCCATCTGGTTTAAGGATAATCTTTAAACCTTTAACAAAATTATTAAGATCAGGCACATGAGCTAATACATTATTTCCTAATAAAAGATCTGCAAATTTTCCCTTGGATGCAAGTTGTTTTGCTATTTCAACTCCAAAAAAAACAGATTCAGTCGGCACCCCTTTCTTTCTGGCTATCTCAGCAACATTACTGGCAGGTTCAATACCCAATACTGGAACACCTCTTTGCACAAAATATTGCAACAGATATCCATCATTGCTTGCAATTTCAATAACAAAGGAATGACGATTAATCCCAAAACAATCTATAGCTTTATCTACATACTCTTTTGCATGTTTCAACCAGGTATTACTATATGAAGACATATAACTATAATTGCCAAAAATATTTTCTGGGCTTTCAAATTCTTGGAGCTGGACAAGTAAGCAATTACCACAAATATATACTTCTAATGGATAAAAAGGCTCCATTTTATGCAATTGTTCTTTTGTTAGATAAGAATTAGCTAATGGAGAAGACCCTAAAGATAAAAAAAGCTGATTAATCTGTTTATTGCAAAACCTGCATTTCATTTCTTGACATTCCTTCCATAAGCTTCCATTTCGTATTCTAATATCTGATCCATTGTAAACTGCTCCATGTTTTGATTATTATAATACGCCTTATACCAATCTATTGTTTTTGTTAATGCCGTTTCCAAATTCCACTGCGGCTGCCAGCCAAGCCTAGCCCTAGCTTTACTGGAATTTAACATTAAACAATGTGATTCATTAAAAGTTTTCTTCTTTTCAATCTCCCAAAAAGCAGTTCTTCCCCATTTTTTAACTAAAGAACTTACAACCCATTCCACAGGTTTACTATTTTTATTGTCTGGGCCAAAATTCCAACCACCAATAAACTCTGGCCTATCCTCGTAGAGATTCCTAGCCAATAAAAGATAACCGAAAAGTGGGTCTAAGACATGTTGCCATGGCCGAACAGCAAAAGGATTTCTTATAATAACAGGCTTGTTTTTTTCAAATGCCCTGATACAATCTGGTATTAACCTATCACTAGCCCAATCGCCTCCACCTATAACATTTCCGGCCCTTACAGATGCTAAAAATATCCTTTGTTTTTTATCTTTAACGCTAAAAAACGCCTTTGTATAAGCTGCGCTTATTAGTTCCGCGCAACCTTTGCTGGAACTATATGGGTCATTGCCCCCCATTCTATCGCTTTCTTTATAGCCTCTCTTTAATTCAAGATTCTCGTAACATTTATCGCTGGTGACGTTTACAATAGCTCTAACTGAAGGGACATGACGACAAGCCTCAAGCACATTAGCTGTGCCCATGATATTCGTTTCAAAGGTTTCTATCGGCTTTGCATAAGAATATTTAACAAGCGATTGGGCGGCCATGTGAAATACTACCTCTGGCTTATGTTCTCTAAAAACTGTTTGAAGTTTATTAAAATCTCTAACATCGCTTGTAACTGAAATTATTCTGTCTTTTATACTACAAATTTCAAAAAGATTTGGTTTGGTAGGCGGTTTTAACGCATAGCCGACTACATCAGCCCCAAGTTTATTTAGCCATAAAGATAGCCATGTGCCTTTGAATCCTGTGTGGCCTGTGATTAATATTTTTTTACCTTTAAATATGTTATTTTTCATGTTTAAACTAAGGCTTTTTTGCTACCATATCTTCCATTTGGGCAGACTTTCGTTCCATAACTTATTTAAATACTCCACATCTCTAATAGTATCCATGCATGACCAAAATCCTTTATGTTTATAAACCATAAGCTGACCTTCTTTAGCAATTTTTTCCAATACCCCTATTTCCAGATCACAGTTATCGTCGGATGTAAGATATTTGAATATTTTCTTATTAAAAACAAAAAATCCTCCGTTAATAAAATTATCGCCTACAGCAGGTTTTTCAACAAAACTCTCTACGTAATCATCTTTGATTTTCAACTCTCCGAAACGCGATGCCGGATTCACGCCTGTAACAGTAACCAGCTTCCTGTGTTTTTTATGAAATTTTAAAAGGCTGTTTATATCTATGTCCGCCACGCTATCTCCATATGCGACCATAAAAATATCTTCATCAATATACTTTTCTATGCGTTTTAACCTGGCGCCTTTTAAAGCCTTGTCCCCAGTATCAGCCAAAGTAATCTTCCACCCAGTTTCATCATGTGATTGGTGTATAATAATCTTGTTCATATTTCCTAATTCTACCGTAATATCATTATTCATCATTTCATAATGATAGAAGTATTCCTTTATCATCTCACCTTTATAACCCAGACAGAGAATAAAATCCTTATAGCCATAATACGCAAATATCTTCATAATATGCCAGAGCATTGGCCTAGATCCAATGTTAACCATTGGTTTAGGCCGAAATTCCGTTTCTTCCCTGAGTCGCGTACCCAAACCGCCGCATAAAATTATAGTTTTCATATTTTTAGTCCTTTAGTTCTACGAATAGTTTCATATAATAGTCAGACATTTCCATTAAATCGAAAGGTAGCCTGACCAACCTTTTAAAACCTTCTTTTTTAATTTCTCCAGCATATTCATAAAACTGACTGTATATTAAATCGCTTTTTTCTTTATAGGCTTTACTAACCCTTCCATTATATGAATCCATAAGCTGCTTGGAAATTATCGATATTTCTTCGACTGTGATAGGGGGCCCAGCTGCAAAAGGCATCATGCAGTATTTATATAAATATAAATAACAGCATTTTGCTCTAAGCTGCTGCTCTGCAGAAAGCGGCTTTAGATCCATATTAGCTAAGATTTCAAAATATTCTTTCTTCGTGCTAGGTTTTATTGTAAAACCCAACCCATCATAAAAGGTATCTGATGCTATAATAGAAGGTATGCCTTGCAAAGCTGGCATCTCTACGCCAGCTGTTCCCAAGCACGTAACAATAGCATCTGCCACATTTAAGACCACCGAAGATTTTATTACATGATCCTGTGAAACAAACCTAACATGTTCTGGCAAATGCCTCATTATCTTATTCAGGTCCAAGTCTTTCGTTGGATAAAATCTGTTGGTTGGATGCTCTTTAAATATCCAGTTCCTTGATTTAACTTTAGATACAAACTTAAGCGTCTGGATAAACCAATCATAAAAATCATTAAAAAGCATCGATTCAAAGTGCGAACGAGGAAAATCATTAAACGCATGCAGCATAATAAAAATTATTGGCTTATCCTCAAGCGCCATATGTTTTAAAAACTGCTCTCGGGTAACGTCACTGTGAATATTATTGTCATAAGCAATATTAAATCCCCCTTTAGATTTATTACTAACCTCTTCAATAAAATTTTTAAAATCCTTTTCTATCTCATTTTTGTAATTAGACACTGCAAAATCTATTTCATCTTTCGTAGGTTTTAATGGATAATTATACACTTCACTTAGCCTATTAAATACTGAAAACCCAAAAATATCACACCCTCCAACCTTCAAGTAAACAGGTATATTCTGCTGTAAGCATACACGAGATAAACAGCCGGTACCAATACCCATATAATGCGTTACCAGCACAGCTTTAATAGCACTGTTTCTTTTTAAAATCTCCCGCGCTTCCTCATCGTAAAGCATGGCACTATAAAATATCTTTGCAATACGCGCGTCAAAGCGGTGCAATGTAGCCATTGAATATTGCGCTAAATACCCATCATATATAAAATCTCCATAACGAATCCCTTTGTATTCAAAAGATAAAAGGCGATTTCTCACAAGTACATGCATTAAATAATAATGGATAGCAATAAGCTTTAATCGAATCTTAAAAAATAAAGTGTGTTTTTTAAAACTTAAAAAAATAGAATTTTCAGAATAACTTTGCATAAGTTTTTCATCAGTAGCATTATACTTTATCCAAGCAATGCGAAACCCTTTTGCCCTAGCTATCATTTTTGCAGTAACTGCATTGGCATGGTTGATTGTAGGGTGTCCTGCTGTTTCCACCAGGATAAGTTTGTTTGTGTCTATTTCATTAAACTTACTCCAAAAATCCTTATTTATATTAATAAAACTGTCAAATTCTTCAAGCATTGCGTGTTTTTCTCCTTTGGTAGCTAAACTTGCTAATCATGGGAACGTCTAACCAACTAATATACCTTTTTGTTAGATATTTTTCTAAAAAAGGAATGATAATTAAACACTCTGTCTTTATTAAACGTAAAGTAGCCATTTTAATTAAACTTATAATTCATCCCTATGTTGCCAAGCCTTATGAAAAGCCTTTATTACATCATCTAAATCTTTCTTGGCCATAGAAGGTTTTATCAGTTCATGACTAAAAAGTTCTTTTTCATACATACGCTCAGTAACAGGGCAAATTCCCTTTCTGTAATTTATATTTCCATCATACCAGGGTTTTTTAAATGGGCAGCCTGATGAACCATAAGCTATCTTTTTTTGATACATAGGCTGTAGATATAGCGGTTTAGCATAGCCGAGGTTCATAACCAGTCCTGATTTTACTGGAACTAATTCTGCGCTCACCGCTTCTACAAATCGTTTTCTTGAAATGCCAGCAATATTTTCGTTAAACTTTATAGGATACGCGTAATAAGCGTGGGTACAACCAGGCCGTACTTTAGGAACTTTTAGCGCTGGTATATCGCTTATATGCCTGGCAAAATAATCACAATTTTCTTGTCGTTCTCTTAGTAACTTTTTTAATTTACGTAACTGTGAACGAGCTATAGCTGCTTCAATTTCAGTCATGCGGAAATTAAATCCAATCATATTAGCTAAATCTGTAACTTTTTTATCTTCAACCACAGATTCTGCGTGATTTCGTATCAGCCTCACTCTCTCAGCCAATCTATCATTATTTGCAACTACAATACCGCCCTCTCCGCAATGTATGTGTTTGTGATAATTTAATGAATAAACCCCAATGTCACCCAATGTTCCGGCAAACCTATTTTTATATAAAGCGCCCGGCGCTTGAGCAGCATCTTCAATAACAAAAATACCGCGCTTTTTTGCAATCTTGTTTATCGCATCTGCGTTATATGGCAGGCCAAAGATATCAACTATTATTATAGCTTTTGTACGCGATGTAATCTTCTTCTCAATAGACTCTGGATCTATGCAAAAATAGTCCTCTTCTATATCCGCAAATACTGGCACTGCATTGAATATTAATGCGGCTGTAGCAGAAGCGCTCATTGTATAAGGCGACACTATTATTTCTTGTCCCGGCTCAACCCCGACCGCGCCGACAGCGCAATATAAACCAGAGGTACAGGAATTAACCGCAATCGCATGCTTTACTCTAAAATATTTTGCCCACTCATATTCAAGCGCCTGAATCTCTTTGCCACCATAAAAATCCTTGTCCCAGCAACCTAAAAAACGAGATAAAATGCCGGAACTAAGCACCCTATTAACAGCCTTTTTCTCTTCTTTCCCGATAGTGTTATATCTAGGAAAAGGTCTTGTTCTTACTGGTTTTCCGCCATTAATCGCAAGCTTTCCCATATTTTTATACCTTTCAACAAATTAAAGTCATTTATGTAAATTAGTCCTTTATGCGGTAATGAACATTTTTTTACTGCGCTCTTTGGTAAATAACTTACAACCTTTTTCCCTGCGAGCATAGCTATTACAAGCCCCATGCTTTCCATTCCNNTCTGCATATTTTTCTCTTGCCTCATTCGGATGAAGCCTTATTACCAATTCATCAAAGCCAAGCTGTTTAAATATAGGCGCCGCTGCCACAATATCTTTAACTACGTCGAATTCATTAAAACCCCACATATTTCCATCGCCATAAATTTTCTTCAAATCATCATATATTGGTTCACTCAAATAAAGAACACGTTTTCCAGCAGCTATTTGTTTTGACCTAAAAAAACTCTTTATATCATTAAAGTATTCGTTTTCGGCAAAACGAATCCTGTTGTAAGGTATCTTTGTTTTTTGAATAACCTCATCAGCATACACATCGCCAACAACTATCTCATCTGGCAAATAATCAATAAGTTCCTGTTCTGAATAATCGTTCTTTTTAGAAACTGGCAAAAAACCTCCTTCATAATTAACCCAATGGTCTAAAAATGTTACGGCCCTTATCTTATTTAATTTAGCAAGTCTTATAGCATCTCTTTCTAATTCTGGTATAAGGCTCCTGCCAGTAAATACAATATCCTTTTCAGGATCCAATTTATTTATATCTTGCAGCGCAGCAGCATCTATATCCTTCAACTTTGTTTCAAATATTTGCTTTGCAGGCCCTGCTAAGCAATATTTAACGGCATTATAACAACCTTTATTATTTATGACACAGTTTTTTAAAAAAGAAGAAAGGATGTTTGCTGCGCCTGCCTCAAAACTGACCACAAAAATCGCGCCGTAGTTTTCTATTTTAAAATTCATGTTCAATTTTCTTACAAACCTTCAGCGTATCCAAGCCGGACATTGCGGTTGATACTAAAGGCTTATTATTTTTAAGCGCCTTTGCTATATGATCCAATACATTGAGTTGGCATCTGTATGGCTGCTGCGCTACGCTTAAAGGCATTTCTTTTAAAGCGAAGTAGCTTTTAAAAACAGGATCCCTGACCGCTTTAAACGCCTTTATGCCTATGCCTCCGTCAAAAACCGATATCCTCCCTTTTGACAAAAATATGTCCATCTCTGCGATAAAATATGTCGCATCCGGCACATAATTAAAAAAGACTTCAAAATTTTTATAGCTTAAAATGAAAGACGCATCAAAATCGCCGCCTTTTCTCTTTTTTATACTCAAGCATCTTATTTTTTTAAGGACTCCGAAATAATGCATTATCAGGTCTATAAAATGCGACGCATTTTTGTACATCCCGCCGTTATAATTAATTTTAACCAGACTTACATTTCCGAGTTTCTTTGCGCGCAATACCTTCCTTAAATTTTCAAAAGAAGAATCGACCCTCCTGGTATAGTTGACAAATATTTTGATATTGTTTTTACCAGCTATGGACTTTATTTTTACGGCTTCATCCGTAGTCAATGCAAGAGGCTTCTCAATAATCACCAGCTTTGGTTTTAAGGGAGCTATTTTTATAAATTCAGAATATCTTACCTTTTCCGGAGTACATAGCGAAACGACATCTATTTTTGTATTATTATCTTTTTTAAATTGCCCAATATCACCATAGGCCGCTTTCCCTGTATAATCCTTGAACTCTTTTCTCCTGGACATATTAATATCTATACCGGCAATAAGATTGAAATCTTTATGCTTTAAATAAGCCTTGGTATGCGTCAAAATATGACTGGGATTACTGCCAAGGTCAAAACCCATACCGATCTTGCCCAAACCCACAACAAGCGCGTTATACTTCATAACGTCAGTTCTTTCCTTTGCACATTTTTGTTTATTTTTAACAAAGAAGGCTCTTTTTTAAATAAATCAACTATGTCATAGCAGCTGAAATATTTATTCTTTGGATACAGCCTTTTTAAAACTTCTCTTATCAATTCACAGTCTTCTCTTTCATCTAACGTGACGGATATGCCGGTATCTTTAAGCGCCGGCGTGGCAACAACTGTCAGAAGCCTGAATTTTACTGGATTTCTTACTATGTACCAGCTCACATGCTCTCTATCTTCAGGCGTTTTACCCTCAGTATCAGCCCTTTCCAGAAGTTTAGTTAAATATACCTGCGTATCCATACCCTCAGGATAAGTTATGGGATTACCTGTGCTTGCATAGTCGCAATCGTTATAAAGATAACAATCTATGACTTGAGAGATGATTTCAGGGTCTATGATAGGGCAATCTCCTGTTAATTCTATTATAATATCTGCTTTAAATTTTTTAGCAGCTCCAAGGACTCGGGAAAGAACATCCTCTTCAGAGCCCCTGAAACAGCCTATATTCAATTTTTTTGCAAGCGCCTCTATGGAATCGTCTGTTTTATTAATAGTAGTTGCCAGTATTATTTCTTGAATAGCCGTGGCTTTTTTAACCCTTTCAACCATTATTTCAAGCATGCTTTTACCTGCTATTGCATCCATCAAAACCTTGCCAGGAAGCCTAGAAGAGGTCATGCGGCATTCTATTGTGCATATTATTTTTCCGCTTTTTAATTTTTTCATAATTTATTCTCTAACTTACAAGATTCAAATGCTCTTGACGAAATGTTGCAGGATCTATGCCAGACCTTCTTCCATTTTTTATAATAGCCAAACCGGCATCAAATCCGTGGTTAAAAAATAAATCTACAACTGACATAAAACTAATAAAATTACCATTAATCTGATCATATGCCGGATGTTCATAATTATGATAAAGAAACTTTAAATTATTTTTAGTGAAATTTCCTCCTGGAGATTCTTTCTCTATATAAGCTGCAGAGCCCTGGACAGCTACATATTCATCACAGCCTATATATTTACAGATAGATACCAATCTAGCATCTTTTTTACCGCTAATACCTTTTAATTCTGATGAGCAGATAAAATCTGTTCTTAAACCAAGTTTTGCGGCGATCTGTTTAATTATATAAATATTATAATCAGATAATTTTTTTTCTTCGTTAAAAATTATCTTTTTAATAAAAGGAAATGTTAAATCAAAATACGGCGCCTTCTTATAAGCAAGCTCTATGCTCCTTACGTGCCTCTCTTTCCATGGCTCATCCTCAGATATAACAGCATTGCAGATCAATGTGTCGTCTCTTTTAGTTGCCTTCTTGATAGGTATTGTTAAAAATAGCTCTCCTTGCGCTGTCTTTATCCTATTCCTTGTCTGCCAGCTTCTCTTCACAAGCTGGACATCATCCAAAAATACAAATTTATCTACCTGATCTACTATATCAAAATAACCCAGCCACGGTAGATAAGTAGGCTGCATTATAGCCGCTTTCACCCCTGTTGTTTTACGGTCCATTCTTTTCCTCGCTCCAGCTCCCTGAATAAACGCGTTGTCAATTTACCCAGAAAGAACTTATGCCTTAAAAAAATAAACAAGGGATATGTCGGTTTCGACAATATAACCAGCTGGTCAACCATTTTAATAAGAAAACCTTTATTTAACTTATAAAGCCTTCTATAAATAACAAAAAGCAGATTCCACGCAGACAAAATAAATTTTATCTGCAGATCCGAGTAATTTTTAAATTTCAGCACGATCTTGCCATATGGGTCTCCCATATCCGCGCTGCCTGCTTCTTTGAATAAATTGTTAGTTTTACAGTCATCGTATAATTTTGTGAAACGATATGGAGTGCATATTGCACGCATGGTAACATCGACGCCGTTTCTTGCGTTAAATTTAATCGTTTCCAATGAATCTGTTATTGTTTCGGAAGGCATCCCTATCATATTATTCGTAATGATATCTATCCCGTATTTCCTGCACAGATTGAAACATCTGATAAAATCGCTGTTTCTTACCCTCTTATTCAAGATGTTAAACCTTATAGACTCCACACCGGTCTCCAAACCGAAGGCCAATCGATAGCAACCGGCCTCTTTCATCATAGACGCAAGTTCTTCGTCTAAAAATTCCGGCCTTGTATAACATTTAAACGGCATATCGATTTCCCGCTTATAAAGGCTGAAAAATTCCTTTGACCAGTCTCTCTTTATACCTAACACATCGTCATCGAACAAGATAGAATGAAAATCTTTCAATTTCAAATTTTCTTTAATCAGGTCTATCGCCTTTTGAGGGCTGTAAATTTTTATAGCAACCTGCTTGGTAACTTTATTGATCGCATAATTACTGCAATACGCACAGTTAAAAGGACACCCCCTTGAAATCATGATCGGTAGCTGCCTTACTCTTGCATTATAACAATGCATATTATTAAAGTTATAAATAGAGTAATCAGGGCGCGGATATAAGTCCAGGTTATTTTTGATATTAAATATAAAATCGTTTCTTATTATTTCTCCGTTTTCCTGTTTAAAATAGATATTAGGGACTGAATTAAGATTTCTTGTCCTGTAATTTTTCACAATCGCCGGCAGGATTTCCTCGCCTTCTCCTATGCATATACAGTCTACATGTTCGTTGCTTATTGCGTCTTCTGAAGCAACAGTAGGATGAATGCCACCTGCAACAACATATTTATCAGAACTGAATGACTTTATATATTTAGCTACCTTATAATAAACTTCTTTTCTGACTGTCGTGAAAGATAAGGCTATTATGTTATAATTTCCATATTTACTTAATACCTCTCTATAACCGCTTTCAGACAAAGGCGACATTATCTGCAACAGGCTATACTGAATGCCGTTGTCCCTTAAGGCGCCTGCCAAGGCTGCTATACCATGGCTTATTGTCCCACCGCCTACATAAGGATTCAATTCATCATAATCTATATAAACAAATAAAACTTTTTCCATTTTGCAATTCTCTCAGTTATTTTACTGCGTAAACCAGATACCATGCCGTCCTCTCAGAATGATCGAAAAGGTCGAAGGCTGCGCTTCCTGTTTTTACTTTAGAAAAGGGGTTAAACAGGTTGACAAGCTCATCTCTGGACTCAGCCATAAAAAATACCAGGCCTTTGCGGTTATCATAACTGCTTTCTTTCTCTATTATATAAGAACCATCCCCAACGGATTCCATTCTATCCGAAAAAGAACTGTCAGGATGAAGGGTTGACAGCAATAAAACACCGCCAGGCTTCAAGACACGGTAAAATTCATCGATGACTTTCGAAACAGCCTTTCGGTTGCCGAGATAATGTATAACATTCCAAGAGACTACAATATCGAAGGCATTATCATCATACGGTATTGCGTCCTCTTTAACCAGCCTTAGATCAATAGGCTTATTTATAAATTTAAAAAGTTCCTCTGCTTCTTTGATAAATGGCCCGCTAATTTCGCATCCTGCGCATTCATAGCCTTTACTGGCAAAGAATGCAAGGTTAGTGGCGTGCCCAAAGCCATGCTCCATAACCTTTACCGGCGGTTTAGGGATATTAATATATCTGCCAGAAAATAAACGCACTAAATTTTCATCCGGATATTGAAGTTTGCGGGGAAATAGCTTTATATTATCATCCCATACCTTTTTGGATTTCAAGTATATGTCATTATCCTGCATATTGATTTCCTTTTACTTTTCTAAAACTGCTAAGCCGATACCTTCTTTTCCATAGTCATTACCATTATACAACATATATTTTTTACCTTTATAATTAAAAACGAACGCATATTCTATCATTTCACAGTCCCAACCAAATTCTGAAACATTTATTCCAGCCTGCTCATCAAGCCTATCCCATACAATACCATCTTCAGATTCTGCGTAACCAATCCTGTAGTTACATTCCCCTTTGTAAGAGTACCACATCTTATAGATACCATCTTCCTTCAAAACACACGGCCTAGCAAGCGCGTTTTCGTTAGGTTTAAGGCCTACACAAACAACGCCCTTCCTGTCCCATTTAAAGCCATCGCGAGACTCTGCATATTTTATATCGTACCTGGGCAAATCTGGATTTACCCAGCCAATCCCTGAAACATACCACATTTTCCATATATCATTATCTAATAAGACACATGGGCCTGTAAGTATTGAATATGGCTCTCTGTCCGTCCTTTCCAAAATCGGGGCCTTTGAATATCTAGAAAAAACAAGGCCGCTATTATCGCTAATAGCTAAGCCAGCTATCAGACCCATGCGAACGGTTGAACCTTTATTCCAACCTATATAATATAAATATTTTTTGCCGTTGTAATCCATAACCCAAGATGGAGTAACGCCATTATCGTCAAAACAACCAAGATTTCCTAAAGTCAAAACTGGTTCCTTAGAATATTCTATAGTTTTAAAAGAATTACTTGCATCTACTATCGCATACCCAATATGAGACTTATTATTTTTATCCCTTCCAGAAAAATATATTTTGCAAATATTATCTTTTACGATTTCAGCAAATGGCACCATGGCATGAGTCTGCATCCACCATAAATTTTTCTGCGGGACAACTATTAGCCCATTTTTTATCCACTCCATCCTCATCTCCTTAAATATTTTTCAATTTATCACTAGGCAATGAATATAGTTTTGCAGGTGGCCCAATATATACTCCATTTTTAGTGGTGCTCTTTAATATCAATGTGCCTGCGCCTATTACACAACTCTGCTCGATAACAACATTATCCCTGATGGTTGCATTCACGCCTAAGAAACAATATGGCTCTATCGTAACTCTACCAGATACAACTACATGCGAAGCTAAAAAACAATGATCTTTTATTTTACTATGATGGCCTATGTGGTTGCCGCTCCAAAGAATAACGTTATTTCCGATTTCAACAAAAGGCTGAATCACATTATTTTCAAAAATAAAACAATTTTCACCAATTACCAATCCAGGCCATGTAGTAGCTTTAGAGCTAAGGTAACTTATTAATTCATACCCTTTGTCTTTGGCCTGATAATATTTTTTTGCTCTTAATTTATTCACATTTTTATAACTAATAGGTATAAACATTTTAAATACATGAGGAGAAAAAATAGCTTCGACATCTTCAAAAGAAACTACAGGCAGATTATTAAAACTATTCTCTTTTAAAAAATCCTTATCAACGCAAAAACCAGCTACTTCATACGGCGAATCGTGAGTTAAATAAAAATGCGCTAAATTCGCCATCTGGCCATTCCCAAATATTATAACTTTCTCTGTTTTTTCTTTATTCAAATTTTTCTTCACCTATAATTTTTATTAACCTACTTATATTAGTTATGTTATATAATTCATCTGCTGAAAGCCGCTTTCCAAATTTTTCATCTATTAAGCACATCAAAGAAATTACTGAAAGTGAGTCAATCAGCTCTAATAAATTAGTCTCTTCGTTAAGCTCAATATCCTTTATTTCTAAAGTTTCCTTTAATACTGCAAAAAATTCTGGCCTCTTCATGAATTATCCTATCTATATTTTAATAATCGTCCCGCCCCAGGAATAACCAACTCCAAAACCAACTATTAGGATTTTATTACCTTGCCTAATTATTTTATTATCCAAACAATCCTTAATCGCAATAGGTATAGATGCTGAAACAGTATTTCCAGTATATAGCAGGTTTGTGTAAAATTTGTCTTTTGGAATTTTTATTTTTTTTCTTAAATATTCTATTATATATCCATTAGCTTGATGGAAAATAACATAGTCTAATTCGTCCAAGGTGGTTTTATTTTTTTTTAATACATTTAAAACTACTTTAGGGACAGACTCTATCATAAAATTGAGCATCTCTGGGCCATTCATGTAAAGATCATTTTCTGTTCTAATAGTACCCTGCCCATCATCGATATTCCTGGCATTTATATCGTATCGTTTTCTTAATCCTCCATTTGGAATAATAAGATTCTTATAACCACTGCCATCCGTGCCCAATGAGAATTCAAAAACCCCTTCATCTTCTGATTTTTCAATTATAGCCGTGGCAGCAGCATCGCCAAATATAGATCTATTGGCCTTATCTTTTGGATTAATATGCTTTGAATAAGTTTCTGACATAATTAACAAAATACTGTTGGCGATATTCGAATTTAATAGGCTTTTAGCTAATGCAAGTCCATACACGAAACCTGAACATCCCAGATTAAAATCAAAAGCCCCGATGTCTGTTTTTAAATTCAGCTTGTGCTGCAAAATACAGGAAGAGGTTGGTAAATAATAATCCGGGCTCTGAGTGCAAAGTATCAGGAAATCAATTTTACTCCTATCATACCCTGCAAGATTTTTTTCAGAAGCATTATATGCCAAGTCAAGAGCAGTCTCATTCTCTTGGACAATATGCCTTTGCCTTATACCAATTTTATCTTCAATTTTTTTTGCATCGCAATCCTTAAATTCTTCTTGTAATTGACTATTAGTTAGGACCTTTTCCGGCAAATAATATTCTATCTTTTTAATTAAAGCGCCCATTTTCATCTTCTCTTCAAACTATCGAATAAGCAATTAATCTATCCCACAATTTCCCAAGTAACTGGTGTACCCTTTTTAATATCTCTTTTAGTTTTTTGTCCGATAACAGCTTCTAAAAACCTGGGTTTTATACCCAAAGCTGGCCTGTCAATTATAATCATATCTTTAGTAAGCTTGGCGCCCTTAGGAATATTATTTTTTGCAATTAAACTACTTCTCCTAGCGAGTTTTTCTTCTCCAGGCAGCATCTTTTTAATTGCAGAACCAATGCTTTGCTCAACCTCTCTAATGGCTATTACCATCTCTTTTAATTGCTTAGGTTCAAGAGCATAAAAATGGTCTGGTCCTTTTAGTTTTTTACTGAGCGTGAAATGTTTTTCCACGATACAAGCGCCTCTGGCCGCCGCTGCAATAGGAACCCCTATGCCAAGCGTATGGTCTGAGTAACCTACAGGCAAATCAAACGCAGCATAAAGCGTATCCATAGCAAGTAAATTAACATGTGAAGGTTTTGCAGGATAAAGGGATGTACAATGCAAAAGCGCCACGTCTTGATTCCCAACGCTTTTGGCAACTTCAACTGCTTCATAAATATCTGCTATATTACACATGCCTGTTGAAATTAAAAGAGGCTTTTTCTTGCTTGCCGCATATCTTAATAATCTTAAATTGGTCGTTTCTGAAGATGCGAGTTTTAAGGCAGGGCTCCCTATCTTTACCAACAAGTCAATCGCTTTCAAATCAAAAGGACTTGCTAAAAAAATAAAGCCTTTCTTCTCTGCATATTTATAGAGCGCCCTAAGCCACTCTCTTGGAAATTCGTTGTTCTTCATAATCTTGAACATAGGATTACTCTTTTTATATAATTCATCGGCCTTAAAGAGTTGAAACTTGACCGCATCAACTCCACATTCAAAAGCAATATCAATAAGCTCTTTTGCTTGAGTTAAATTCTGGTTATGATTGGACGCGGCTTCTGCTATTATAAAAACAGGCTGGCCCTTCCCTACTGATTTATTTCGTATCTTTATTATTTTACTCATTTAAGTAACTCCTTTGGAATTCTTGAAATAATTCTATCTGCCCCTTTCCCATCAACAATGCCGCGTCCTTTTTCAGACATCCTTTTTCTAAGAGTGTTGTTAGACAATAAATCTTCGACTGCTTCACATATGATATTTTCTTTAATATTTTTCGCGTAGCCTAGATGAATGGCAGAACCGCCTTTTTGGAAATCCTTCATAATTTTTTTTTCAGCCTCACTGTGCGAAACAACAAAAGTAGGCGTCCCTGTAATAGCAGCCTCATATTTCGTGAGACCCCCATTAATAATTACTAAATCAGACCACAACATAAGCTCAGCCATGTTATTGCAGTTTTCTATAATCTTATAGTCGCCCCTAAATTTTTCTAATATAGCTTTTATCTCTTTCTTGGCTAATGAATTGAAAGCGGCGCCTAAAATAACTTTTAGATTTAAAAAAGGTTTATTCATACAACCCAAGGCCTTAACTACCTTAATTGTTATCCTGAATGGATCACTGCCCCCCATAGTAACCAGGACATTATTTGCGTTCTTTTTTATCTTCCGTTTTATCTTAGTCACTTTTATAAATTCTTCCCTAAAGATGAAATATTTTGATCCTAATAGGTATTGAGTTTTATCACGACCCATATAGATTCCATCTTCGCTTCCGAAATAAGGAATAACTGTTATATCCGATGGAATTCTTGTCTTAGCGCTAATGCACTCGCTACCAAAACCATCTATAACGATTGAAAATTTATTATCATTTTTTAAAATTTCTAAATACTCTATATATTCCTTTACCCGCGTCAACGTGTCTGCGTTATTCATATCCGATATAATAACATCGGCTCTATATCTGTCCGCAAGGGCATTGGTTATATTTGCGTCCTCTTTGAAACTATAAGCCCCGGATATCATTTCCACCTTACAGTTAAAACTGCGGCTTAAGTCAACGATATTGCGATCATAGTCTTTCGTAACAAGTACTGACGGCACTCCGTTTTTCTTAAGCCAATGCGCAAAAGTCAGGCATCGCATTATATGGCCTGTGCCCAGCTTGTTTGAACCATCTGCCCTGAAAAGAACATGTTTTTTATCGCCTAACTTCATTCTATTGTTATGTATGACCTGCCTGGCATAAATTTTGATTTATGTATTCTGTACGTATCCAAGCCCCATACCTCCTTTAAGGCCAGTGTTTCACCGGGATATTCAGGCGAATTCAGTTCATCCAAAGCCACAACGCTGCCTTTTACGAGGTGTGACCTTATAGCTTCCAGGCATTTTTTAGTCGGCTCGTATAATGCCATATCAAAATATGCAAGGGCAATCACAGTATGAGGTTCATCTTTTAAAAATTTTTCTATAGTCTGCGACGCATCGCCCTTTACCAAGCTGTGCTTTCTGCCGCGGTATAAAACATTTTCCTGTTCATGATAATCAATGAGTTCAAGAAGATACTTATCATACTCTTCGCTTACTCCGTAGCCGCCCTTTTTAATGGTTTGTGATTTTATATCTTTACCTGAAACTCTGGGATATCCTTTGAAGGTATCAAAACCTATCACTCTTCTGTCGTAGTTGAAAGGTTCATATATCGCCCTGAAATTCTCAAATAAAACAATATTTTGTCCCCACCATACCCCAAACTCCATAATCACGCCTGGTACTTTCAATACCTCTTGGTATAATTCATTTATATATAGGATCTTTGTCAAAGCAGAACTGCGCATATAAAGACCAAGACTGATAAGCATTTGATCAACCGGCAACGGGCTGTTCTTAAATAAACTGTAAAGTTTTTCGCGTTTTTTTAACTGTTGTACTGTTGATCTGCCTTCTTGTTTATAGTTTTTAACGCCCATGATAAAGACCTCCTTATATGGTACTGTCGTTCTGCAGAGATTTCAACAATCCCTCATTTCTTATTATATGAGAATTTTTACGGGAAATTTCTGGATTTTTATCCAAAAATTTCTTTATTGCCTGAAAATCTAAAAAATCCGAATTCGCCTTATATAGATTTTCAATGAGGGTTTTAACTACCTCAAAATCTTCAGGCTCATCGACCGTAATGCGGTATTTGCTGTCATCTGCGGCATTATCAAGTATTCTCTTATTAAACATGCCGGGATTGTTATGTAGAAAAAGGCTGACATGCTCTCTCTCTGATTTCTTTTTTGCATTTTTATGCATGTCCTCCAAAACCTTAAAAGTAAAGATTTCGCTGTCTAAGCCCTCTGCAAAACGCTGGGATAAACACGCATAATCCGCTTTTTCCTTTATATAAAAATCTATGAGCCGGTCACAAATGCCCGGGTCGATCAAAGGGCAATCGGCAGTAATTCTCATTACGCTATCAGGTTTATATTTTACCGCTGCAAAATAATAACGGCTTAAAACATTCTGATTGCTCCCTCTATAGACGTCAAATTGCAAAGATTTGACATAATCATATACAACGTCATCATCCTTATCTGTAGTAGTAGCGACTATTATCTTGTTTATGCGTTTTGAAGCAGAAAGCCTTTCCAATAAATAGCCTATTAACGGCTTCCCCATAACTTCTTTCAACACTTTGCCTTGAAGCCGGTTTGAAGACATTCTTGCCTGTACAATAGCCAATATCATGTTTTACATCGCCCCTTTATGTTAACCTATGGAATCCGCCGTGACAAACATGGCCTTCCAGCATCTCTTTTAATTTGCCTTTTTTTATTGAGGCGGCTATCATGTTAAACACAACCTCTGCTTCTTCCAGATATGCGTCGATAATGCCTTTGGAGTGAGCGTATGACACATATATAACGTTCGAAGCCAAAAAGCCTCTTTTTAGCATCTCCTGAGTAAAGACAGTTTTAACAACAAGTGGATTGTCTTCTTTTATAACCATTATCGGTACAGAAGCAAGTCCGACTATTTCAATCTTCAAACCTGATGACTTAAAAATATTTTTAAGCCCTGCTGACAACCTATTGCCTGCATCTTTAACATAGGAAATTACATTGTTTTTTTCAAACTGTCTTATAGTTTCAAGGGCAGCTACATAACCAATTCTTTCTGTCCAAAAAGTGCTACTGATAAAAGTATCTTGCGCAGCTTCCATAACTTCTTTTCTACCAACTACAGCCGAAATCGGATAGCCGTTTCCGAGCGCTTTTCCTAAGACTGTAATATCAGGTTCGATCTCATATAAAGTGTGCACCCCGCCTATACTAATCCTAAACCCGGACGAAACCTCATCGAAAATAAGAACAGCCCCTATATTAGACGCAATTTTGCGAACCTCTTTTAAAAACTTCAAATCTATTTTTTTGTGCCTTTCTACTTCCATTATTATAACTCCAATTTCACCTTTGTTCTTACTAATAATCTCTCTCAATTCATATATTTTCCCGTAATTAAAAGGTATTGAGGTTCCTTTAAGGGCTCGAGGAACTCCAGCGCAAGATAAGCCCGGCAATAATTGGCCGTCAAGATTTTTTGAATCAGATAAATTAGCTGAAAGATACCAGTCATGCCAGCCGTGGTATCCGCAAAAGGCAACCTTGTCTTTTCCAGAAAATGCCCTGCCTATCCTAACTGCAATCGCGCATGCCTCTCCTCCTGCCCTTGCAAATCTTACCATGCCAGCCCAGGGGTGCAGCTTGATTAATTTTTCGGCAAGCTCCACTTCTTCAGGGCAGTTAAGCGTGCACATAGTACCCTGCTCAATCGCAATTTTAACAACAGCATCAACTGTATCATTCGCATAACCAAGCACACATGAACCTATTCCCATTATGCTCATATCGATATATTTATTACCGTCAAGACCCAAGACTTCGACCCCTTTGGCTTTTTTAAAATAAGCTGGCCATTGATCAGGCAAAAACATCTCCGCTCTTTTGGATAACAGTTGGTTTCCTCCTGGTATTATCTTTTTGGCTTTATTCCACAAGCTTATTCCACTGCTGTTTTTATTTACCCAGAGGGGTTGTTTATCTACTATGTTATCCAGATTACATTTTTCAACCACTACAGAATCCACGAAATTTCCCTTATAAAATGAATGCCTTTTAAATACACCAACTTCCCTGTAGCCTGCCTTAATAAAAACCTTAAAGGAACCTGCGTTGCAAATATTAATACCTGCGACTAATTTATTAAGTTTTAAATCACCAAATGCGTATCGCGTTGCCAATTTTATCGCNNTTTAGGAAAATGCCGAATAAAAAATTACCAGGGCTGTCATACATGGATTTTACATAGTCCCTTACACCTTCAATGGTTTGCTTGGACCACCTGGATTCCAGAAATTGATTAATATCTTCGTCATTAAGCCATTCAACATATCTCTGATTTACGTCTTTTTCCGTAAGCAGCCTGAGATATAAATTGTCGCCGTTAACCTTTGCGATCGTCTTCACTTATGCCTCTCTAACCGTAACATCTTTGCCTTTTATGTAAGATTTTATCCGGACTATATCATAATCCCTCAAAAATAACATTTTACCTATAGCGCAGGCGTCACAATCGCTTTCTTTGAATAAGTCAACTATATGATCATATGAACCTGCCCCGCCTGAGGCTATCAGCGGAACTGAAACAAGCTTTCTTAGCCAACTGTATAGATTACAATCAAACCCTGACATCGTGCCTTCTTTATCTATACAGGTTATGATAATCTCTCCGGCCCCGCAATCAATAAATTTTTTTATCAAATCCTTAAGTTTTACCTCTATTTTCCTAGTCCCTGAATATATGTATACATCATAATTTGAACCGCTTTTTTTTACATCTATCGAAACAACAACGGATTGGGAACCAAATTCCCTTGCCATTTCCTTTACCAGCCACGGATTTAGAATCGCGTGGGTATTGACAATTATCTTATCAGCGCCCGCAGAAAAACATTCCTTGGCGCTTTTTACATCCCGTATCCCGCCACCCGCCGCGATAGGAAGCCTGCATTTGGTAATCATACTGTTTATAATCCGAGAATTGATAATCTTTTTCTTTTTTGAAGCCTCTATATCGACTATGATTATCTCGTCAGCGCCTTGCGCGTCGTAGATCATACCCTGAGAAGTAGGATCTCCTACATCTATAAAATTTTTGAATCTCTCGCCTTTGTATATCCTGCCTTCTTTCAGCAAAAACAGAGGTATAATCCTTTTGGTTAACAATTTATCTCCTCTATTATATTTTTCAAAAGCCTCAAACCGCCGCTCTGGCTTTTTTCCGGATGGAACTGGACACCTATTATATTGTCTTTCCTGACAGCGGAAACAATTTTCAAATCGCCATAATCCGTGACGCCGCAAATCAGATTTTTATTTTTCGGAATAAAGTGATAGCTGTGCATAAAATAAAAGTAGTTACTTTGTATGCCGTTAAATATGCCTTTGCCGGAGGTATTTACCCTGTTCCAGCCTATATGCGGTATTCTTAAATCTTTGCTGTCCATCTTGACAACTTCGCCTTTTATCCAGCCAAAACCTTTTGTCCTGCCTCCTTCATAACTTAAATCCGCAAAAAGCTGCATGCCTAGGCATATGCCTATTATAGGCTTCTTTTTGACAATTACTTCTTTATCTATTTTATCCCACATTTTTAATGCCTTTAGCCTGCGTACCGCGGTGATAAAATTCCCCACACCTGCTAAAACTATAACATCTATGTTTTCTAATTCCTGTGGCGCCTGCACAAACCTTACGTCTAACCCAAAAAATCTAAAAGCGCTGTACACCGATCCGATATTGCCTATGCTGTAGTTTACAATGCCTATCTTCATTTTATTTTTCTCTGTACCACTGATCCTGGTCCCATAACTTTTTGCCTTTAGGAAGCTTCTTGGGATCTATCGCCCTAGCAGGAGGTATAAGATGACTTAGCGCTATTTTATTGAATTCATCTTCAGTTATGCCCAAATATTCTAAAAATACGCTTAAACTTTTAGGCTTTTTCCCTTCATGTTTTTTTATGAGTTTCATCGCTTGTTCGCGGGTTATCCTGCCATGCCTTATATCAAGCGTAGCAAGATGCGTCACCCTCGAAAACCCTCTTTTAAGGTATTTGATATAATCCCTTATACCCGTAAATATGCATTCTATCTTTTCGTATGTCGAGCCGGGATAGCCGCTTTCTATCTCGTCTTCTTTCCAATCCAATTCTTTTTTGATTATTTCAACATGTTTTTGCACATCCCATGGAATAAAATTACCTAACGGCATGCTTTTTACGCCAACGCTTTCAAGCTCTGCCTTGGTAGGATAAATATAAGGATCGAGATCCCGTAAATCAACTCCAATAAAACCTGCCATATCCTCTGCCCTTATGCCGAGGTTTGCCCTGCGGTTAAATTTCCATTCGTCGCTCTCCTCCAGCTCCTCATAACGGAAATAACCCTCATATTCGCCTCCACCTTCGCCGTAAACAACTAGAGGTATCTTAAATTTTACCGCTATCTGCATAGGATATGCCGAGACGCCTACATGACAATGCCAGCAAAAATCGCCTTTTCTCTTAAAAGCCTCAAGCATAGTTTTTTTAACTACCTGCCAGTTAGGAGTAAAGGTAATCACATCTACGCCGAGCTTTCTAAAAGTCCGCATCCTATTATCTAAAGTCTTTGACCTGTAAAAGCAATGATCATATGAAACAACCAAAGGCTTCAGGCCGTATTTTTTCACAATGGCCCAAAGGATAAAAGTAGAATCTTTACCTCCGCTAAACGGCACTATGCAATCATATGAATCCTTTCGCTTCTTGGCTTCTTCAAATATCTTTACAAGCATCCTTTCGCGCTCTTTCCAATTTATAAGGTGCTTTTTCTTTTCCCAGTTACTACACACGTTACACACGCCTTCACTATCGAAATACAAGGTTTCCCAAGTTATAGGTAATACACAGCGAGCGCATCTCTCCATATCCATATTATTGTTAGCTTTATTGGTTTTGGCCATCTTTATGCCCCTTTTAAATTAGCGCCATAGATATGGCAGTAATATCCTCTCGTCATTAACTTCAAGTTTGTCTAATAAATGTTTCATCATTTGATATTTTTTTAAATTTTTATAAAAACCGAGATTCTTTTTTAACTGCTCTTTTGAATCTACCCCTATAATTATTCCATCAATATAAGGATTGGCGGCTGCAAATAACAACAAAATATCTGACAAAGGAATTTTAAAACGCTGCGATAATGCGTTTAACTGTAATACATTTTCCTTTACTGTCTCAAAATTACCGGTAAGGCCTTTTTCTGAAAGAAAAAAAAGCCCCTGAAGAAAAATAGATCTAGCAAACAAAAAACATTTTTTTTTCTTTAAGCCTTTTAAGAAATCGCGCTTCAAAAACCTTCTGTCAAAAATATTCAGTGGAAACTCTACGGCAAAATTACTAAAACCGTCTAAGATTACCTGTCTCGCTTCTTCCGGATAATACACCGAAACCCCCCAGTGGAGAATATATCCCTCTTTAATCAATTCTTCAAAAGCAGTTATCGCCGTGTCTTTATATTCCTGATAAGTCTCAAAAGAATGCAGCAATAAAAAATCTATGCATTTAACATTTAATTTCTTGAGAGAGTCTCTGACTTCATCTTTTACCGATTGAACTCCTTTATAGTCTTTGTGTAAAATCTTGGTTATTATCTTGAAAGATTTTTCCCGTTGTAACTTTAGATAATCACCTACGATCTCTTCAGCGTTGCCATACCCTTTAGCCGTGTCTATCCCAAAGACACCTAACTTTTTTGCGTATCTTAAAATTTCAAATATATCTTTTTTAGTTAATCTTTTATTATTGGCAACACCGTACTTTAATCCAAAATTTGCAGAACCTATAATAAGCTTATTAATCATAAATGACCTAACAAAAAAACTTTGAAATTTTTGTTGTAATATATTTTATATCTTTATTTGCCAGCATTGGATAAATAGGAAGGCTCAGCGCTGTTTGATAATACTCTTCTGCTTGAGGACATATCCCTTTTTTATACCCTAATTTATAATAATAAGGTTGAAGATATATTGGGATATAATGAAGCTGCACGCCAATACCTGCCTTTCTTAAATAAGAAAACAACTTATTCCTATCCGATTTTAGACCCCTATTCTTTCTAATCCTGATAACATACAAATGCCAGGCTGATCTAACATTATTTTCTTCAAATGGGGCTTCAATTTCATCTATCTTTGAAATCTGCCTGTTGTAAATACTAGCTATTTCTCTTCTGCGCTTAAGAAAAATATCGATCCTTTTTAATTGAGATATGCCTAATGCAGACTGCATGTCTGTAATCCGATAATTAAATCCTAAATATTGCATTTCATAATACCAGGTTTCTTTAGGGAATATTGAAGAATAAAAATTGGTAAATCTGGCATTATCTTTGGTAACACCATGATTTCTTAAAATTATCAACCGCTCATACAGTTCCTTATTATTAGTAGTTATTGCGCCGCCTTCTCCAGTAGCAATAGATTTGACAGGATGAAAACTGAATATTGTCATATCTGAATGTTTACAGCTGCCAACTTTTGTCCACTTCCCGCTTACTTTGTATTCCGCGCCTAATGCATGACAAGCATCTTCTATTATTATTAAGTTATGCTTTCTGGCTATTTTTGCTATTCCAGGCATATCGCACGGGAGGCCAGCGAAATGAACCGGCAATATAGCTTTTGTCTTTTTGGTAATATTTTTCTCTATCTCTCCGGGGCTAATATTTACTGTATCATAATCAATATCAGCGAAAACAGGCTTGGCGCCTGTATATAAAACAGCATTAGGGGTTGCCAGGAACGTAATGGGAGATGTTATTGCTTCGTCGCCTTTTTTTAATCCTGCGGCAATACAAGCTAAATGCAATGCCGCGGTCCCTGATGAAACAGCCACCGCATATTTAGCCCCACAGTATTTTGTCAATGCTTCTTCAAATCTCCGGACCATTGGCCCCTGGGTAAGCCAATCGCTCTTTAAAACCTTGACGACTTCTTTAACATCGTCTTTATCAATAGATTGCCTGCCGTAAGGTATCTGTTTCATATGTATGGTTCTCGACTCGCTTCGCTCGCTCGAACAATATTTAGAGTTAGAAAGTTAGTCGGTTAGAAGCCCTCGGATTTTATAATCCTTTTCAACTGTTCTGCGTTCAGCCACTCTTTATTATTATCGCTTCTATAGCCATGGAACCCGATTCCCAAACATTTTCCATCTTTTTTATCACTATTATGACCTACCACTTTGGGGTAAACAATAAACCTGTCTTTAAATTCATGACTATGGATTCCGTCATCCGAAGATAATAGGCTTTCATGCAATTTCTCTCCAGGCCTTATTCCGATAACCTTCTGCTTACAATCAGGGCATATGGCCTTTGCAAGATCTGTGATTTTCATACTGGGTATCTTAGGCACAAATATCTCTCCGCCTTTCATTGTTTCCAGACAGCTTAATACAAACTCCACACCCTGTTCCAAGGTAATCCAAAAACGCGTCATATTCTTATCTGTTATAGGAACTTCTTTTTTTTGCGCGCATTCTTTAAAGAAAGGAACCACACTGCCGCGCGAACCAAACACATTACCATATCTTACCACGCTAAACTTTGTGCCATATGGTGAATAATTATTTGCGGCAATGAACATCTTTTCAGCGCAAAGCTTGGTAGCACCGTATAGATTTACTGGATTTACAGCCTTATCAGTGCTAAGCGCTATAACTCTTTCAATCTTATTATCTATAGCAACGTTGATAACATTCTCCGCTCCAAATACATTTGTCCTCACAGCCTCAAAAGGATTATATTCAGCGGTAGGGACTATTTTTAAAGCCGCCGCATGAATAACTATATCTACGCCGTTAAAAGCCCTATGCAGTCTTTCAGAATCTCTTACATCGCCTATAAAATATCTAATATTTTTATATTTTTCCTCGCTAAAAATATTTTTCATTTCATACTGTTTCATTTCATCTCTGCTGAAAATAATAAGCTTTTTTGGCTTATATTTAGACAATACTATTTCGGTAAATTTTTTACCAAACGAACCTGTGCCGCCTGTAACAAGTATTACTTTATTATTCATAAATATTCTCCTGTTATCTATTTGTTAAATCCAATAACTGTGTTTCCCATTTTAAACGAGGCCTAATAAATGAATTTTTAAAAGCCGCTGAAATGTTATTGTATCCTAAAAATATTACATCAAATCCTAGAACTCTATCTAGTACCAGATGTTCTACCTTTGGATATTCTAAATGCACTGATACAAAAAGCCGTTTTTCTCCAAACATATTGGGTGAAATATAACAAATCGATGTATATACACCGGCATTCTTTCTATAAGAATTAACTTCTTTCTCATCATCAACGGTCGTTGTTGTAAGAATCTCTCTATTCTCTTCATCAACTATACAAATATTCACACGTAAGCTGTCAACAGTATTTAGGCATTCATATGTAATGCATATTTTAATAGCCTCATTAGAATTAAAAATACTGCAAGGCTCATTATTCTGATTCAATAGTTTTATTTCTTTAAAACGTATAGAAGGATTAGCTCTATTAATATATCCTTCTATCTTTGCTTCCAATTCCTTGCCTGAAATAGAAGTACCCAGAGTCAAATTCTGATCAAGATACTTTGATACAGCTGTTTCAGAGTCTGAATCTAAGGATATCTTTCCTCCTTCAAGCATTATAACGCGGCTGCATAAATTGCGTATGGCGCTCATATTATGGCTTACAAATAGTATTGTCCTCCCGCCTTTTGAAATATCTTTCATTTTACCCAAACATTTTTTCTGGAATTCAGCATCTCCAACAGCAAGAACTTCATCTACCAACAGAATTTCGGGTTCCAAATAGGCTGCCACTGAAAAGGCAAGCCTCACCTGCATGCCGCTGGAAAATCTTTTGACAGGCGTATCAATAAATTTTTCAACTCCTGAAAAATCAACTATCTCATCAAACTTTTTGTCTATTTCTTTTTTCTTCATTCCAAGGATAGATCCGTTGAAATAGATATTTTCCCTACCTGTAAGCTCAGGATGAAATCCTGTCCCGACCTCTAGCAAACTTCCTACTCTTCCGCGTAAGCGAATCTCGCCTTCAGTAGGGTAGGTAATTCTGGAGAGTATCTTTAAAAGTGTTGTCTTTCCTGCACCATTCCTGCCAATAACACCTACAACCTCACCTGGATTAACATCAAATGATACATCCTTAAGGGCCCAGAAATCCTCTTTTGAAGAATCAGTTCTCTTCTTCTTAAAAATACCAAAAGGACTTTTGAAACAATTAACAATGCTGTCTCTTAAGGTAAAATAGGCTTCCTTATGGGTTATTCTATATTTTTTTGATAGGCTCTTTGTTTCAATTATCGGGTTAGCCACTATTTCTCCTAAATTATGTCTGCAAAAAACTTCTCTGTTTTTCTAAAATAGAATATGCCAAATATAAATAGCCCTGCGCTTATAATCATTGACACTGATAAAATCTGCCAGTCCACATCCTTAGTTCCAAGAATAANNACCATGCTGACAGGATAAATAACAGGCGTAAGAAACATGAATATCTGTATAAAAAATGGTATTACATACCGGACATCCCTGTATTTTACATTTATTGACGCAAGGAAACAACCAAGACCAACAGAACTCAAGAACGTTATAAAAAGTAGGAAAGGTATATAGAAAATCCCAACTATATTTGGTATATAACGATAATAGAGCATTATTCCTACCAGCACAATTGAAGCTACCGCAAAATCAACCAGCCCTATAAGAGAAGAAGAAATTGGAATAATCAATCTTGGAAAATAAATCTTCTGTATGATATTTGCATTCCCAACCATGCTATCGCTTGAGTGAGAAAGCCCGAAGGAAAAATAATCCCATAATAGAAGGCCTATATACACAAATATAGGGTACGGTATGCCGTCAGAAGGCATCTTGGCAAATCTTCCGAAGAAAAATGTAAATATTAACATCGTGGTCAAGGGTTTGAAAATAGCCCATGCCACTCCTACAACAGTCTGCTTATACCTTACTTTTATTTCTCTCCAAACAAAAAAATATGCCAGTTCTCTGTAATTCCATAATTCTTTAAAATCAATACGCAGCCAGCCTTTCTGGGCCTTTATAATTATTTCGTTTTTTTCAATAGTTGTAGGCATATTTAAGGGCGCGGAGCTATGCTCCGCTACTCCGTTTATACCAGTCTATGGTGTTTTTAAGACCTTGTTCAAAATTTGTTTTGGCTTTAAATCCAAATTCTTTGGAAGCTTTTAAAGTGTCCAGCATGCGACGAGGCTGGCCGTCGGGCTTAGATTTATCCCAGATAATCTTACCCTTAAAGATAGTGAGTTTAACAATTAGCTTAACTAACTCTTTTATGGATATTTCGAAACCTGCTCCGATATTTACCGGTTCGCTCTTATCATATTTTTCTGTAGCAAGAACAATGGCTTCTGCGCAGTCTTCTACATATAAGAACTCGCGAGTAGCTTTGCCTGTGCCCCAAACAGTTATCTCAGAGACAGTCCCCTGCGGGGACAGTCCCTTCGTTTTAGCATCAAGACATTTTTTGATAAGAGCAGGTATTACATGAGATGAATCTGGGTTGAAATTATCGCCCTCCCCATAAAGATTGACAGGCATAAGAAATATTGAATTAAAGCCGTATTGTTGCCTGTATGCCTGGGACTGAACCAAAAGCATCTTCTTTGCCAGGCCATAAGGAGCATTGGTTTCTTCAGGGTAGCCATTCCATAAATCCTCTTCTTTAAATGGAACTGGGGTAAATTTTGGAAAACAACAAATAGTGCCAAGGGCAACGAACTTTTCTATTTTATTCAGACGGCCTTCTTCCATTAGCTGAGCGCCCATCATTAAATTATCATAGAAAAACTTACCTGGGTTTTCTCTATTAGCTCCTATGCCGCCGACTTTAGCTGCTAAATGTATTACAATATCGGGCTTGGCGTCTTTATAGAGCTTTTTTACTGCGCTCATCTGGACTAAATCATAATCTTTGCTTCGAGGGATAAATATATTCTTACAACCGCATTCTCTTAGCTTTTTAACTACAAAAGAACCCAGAAAACCGTTTCCTCCTGTAACCAATATTCTTTTATTTTTTAAATTCGTGCTCATAATAAATAGACACCTATCCCTTCTAATTCTTTATTATTCTTCAGTTTATCAAATATTTTATCCTTGTATCTAATGGATGTAATCAATATGGCATCCGGGTTTAGTGATTTTATTAAGTCTGGTTTTATAATATTAAATCCGAGCAGTTTCTTTCCTTGTTTGTCAGGAGAATCATCTGCTATCCCTATAAGCTGAAACTCAGTATTATTTAAGCAGATGAACGCCACCTCCATAACCTCCCCTGCCCCATAAAACAGCAGGTTTTTAACGCTCGATATAGAAATCGTATTAAGTTTTGACGTAATGTTTTTTTTAAGACCTACATAGTAGCTAATCGTATGCTGGAGGAAGCGATAGGTAAGCCTGCTTTTTTCGCTAAGACCTTGCGGCGTAAGATAATAGGCGATTCTTTTGTGGTTAACACCTTTGGCCTTTATGTAACCTTTCCTGATCATCTTCCTCATGCAGACATTAGTAACTCCTAAAGCTACTCCAAGAAAATGAGATAGTTTGCGTTGGGACACGCTGGAATCTTGCGCAACCTCTTCTAATACTTGAAGATTGCGTAACTGTTCGGTAGGCTTAAGGAATCTATTTTCGTATTGTCTCATAATAGAACGTTCTAAAAACGAACATTATTATTTTACCTACGCCTCATCTTATTGTCAAGGCATATTATCTCTATGTTCATGGACATGTATTGCTTTTAGGCGCTCAGACCTGAAAGCCAGTGTTTTACCTTTCTTATACAGTTTGAAGCGGTTTTCTTGAGATTTATCTGGGCCAGAGTATAGATTTCAATATGCTATTTTTTGACAGTATCTATTAGAAGGTAGTAAAGCGGCGAGTAATATCTTCTTCATATCCTTTGATTTTCCATCTTTTCTTTTATCACAATCTTTATGAGCGGATAACTTATCATTTCAACAATTTCCTCGCCAGTAAACTCTACATTAAATTCTTCTTCAAGCGCCACTACGAGAATCATGTGGTTGAGAGAATCCCATTTTTCTGCGGTATCCGGCGATGTAGTCTCGTCAATCTTTGATGCTTTTATTTCGAAAACTGAAGACATTATGTTTTTAATTTTTTCTTCCATCCTCTACCTTTATATACTCTAAACATTTTGGCCTGTAATTGGATAGTTTCAATCTATATGATTTTTCGCTTTCATTGCCGTTAATTAATTCAAATCCTATTCTTTCATAAAAATTAAACACCTGTTCATTTTTTAGAGATTTAATATATTTTGCCTCCAATAATTCAACATCTAATTCTTTTAAATGTTCTATAATATAATCAGAAAAAGAAAAATCAATTTTCCTTCCTATTACCCTACAACTCATAAGGAAAGTATCAATCTCGGCTCTTCTATTCGAATAATCTACCAGTACAATACAAAGACCTGTTATCCCATAATCTCCAAATTTATCTTTCACATTAAAATCAAATATCTTATATTTTTTATCCTCCATAAATTTTTTTATATCGAATTCCGTATATCTCTTAGTTGTTAAATTAAATTGATTGGTTTTTTGTGTCAGTTGCGATATTCTGGAGATGATGGTTTGGTTATCTATATGAATTGTCAATTTTAAATCCAATGACTTTAGATAATCATCGAGATTAGAAAATTTGGTCTTTTCCTGTTCCCTTTTAGATTGCTGGTTATACATTTTTGCTTTTACCATATCTTCTTTAGACTCTGAAATATTGTAAAATAAACCTAGATAGCCTCTCAACATATTAGGATATTCGCTTAACTCTTTTGGTACTTTTAATACCGTTACTTGATGCAAAAATTCTCTGACACAATTCGCCTCGAAATCCGAATCTTCTACAAATACCAGGCTATCAAGTCCGATATTTAGCTCGCTTGCTATCGCTTTCAGATTTGATATTTTGTCACCCCAATTTACTTTTTTTATGGCTATATGTTCATCTTTTATTTTCATATCGGCGTGATGAGCAATTACTTCATCTACATCTTGAGGGTTATTTTTGCTGCAAAGGCCTATTAATATTCCTTTTTTATTTAATTCAAGCGCAAGATGCTGCACTTCCTCAAATATCGCTCCATCTCTTGTTCTGCTTGACATTTCTATGCTTCCAAGCTCGTCTTCGCCCAATACTCCCTTCCACAGAGTATTATCGCAATCAAATATAATGGCTTTTTTTGCCTTTCCGTTTGCAGATAAAATAATGGGTTTTATATATTCAGCATAATTTTTATAAAATTCTATCGTGTATAATGCTCTTGAGGAATAATAATATCTGAAATCTAGACTTTTTTCTATGCCACCTTTAGCGATTACTCTATCTGTATCGATTAGAATTATATTTGATGATTTCTTTTGCTCTAAATATCTATTAAGATTTTCGCATATCTTATCAAGATTATTTACATTTAAAGTTTTATAATTAAATATGAGCGATGAAAATCTATTAAACAAAACTAATGAGGCATCTTTAAGATTTGTTAATGTAAAATCGATTTCTGCTTTTATTTTTGAGAGAGCTGCCTCTATTTCGTCATTATTCATTATATTTGCTTTATATTGCATACCATCTATAATATTTGCGATCTCCCAGAAAATAATGACCAGATTTGAATTTCTAAATTTTTCGCTCTCCTGAACGATATTATCATAATCTCCAGATTTTACATGGGCATTTATATTTTCCATTTTTACATAGTACTCTAAAATATCGTTGAGCATGTGAGTAATTATATTTGACAGAACAACTATTTCATATCTCTTGTCGCTTAAATTTCTCCCCATTTCTCTGTTGACTTTTAAAATTTCACTATATTTTAAAGTATTCATAGCATTATCTGGCCGCCATTAACTCTGACGGTTTCGCCTGTTATAAAATCAGACTTTTCTGACGTTAAAAAACTAATGGCACCTGCTATATCTTCTGGTTTGGCAATTCTTTTTAACGGAGTTTTAGCCACGGAAAGTAATCTTGCTTTTTCTGAAATATTTGATATTAGCTCTGTATCTGTCATGCCGGGGGAAACCATATTAATCCTGATCCCCTTAGGAGCCAGTTCCACTGCCAGGGCCTTTGAAAAGCCGTTTAACCCTGACTTTGCTATTATGTAATGCAGCCATCCGGCATTCGGCGTTTCTATAGCCTGGGTGGTAATATTGATTATTTTTCCATAATTATTGCTTTCCATAATGGGTACTATATTTCTTGCGAGATTAAAAAAACCTTTTATGTTAATATCAAGATGTTTCTGTATGTCTTCCCAGTCTAAAGACTCAAATTTAATATTAGGGAGCTTGGCAGTGGCACAATTAATTAAAATTGTAATTGTTCCTAGCTTTCTTAAAACATATTCTACCATCTCTTTTACTTCGCTATTGTCAGTAATATCAGCTTTTACAATTACAGATTTTCTTTCGGATTTTTCTATTTCTTTTTTTATTTTTTCTGCCTGTTTTTCGTTCTTAAAATAGTGCACAGCCACATCAAAACCGTCTTTTGCCAATTGTAAACAGGTTGCATTGCCGATACCGCCCGTTCCGCCAATAACTAATGCGACTTTCTGGGTTTGTTTTTTCCCCTCGATTCTCTGGGGTACTTCTTCTTCCATAATCTTTACCTTTGCGGTACCAGTTGTAACCTTTTGTTTATCCTGGTTATAAATATCTGTCTTTAACTCAATAACCTTCAGGGCATTAATCTTTTTTATAACCTCTGCCTTTATGAGCATCTCATCATTAACCCTGACGGGGAGCAAGAATTCTAAATTTTGCGCAAACCAGAGCGCCCCGTCTCCTGGGAGTTTGGTTCCAATTACAGTCGATATAAAAGAAGCGCCTAACATTCCGTGAACTATTGGCCTTTTAAAAACGGACTTTCCCCCGTAATTCTTATCTACGTGGAGTTTATTGTCGTCCCCCGTTAGTTCTACAAATCTTTCAACGTCTTCCTGCGTGATAACATGTTTAAGCTCGGCCTTATCACCTATTTTTATTTCATCGAACTTACTCATTTTGTTCCTCCTCGCGCATAAAAGTCCTCACGCAAAAGACCATATATATATGTATCCCGGAAATCGCCATTTTTGTACACCTCTTTTCTTTTAATCCCCTCTTCCTTGAATCCCAGAACCCTACAACACCACTCTGCTATTTCTTTTCTTAAGGTGCCTCCCCATATTTTATTCATATTCAAATTATCGAACGCATGCTTTATAATAAGCTGACATGCCTCTGTGGCATATCTAAAACTCTGGTATTTTTTTTCACCTGTAATTGCCGATAGCTCACATTTCTGATTTAAAAAATCGATTGAATTCAACGAAACCATACCGATTAATTTATTATCTTGCTTATGCACAATCCCTAATTGCAGTTTTCTCTTATTGTTCTCAATTTGATTCTTATAAAAATCCAGTTGCATTGATTTTGTATTTGGAAAACAGTGATGTTGGGTATCTTGTGTAATTTCTTCATCATTAAACCATTTATACCAGTTTGATTTTTCCACTATTTCTTCACTTAAACATACTAAATCAATCAATTTACCTTTTATAAATACGTCATATTCCATTTTATCCCTTTCTTCCATTGTTTAATTGATAGATATTTGTTTTTATCACACCAGAGAATAAGCCCTAAACTCGCCTATTTTAGCAGCAGATTTATCTTTCGGATATTGTCATATTACTACTGTTGTATGCAAAACGCAAGAATTTTCATAATTTATACCTTTTTCATTACCATCTAATGATAAATACGATAAAAAGTTTACTGTTATTAGATGGAACACTAATTATGCATCTGTAATTTCAGCCTTTTGATATACTCTGAAAAAAAAGCATAAAGGTTTATTAATAAAAAAGCAAGCATACCGCCAACTATAATTTTTCTTGAGGTACCTCTTGGTTCTCGACTACCGTAAGTAGCCGGGTCTAGAACTTTAACCATTGGTTTATTAGGCGTAATATTCAGTTCCATATTAATCTTATCAAGATTCTGAACTACAAAGTTCGCAATCTTCGCTGTAAGAACAGGGTCTGTCCCCTTTACCTTTATTGCAAATGCGCCTATTATCTCCCTAATGCTTATGCTATATCGGAATTTTGGATTTTTATTAAGGGCAAACTGGTTCTGGATATCTACTGTCATCCGTCTACTATTAAGAAGAGGCGTAATACCTTCGGTGGAAGAGCCCCCTGAAAGACCAGTAAGGCCTAAAAACTTTCCTAAAGAACCTGCTGAAGCTCCTCCTCCGCCTGTTGAAAGAAGCATAACTTCCGAAACATAGATAATGGGCGTACATAGAGAAAAACATGCTGTCAAAAACATAGAAACGATAACTACCAGCGCGATCCTTTTCCACCATTTTTTATACATATTTACGTAATATAGTATATTAAATTCATATTCCATATATGGCTCCTATGGGTTTTCGACTCTCCGCTTACGGCGAATCGCCGAAGCGGCTTTCGTCGTTCGTATTTCGTCGTTCGNNGGAACTTTTCTGGGAACTTTTCTGACTACCCTCAACCAACGGCACCTTCACAACGAACAGGTCCTCGTCCAGGAATTCTACCCTCTCACTTCCCGAATAAGCCTTAATATAATGAAATACTCTGCGGATACCGGTGCCCAATTCTTCAGCGCGCCCTATTTGAGCAAAAAACTTGGCCATATTCGGATTCTTCGGAAAAGGCTCAAATTTGCCAGGATAAAGAGGCCCGAAAGTGTGCGGCTTGTTAGCATTTTTTGTTTCCACCCTATCTTTGTAAATAATCAGCGTCGCAGGATACGCATTCATGTATTCCCTGTGGATCAAGAAATTGGCGACGATCTCACGGAATATCTTTTCCCGCAACGACACGCGCTGGCCGCTTTCCATAAAAAATTTGTCAGGTAAATGTTTAGCTACAAAATTCATCAGAATGTCGTACGCGTCGATCAAATTACAGCGGATATTCTCCCTGTCATCATAACGCTCAGTGTCTTCCCGGCGCAAAAGCGCATCGATCTTATAATGCGGGACAGCGCTTTGAATGATCTCTTCGCGCCCAAAAAGCATCAGGGCGGCAAGCGTAAAACCTTTCTTGGCTGTAGCCAGATCGCGGCGATATAAACCAGAGGCAATAAAGAATTCTTTATCAGAAAGAACATTCCATGGATGCTCAGGCCGATGTACCCTGATGATAGACCGCGCTCTTTTAACGATGCCCTTAACGAAATGCGCCTCTTCCAAATACGGATAAATAATTCCTTCCGTGTAATAAGCGCTCTTTCGGGTATAGATATTCCTGATCTGCGTGTCAGTTTTTACTTCATAATCACCATCAACACGGCGATCGTAGACCTTTCCGCCGCAACGATGGACTTGCGATGAGGCCGGGACGTAAATATAAATCAGGGCCTTCCCTTTATAATGAACAGTGTTTACTTCCAAAAGGAATGACGACGAAAGCTTCTGAGGATTGTTAGACAAATTTGTTATATCTTTACAATATGCATCGGCCTTTTGCGGATCAACACCGACAACGGTTTTATCATCAGCGACACCCAGTAAAATAGTCCCGCCGCCGCGATTTAAAAAAGCACAGATCGTCTCAAAAAGATTGACGGGCAAGCCGGCCTTCGCCGTCTTAAACTCAACCGTCAAGCCCTCGCCCTGAGCAATGATACGCCTGATCTTCGCAGAAGCCATTTTATCCATACACTGCCGCCTCCCAATGCCCACCCTCTGCTTTTATTACAATATCACTCATCTTATATAACCATCTCAACCTCGCGCAGGATGCCTCCTTCGACTTCGCTCAGGACAGGCGCAGCAGTCTGCGAGGTTTCTTCTCGACTTCGCTCGAAGAATATTGTGTTGGACTATTAGTTAACAACTCCCAGTCTTTCTTCATTTTATTGTATTCTTCTTCTTTTGCCTTTAAAAAATAACCGGTTAAACGCAGCCTCTCTTCAAACCCTTCCTTGGTAAGAAGATAATTTACCTTCTGAAGCTTGCCTGAATTATGTGAAAAACTCTGGACCTTGATAAAACCCTTTTTAACGAGTTCTTTTAACAGATAATTAGTCTTTCCTAAGGAGATATCAAGCCTATTGGATAGAACCCGCTGTGTAGCAGCAGGGTCATCCTCTAAATGCCTTATTATGTGGAGAATTTCTTCTCTGGGGGCTTGTTCAATCATTGAACAATAGTATATAATAGCAGGCTAATGGTAGTCAAGGAGATTTTTTGAAGTTGTCCGCATGGGAACGGGAACTTTTGGGTAGTGCCAAGCCAATTTAGAAATGTCCGGTTTGGCATAATAGGACAGAGAACATAGGGCAGCAGCGGTTAGTTATTCTTATTGATTAGGTTCACTACCAGAGTAACGATTATATCGCGTTCGTTGGAGTTGCTTTCGGCAATCATGAGAGTAAGCGCAACTAAGCAGTATGTTCCAAAATGGAACATACTGAATCTTCCTGCAACTCTTTACTTTTAAATATATTATGTAAATGTTTTGTTATGGCTGGCCTCTGAATACCAAATAACTGCGCAATCTGTTTTTGAGTAAGCCATACTGTTTCTCGCTGAAGATTGACTTCAACAGTAACTTTGCCGTCTTTAGCTGTATAAAGAATTATTTCGCCTTTGGGGTTCATTATTTATGCCTAACTTTTATTCGCTTTTTTAAGAGGTACCTATCGAAGTCTTTTTGGGAGATAAATTTTGGATTTTTAAGGCGTTCTTCAGCGATTGCGATATCATAGTTATCTTCGTTAATCTCCTCCAGCTTTTCTTTAATTGCCTGGGTAACGAAATAGTTTATTTTAACACCATGATTTAAGCAGTATTTGGAAAGTTTCTCTTTGAGAGAAATAGGAACTCTTGCTCCAATAAGAATATGTTCATCATATTTATGCATAGTTTAAATACCTCCTCTATTAACAAAGTTGTCAAGGCAATTTTATTCTACAGATAAAACCATGGGATGGCGGTGATATTGTCCGCGAGGACCTCTCTTTTTCCTCCCATCGTAATAACATAACCGTGTTTTGCTGCCCCGGCGTAATCACTTAAGAAACTCTTTAGCCCTTTTATCTCCGATTGCGCGATAAAAGAAGAGCTTTTAATCTCTATGGGGATAACCGAACTGCCCAAATCAACAACACAATCAACTTCTGCTCCCGCGGACGTGCGCCAATAACATATCTTATAATTTTTATTTAATACTTTAACTCTTCTTATTATTTCAAGCATAACCGCATGCTCAAAAAGAACGCCCTTCTGGGTATTCACTAAACCAGAGGTAAGCGGCAGGCGCGCCAGGACATTCCTTACCCCTAAATCAAAAAAGTAATAGCGCGATGAGGAAAGGATGCGCTTGCGGGCATTCTTTAAATACGGCTCCACCCTTTCAATAACCAAAGTATCCTCAAGTATATTATAGAACTCCTTAACCGCCGGCTGACTTACCCCTGACTCGTTTGAAAGCTTGCATAAATTCGGATTTGTGCCTGATTCCGCGGCGGCAAGCTCAAGAAAACGAGAAAAAGCCCCTATTTTCCTGCTCAAGGCTTCTGCCCTAATTTCTTCCTCCAGGTACATCTCTGCGTAAGCCCTTAAAAAATCCGGCCTGTCTTTTTGCGGTAATGTTACGATGCCAGGCAATGACCCATAAATAAGCGTATCCTCAAAAGAATACTGCGCATTGCGGTTAATGTTTTTAATGGATAGCTCCTTTATGGAACAATCTTTCACTAATCCCAGCTCTCCCCATAATAAAGGGTCCAGATGATAACGTTTTATTCTTCCCGGCAGAAGATTAATACCATGCCTTTTCAGTTTCCTCGCGGATGAGCCCGTAAGGATAAATTGCGCGTCCTTATTATCAATCAGGACCTGCGCTGCGTCAAATAAAGAAGGGATTTTCTGCGCCTCGTCAATAAAAACATAAGGATTCTTTTTAAGCGCGCGAACCTGGTTAATCAACCTGGATGGATCTCTCTCCAGCTCTATCCTCAAAGAAGGATCTTGCAGAAGATATGTTACGGTATTTTTGACGCCTTTCAGGCATTCGTTTACAAGGGTAGTTTTGCCTACCTGGCGCGGGCCCAAAATAAGGGTTGAATACCTCTTCTTTATTGCGCCAAGGATGGCTGTATTAAGGTATCTTAGTAGTGGTTTATTTTTGCCTTGCATAAATAAAGTATAGTTTATATTTCTATTATTGTCAAGTAGATTTTGGCCGCCTGCAGGGAGGCCTACGGCACCCCGTAGATGGTTCTTTTACACTTAGCCTCACCCATCATTGAGCAGGCCAGCAAGAAATAACGGACGGCGTATATCAGTCATATCATAACCATCGGCAAAGATAATCTTTATTTTAACATCCATACCTTTGAACTGGCTTCTCCCTTTACCCTTACCGCCAACTTCAAAGACAATGTCTTGTGAATCACGGATAAAGTAATCCGGCGTTTTTTGGCCGCGCATAGACTTAAGATAAAAAACTTCTTTGCCTAAAGCTCTAAGCGCTCCTACAAAAAAATCCTCCCGCAAGCCGCCGATGGCCTCATTGAGCGGTTTATACAAAAGGCGGTATGGCAAGGCCATGACAACCTTTGGCTCTTTCATCACATTGCTCCCTATTGGGAAGACCCGATGTAAAACAAAGGCTCGTTCTAAAAGCGCAATATATTGCTCGGCTTTATACTTCGTAATATGAACATTCCGCGCCGCTGAGGAATAGTTAATCCCATCCACCCCGGAAAGCCCGATAAAACGAATAAGCTGTTCGATTTTATCCAACTCATCGGTCAAAAGCTTTGCTATATGAGGAATGTCTTTATAAATAATTGTTTTAAGAATGTTCTCTAAAATCATCAGAGGCTGAGGCTCCTGTAAAGCGAATGGCATAAGCCCACCCTGAATATACGATGAAAAATGCTCCCCTGCTCTAAAAACATCAGGGGGAATCTTTTTCTCCACAATATCCTTGAGAGTTAAGGCGTCAAACTCCTGAGTATATTTAAACCGCGCATACTCCCGCAGTGAAAAAGGATAAAGGGCCTTGAGTAAGACACGCCGCGATAAATCGTAACCCGATTCATACATCCCTAACGCTGTAGAACTGGTGAAGATCACCCTTATATCAAAAAGATCGTAGATTTTTTTGAGATCAGCCTCAAAACGGTGATAAACATGTACCTCGTCTAACAGAAACAACCTGATCTGCATCGTTTCATGTAAAGTCTTGATGAGATCGAAAAGATCACCCTCCATAGCATCCAGGGATACATAAAAAGACCTTTCGTTTGCCAGGGCCAATTGTTTAAGTATGATGGTCTTGCCTGCGCCGCGCGGCCCAACGATTCCAATAAAATGGGCACCAACGTCCCGGGCAATATCATCATAAAGCTCGCGCCTTTTATCGTATTTCTGACCATCTTCTCTGGCCATACGATCAAATTCAAGCAATTGGTTAATGTTCATCTTATCCTTTATGCTTTACTATTACAAGTATATCACAAATATGCATTCTGTCAAACTGTTTTACGTAATGCTTATCATTACGAATAATTTATGTATCTAATACAAAGCGAATAGTGTAGAGCAAAAAGTCTGTAGGGGGATTGGCCTCGATAAATAGGGGCCCCGCAATGACGCGCAATAATGATATTTTAAAGAACCTCATCGATGGATTGCCATGGCAAAGCGGTTACTTTAATCGCCGAAAATGGATGGCTTGTCAACAAAATTCTTACAGCTTGAGAATTTAGCATACAGAAAGCATGAGGCATGGAGCAGAGAGCATAGAGCAGAGGGCATAGGGCAAATAGTACGTTAGGAAACACAGTGGCTAGTTATTCTTATTGATTAGGTTCACTACCAGAGTAACGATTATATCGCGTTCGTTGGAGTTGCTTTCGGCAATCATGAGAGTAAGCGCAACTAAGCAGTATGTTCCAAAATGGAACATACTGAACTCTCCTGCAACTCTTTACTTTTAAATATGTTATGTAAATGCTTTGTTATGGCTGGCCTCTGAGTACCAAATAACTGCGCAATCTGTTTCTGAGTAAGCCATACTGTTTCTCGCTGAAGATTGACTTCAACAGTAACTTTGCCGTCTTTAGCTGTATAAAGAATTATTTCGCCTTTGGGGTTCATTATTTATGCCTAACTTTTATTCGCTTTTTTAAGAGGTACCTATCGAAGTCTTTTTGGGAGATAAATTTTGGATTTTTAAGGCGTTCTTCAGCGATTGCGATATCATAGTTATCTTCGTTAATCTCCTCCAGCTTTTCTTTAATTGCCTGGGTAACGAAATAGTTTATTTTAACACCATGATTTAAGCAGTATTTGGAAAGTTTCTCTTTGAGAGAAATAGGAACTCTTGCTCCAATAAGAATATGTTCATCATATTTATGCATAGTTTAAATACCTCCTCTATTAACAAAGTATAACATTTGTTAACAAAATTGTCAAGCAAAATCTGCCCTTCGGGCAGAGACTTTAGCAGATTTTGCGCAGATAATTTCCTATGCTATCAAGCCAAATTAGAAATGTCCGGTTTGGGCAAAGAGCTTCTAACGGTACGCTTCTTTGCGATGTTTTACCCTGTATATCGTAATAAGTTTCTGACTATCATCTATCGTGTACAATATACGATAATCTCCGATCCTAACACGCCAGCCGGCTTCTCCTGTTAGTTTCTTTGAGCCATGCGGCCGAGGGTTAAGTTTTAAATTCTTGATTGCATCTGTAACACGCTGGATTGTATCATTAGGAAGGCATTCTATTTCTTTAGCGGCTTTGCGCTCAATAATAATTCTATACATTACTGTATGCAGCCTTGTTTTTTAAGCTTGGCAGTAAATTTTCCGAAATCAATAAAATCTTTGGCATCCTTTTTTGCTTTTTTCAGATCGAGAGCGTCTTCCATGTCCTCAAGGTGTTCTAACAGCTTGACATAGTTACGGATGGGCAAAACTACTGACTTTTTTTTACCTTTTTGATCAATAAGATATTCTGTCTGAATAACCATATTTCATCCTCCTGTATGCAAGTTTAGCATAATACATAGAAATTGCAAGGGGAAAAAGCGGGATTATTTACCGCTATTACTGCAGGGCCGCGATGATGCCGACGCCGACTGCTATGCGAGATAGGACTTCGACTGTATCTTTAAGAAGTTGTCCGGGAGGAGTCCAGTACTTGAATTCCTGGGGGATGACTATGGTGTCGCCGCGTTCTACAAACTTGGTCATCATAAACTTATTAATAGCCTCGCCATTGGCGCGGACAACGTAGATGCCGCTTTTATCCGCGTGCTTGGTAAGCCCGCCTGTTCTCTGGATATAGTAGTCTACGCCCTTACTCACTTCGAAAGGCACTGAAGTAGGGTTATTAACGCTCCCTATCACTGTAACTGCTGAAGGAGACTGAGGCACAGTAAGAGTATCGCCATCTTCCAGGGGAATATCATATTTAGTATGCTTTAACTGGTCAAGAGGTAAAAGCGCTATGACCATACGGCCTTCTATATCAGCGCCAGATATCATTTCCATCATATCCATCCTGGCTCTTACAGAACTCGTTATAGCATCTGCATTGGCAGAACTGCCTGCCCTGAGTAAAAGAGCCTGCTGTTCTTCCATAAGAGTACGCTGTTCTTTCTCAAGAAACTTCTGGCGCATCTTTTCCTGGACTTCTTTGATGGATTTACGGGTAAATAGAGCTCCAGGTAAAAATGCGTCATTAGTATATCCGCCGGCTCTCGATATAAGGTCGCTGAGCCGCTCTCCCTGTATAATGGGGTAAGTGCCTGGAAATCTAACCTCGCCTTTTATAATAATCATCTTTCTCTCAGTGAGTTTAGGCTCGCGTTTCACAAAAAGCGTGTCGCCGGACTGTAATATAATATCTTTATCTATGAGAATATTTGCGCCGAAAATCCTTTTGACACCAATCTCTCTTACAACAGGCTGTTCACCCGGCACAATATGAAATAGTTCCGCGCCTCTTATAAAATCACTGGAAGTAACGCCGCCGGCTCTAAAAATAAGGTCGGAGATTTTCATATTCGGGGTAAGTTCATATTTCCCAGGCTTATTGATAGCGCCATCTATTTCTACATAAGACGGGCTGGAGACTTCAGCCTCAGAATAGACTAGAAGTATATCCCATTCTTTTAAGGAGATGTCTTCATCTTTACCGCCCATCATCATCTTATCCAGATTAATGGGAATTATTTCGCGGGAGCGGTCTTTAGATACGCGGGCGATTTCAGCCCTGGATAAATAAGTCCCCGGCATCATGCCTTTAGCAGTCTGCATCAGATCTTTTACTGACATATCTTCTTTAAGGCCGTAATCGCCAGGATTTTCTACATTACCGAGTATGGTAACAAAATTATGCTTAAGCCTCACAATAGGAGACACTATAATCATGTCTCCATTACGAAGATTTATATCTTTAAAATTATTATTTTTTAATTCCATATCTACTACGATGCGGCGTTCATTGTCTTTGATGCGCTCTACCTGAAGATGCTGGAGATTTCCCGTAGGAGTAATGCCGCCGCTAAAATCCATAAGATCGCTTAAAGAAATATCGCCTTTAGTCTCATATATAGCGGGGCGTTTGACATTGCCTGTAATAGCGACTACATCTCCTATGGGAGAGACAAATATTGTGTCTCCGGACTGTATTATAGAACTATCAGCCTGCTCGCCTTTTAATAAAAACTGATAGAGGTCTATTTCTCTTGATTTACTGTCTGAAGAAACAATTTTTATCTTACGCATGGAGCCCATTTTAGTAGGCCCGCCTGCCTGATAAAGCGCCTGGAAAATATTGGATTGAGAACTTATAGAATATGCGCCAGGTTTTTTGACCTCGCCCATCATGAAGACACGAATACTCCTGAGTTTACCCATGGAAACGCTTACATTGAAATTTGTATAGAATTCGTTTAAACGCTGGGTAATGCGAACCTCGGCTTCTTTTAGTTTCATGCCCCAGATGTAAAGCGGCCCTGATTTAGGAAGCATGATCTTACCTTCTCTGTCAACTTCTACAGGGAAACTTTCCTGGACACTGCCCCAGATATTAATAAGAAGCGTATCGCCAGGCCCAACAATATAGTCAGGGCTCACAGGTATAACTGCTGTATCTTCCGCGCCTGTGATTTGGCCGGAAAGTCCTGCGCCTTGAGCCCCCTGGCCCCCAAGGGCTGTTTTTAGCATACCGAGAGCTGCAAGAGATTCCATAGATTTAGCGGAACCTAAAAGAGATCCGTCTTTATTTTCTTCTTCTTTCCCGGATTTTTCAGGTACAAAAAAGAGCTCATAGCCGAACTGCTTAAGGTCTTTTGGCGCGCCAAATGAAATAGCCTTAGAAAAACTGGATTCTATATTTGAAGGTTCTTGAAATAAAGCCGGGCTGAGCTTAAACTTAGCCTGGTCCAGGAGGTCGCCTTCAGGAAAAAATACATAGCCGTCGTAAGGGCAGGTTAACTGCTGTCTGAGCTTATATCCAACCTGGCCCTTTGAAGCCTGGGCAGTTAACGCATTTTGAACTGCTGTTTCTTTTGAGGAGGTTTTGTCTTTGGCAGTATCTTTGAGCTTAAAAAGACTCAAAAGTGAATCTTTTTTCTTTAATTCTTTTATCTTATCCTGGGTATCTTTTAAACTGTCTTCGATATTCAGGCTGTCTTCTTTATTGACATTTAATTCTTCCTTGATCTCGTATTGAACCCAATGAGAATGCGGGCTATCCTTACCGGGTATATAAAAAAATTCCATAAGACAGTTTGGACAGCGGATCTTTTTGAAGGAAACTATATCCATGCCTTTAGATTCGTCCACGAAACTGCGCTCTTCAGAATCTTTGGCGTTCTGGTAAGAAAATGCGTCAGATGGAAAGACAGTAGTTAGTAAAAATATAATGACGATAGAAAAATTGATAAAAGAAAATCTCTTGGACATTTAAGCCTCCTAGATATTTTAAATATGATTGGAATAATTATAGCTTACGGGAAAAATAAATGCAATAGGAATTTAAGCTGCCTGGTATAGCGATTAATTATTCTTATTGATTAGGTTCACTACCAGAGTAACGATTATATCGCGTTCGTTGGAGTTGCTTTCAGCAATCATAAGAGTAAGCGCAACCAAGGCGTTATCTGCTATACGCTTAGATCTGTCTCTATTGTAAAGAAGCTTATTTTTCTCTAAGAACCATAGGAAAATAGATGCTGCGATTCGCTTGTTACCATCAATAAAAGAATGATTCTTAACGATAAAATATAATAGATTTGCCGCTTTTTCTTCAATGCTTGGGTATAATTCTTTCCGGTCAAAAGTCTGGTAAATAGATGCTATTGAACTTTTAAAAGACTTATCTTTTTCCTGGCCAAAAATATCAGAGCCGTTGAATTTTTTCTTTAACTCGCGAACAGCTTTTACAGCTTCTTCATAGGTAAGCTTAAACTTCTCTTCTCTTGAAGTTTGAGATATCTTAAGGTTTCTATTGTCATAGTCATCTAATAGCTCTAATGCGTAATTATAATCAGCAATAACTTCCAATAAACCCATTGCTTCCTTATAATCAAGCTCTTTTCTGCCTTTAACATTTCGGATAAGTTTGATAGCTTTTTGGAGGGTTTCTAGCTTGCGTTTTTGATCCTGTAAACGGCGTTCGTTAAGAGCATAGCCGTCTATTAAATATTGCTTTAGAATATTAGTTGCCCAGATACGAAATTGGGTAGCGCGATTAGAATTAACCCTATATCCTATAGAAACAATGGCATCAAGATTGTAAAACTTAGTTGCATAAACCTTTCCATCTTTAGCAGTATGTTCCAAAATGGAACATACTGAACTCTCCTGCAACTCTTTACTTTTAAATATGTTATGTAAATGTTTTGTTATGGCTGGCCTCTGAGTACCAAATAACTGCGCAATCTGTTTCTGAGTAAGCCATACCGTTTCTCGCTGAAGGTTGACTTCAACAGTAATTTTGCCGTCTTTAGCTGTATAAAGAATTATTTCGCCTTTGGGGTTCATTATTTATGCCTCTGAAGAATATTGTAGTGTGATAGAAGAGAAATTGCAAGGGGAAAAAGTGTAGGTGTCCCTAAAATAAAACCCTCACCTTACCCTCTCCCTTAAAAAGGGAGAGGGTTGTGAATAGATTAATTCAGGACGGCAATGATGCCTACGCCGACTGCTATGCGGGAGAAGGCATCATAGGCGCGGAGCTTCGCCTTGCTACGCCACCTGCGAGGAGGCCCGAAGGGCCACCTCGCAGGAGTCTTCGCTATACTCAAAAAAATACAAACGTCCCCTATTTCACAGGTTTTCCTCAGCCAGAAGCCACTTCCAAAGAGGGATCAACCTCACCGTATTGCCGTTAAGATTTTCTTCACCCTCTGTTTCTTCTGTAATTATTGCCGCGGTAAAAATATTTAATTCTTTCATCGCCTTGGCAAGGCTTCTAAATTCTCTGTTTTTTGTCTTCTCCTCCCGCATATTCCAACAGACCTGTATAAGACGGGTTACTTTCAAGCCATCTTTAACGACAAAATCGACTTCGCGATGATGGACATCTTTCCAGTAAAACAATTCGACTTGGGGATTCAGGGCCTGTTTCCTTTTTAACGTAATAAAAACAATATTTTCAGCAAGCCTTCCAATATTCTCGGAAAATCTAAAACCCACCGCGTTGCATAGCCCGGTATCAATCGCGTATACCTTTTGGGGGCTTTTTTCCTGCTCTTTTATTTTAAATGAAAATCTTTTTAAGAAAAATATGAGATACGCATCCTCGAAGTACCCGGCAAATTTTTCAATCGTATCAGAAGAAGCATGAAGGAACCTTTCCACTGACATAAAAGTCGTGAGATTACTGACGTTGCTTAGATAATACTTTATAAGCGACTTCATGACGTGCGGCTTTCTTACACGAAATCTTTTCAGTAGATCCTTGGCAAGAATATCCTCAAAGTAATTAAGAAGAATTTCTCTTTTTTTATCTGAAAGCGCAACCTCAGGAAAAGAGCCTGACTCTATGTATTTGCGCATGAGCCTGTTTATCTCTGCCTCCCTGCCTGCAACATCTAAAGGAGCGCTCACTTCCATTTTGTTAAACGCGAGGAACTCTTGGAAAGAAAGCGGAAAAACTGTGAGATCGAGATGCCTTCCTGTAAGAAGAGTCCCAAGTTCCATGCTAAGCAGATGCGCGTTTGATCCGGAAACAACGATTTTTGCCTTTTTTAGCTCGTGCATCATGCGCACCCACTTTTCCCAGCCCTCCACTTCCTGCACCTCATCGAGAAAAATATAAGGTATACCTATTGGAGATAAAAATTCCTTATAGACGTCAAATATCTGCATCATCAGCTTTGTATCAAGGGAAGTAAAGCGCGGATCCTCAAAATTCACGAAAAGAAGATTTTCTTTTTTTACGCCGTGTTCGGAAAGTTTTCTTACCATCTGACGCATAAGGTATGACTTACCCGCGCGCCTTGGCCCTGTTATAGTTATTACCTGGTTAGACCCCATAAGAGCTTCCAGCCTGTCAAGATAAACACTCCTGCCAATGCCAGTATCTTGCTCACCGCGCCAAATGTTCCAATCATTTAAGACTGCCAAAACTTCATTCTTATCCACTATACTCACCTCTATTAGTCAGGATTTACAATTATTGACTATTACAGCAATAATTTTACCCTATAAACTCCTTTTGTCAAGCATTTTCCTGAGAAACATCTCCTCCGAGTCCCGCTCTTTGTTTACAAAGGGCGGGGCTTCGCTCGAAGAATATTGTGTTGGGCGATTGGTTAACTGCTCCCACTCTTTCTTCATTCTATTGTATTCTTCTTCTTTTGTCTTTAAAAAATAACCGGTTAAACGCAGCCTCTCTTCAAACCCTTCCTTGGTAAGAAGATAATTTACCTTCTGAAGCTTGCCTGAATTATGTGAAAAACTCTGGGCCTTGACAAAACCCTTCTTAACGAGTTCTTTGAGGAGATAATTGGTCTTTCCTAAAGAAATATTAAGCCTATTGGATAGAGCCCGCTGTGTAGTAGATGGGTCATCCTCTAAATGCCTTATTATACTGAGAACTTCTTCTCTTGGGGTATGTTCAATCATTGAACAATAGTATATAATAGCAGGATAATGGTAGTCAAAGAAATTTTGAACTTTCTAATAACTAGAGGGCAGAGGGCAAAGAGTGTATAAAAATGATGTGAAAAAATCAGGCGTTTAGCTGATTTTTCAAGTAGAGCCTGGTTTGACTCTCAATATAGGAGAATATTTCTTTTTTATCCTTTTTAAAGCCCTGCATAAATTTTATAGGGGCTATTTCCACATCAGTATATGACAGCAGACATTTAAGGTATATGCCTTCGTCAAAGTTTTTGTATTTCTTCTTTGCCAGAGAGATTATATCATTTAGATCATGGTTTTTTAAGATAAAATACAGATCCACATAATCGCGGTATGCCGCGCGTGTCAAAGCGATAATTTTCATTGCCGCTATGTCTAATTCACCAAGCAAATTAAAATACTCAGCGCTGATTATAGGACATACAGGCTTCTCTTTAATATTGAACAAAGAAAATTTAATGCCCGGCTCCAGAATAAAACTCAATGTATCCTTCATGTCCTGGGTTTTTTCTATGCGGCTGTCAGAAAAAATTGATTCAAATTCCTGAAATACGCGAGCGTTATCAAATGGCTTATTTGTAAAATAATCAAAGTCTATAGAACTGCGATGGCCTATCTGTAAAGCCAATGCCGTGCCTCCTGCCAGATAAAATCTGCCTCTTAGAAAAATAAGTTTCGGGAGTATTTTTTTTATTTTCCGATCTAATATTTCATAATGAAGGGTTTTTACCATAACTCTCTGTAGTTTAATACTTTAGACCAGAACAAATAGCTTCTGGCATCAAGATCCTTTCGGCCTCTTTCCTTTAAATAACCATATATGTCTTTCCTGGAAAAATGCCTGTATACCCAGATAATAGCTTTTATCCCGCCAAGTTTCAGCAGGCGGCCAAGGATAAATTCGCGGTATTCATCAGATCTCAGCGCTTTAAAATCACAATCCCAGAAATATCCTTTAAATTCTTTTGGTAAAGCACAGCTTTTCATAATGTTATTTTAGCGTACAGAACAGGAAAATACAATGGAATTTTTGGGCAAGCTCGGGAATAAGAAGAAAATGAATACCTTGTGGTTTTAGGCTTATGTACTGATAGGAGAAAACCTTAATTAGCAACAAAAAGCCGCGACATACGCTCGCCAAATTCAAGCGCAATCCCAGCTTCTTCGATTCTTGCTATCCTTGCCTTTCCTGTAAGGCGGGAGAACGGAAAATCTCTTGTATTATCTCTGGGAATAACAAGAGATACGTGTAAGTTATCATTGGGCTTTAGATTCTTAGAAGCCGCGTCTGTTACAAACGCCCCGTTATAACTTACATCGCTGGTAACGCCGTCCATAAGCTTTTCTTTTCCATCGTCTGAAACATGTTTTAGCGTTATAGGGAGAGACATGTTTAATCTTTCAAACTTTCTCTTCTCTATAAAATCACTCGCTCTCATCTTTACCCCCTCCTTCATTAGCTATTGGAATTAAATATACCACAACATATTGTATTTTGCAAGGGTTTTTTTAAGTATTTATTTATTTTAATGCAAAAATCGCTTAATATGTAATTAAAAAGTTTAATAAATTTGACTTTTAAAAAAATTATGCTATTATTATGATTATAACAATTATGAGAAAATTTAAAATTCTTTTATTAATCACACTATTAAGTTTTACTTTCATCCCTAGGCTATTTGCTGAAATTGATGAAGATTCAGAATTTTTACAGAAAAGCGCTATAAAAAATGTACTGAAAAATGAACTCTCGGAAAGAGGCGCATGGGGATTAAGGCAAGGCGTTTGGTTCCTAAAAAAAGGCGAGTCCTATGCTGAGATTTACTCAAAATATTACTGGCATAACAGACAGTTTGACAGTAATGGCAACAAGCATAGATGGGGTTACGGTGGAAAGGGCCATGAAAAAGAAACAGAACTTAAGTTAGAGCATGGACTTACTGATAAACACACCCTTATGGTCAGCTTCAATTTTAAAGACGCTTATTGGGAGGATGACTATAAAAAAAGCGCTACGAGCGGATTTGTTTACGCCAGGCCAGGTTTAAAATATCTCTTATTTGAAAAGCCATACCTGGCATATCTTCAACTCAAAGTAAAACTCCCCTTTGGTTTCGACGAACACGAAACTCCTTCTATAGGAACGCATCAAATCGATGCTGAAATAAAGCTAATGACTGCGCAGTCATGGCCAAAATTGCATGGATACACAAAACTCGAATTTGGCTTCCGCGAACGCTATGAAGAGCCAACTAATGAAATACCTTATTTTGCGCAATTTGCGTATAACATCTCTGATAATATCCTATTAGAATTAAGCCTTGACGGGCAAGAAGGTTTAGGCGAGGCTGGAAAAGTTGCTGAAGATTGGGCCAAATTTACTATAGGCCCTGTATTCCGGATTGGGCTCCTGAATCTAAAATTCGGCTATGGAATAACTTTGTTTGGGAAAAACACCACTGCTGCTGAAGAATTCTATTCTGCCATTTATGGCTGGTTTTAGCCTTATATTATCTTTGCCTCTGCATGAGTAAGCGAAGAAATATTTCCTGTATACCAATAATTAAGAACTATCTCTGCCGGTTTACCCTGAGGAGTGAAATCTCTATTATTCAATCCCCCTGAATAAGGAGAAGTTTTCCAATACCACCAATACATACCGCCGCACCAGGATTGATTGTAAAATACATCTAAAGCTGCGATATAACAAGCAGCCTGAACCTCTAAGTCAATATTAGCATCTGAATTATATTCCCATGGTTTTGCCGCAGAAAACTCAGAACTCCTATAACCTATCTCAGTAAGTATGATTGGTTTATTTATCCCTCTATGCCAATCAGTTATCTCACTTGCCCATTTTCTCCAGCCAGCCTTTATCTCTTCATATTCAGGATTTTTCTTGTTAGCGAGAGGGAAGTAAGCGTCTATTCCTATATAATCAATATCATCCCAAAAACTAATCTTTTTATATTCATTCCAGTTTGCCGCATAAATCAGTTTTCCTGAATAAGCGTTTCTTATCCGCGGGATAATGTCTTCCTGCCAAAATTCAGCCTGCATAGAAGCAAAGCAAAGCTCTGTGCCAATACAAAATAATTCTACATTAGTTCTTTCTGCTAAGTTAGCATAATGTAAGATAAAATTACGGTATTGAGAAAACCATGCCTGCCAATCTGCTTCATCCTGAAAACCAATATCGCCTCTCCATAAGCCATCTGAATTATCAATCAAATCAACATGCGGTTTAAGCATTACCTTTAAGCCAAGCTGATGCGCTTTATTAATTACATGGATTATGCTTTTATCGCTCGGCGTATTATCTGTAGGAAATATCTTTAGAGAGTTAAATTTCTGCTGGTAATATGTGGTTACAATCTCCACCCATTCAGCGCCAGTTTGAGCTAACATCTCTAAGGATTTATCTGAATACGTAGACAAGTAACGCTCTTTTTGCCATGTTGCGTAGCAAATACCTTTTTGAAAAGATAGTTCTTCTTGCGCATATGCAGGGGTAAATATTTCTATGCAGGATAAAACCATGATTGTTAGTATCGAGAATGAGATTGCCTTTTTCATAAAAAATATGGCAAAAAAAATGCCAACCTACAAGGTTGGCTTCTCTTTACTAAAAATCCTGCAACTATAACATCAATTTCGGGAGCCCAGCCACCTTGTGGTTAATTAAACCATAGGTCTGTTAGCTTTGCGTCCCATCTTTTCAGATGGTTTGCCTTTTCGATTGATCAGCTAAACTACATGGTTTCAAAGAACTATCTTTCTATGCAAAAGTATACCACGGAAACGTTTTCTTGTCAACCTTTTGCAAAAAAAATACCATATCCTTGTAAGTTCAAATAAACTCTACTTTAAGTCCTTTATCCAGCGCTTGCGCCAACTTTATCAATGTCTTAAGAGAATAACTTTTATTATGGATATTCTCCAGCCTTGATACAGTCTGCTGAGTAGTATGAAGCCTTTTGGCAAGCTCTTCCTGGGTAATGCCATTCTCCTGCCTGATCTTAGCTGTCTGTATAGCTAAAGAGGCATACACTTCTTCTTCGTTAAAAGCCTTTTTGAATTCTTTATTCTTCAATTCCTTTTTCAGATAATCTTTGAATTTTACTGTATTTTTCATATCTAAACCCTCCCCATAAAGTCTTCCATTATCCTATCTGCCATTTCAATGTCTTCAACAGCCACTTTATCTGTTTTCTTAATAAGCCCATGTGTTATTATTATTCTTTTGCCACAGAAGAAGTACAAAAACCTGTATTCATTCGTCCCAAACCCTATTCTTAACTCCCTTATCTTGCCTTTTATAATATCTGCGTATGGCCTTGGTAAATCTGGACCGTGCATTTCCAGCATCTCTATCCACTTTGCAACCTTTGCCCTTTCTTTAACGTTCAACCTGCTAATAAACTCTACAACCTGACACTTGGCTCTGCGATCCCTGTAGAACTCTACCTCATACATATCCTCCTCCTTTCTATAATACACTATTTTTAGTGTATTGTCAATGTCTATTAAACCACTGCCCTGCACTATAATAGACACATCTGGAGTCTGGTTTCTTTCAAAAATTTTGAGATTTTATTATAAGTAGTTAGAAGTAGAGGCAGTAATTGTAGGGGGTTTAAAAAGCTTACGATTCCACCTTTGAATTTACGATGGCTTTTGAGGAAAAAGATGGATTTTCAGACTATAGGGGTATATGATGTGTCTTCCAGTCCCTATCTCTGGCACACTTAAAAAAATAATTACCTCTTAGCATACGCCTCTATTTCCATAACAGCTTTACTAAGCGCCTGCTTTGCATCTAAGCCTTGCAGAATTACTTTTTGAATCGCATTTTCTATAAAACGGGTATTTTCATCCCAACCAAGGACCGAAGGCGGTCCTTTGGCATCTTGCGCCTGAAGCTTCAATATCTTCTTAAACTCTGGCTCCATTGGCAGTATATCCCATGCAAACATGTTAGAAGGAAGATAAGAATCTTGCGCTTCACGGGCTGCCTCATACAGCCTTACCTGAATATCTGGCGTAAATAAAAACTTGATAAACTCCCAGGCTATGTCTATATTCTTCGACTTATTAAAAATCCCAATTGTTCTTCCGCCAACAAAAGCTGTTTGCTTGCCAGTTGGCCCGGCTGGTAATAACGCAATTGACCACTTCCCCATTATCTCTGGGGCGCTCACCCTCAAGCTGTCAATCTTCCAGCTTCCAGAAATTGCCAGAGGAAAATCTCCAGTACGCATCCCTTGTTCCAATGGAATGCTGGTCTTGGGGACTCCTAAACCAGTATAAAGGCTTGCAAAGAATTCCAATGCCTCAACTGCCTCTTCAGAATCCAAGGCTGGTTTTGTGCCCTCATTATTATAAAAGTCTCCGCCAGCCTGCCATAGATATGGAGCATAGCCAATCCAGCTCATTGAACCCCAATCAAAAATCATGCCTTTTTCTTGAGTCTTTAAAGTCCTTAATAAATCTACCATTTTTTTCCAAGTTGCCGGAGGCCTGGGAATAATGTCATTCCTATAGAACATAATCTGCAGGCTCATATCAAAAGGGATCCCATAAACTTTCCCTCCATAGTCAATAGATTCGCTAAGGCCTGGAAACGTCATTTCTTTAATGCTTTTTAAATCCGATGGAAATTGCTTAGATAGATCAACCATTGCTCCTAAATTACCAAACTCTGTTCCCCAAGTAAGGCCCATTGTGCCAATATCCGGCACAACATCTCCAGCAATAGAGGTCAAATATTTAGTATGTGTATCTCCCCATGAAATTGCCTCGCATCTAAATGCAACGCCTTTATCTTTAAAAAACTCGGCGCCGATACTCTGGACTACCTTCGCCTGGCTCTCTGAGCCAATCAGCCACATTAGTAATTTCCGAGGCCTTTCTTTTGACTCTTTCTGTCCGCAGCCAAATAAACTAAAAAACATTACAGCTGCTAATGTACACAACGTTATGTTAGTTCTTAACATATTCATCCTTACCAACTCGACTCAATATAAAAAACGCCCCACGTTTTCATTCCCTTGAATCCACCGCGCATCAATGCCCAATTAGAGACATACCTTATCTTAGCCCAAGTCAGAAATTTAGTCTTTGGATTAAGCTTAAATACCGGCTTGAAATACAAAAATGTAAAAAATAGGAAAAGTAAGCCTGATATATTAGCGGGTAAGCCTAAAACAAGTTGAACTAAAAAGAGGACGCCAAAAAAATGCATCAAATGAAAATCCCCAATATAAAGCACGCCTCTAATAAAAAACGGTATAGGCATATAGATATAGCCAAAATATTGCAGACAGATTTCAAAAACATTCTTGGTGTGTTCTCTTACCGGCAAAGGGTGGCCAAAGCCATAGCCAAATAACTGATTACAGTAATCTTTTAGACTCACTCTGTGCATATGATCGACGATTGCGCTTGGCTGATAGAAAAGCCGAAATCCTTTCTTATTAATTCTGATAGAAAAGTCGACATCCTCATTGGTTATCTCGTGCCAGAACTCGCGCCCAACAGCGTCAGCTGCAATTTTACTTACTGCGGAGTTTGCAGTAGCAAAAAATGGGGAATCAATATTGCCATTTACTTCATGAGGCAGTCCTTTTTCTATATTCGGGTAATATCCTGCGGCCTTTATACGGCAGCGGCCGCTGACAGATAAAAACCCTGTTTCTTCGCAATACGCCTCTACATCATTGTTCTTGTCTGTGCGGTGCGTAAAGATTTCTCCTCCAACCATGCCAATCTTTTTGTCCTTTGAAAATGCCTCTAATATTTTATCAACCCAGTCTTTGCGCACAATGCAATCGCCATCTGTAAATAAAATATAATCTCCTCGAGCTATCTTTAAAGCAGCGTTCCTGGCCTGTCCTGGGGACTTACAGTTAGGCACAGAAACTATTACTACCTGAGGATATCTTTTCTTCCAATCCTCGATTATCTTAACAGTAGAATCAGTGCTGTCTCCATCGGCAAAGATAAATTCCAGGCTCTCTCTTGGATAATCCAGCTCTATTAATGATTGAAGGCATTTTTCTATTGTCCTTCCTGCATTGCGAATCGGGTTAATGATAGAAACAAATGGCTTACCTGACATCTTTCATCCTCCTTTTATATGCTGTTTTCTTATCCCAACGCAACCTTGACCTCATGGGCGCTCTTTCGGTTAAATACCGGCAAAATATCACCTTTTATCTCTTTTCCATCCACTTTAATAGACTTTATCCCTCTAGACACTTTATTAGGATTAGTCACCTCGATATTGTATACTGCTCCGCGAAACAGCCGTTTTACCTTAAAACTATCCCACTCTTTAGAGATACAGGGAGAAATCCGCAATCCCTGGTAATCCGGCCGAATTCCGAGAATATACCACGTAGCAGCGATAAAATTCCATGTTGCTGAACCAGTCAGCCATGAATTTTTTGCGCGCCCAAACTCTGAGCTGTCCCTGCCAGCGATAAACTGAGAATAGACATAGGGCTCGGTACCATGAACTTCCGCAATTTCGTTATGCGTAGTAGGGGCTATCTTTTTATAATAATCTAATGCCTTCTCTGCCCTGCCTAACATGACCTCTGCAATGACAGCCCAAGGATTGGCATGGCAGAAAATACCGCCATTCTCTTTTAATCCAGGAGCAAATGTGCCGATTGCTCCAACATGCGGATCAAAGGTCTTGTAGGGCGGACTAAGAAGCATTATCCCATATTTAGTATCGAGATTTTTTGCCGCCATATCCATGCACCTAATCAACCTCTCTCTAGAAGCAATCCCCGCCAATACTGCCCACGACTGAGAATTAAGATAAATCTTGCCTTCGCGGCATTTGGATGAACCAACTGGCCTGCCTTTTGTGTTAAAGGCGCGGATATACCAGTTACCATCCCAAGCAGCGCGGTTAATCGTATCTGCCATCGTTGAAGCTAAATTCTCAAATTTTAAAACATCCCCCTTCTTATTAATAAATTCTGCTAATTTAGCCATTTCTTTACAAGCAAAACATAAGAATTGCCCAACCCAAACGCTCTCTGCGCCTGGGCCCATATTATTAAGGCAGTCATTCCAATCTGCATAGCCCATCAGCGGCAGATTATGCTGGCCTATATGTTTAAAGGAATAATCAATCGCTCTAGTTAGATGATTGTAAAGCGTATCAGTATCTCCATCGGCAAAAGGCGTCTTCTCGCTTAAAAAATCCACATCGCCGGTTTCCTTAATATAGCTTGTAGTGGAAAGAATCAACCATAAATGGTCATCAGAATAACCGCTTTTGTCTCCTTTTTTAGTTAAAGGAAAATACTGATGAAAAGCGCTGCCATTTTTAAATTGATTGCCGGCTAAATCTTTAATCCTCTGTTTTACCTTATCTGGAATACAATGTAAAACACCCAAACAATCTTGATTTGAATCGCGAAAACCCATACCTCGGCCAATGCCTGACTCATAATAAGAAGCGGAACGCGACCAGTTAAAGGTTATGCGGCACTGGTAGGCATTCCACGTATTTATCATAGTGTTTAAATCTTTGTACGGGCTCATAAGACAGAAACTATCAAGATAAGCCCGCCAGTTTGTTTTGATCTTGTCTAGCTCCTTCCCTGCCGTTTCTGGGTTACTAAATTTAGCGATATTCTTTTTGCCTTCTTGTTTAGTCTGCCCAACTCCGAGAACAAATATTAGATCCTTGCCGCATTTACCTGGTTCAAGTTCTATTCGGAATGAATGCGAACCGATTGGATTTCCGCCTAAGGCCCTGGAATTAAAAGAAGCTCCTCTTTCTACTGCAAGAGGGTTAGATTCACTGCGGTAAGGGCCTATGAATTTCTCGCGATCACAATCAAATCCTTGCGTTTTACAATTCACGCCAAAATAAGCTAGAGATGATAACCCTGCCTTTGGATAATAATTGGTTAAATGATAGATTATGCCGTTCTCGTTTAAGCAATTGGCAATATTTAAAGTATACTGAAAATCATTGGAATCAGCTATTGCCTGCCATAGGCAAAATTCAACATAAGAAAAAATAGTCAAACTTCTTGGCGATTTACTTAAATTTTTCAGGCCCAAGGTCCAAATTTCCAGGCTCCCTTTTTCTGGAACAAAATAGGTAACCTCGCTCTCTATATTTTCATATGCGGAGCTTATCCTGGTATAACCTAATCCATGACGGCATTCATACTTGTATTTGCTAAGAGGTTTTATTACTGGCTGCCAGGAACAGGACCAAAATTCGCCTGTCGCTTCATCGCGAATATAAATATACCTGCCTGGCCGGTCTACAGGCACGTTATTATAACGATAGCGCAAGATTCGTTTATCGCGAGGATCTTTATTAAAACTATAGCCGCCGCCAGTATTAGAAACAATTGCGCAATATTCCTCTAAACCCAGATAATTTATCCAAGGGGTAGGCGTATCTGGCTGCGTAATTACGTATTCTTTGTTTTTCTCGTCAAAATATCCGTATTTCATATTCTATGGCTTGCTAGTTCTTTTGTGGAACTGACTTATTATACCATTTTCCAACCACTTCTTCCGCCGGCTTATTCTGAGGTATAAAACCGCGGTGAGTTTCTCCGCCCATGTTTGGATTATCCCCCCAATACCACCAGTATACTCCGTAGAACCACGGTTCATCCCAAAAGGTCTCCAACAGCGCCTCGTAACAATCAGCCTGTAACTGCAAATCTACGCTTCCGGCTGGATCGTGCTGCCATGGCTCCCCGGCTGCGCCTTGAGAACTCTTATATCCAACTTCAGTAAAAATAACTGGTTTCTTTATAAGCTCCTGCCAATAACGTATGTTCTCTAGCCAGCTTTTCCAAGCGTCTTTTAATTCGCTCTTGGTTGGAGCGGGAGAAGTAGATAAAGGAAAATACGCATCAATTCCCGCATAATCTAAATCATTCCAAAACCTAATTCCTTCAAACTCTTCGTACCAATTCGCAGCGTATGTCAGGCGCCCTTTATATACTCTCCTTACCTTATTTATTAAATCTCTCCATAGGTCAGGTTGGTTAAGAGTAGTACTGCTAAGTTCTGTCCCAATGCAAAATAATTCGACTTTCTCTTCTTGCGCTAAACGCGCATAATGGAGAATAAATTCGCCATAGCTCTCAAACCACTTCTTCCAGTCATCAAGTCCGGCAAATTCAATGTCGGCCCTCCATTTGCCATCGGAAGCAACAATAATGTCAAGATGAGGCTTAAGCATAACCTTAATGCCGGATTCATGCAGTTTCTGAATAGAAAATATCAGGTCTTTATCCGACGGGGTCTTTTCATTTAAAGGATGAATTTCTGTAGAATCAGCTTTATCCTGATACCACGTAGTAACTAAGGCAGTCCATTTCACCCCCAGAGAAACCAACTCCCCCATAGATTTTATTGAACTGACATTGCCATAACCGTGTTTTGTCCAGGCAGCATAAGTCATTCCCTTTTGAAATTCAAATCTAGATAAAGCTGTACTGGTTTTAAAAAACTTATTACCGGCTATAAAACCCAAAATCACAACAATTATTGCGCCGATAAAAATGTAAAAAAAATTCCTCTTAGACATAAGCTCTCTCTGCTCCTCCCATAATTTGTATTTTTATTTAACTTCTAAGCGTACGTTATCTATATAAACCGGCGAGCTATAAGCAGCTTTGTTCGACTCAATCCTTACTCCCAGCTTTTTTACATCAGCTCGAAATTCATCAAGGACTTTTGCGCCTCTCCAGTCAATACTGCCAGGGACAATGCTTGCTGTAATCGTAGTCCACTTCCCAGGAACAAGACTGATCGAATTAGTCATTTCCGTCCATGTCCAATCTTTCCCCACAGTCAAGATCATCTTTGCCTTTAAACCAACAGGCGCTTCGCTTGGTAAAAACACATCAATAGATACAGCTTTATAGGCTGTCCAGTCAAAATATTTCTGGACTTCAACATAAGCTGTTGCCCATTTTTCACCTGGAAAATCGCACATCAATGCCAAGGAAGAAACGCCTTCTTTGGCAAATGTTTCTGAAACAGAGACATTGACTCCTTTATAACTATCATCCTTAAAACACCAATCAGGTATCTCCCAGCCGGAAGCGTCTTTTTCAAAACCAAAGATGGCCTCTTCGCTATAAAGGCCTGTTTTCGGGATTGAAACTACGCCGGGTTCAATAGGCTCATTGTTAAGTCCAACAGGCTTATTATGGATAATAATCCCGGCTATAAAACCTAAAACCACAACAATTATTGCGCCGATAAAAATGTAAAAAAGACTCTTTTTAGCCATAAACTCTCTCCGCCTCCCATAACCTGTATTTTTATTTAACTTCTAATCGCGCATTATCTATATAGACTGGCCCGCTATAGGCAGCTTTATTTGACTCAATCCTTATTCCTAATTTTCTTACATCAACTCGGAATTTATCAAGAATCTTTGCGGCTCTCCAATCAATACTGCCGGGGACAATGGCCGCTGTAACCGTAGTCCACTTTCCAGGAACCAGGCTGGTCGAATTAGCCATTTCTGTCCACGCCCAATCTTCACCGATAGTCAAGATCATCTTTGCCTTTAAACCAACAGGCGCTTCGCTTGGCAAAAACACATCAATGGATACAGCCTTATAGGCTGTCCAGTCAAAATATTTCTGGACCTCGACATAAGCTGCCGCCCATTTTGCGCCGCCTGGAAAATCGCACATCAATGTTAATGCAGAAACGCCTTCTTTGGCAAATGTTTTTGAAACAGAGACGTTGACTCCTTTATAACTATTATCCTCAAAACACCAATCAGGAATCTCCCAGCCAGAAGTATCTTTTTCAAAACCAAAGATGACCTCCTCATTGCAAAAGCCTATATTTGCGACCAGAAATAAACTACTTACTACTAACAACAAACAAATTCCTATCTTCATTTTCGCCGCCTCCTGATATTTATTGGCACACTGAATTATCTGCCAATGTTTTTTAACCACTTCTTAAAAACATCCTCGGCCAATTTGCCGCGAATTGTATATCCCAAAGGAGACCATCTCTCCTGAGGAAAATAGTTCCACAAATAAAATCCCTTAAACCATGGGTATTGAAAGCAGACTATAAGCATTGCCTCTAAGCTGTCTGCCTGTTCTCCCTGATCAACTGATTCTTCAGATACATTAGCAAATGACCATGGTTTGGTGTTTGTCCCATCAGCGCTACAATAACCAACCTCAGTAAATATCACTGGTTTATCCAACCCTTGGCTACTAAGCCATTTTCCTATATCCTCGCAATGATCCTTCCATCCGGCAGCCAATTCTTCCTTTGTAGGATCCTTCTTTATTGTCAGCGGAAAATACGCGCTCATGCCTATAAAATCTAACTTATCCCAAAAACCAACAGTTTTATATTCATTCCAATTCGCGCCATAAACAAGGCGGCCAGAGTAATTTTTTCTCACTTCTTTAATAATAGACTCCCAGTAGCTCTGCCACTCTGAATAAGTTGTATTTGCTAACTCTGTTCCTATCGAAAAGGCTTCTACATGATATTGCTCTGCCATGGCCGCGTAACGAATTATGTAATTACTGTAACTGGCAAACCACTCCTCTGAAGGAACAATCTCCCCTCGCCACTCACCGCTCTTCACTTCTACATGAGGCTTAAGCATGACCTTCATTCCTAAACTATGCGCTTTATTTATGGCATGGACTAACGCCATATCGTCAGGTGTATCTTTGTCGTCGGGAGACACTGTTTTTTCATTAATACTTGCCTGCGACCAAATTATCATAATTGACACATAGCGCACCCCTGATTCCTTGAGATATTCCAGGGTTTGATCCGACGCCTCTGTGCCCAATTCAGTCTTGCCCCATGACGTATAAACCACTCCTTTTTGCAGCTCGCTCAATAACAAAGCCCCGGGCGAGGCTAGCGGTTTTTCAGCCTGTGGTTTTTCAGCCTGCGGCACAGCTCCCTGCGTATCTTTCAGCTCCAGCTTATCCGCTAATTTAGGATAAACAAAAATCAAGGGCTTGTCTTCAGGATTTTTGTTTTCTGGGCCAAAACATAAAACTTCCCACACAGAGATTCCCCAGGTAGAATTAACTCTCTTTCGTCCTATTATTTTGACATATCTTGTTTCCACAGGCGAAAATTCTAATTTATCAATGCCGCCGTCACTGTCTTTTAAAGACAATAAGTTTTCCCAGTTCTCTTTATCTTTGGATATCAAAATATCATAATCAATAGCATAAGCTGCTTCCCAGTATATTGCAATCTTTGTGATAACTTTTGATTTGCCAAAATCTAAAATTACCCATTGATCATCTTTATAGTCAGATGCCCACCTGGTCAAAAAATTTCCATCTACCAGCGCCTTTGGCTCTTGCGGCGGCGCCCAGTCAGGGGTAGCGTCAAAGGAAGAGACATCAGCTGAATCAACTGCAAGATAAACCTCGCTAGAACTCTTATCTTCTACCGGACAAAGCGTAGTATCGTTTCCCTGGCTGCAAGAAGCCATATTTATAGAAGAAAACGCGAATAGTAAACTTAAAATAAGAAACTTCATTTTTTATCCTTTCAACCCCGTCATGGTTATGCCCTGGATAATGTATTTCTGAAGGAATAAAAATACTATCAAAACCGGCATAGTAGCTACGGTTGCAGCTACTATAACCATTGCAAAATTCGACCCAAACTGGCTGTTTAAAACCGATAAAGCCAGAGGAACCGTGCGCATAGAGTTATTATGAATTACAATAAGCGGCCACACAAAAGAATTCCATTGGGACAAGAATGTAAATATAGTCAATGTTGCCAAGGCCGGTTTAATCAACGGAAAAATTATTATACGATAAATCATAAACTCGCTGCACCCGTCAATCTTGGCAGCATCAATAAGGTCATTAGGGATACTCATAATATATTGCCTGCACAAGAATACGCCAAAGGCCATAGCTAAATTAGGTATAATAAGCGCATAAAAACTATTAAGCCAGCCCAGGTTCTTTACAATAATATAACATGGGATAAGGTTTACCTGATAAGGGATCATTATAGCGCTTAATAACAGTAGAAATATCTTATCCCTTCCTGGGAAAATATGCTTAGCGAATGCATAACCGGCTAAAGAACAAAAAAATGCGTTACAAGCCGCTACAATAGATGCTATAAAAAGACTATTAAATAAGTAGCGCCCCATTGGCAAAAGATGGAACAATTCCAAATAAGGCTTAAGCGTAGGATGGCGCACCAAAAAGGACGGCGGATATGTCTGAATCTCTCCTATAGGTTTAATTGAAGTCACGAGCATCCAGATATAAGGCATAATCATAGTCAAAGCCCCAAGAGTAAGAAATGTATAAATAATCAAACTTACGAAGCTTCTCTGTGTTTTAATTGAAGTTATATTCATCAGTATTCAACCCGCCGCGTATTGACCAACCTAATGTTAATTAAAGTGACTAAAAATATAATGCCGAACAAAATATAAGCCAAGGCCGAGGCATAGCCCATTTCAAACCTTTGAAACCCCTTTTCATAAAGATAAGAAACCAATGTTAAAGCAGAATCTAAAACTCCTCCCACCCCTTCGCTTGTGCCGGCAGTCATGATATATGCCTGTTCAAAAACCTGGAAAGAATTAATAACCGACATTATTAATACAAAAAGCAATGTCGGCCGCAATAAAGGAAGGGTGACATACCAGAATTTTTGCCAGCTGCTTGCCCCATCAACCTCAGCAGCATCATAGAAAACCTGCGGGATTGTCTGTAAGCCAGCAAGAAGGATAAACATATTATATCCCAATCCACCCCAAATAGCTACAATCATAATTGTTGGAAGTATAGAGTTTGGGTTTATCAGCCAGTCAACAGGCCTTGAACCAATCTTTATCAGCAAGTGATTAATTAATCCGTACTTCTCTCCTGCAAAAAGCCATCTCCAGATTATTGAATAAGCGATAACTGAGGTTATGATAGGCATAAAAAACATCGACTTATAAAAATTCTTAAACTTTATTTTCTGATCAATCGCTACTGCTAATGACAGAGCTATCGAGATGCTTAACGGCACCACTCCAAGCGTATAGACAACAGTGTTGCGCAAGGCTTTCCAGAAGCGGGGATCATGAAAAAATATCTGATAATAATTATCCAGTCCTACCCAGCGCGAATGAGTAAGAATATTATATTTAGTAAAACTCAGGAAAAAAGAAGCAAGAACCGGGATAAATACAAATATACAGAATAATATAACTGCAGGCGCAATAAAAAGATATGAATGCTTCTGTTCTATTAAGGTTTTTACTACACCATCTTTAGATTTCATATTTTCTGGCATATCTTTTTAGCATCTCCGCTGCCTTCGGGGTATCGATCATCTCATCCTGATGGTTCATATCCTGCCCTTCAAATTCTAAAGAAAAAAATCCTCTATAATCTGTTTTCTTTAAGATACTGAATATCCGATCGTAATCAAATTCAAGCTCTTTGCAATCATCGCTAATATGATGCACCTTTGCGTGCATATGAGGCGCATACATAATCGTATCCTCTATCCCTTTATAATTATCCGCATCCTGATAATTGCCTGTGTCTAGATTAATCCCTACCCATTCTGAGTTAATCTCTTTTATCAACCTTAAGGTATCTTTAGAAGTAGGGAGGAAACCACCGTTATTATGCGGCTCAATCGCCAAAACTATACCTGTCTCTTTAGCTTTCTTCTCGCATTCTCTAATGCAATCCACCATTGCCGGCCAGATCTTTTCCTTATCTTCATAAGGTAATGGCCAGCCGGAAAATATCCTCAAAACTGGCGCGCCTAAAATATAACCTGCGTCAAGCCAGTCTTTAACTGACTGCACCTCTTTTTTTCTCTCTTCAGGGGTGGGTTTTCCAAAATCGTTGCCCGGAGAAAGGCACGCGATGGTCAAACGCAAATCTGTCGCCATCTTCTTGTACGTAATCAATGACTTCTTATCTATCTTTGGCAAATGGTCAGCAATAATGTCAATCCCGCCTAATTTTAACTCCTTTGCGCAAATCTTTAATAATCCGGTAAAATCCAATTTACCGGATTCTAATGACCTGTGGTATGACCAACTGCATAAACCTAGTTTCATTTCGGCTCTTCTTTAGTTTATCTTTACCCACTTGCCCCGTTTATTCGACTCATAAGCTGCAACGATCAGTTTAAGCGTTTCTTTGCCTTCATGAGCTGAGACAAATGGTTTCTGATTTTTCTGGATACAGTCAATAAAATAATGAATTGCATTGTCCCATCCGCCGCCAGACCCAATCTCAAGATTTTCTTCTTTAAACGCGCAGTTAGGGTCTTCGCCTACGCCTGTCTTTACCAGGGTCAGGACTGCAGGACGGGCGCTGCCTATGCTGGTAGTCATCTTTCCTTTTTGGCCATAAACATAAGTTAACACTTCATAAGGCCTGGTTGTCCAGCTGCATTCAAATTCGCCCTTTGTCCCATCCTCAAATCTTAATAGCACAGTAGCGTTATCATCTACAGGCAGTTTTTTCTCCAGGGTCTGTATAGTCGCAAAAAGTTCAACTACCTTCTTATCTTTAAACCATCGTATTAAATCAGCAATATGAACCCCTATATCAACCATGCATCCGCCGCCGGATTTTTTCTTTTCATAATACCAACCGCTTTTGCCTTGTGACCAGTATTCTGGCCCAGCATGGCCAATCCTTCCTTTAATATTATGAATCTTGCCTAATACGCCTGAAGAAATAACTTTTTTAGCAGCCTGATGGATCGGGTCAAATCTTTGAGTCTGCTCTACCATTAAAAAAACCCCGGCCTTTTCTACAGCCTTGATCATATTATTTACTGCTTTTAGAGAAATAGTGATTGGCTTCTCAACAAGGATATGCTTCTTGTTGTTAGCCGCTCCTATGGCCATTTTTTCATGCAAATAATTTGGGGTATTCACAAAAACAACATCTATATCTTTTCTGGTAACCAAATTTTTCCAATTTTCAATAATATCAACTTTCTCCAGGCCAAATTTCCCTGCCAAATTTTCAGCTCGTTTCTTAATCACATCGCATAAACATACAACCTCGCATTTATCATTATAATTCACCAAGTTTGGCAAGCTTGCCCTTTCAGTAATCTTCCCGCAGCCAATTATCCCTACCTTAATCATGATCTAACGCGTCTCCTTTCTCGCGCTGCTTTATAAATATTCCATACTATTCTTTGTGTCTTAAGCGCTTCTTCTCCGTTTACCTCTGGCTCGCGATTTTCCCTAAGAGCCTTATAAAACTCCTTTATCTGTATCCAATGGCAAACCCCCCAGTAATCTTTCCTATTTTCTCCATAATCAATATATTCGCGCGGCTTTGGCCCTGCCTTAAGTTCTTTGCCATTATAAAAGCTAATCCTTGCGGAATCTTTAATTATCTTAGCTCTTCCATTTTCGCAGTCTATCTCAATTTCTGGATCAGCGTCAAACGAATAAAAATTCATCAGATAAAAACATATATAAGCGCCCTTCTTAAACTTAATCACGCCTTCTGCTAAATCCTCAACTTCAATTAGTTTATGCATCCTTCGGCTAGTATTTGCCTCAACATAATCTACCTTATCGTCAATAAGCCACCTTAAGACATCAATAAAATGTATTGCCTGATCAATCAGCACTCCGCCGCCTTCTTTATCAAGCCTTCCTTTCCAATTGCTGGTCTTATAGTAACTGTCTGGCTTATGATAAGTTACAAAAAGCTTCACCGCCTTGACCTTTCCAAGCTTCCCGTTAAGTAAATTTTTTTTCACAAGCTGCGAACCGGGATTATACCTATTCTGAAAGATTACCCCCAACCTTACCTTATTATCTTTGGCAGCTTTGATCATCTTTTCTGCATCTTTAGGATCAATTGAAATAGGTTTTTCCGTAAGCACATTTATTTTATTTTTTAAGGCGCGGATTGTCATTGGAGGGTGCAGATAATGAGGTGTCAGGATATGAACTGAGTCAAGCTTCTCTTCTTTAAACATCCTGTTATAATCTGTATAGAAATGGCATTTATATTTCTTTGCTGCTTTACTAGCGCGGCTAAGATTGATATCGCAGACAGAAGCTAGTTCCACGCCAGGGGTATTTACCAGCGATTCCGCATGCACAGAGAATATATTGCCGCATCCAATCAAGCCTACTCTAAATTTCAAAGCTCCCCCATGAGGGACGTGTCAGAAAGGGACAGGTTATTTAGTTAAAGTGTCCCTTTCTGACACGTCCCCTTTTACACCTTTTACAGTTTTTACAGAGCAGTTACTTACACCGTGCCTCTGCGGCCTTCGAGTTGTCTTCGTATCTCCTCGGATTTTTGTCTTGTGAGCGGCACACGCAAAACAAAAATAATAGCTACGATCAGGCCCGCTACTGGCAAAGAAGCCAGGCTGAAGCGGATCCAGAATAGGGTCTGAGGCGCCTGCGCCTTAAGCTGCCAGGTAAAACCCGCCCATGTCAAAATAAGGCCGGAAAAATAATACCCGAATGAATTCCCCAGTTTAAGAATATAGGAAGCGCAGGCAGTAAAAGAACCTTCCCTTCTTTTCCCCGTATTGAGCTCATCGTAGTCAATAATGTCGGCGCCTATAGAACTATGCAGCATCCACAGAGATGCCGAAGCCATTCCCATCAAGCCCGAAGAGATTGTTTGCAGCCACATAATCGCCGGCGTATACAAGAACCAGGAACCAGCGTAACCACATATGCCTATGACGCAGGCTGACACTGCTGCCTCGCGTTTGCCGATACGATGCGACAGAGCAGCATGCAGGGGAACCCCTATAAGGCCGCCTAGCATAAAAGCCACACCCATCCAAAACTGCCAATTATCTCCGATAATTTTGTCGCCGCCAGCTACATAAAAAACCGTGGCGTAGTAACCAAGTGAGCCCACCATGCTCGTGCCCAAAGTAAAAGCGCCTCCCATAACCATCATCTGACGGAACGGATGGCACCTAAGAGTCTCGCCCAAGCCACTCAGAATGGAAATTTTCTTGGTAACCTTCACTACCACTTTCTCATAGTAGCGTTCTTTAACCTTGAAGAAAATGGTTATGGCAAAAATAGCCATTACCACTCCCAATATTGATGTGTATACCTGCATCCCCAAAAGAGTATTCTTTTGTCCTGTTCCCGGAATAAGGAACCATGCCAGGTTTGTAAACCGCAAAGCATAAAAATTGCCCAATTCTGAAATCTTTTGGGCCATACTGCGATAGGACATGATAGAGGTGCGCTCTTCATAATCAGGCGTCATTTCCGCGCCCAAACTGTAGTAAGGTATGGTAAAAGCGCTGACTATGGGCATATAGACCATGGTAGACACTACCATGTACCAAAACACCACGGACACGCCAAGGAATCTTATCTCCACCCAGGACGGCGACACCAAAAACAAAACCGGCAGGCACAGTCCTGCTAAAATACCTGAGATCAAAATAAAAGGACGCCGACGGCCCCATTTGGTACGTAAATTATCGGATAACCACCCCACCACAGGATCGATAAAGGCATCCCAGACTCGGATCAATGTAATCCCCAAACCCACCAGCCATGGTTCAATACCCAAATACATATTAAAAACCGCAAAAGCAACAGCCGGGTACAACCAGAGGCCCCACATATCGACTGCCGTGCCAAGACTATAGGCCATCTTCGTCGAAACCGGAAGACGATCCCTCAGAGGTTTCTTCCCATTAACAATATTAGCTTCTTGCATTGCTTTCCCCCTTTTTTCCTTTTTGTAAAGCAATCTTAACGAAAACCGTGATATCTCTTTCCGGCATAACATGCCTTGATAAGCCGCTCTAAACTTGTGGTAGCCACGCATTGAACCGTATCAGCTCCGCCGTAATAAAGTTTAACCTCGCCGTTATCCTCCACCACAGCCCCGCAGGTAAACACCACGCTGGGAGTTTGTCCAACAAGCTCGTATTGCTCCTCGGGAATCAAGATTGCTTCGTCAGCCATAGCCCTAACTTTTGACGGATCTTTCAAATCCAAAAGACAAACACCCAATTGATAAACAAAATGCGCTCTGCATTGAGTGCGCACCCCGTGAAAAATAGTCAGCCATCCCTCGGATGTTTTAATAGGAGCGGCTCCAGGTCCGATTTTTGTCCAGGCCCAGCGAACCCCCTCATAGTTCCTGAACACGCATTCACTCTTTCCCCAAAAGATCAGATCCGGAGAATAAGACACCCAGATATCCCCGGTATCGCATCCAGTATTGGGCCGATCAAGGCGACCGTACAATCCGTTGATCTTCTCAGGAAAAAGCACCCCGTTGCGATTATCTGTTTCGGAAATAAATCCCATCCATTTAAATTTCTTAAAGTCCTCTGTCTTCATTAGGCTCAGCCGGCAGGTGTGGCCGGAGTGCGCAGCATGGACCATATAATATACATTCCCGATTTTTGTCACGCGCGGATCATAAATCATGGATTCGGCATACTTCTTAAACTTCGGATTATCATAGGGCATATCTATCGGCTTTGGCCGCGGCTTAAAATGATAACCGTCCTTGCTTTCCGCAATCCAAAAACAGTCAAACAAAGCGGAATCCTCCACCCGGCAAACCATCATATAAATACCATTGTATTTCACGATGCCTGAATTAAAAACATTTTTAATATCGGCTTCAACTGGGAAATCCTTACCTGTTAAGATGGGATTCCCCTCATACCGCTTGCATATAGGATACTTGCTTGCTTTCATGTCTTATTTCCTTTCTTTGTGCGCGCTGTTTTCATTACGCAATATTTAGCCACTCTGTATCAGCTCTATTCCAGTAGACTTTATGTAAATAGAAGAATTATAATACTTTCAAAATGATTTGTCAAGCGCATATAAGTTCATTTTTTGCTAATGTTACAAAACGAGTATGACTTGTTTTGTAACATTAGAGTGGTGGAAATTTTTACAATAATCCAACACATCCAGCCAGGCCTGAGCCAACCCCAAAAAAAGCAAATTTCTCCCCCTTTGTCTTAAAGGGGCCAAAGCATACATTGGCAATGCCGGCAGCAATGCCATCGTTTATTATATGGACATGATAACCCTTTATGCCTTTCCTGACTAACAGCCCTTCAAGGGTATGGCTAAAATTAAACCCATCTTTTTTCCTAAAAAAAGGTAAATAATCTGTAGAATTGACAATGTATCCATTACTGGTAGAACCGGTAGAACCGGGGACAGACACTGCTATATGCCGCGAGATTTGCAAGCCGGCGTCCATGGCTTTAGCTTGGGCCAAGACAATTAAATCAGCTATCTTTTCCAGGATCAGTCTGCGGATATCCTTGCCCATAGCGTATTCTTTCTTACTATAACTTTTTCGTGAATCCAAAAAGCCTTTACGTTGAAAATGATAAGGAGTTTTGACTGAATGCTGGAAAAGCCCAAGATATGTTCCGCGCCTTAAAATAATATTCTCCCCATTAAGATTTATAGCCATCAAACCTACGCCTATCTCATCTCTCCCCAAATCTATGCCAATAGCAGATATTTTCCTTAGCTTTTTCTTCTTTGCCTCCTTACAAACTAAGCCGCGAATATTCGCCACCGCGCCTAAGAACCCAGCCTCTTTTCCTGGAAATTTAGCCTGATATACTTCAATATCCTGCAAGTCTCTGCTTGATAAATATATTTTTATTAATTCAACTAATACCTTGCCTGTTGTGTTCTCAGATACGCCTCCGCCTATTATAATAACATCCAGATTTTTCCAGTAATTTCTTTCTTTATTCGGCCAATCTGGTTTACATCCTTTCCCTTTGGTTAAAACCTCAATCCCTTTGGCGGCATTTTTGGCTAACTGCCTAAGTAAAACCAGAGCTTTCCCGGCCGCATTTTTATCTTTGCTCAATAATGCATTAGTTACTGAAAGTCCTGTAATTTTGCTATTTTCTTTAAAATTGGAAAAAATTTTCTTATCGGAAGGTAAACTTTGATCAAATTCTCGCGCCATCTGGCCTAAGGCGCGGCCGCTAAACAGATCCTCAAAGGTCTTTTGGGGAGCTGAGGATAATATGCCCTTTACATCCCAAATCTGACCATTGCCTAAGATTTTAAAACATCTATTCATTTGCCTATCGTCTCCATTACCATTAAATATTATATAACCTCCTGGCAAATCTGTAACCACAAACTTTCACGTGGTGGACCCGGTCACAACCAATTCGAAACATGGCTGAGATACTGGCCCATATAAAAATACTCCCTGTTAAACACCCTCATTTATACCAGAAATTAACTCAAAAAGCAACCGAATTACACTTATTGGGTATGTCATATCTAAAGATAGGCAAAATTCTAGGCATTGATCCCAAAACCGTAAAGAAAGCGACCGAGGACGTAATGTCCGAGGAAGTGCCGAACTCAACTGAGTTCGGCCAATCTCAATAAAAAAGGGGACTGTCCCAAGCGAGCGCATGAAATATAGCATAGTCAAGCGGCTTGACAACGCCTGCCTCTTTAGCCGCTGATGCCAAGTACCTGTTATGCTCTTTCATCTGTTGACGAAGAAATAATCGTTTTTCTTCATCGCTTTCAAACTTGCCGAATTCGTCGGACAACTCTTGCCTGCGGGTCTGCACAGCAAAATAAGTCTGGCCCAAAGCAACGATTTCTTTGGCAGGATCGGCATTTTGGATAATAAGATAACAGGTATAACGAGATAGTTTAATATCTTCTGTTTCTCTCTGCGCCCCGGAACCAATAGGAACCATTTTTACCACATGGGAAAAATGGTCTTCGGAATTATGGCCTGAATTACGACAGGCTTCTTTGGCTTTTTCTATAACGTTTAAAAACTTATCCCAACTGCTATATTGCAAAATACTTTGAAAATCTCTGGCAAGCCAATATTGAACGCCGTTATCATTGACTTTTTTAACACTCTCAAAAATAGAACCATGCCCTGCATTGCTTAATTGATTCATATGTTATCTCCTATGTACAATTTTTATATTCACTCCATATCTTTTCCATCGCCTCAGCTGCGCCAAGGGGGAGCTTTATGTCCACTATATCTGATATATGCGTGTGATCGGGGTTGATTTCTATTGTGGGCCGGTCATTGGCCTTAGCGTCCACCATAGGCTGGCTTATATAATGAAATACGCTTGTGGTGCCGATGGAAAAATACACATCAAAACCTTTTTCCAGTTCCTCTAGTAAAATCTGGCACTTGTCATATGGCAATGTCTCTCCGAAAAATACTACCTCCGGCCTGACTATTTTATTGCACTCAGGGCAAACAGGCGGGATTCTTATCTCGCTATAATCCTTGATTCTTCTGCGCCACATGCAATGCGGGCAGATCAGCTTATACATGTCCCCGTGTATATCTATGATATTTTTAGAACCTGCCTTATGATGCAGGCCATCTATATTCTGAGTGAATACGCAGACTCTTTCGAAATAACGCTCCATTTCCTTTATGATTTCATGCGCCCGGTTCGGCTTTGCGCCGCGGCACTTTTCTTCTATCCTTGCAAGATATTTCCAGGTAATGTACGGCTTTGTTTCAAGGGTCTCTCCTGCGAGAGCCATTTCTATCGAGATGCCATCTTCTGTGGCCTTGTCGTTATATAGCCCGCTTATGCCTCTATAGGTAGGAAGCCCGGAATCCGCTGATATGCCTGCTCCAGTGATAAATAAAACGCTTTTAGCGCCTCTTAATAAATCTGCGATCCTTTTAATCTTATCCTGATCCGATGATTTCTTTATTTGTACTTTGGGCAAGGCTTTACCTCTGGAATTATATTAGAATTATCTTTATGAATATAAAGATCTCTTTGGAGTATATGTTCACTGCAATAGATTGCTTTACATTCACCGTACTTAGTTATTCTTTTATAAGCAGTAAGGTTAAAAGGAAACATTAAGCCTAAAAACTCGATATCGTGCTTTTTAATAGCACCTTGGACCGTTTTCTTATTAATATTACTTATATCTTTTTTGGTGATTAGCTTTGTTTTAAGATTAATGCAATTATTACAAGTATAGGCAGGCATTTTAAGTTTCCTTTATATATGCCTATTGTAGCCCTTTTTGATTATGGGTGTCAATAGAAGTTGACCTTACAATAAACTATTAATGTGCCTTTTCAACTATTCCGAAATAGCAAATTCTACATTTACCACGGCGTTGACTTTCTTCTCCAATGAACTTGTATCGTTATACCCATAATCAGATACATCAAAAGAATTAACAGGCGTTATCTGGAAAACTCCCATCCTGGCTGAACGCATAACACCTATCTTGTTGCCAGTTGAAACAGCCATCTGCTCGGCTCTTTTCTTGGCATTTGAAGTTGCTTCTGCGAGCATTTCAAGTTTAAGTTCTGGAAGTTTTGTATAGAAATATTCCGGGGCATAAGACATAAATTCTATGCCTTTTTCTATAAGCTCTGTAGACCGCCTCGAAATATCAGTTGTTTTTGTAACATCCTTGGAGCGCATTTCTAAGCCCTGAGTCAGGCGATAGCCTTCAATTTCATTTGTATTGGTTCCTTTCTCAGTCTTCTTATATAACACCTCGGTAGCCACTGGATATATAATAAGCTCTTCTTGCGTTACTCCGTTATTGGAAAGATATTCTTTTACCATAACCAGATCTTCTTTTAGCTTGCTGAAAGCATCCACCATCTTTAAATCTTTTCTTGAAAAACTTGATGTCCACACCATGTAGTCTGATACGATATTTTTTTCAGCCGAGCCTGTTACTTTTATTACCTCGCTTGAGAATTTTTTGATCTTAATAAGTCCTTGCGAAAATATCACTGTAGATACTATGGTTGCCACCACAAAACATACTCCCAGAATAATTATCTGAGTACTTCTTAAAACCTTAATCCCTTCCATACATCCTCCTTTTGTTTACAATTCTAAGCCATAAAATAAAAACCTTTCGCAGGATTCTCATTTTCTAACAATCTTAATCAATTCTCTTGTTTCATTAGTTATAGTTCCGTGGTGGCAATATTCGTATTTGATAATGCCTACGCCTGGATAATACCATTCTGCGGTAGTATCCGGACATGTATCATAAACTATCTTAAAACAATCTTTGAAAGTCCCTGCAGGAACAGTCACGTCTTCTATTTTTTCAACATACCAACAATACATATTGTCATTTCGTTTAAAATCACTTTCTTCATCCCATTTTAACCCTACCTTTAAAGGAAAACCATACCTTAGGCCTTCTTCTTTTAATAAGAGCTTTTCTTTATGAAAGGTTTTTCTTTTCCCGACCCTTACCTTTTCATTGGCGTACTTATTGTAGATCTCATAAAATTCTATGTAGCCTTTTATAGGTTTATGCTCTACCTCAAAGTCATATACCAAGCCCTGATCCACCAGCTCTTCTTGGTATACCAATATATCCCCTTTATTTAAAGGAAACTGACTTGTCGAAAACGCAGAAATATTGATAGAGAAAAGAAACGTTGCGGCAAGAGATACCAGAATTACAAGCGGGACTTTAACTAACTTCACAATAGCCATATAGCCTCCTTTGTTTTATTGCTAAATTTAAACAAAGAAGGTTTTAATTATTTTAAAGTCGCAGCTTCCCCCTTCTAACATACGACTTGAAGGCCTTTAAAATACAAAAAACCTTCACAAGAATTTCTCCTATGAAGGTTTTACTTTTTTAATGTCCGGGATTTACCCCTTCCAAACTCGGGACCGCTATTTAATTGTAAATAGAGTATATCACATATTTTCAATTAATCAAGTTCAGGGTGATTTCCAGTCGGGATCAGATTTGAAGCCTATCTGAGGCTTCGACTTTACCGGCTGAGGCGCGGCAAGCCTGCGAATAGCCTCAAATATAGCCTGTATATCAGCATCGTGCTTTCCAATCTTTCTTTCGAGTTCCGCCAGTTTATGCGCAAGTTCTTTATTCATAAACAGAATCTGTCTTAGTTTAACAAATGCCCTCATAATCTGAATATTGACATGAACAGCCCTTTTGCTATTGAGCACACTGGAAAGCATTGCCACTCCTTGTTCCGTAAAAACAAAAACACTAGGAGCATGCTTAATCTTTGAACTTATCACAATCTGTGATAAGTTCAATATTTCTTCTCTAGTCAGAGAAAGCATAAAATCCTCTGGGAAATGGTCTATGTTTCTTCTAACTGCTTGATTCAAAACCCTTGTTTCTACCCCATAAAGTTCTGCTAAGTCCCTATCCAGCATTACCTTATGTCCACGAATCATAAATATCTTCCGCTCAATCACTTCTTCCGGAACCAACTCCCCCATACCCGCCTCCATGTTTGTCATTGCGGGCCGTCAATCCTTTGGCGGCCGAAGCAATCTCATGTCCTATAATATAGACACATCCAGAGGCGGTTTTCTTTCAAATATTTTTAATATTTTTTAATTTGGAGAATTTAAGCTATGTTTATGAGAAAGTAGAAAAACTGGTGTCCTCCGGCATGAATGAAGTGCCTGAGCTTATCAAGAAAAAGAAGTCTGAGAATGAGAAAGTGCTCCAGGAAATGCGGAATTACCTGAATTATATTAAAGTGGGTAATTTCTCAAAGGCCGTATCCGAAGCGTTAAAAGAAGTAGAGATAAAAAGCGAGAATTTAAAAGAAGATATTAAATCCTTAGAATTCCAGAGGCAGAATACCTTTAAGGCTCCCCCAAAAGAATGGATAAAAGACAGGCTGGAAAACCTCCATCAAACACTGGATAAAAACACCTGCTCTTCCGCTTTAGCTCTAAAAGCCCTTCTGGGAACCGTACAGCTTGAGCCGGTCTCTGATAGTAATGAGGATTTTTATAGCATTGTTGACGGTGAGAAAAAATTCAAGCCCTATTACGTGGCTCACACCAGGATTCAAACCCTTGCCCTATTGGATGACAGGGATAAAGTTTCGAATTGGTCAATGTGGTGGAGGCGGCGGAATTCGAATCCGCGTCCTTCAATATCCCAATAAGAGTATCTACATGCTTAGCTTACTTTTTCCGTCTCGGCCTGCATTCTCCAATAAGCGGGATTATACAGGACATAGCCTTTTCTATGCTCCTCGTCCGCCACTAAAAAGCATAAAGTTGGCGAACCAGCCTGCTAACGGCGTTTATCAGATCCCGCAGGCTGGACCTGTAAACGGGTTGCCTAATTAGGCAACAGCTACCGCCTCGCTAGAAGCAAGGATCGCTTCCGCTTCAGCTACTGCATTGTAGTTGGCGTTTAATTTGTGCAAGGTGTTTAATGAGGCCTCCTCGCAACCTCAACATGCTGCTCTTACCAAGCCTATCAAAGTCGAAACCTTTCGCCCCCGAATTTGCAAAGCAAAATTTGACTTCGCTACTTGTTTATTGCAATTTACTTCTCTTTGCCCTTGCTAAAGCTCTATCTGATTCTCTTTTCTTTATTGTCTCGCGTTTATCGTATTGCTTTTTGCCTTGTGCCAGGCCAAGCTCTACCTTTACAAACCCATTTTTAAAATAAGTCTTTAATGGGATGAGGGCTAAACGTTTTTGCAAAACCTGGCCTGATAAATACTCTATCTGCTTTTTGTGTAAAAGCAGTTTCTTTGGTCTAAGAGCATCTTGTTCTTTACTATCATATTCGTAAGGACTTACATGCATATGATAAAGAAAAATCTCGCCGTCTTCAACCTTTGCAAAACTCTCAGCCAGACTTGCTTTTCCAGAACGTATTGATTTTACCTCTGTACCCATTAATTCAAGGCCTGCCTCTAGAGTCTCGATTATAAAAAAATCCCGCCTGGCAGACCTATTGGTAACTACAGAATTATATTCCATATTCTGGAATTTATTATACCAAAAATCCGCTATAAATCAAGGTAATTGACAGATAGGCTAAATAAATGTATACTTATTTCACTACTAATGCGGAAGTGGTGAAACTGGCAGACACGCAGGTCTCAGAAGCCTGTGGCTGTAAAGCCTTGAGGGTTCGACTCCCTCCTTCCGCACCAAACTTCATATTTTAGAGACGATAAAATTGCCTTCCAAGCCATTTCTGGCACACTTTCCTGGCACAAAAACTTATATTTTTTGATACTACTTTGAGATAAGTGAGACGAGATGTATTTTTAGATAGGTTATTATATTTGGTCTCTGACTTTTTTCAAAACATCCCAGACATAACGTATAGGTTCGTCTATTTTAAATATCATTTCTCCATATCTCTTTTGTATAAATGCTAGCTTTTTTATTGTTTCAAGATATACCTGCATATACTGGCTATTTTTTCCAGCGAATGATAAAATAAGCATACCCTGGGATAGAACTGTCATTCTTGTTGAAACTCTTCCTTCTAAATCTACTGATTCATAATAACCAAAGGGTCCTTTTAGATCAGGCCATTTACTGTCAAGTAACTTAAATAGTATTAATGATGTATGACGATTAACCAAAGAAGCAAGAGCTGTCGCATGAGGCGTGCCAACATCTAAGTCTATCTTATTTTCGCTCTCGGCAAGAACTGATACCCCATTCTCGCGATATTCTCCATCAGGATTGTAGCAAGAAGATAAAAGTGCTCCACTAAGCCCATTTTTTACTGATTCATTTATCTGTATTGCAAGAAAATTATTATGTGCTTTTGCATACCCCTGTGGAGACCATTTTAATTCATCAAAGAATAATAACGGTAACCATGCCTGAAATGCACTGCCATTCCATGTTTTAACTATCCCAACTGTTGTGCCATCTGGAAAGCTATAAGAACCATATACTGTCTCAAGCATAGACCACACATTAAGTGGCACTTTTTCGCTTAAGAGAGCCATCACAGCTGCAATTCTTCCTTCATTATACGATCTGTCAATACACCATTTAAGCCTCGTTTTTATTTGTCCATTTTCATCTGTATAATAACCTCCCATAAGTAATTTTCTGTCTGCGTCATATAATTCATTCCATTCCATTGCAGTTAGCATTTTCTTAGCCATATCCGCTAAAATCCTCTGTTCATCAGGCCCATCCTGAAATGCCCCGACTAATACAGCTAATGATGCAGCAAGATTTCCATTATCAATCGTAGAAATAAGCCTGCCATATAAATCAGAAACTACCGCTCCTCCATTTTTAAGATCATAATAGTAAAAAAAACCGTTTGATTTCTTAATTGACCTCAAGGTCTGCATCAACAATTGCAATCTTTTCATTGCCTCATCAGGAGTCATTGAATCAGATGCAACTATATCACCCTTTGCAACTGCTATAAGAACATTTAAGTATAGGCCGGCATCTGTTGGAGAAATCCAAGTTGACTTTCGTTCTATTATCGCTCCATTTTTACCTACATCCATATAGTTATAAGGCAATCCTGTAGCTGGGTCATAGCCAAAAACAAAATATTTTATATTCTCTTGCAATATCTTCTGTATTTCTTTCTCCGCTACTACTCCATCAAGGTTAAGTATTGCATCTAATCCTTCTTTTAATCTATTTCTCCCTTTCTGGTTATCTCCCATAGAGGGAGTTCTAATGTGAGCTTTATTAGATAAATCTATGCCAAAAGCTATTGAGCCCAAAAAGAAAGTTGCAGCTACTATTACTGATACGACCTTAATACTAAAAACTTTTTTAAATTTTATCATAATCTGGATAAAAAAATAGCCTTTTTTAGGCTTTTAGTTTAATACCCTGTATCATATAAAGTATACTCTATAAAAGTGGGATATTCAAGATATGGTAACTAACTAATCCTGGCACGCTTCTGGCACGCAAAGTGTCAAAATCCTGCTAAAATGTATATGCAACTGAAGGTAACTGAACGTAACTAAAGGTAACTAAACGTTGATGTTTTCTGGGGTTAAGGTGGAAAAATAATGACTGTGAGGCAGGATAGATATTATAACCGTACTACTATGGTATTCCTTTTCTGATAGGCTGCTATATTATAGCCTTTTCATTTAATCCAGACCATCTAAAAACTACAAACTACTATTAAGCCCTATATATCCTCTCTTAGCTGACGATGTACACTGGCGGCATTTGATACTTTTTCTGCGCCTTTCATTCCATTTATAACTGTATCAAAAAAGTCCTGTGGCTCTAAACTTGCGCCACCTATTAAGGCGTTCTTAATCTCTTCATTACTAAATATCCCTTCTGCGTTTTCGCCTTTTACACTTGCACCGTAACCTACATTTACGGTAACTGAATGACCATATTTTTTTTCTAAGGCCTCTAGTACTAAGCGGGACAGATGAGCAGTAGCTACTGCATCAACTTTAATGTTTGTATCCACTACTCCTGTGCCTGTTTTAGTACTAATCAAAGCTGTTGGTTCGGGTGTTATCGGGAAATTAACAACTTGGTCTTCGGGTATATCATCTAACCCTATATTTATCCCATCTCTAATTTCCTCTAAGGCATCTCTTTCACCAGATACTTCAATTGTATACCAAGGAATAAGACGGCCATCTTTTAAAATTGCTTTCATAATTTTATTAGCTTGTTCGTTACTCAAACCTTTACCTTTTATTCTATGCATTGAGTGACCGACATTGGCATATTTAGCGCCCATCGCAACTACTTCGTCAATCTTTGCCTGTAAATTTTCTGGAGTAAAGTCATTTGGATTAGCGTAATCACCGAAGAATTTAGATTGTACGCCAACAACAATATTAGTCCCATCGAACTCTTCAACAACTGCCTTAATCCATTTTGCTTCTGGAAAGATTACAATTATCGCTTGTTCTAGACCTTGTGCTTCGGCAAATTTTTTCTTAAATTCTCTTGCCTTAGCCCGTGCCTCTTCTTCGGTAGTAATATCTTTCCTTTCTTTCCAATTACCGCCAAAAAGAGTAAAATTGACCAATGGCAAGCCGGCGGCGTCTTTTAACGCTTTGATGCCAACAGGTAGTATAACAACAGCTCCTTTTTCTTCTAACATTTTCATAGATTCTTGCGTGCGCTGAGCAGCAGGTAAATCTCCTTCTGCAAATTGTGGTTTCTCCTTGAGGTGTCTATAGTCTCCTTTCAATGTCCTGGTTAAGGCATTGTCCTTATTGCAAAGCTCGGCAAACCTCCTGCCAGAATATTTAAGCCCCCTTGCCAATGCCCCTGAAGGAACATATTCCCTTATTCTGTATCCCATGCCAACTATAGCCCGTTTTATCTCATCTCCCATCCCAAGTAGCATCTGGAACTCAAGCTCAGATTTTTCAAGCCCATAATATTCTGCTAATGCCATTACCCTGGCTATAGACCTTATATTATGTGTCGCAAAGACAGGTTGAAAATATTCTCTATGAACAATGAGAAATTCGCTTAATAATTCATAATTGGCGTCTGTGGATACTTTATAATTAAAGATTGGACTTTTGTCACCGCGTTTTCTGGCTTCTTCTTTCTCATATTTATCATAGGCTCCTTTAACAAGCCTTACAGGCACACGATAGTTCATTTTTTTCGCCCAATCTAAAAGTCCACTAAAAACTCCCTCTGAATCTCTCAAATAACCCTGGATAACAAGGCCTAATCTTAGATTCCCTTCTTCATCTATTGCCAAATCCGAATTTTCTTCAATCACTTCTTTAAATATATCTACTGTTATGTCTCTAAGCGCATATTCTTCCATATCAATGCGTATAAATACCCTCTTTCCTTTTATGGAACTTGCTGCGCGTAAAATATCTATTAAGGCATGTTTGACTTTTGTAACTTTAGTAAACTCATAGCACAGTGCAGAAAACTTAAGAGATAGGTTAATCTCCTCAATATCATCTCTTTTGCCCAGATAGTTGATTACTTTTATATAGAACTGCTTATAATTTTCTGCTGATTCCTCAGACAATGCAGCATCTCCGACATTATCCAAGCTAACACTCATGCCTTTTCCATGCTTATCTTTAATAAAAGCTGCTATTTTATTCATCTCCGGTTCAAATTTAGTCTCATTTTCTATATTTACAGTTAAAAGAAATCTTTTACAAAGCCATTTAACAAAAGGCATGACAAAAAAAAGATTGCGCCTTAGAGAAGGCTTATCTCCTAGATTTCTAAGAAATCCGCTTGTTATCTTGTTGATTAACGGCAACATGCTAAGTCGTATTACCTTATCTCTTGTCCAATCACTCAAAGGCTGTTTTCTATCTTTTAGTATCTTGTCCAGTCCTTCTTCTATCTCGGACAATTTTTCCTGTGTTTTAACTTCAATATATGCAGCCTTTGCAGTTTCTTGTAGGCGTTCATAGTATCCGATGGGTACTCTCAAAAAATCTTTTGAAACAGGATAAGCACATAGCGAAGCATTGCATAAAAATAGTATGCTTAAAAGGATTGATATTATCTTGATAGCGAAAGGTTTTTTAAACTTTATCATAATTTAGACAAAAAAACAGCTTTTCCTTTGGTTATAAGGCTAATTTTGATTTATTTATTTTTGTTATAAATTGTACCATAAAAAGTACTTTTATACAAGTAAAATCTTTGCAAATCCTGGCACGCTTTTGGCACGCAAAGTGTCAAAATCTTGTCCAAAATAGCTACGTAACTGGAAGTAACTGAACGCAACTAAAGGTAATTAAACTTTGACTTTTTAAGGGGTTATGAAATTTGTGCGTAAATCAGGGTTTTTACGTATTCCATCCCTCCTTCCGCACCGAATTTGCCTCTGGCGAATTTGTCCTGAGCAAGCAAGCCCTATCTTTACAATTGGCGAGCGCGTCGAAGGACAAAAACAACGCGGCTACGGCTCTTATATTTTAAGATTAAATTCTCGGGCTAACTCTAATAACGCTTCCGCATTGCCCTTCACACTATCATTTAAACGCTCCCATCGCTCTATTAATCCTTTTAAGAGCAGTATCGAGGTCAAAATTCTCACGTTCGTTCGGAGTCAAGACATCAAATAATTCATTCTCGATTCTCGAGCGCATATCCTTGATTTCAGCATCCGAACGGCCAAGATTGACTCGGTACTTTTTAAGGTCAGTATCTCCGTTATCTTCTTCGATCTTCTTTTTAAAGAGCTCCATAACTTTTTTATCCTCCAAATCGAAGCCATTGCGCAAAATAAAATCGAGGTCATAAAAGTCGCGCGGAGCAATGGTCAATCTAAGGGCCGCGGCGCGCAGTTTCTCGCTAACAATTTCATTAAGCGACAGGCAATTAACTTTTCCCCCGTCAAATAAAGGTTCACCGGTAAACGGATGCAAAAATTTGTGCTGAACCAGCCGCATTTCTGTTTCAAGAATAGGGTTAAAGCGAAGTCCGATCTCAAATTTAACTGTTTGCTCCGATGGCATTGTCACAGGGTCATACACAAAGTAATAAACATACTGTTTTGACTCGTTGCGGCCCGCATTCTCGGCGCCTTCTATGCGCATATCAAGCTGCTTTGCAAAATCCTCGATATTATTTTTTATTGGTTCAATGCATTTTCGCCTATTACCGCGCGTTGTCGTATAGTCCGGCAGCCGGATACTAAAGTCCAAGTCTTCGCTCAAACGATAATAAGAATAGTAAATCTTATTAAGGCATGTCCCGCCTTTAAAAATCAGGTTATCTGAAAGTTCATTTATCCGCGAAAGAATGAGCGTCAGATAATAATCCTTTTCCGTGAGAGGCGCGTAAAAACCTGTGAGCGTTGCGGTTCTATCTACTAATTTAAGAAATTTGTCTTTATCTTTGTGGATTAACAATGACTCTCCATCTTTCATTTTTTGTTCCTTTGCGGGAGTTTGAAAACGAAATCAGCGATGTATTCTTTACGCTTTTTTCAAGCGGCTTCAATATTGAATCAGATACGCCTGCTTTTTCAAGAATAAGCCCTATTCGCTTTCTCGTTTTAATTTTGGGAAACCGTATGGTATATTCAATCAGTTTCTTAATATCGCATTTCTTTTCTTTCACAAACCGTCCAAATATCTCTATGGCCGCCTCAATACCGCCCACTGGTTTATTATAGTAAATCAGATCTACCAGTGTCCTTTCCTTCGAGCTGACAATAACCTCTCCGCCTTTGATGTTTATTTTCTCTAACCCATAAAGCCTGTTGGAAGGGATTTTTGTAAATTTAAAAGATAATCCGGCGATTGTTCTTTCCCTGGAAAGTGTCGTATTTAGCACATACACTGCCTGAAACTGCTGATCGGTAAAGTTATAGTAATTAAACATCGTTGAATAGCCGACATAGTAGTTATTTTTGGGAAAGAAAATAGGCGGGATTAGAAATTCGCTGACGCGGCGTCCGGTTGGCACAGATTCTAAAGGCACAAATATATAAACTCCGCCTTTTATTGTAATCAATATCCGTTTTTTCTTAAGACTATAAACTAATTTCCTTCTGTACTGAAAATCTACAGGCAAATAAGAATCTAGCTCTTTAGCTGTTACAATATTTTTTTCCTCATACGATAAACGTGCGACAATTTCAGCCTCTTTTTGGCTAAGGGCGCTTACTGTATTTCTGTTCATAGAAAGTACCTCCTGGAGGAACAACCGATTAACATTTATACATATCTAAAATATCACACTTTTCCCATATGTCAATAAAAATCTTGCCCCTTGTCATAGTTCTGAAAATAATGCACTCCGTATAAACTATCAATACTTATGAATAAGTATATACACTTTATACGGATTAGCAACAGGGTTCTCTTAAAGAATTATTGTAGTAATATTGTAGGAGCTGAGGGGTAAATCTGGTAAGACACAGCTAACTCTGGTAAGATCTGGAAAGAAGTGGTAATTCCTATAAAATCAACAACTTACGCCTTAATCTGCCGTACTATTTAGGGTTATGCGAAAACCCTTAAATAAACTCCCTCCTTCCGCACCATATATCTTTAGTTTCCTGCAAAATAAAAGAATTTGGCTTGCCATGAACTCAAGCAAAAACTATTTTTAACATCTAATTTTTAGCGAGTGGTTCATGGTGCCGGGGGTGGGAGTTGAACCCACACGAGGGGTCACCTCACACGATTTTGAGTCGTGCGCGTCAGCCAATTCCGCCACCCCGGCAATTATACCACAGCCCCCATCTTCCTGAATTTTTCGTAGCGGAGTTTTAGAAGCTCTTCTTTCGGGATTGATTTTAATTCCTTTAATGCTTTCTTAATAACCTTTTTTATCGCCTGAGCTGCCTTTTCTGGATCCCTATGGGCTCCGCCTAGAGGCTCTGGGATTTCTTCATCAATAAGACCTAGGCCAAGAAGATTTTTTGCGGTAAGTTTTAATACCTCTGCTGCCTCAGGAGCCTTTAATCTGTCTTTCCAAAGAATTGCAGCGCAGCCCTCAGGAGATATTACAGAATAATACGCATTTTCCATTACATAGACTCTGTCGCCTACTCCTATGCCAAGAGCCCCTCCGCTCCCGCCTTCTCCTATCACAACAACAATTATAGGCACTTTTAAAAGCATCATCTCCCTTAAATTATAAGCTATTGAATTTGCCTGGCCGCGTTCCTCTGCCCCTATTCCTGGATATGCGCCGGGCGTATCAATAAAAGTAACTATCGGAATATCAAATTTATTGGCAAGCTCCATCAGCCTTATTGCCTTGCGGTATCCTTCAGGATGCGCGCTGCCAAAACTCCTTATAATATTCTCTTTCGTATCCCTGCCTTTTTGATGGCCTATAACAAGCACCTTCTCTCCATCAATCTTCGCAAACCCGCCTATCATGGCTTTATCATCGCTGAACATCCTGTCGCCATGGATTTCAACAAAATCCATCATTGTCATATTTATATAATCCATTGTGTACGGCCTCTTGGGATGCCTCGCTATCTGGACTCTCTGCCATGGGGTGAGAGCCTCGAACACTTCTTTTTTTAATTTCTCAAGCCTTGCCTCAAGAGTCTTGATCTCCTCTTCAAGATCAATGCTTCCGTCTGAAGCAAGAGATTTCAGTTCATTTATCTTACGCTCTAATTCTAATATGGGCCTTTCGAAATCCAATACTATGCTGGACATTATCTCCTCGTTTAATCCACTATCGTAACTTCAGTGCCTACAGGGACTATCTTATAAAGCTCTTCTACTTCAGCATTAATCATCCTTACGCATCCCTTTGTAGCCTGCTGTCCTATCTTTTCCGGAGAGACTGTGCCATGAATGCCATAACCCGGCAAGTTAAACCCCATCCATCTTGAACCAAGCACATTATCGGGACTCTCCGCTGGCACCATTGCCTTCTCTGTATACCATACAGGGTCTATGATCTTATTCACTATCTTGAAATTCCCAACAGGGGTACAGTTATTTTCTCCCGTTGAAACGCGGTAAACCTTTATGATATCATCATCGCTCAGAAGCGTTAATATATTCTGAGATTTATCAACCAGTATTTTATATTTTGCTTTTGAAATCTTTAATTTTCCCCTGGCTTTTATATTTTCGCTTTTTAGAGAATTAGCCATCTTTATAAGATCAACTGTAGTTTTGAACTTTTTTGCAATATTTATAAGCGTATCGCCTGGCTCTATTACATAAAGCGTATCCTTATCAGTTACGACCTTGGAGAAAAGAATAGCGATATTAAGCTTGCCCATCTTGTCCTGAACCTCTGAAATGTTTTCTACATTCTGGTATTTTTTCAGGATGAGCTGGTATAAATCCCTTGCTTTTACTATATCATTTTTATTTTCATAAGAACCTGCTAGTTCAAAATATATTTTTCCAAGGGCTTTAGCATCAGGTTTTTTTTCTGCTATCTGATCTATGATTATCTTTGCTTCATCCAACTTACTGTCTTTAATAAGCGCCTCTATGGGCTTAACATCCACATTATTGCCTAAATTTTTCATGCCGAATATAACTAATATTATTAAGCCTATTCCCGCAAGCCCTATGCCAACCCCAGTCAATATCCTGTTCACCTTGCCTCCCCTCCTTAGCGATAACAAAAAAGAGCTACAAGAATTCCTATTGCAGCGCCTATAAATACCTGTATAGGCGTATGCCCCAATAATTCCTTCAGTCTTTCCTGTTGAATGCCTTTATTTAGGTATATGTCCTCTATAATTTGATTAAGGGCCTCTGCCTGATGCCCACTCTGACGCCTCACACCTTGCGCGTCAAACATTGTTATAAACGCAAAGAAAAACGCGATTGCGAAAAAAGGAGACGTAAAACCATATGTAAGTCCTACTGCTGTAGCAAGAGCTGATACAGTAGCTGCGTGAGAGCTAGGCATACCGCCTGCCCCGACAAACCATCTGAAATTAAACTTCTTTTCGCGTATAACTCCTATTGCAACCTTTATAGTCTGAGCTACAAGCCATGCCATAAGCGCTGTAAAAAATACCGGATTCTTGGCAAAATACCCCACATTGCCTCCTCAACCTAATCCCATATGTTAATTTCTTATTATATATAATAGATAGGGCTTATGGCAAGTAAAAAGAAAAGGATTTAAAACTTCATCGTGCCTGACAATGTAAAGGCTATCTCGTTAATAAGCCTTAATTCAAAGCTATACAAGTACCAGCTCGAAAGAGAAGGTATTATATCGCACCCGAAAACAAGGCCTATAGGGCTCTTATCCCCTGCATTATAAGTAGAATAAAGCAAACCTGATGTACTCTGTGTAAAATGCACATTAACATCTGAATCTGAATAAGTAAGGCCCATATATGGAACAGTATAACAATCCTGCATACCCATAGGAAATATGAATTTTTTACTGGCCAATAAACTTATCTGCCACTCTTTTATATAAAATGTCTCATTAGTGACAAAAGCCGTTGAAGTTGAACCGTCTATCTTAGCTGTATCAAAATCCAATTGACTATCTTTATACTGGCCGTCTAGAGTCAATTTTATGCCTGTAGCAGGAAATTGCCATAACTTTGCCTTTATGCCTCCTCCTAATACAAATCCTGGCTTAGCATCCACTATGACATTCTTCCCATTCTGTCCCCATTTCACCCTTAAGTTAGATGTTCCGATTTTTACGTATGGTTCTAATACGTCTGAATAATTCATTGAAAATTTAAAATTCATATTCTGGCCTTCTAATTTAACATTTGTATCCTCACTAGACGTAGCGAGCCTTTTGTTGAATATAAATTCTACATCAAAACCCGCCTTCATCTTTACTTCTGATTCATAAGAATCCAACGCATCTCCTACAGCCCTTTCTTTTGAAAAGAAAGACGCTTCAGGCACGCTCATATCAGCCTGGCCGCCCACAGTTAGAGCAAAAGAAGTACCTGTAAAAAATAATGATAAAATTATCGTTATTATGAAAATATTTTTTCTCATTCTTATGCCTCCTTAAAACTTCATTGCGCCGCCTAAGCTCAATGCAGTCTCATCCACAAGCCTAAGCTCTATGCTGTAAATAAAAGAACTGCTTAAACTGGGCACAATATCGCATCCTAATACAAAGCCATAAAGTTTTTTATTATTTGCGTCAAAAAGCGAGTAATCTACTGTTGGACTATTGGCATTACGAAAACTCACATCTACGTTAGAATCAGCATAACTTATGCCAGTATAAGGCACTATATAGATATTTTGCAATTTCAATGGGATTTCAAATTTTTTGCTCAAAAGAAGGCTTACCTGCCATTCGTCAACTTTAAATGTAGCTCCAGCATCATTTACTGCAATTCCATTAACAGTAATTTCGTTAACATCAGGCTCAGTAGTTCTATATTGCCAATCTCCTGTTAACCTAACTCCACCTGAAAATTCTACTATATTAGCCTTTAACCCGCCTCCCCAAGCAAAACCATTGTCAGCGCCCACTTCTATTTCCGTTGCGCCGCTTTGTTTCCATCTTGTTTCTAAAGTAGATGTGCCAATTTTAATATACGGCTCCACTCTATTTAAAATAGTCATCCCAAACTTAGCCATATACCACTGACCTTTTATTTCAGCTTTAGTCAGATCAGGATTAACATGTAAATCTTTATCAAATACAAATTCTATATCAAACGACCCTTTGATTTTAACTGCCTGTTCATACTCATCCAAAGTATCTTTTACTATCTCTTGACGCAATACAGCTGATCTCTGAGGCAGATCTAGATCAAGCGCATTTCCTACAGTAGCAGCAAAGCCATATTTTGCTGTTATGCAACATATTGATATTATTAGGGACAAAATAAGAAGGTATTGTTTTTTCATAAAATAGTACCTTTCTTTATAATAGATTATAATATACTATATTTATTTGTAATGAAGTATACCTTATAGGGCCCCAATTGTCAAGCCAGCCCATTATTTTGGTAACTTTTTTGAAAGAAAACCCCCTCGAGATGTGTCATATATGGTAGTGTCAAAAGTGTAAAGTTGTTCAACCAAAAGGAGACGCATTATGCTTTCAAGGATATTTTCATCTGCAACAATAGGCATTGAGGCAAAGCCTATTGAAATCGAGGTTGATATAACAAGGGGCTTGCCAAATGTGGTGATAGTCGGGCTTCCTGATGCTGCTATCAGAGAATCCAGGGACAGGGTAAAAGCAGCTATTAAAAATAGCCAGTTTGAATACCCTTCAGAAAAAATCACCATAAATTTGGCTCCATGCGATATTAAAAAAGAAGGCCCTTCGTTTGACCTGCCTATTGCAATAGGAATACTTGCTGCGTCAGGCCAGATAGATTTTAATATCCTTAAAGATTTTGTATTTCTGGGCGAACTTGCCTTAAATGGGAAGATAAGGCCAATAAAAGGCGCGCTTCCAATAGCAATGTCTTTGAAAAATTCTCGCAAAAAACTAATTCTACCTGAAGAAAATGCTCGCGAGGCAAGTATAGTAGAAGGCTTAGAAACTTATCCTGTAAGCACGCTTAGTAATGTATCTAATTTTTTAAAAGGTATTGACATAATTGCCCCTCTCTCCCCTGATAAAGAAATCTTACTTGAAAAAATCCAGAATTACGAATTGGATTTCTCAGATGTAAAAGGCCAATTTTTAGCAAAAAGAGCAATGGAAATAGCAAGCTCTGGAAACCATAATATAATAATGATTGGCCCTCCTGGCAGTGGAAAAACTATGCTCGCTAAAAGGCTTCCTACAATAATCCCTGAAATGACAATTGAAGAATCTTTGGAAACTACAAAGATTCACAGCGTATTAGGCCTTATCCCGGCAAAAAGCTCTATTATACGAACAAGGCCTTTTAGAACCCCTCATCATACTGCCTCTGACATATCTTTGGTCGGAGGCGGGACTGTTCCTAAGCCAGGGGAAGTAAGCCTTGCTCATAATGGGGTATTATTTATGGATGAACTACCTGAATTCCACAGAAATGTCCTGGAAGCATTAAGGCAGCCGCTTGAAGATGGCTATGTAACTGTATCTAGAATAAACAGCATTGTAAGATTCCCTTCTAAATTTATGCTTGTCTGCGCAATGAACCCCTGCCCGTGCGGATATCTTACAGATACCAAGAAACAATGTCATTGTACTCCAAATCAGATACAAAAATATATGTCAAAGGTATCAGGGCCATTGTTGGACAGGATTGATATCCATATAGAAGTGCCTTCTGTAAAATATAAAGACCTGTCAGATGAAAGTTCTGGAGAAAAATCAGAGGTAATACGGAGCAGGATAATGCAGGCAAGGGAGATACAGCTTGCAAGGTTTAAAGATGAGGGTATTTTTGCGAATTCCCAGATGAGCCACAAACTCGCAAGAAGATACTGCAAACTAGATGACGCAAGCAGGGATTTATTGAAAATAGCTATTACTGAACTTGGCTTCAGCGCCAGGTGTTACGACAAGATACTGAGAGTTTCGCGGACTATCGCAGATCTGGAAGGTAAACCTGATATATGGCCTGACCATGTATCTGAAGCAATACAATATAGGAGTTTGGATAGGAATATGTGGGTGTAACCTGAAAAATCCAACCAGGTTAGAATAGGTTATTTCTTGAATAAAATAGCTAATAAAAAAGAAGTATTTGCTAAAATCACGAAACCAATAGCCCTCATTGATAACGCGTTACGTAATATAGGAAATGTAAATTTTGAAAGTACCGCTATAACTAATAAAAAACAGCCGATAACTATAAATGATTTGGATAAATTTTTCATACTACACTCCTCCTTTCATTGCCACCCTTTGTGGCTTAGTAAATATATGATACTACTTCTTGATAATATAAGCAATGTTAAAAATAGCGGGAACAGTCAAGACCACTTTCTATTTGGCTATTCTTTTTGAACGTTTACGGACTAATGGGTCTAAGATCTTTTTTCTTAGCCTGAGATTTTTAGGGGTCACTTCCAGGAGCTCATCGCTGCCGAGATATTCTATGGAAAGTTCCAAGGTCATTTCCTTGGGAGGCGTAAGTATAATAGCGTCATCAGAACCTGCAGCCCTCATATTGGTAAGTTTTTTTGTTTTACAGGGGCTCATATCAAGGTCTTCCGGCCTGGAATTCTGGCCGATAATCATGCCTTCGTAAACGCCAACGTTCGGGCCTATAAATAATTCACCGCGCTCCTGAGCATTATTGAGAGCGTATGATGTGGAAATGCCTTTTTCAGAAGACACTAACGAACCATGAGAATTGATAAAAGAAAGACTTTCGTCCATAGGCTCATATTCATCGAATGCATGATTTATTATAGCATTCCCGCGCGTTTTTGTCATAAACATGGCTTTTAAACCTATTACAGCTCGCGTTGAAATTTCATATTCAAAATAAACAATGCTTTTTGAACCCTGGAACATATTTTTAAGACGAGCCTTGCGCCTGCCTACTTCCTCTATGACCACGCCCTGATATTCCGAAGGGACTTCAATGGTTAAAAATTCAAAAGGCTCCATTTTTATTCCGTCTTTTTCAATAAAAATAGCTTCCGGCTGAGAAACCTGAAGTTCAAAACCTTCGCGCCGCATGGTTTCTATTAAAATTGCCAAATGCAATTCTCCCCTGCCTGACACAAGAAATGTATCCGGGCTGTCTGTTTCCTCTATGCGCAAAGATACGTTTGTCTCAAGTTCTTTAAAAAGCCTTTCGCGAAGCGCTCTGGAAGTAACATATTTACCGTCCCTTCCGGCAAGAGGGCTTTTATTCACGCCGAACATCATCCGNNATCTGCTTAAGGCCTTCGTAACTTAAAATAGCTGTAACCTTGGAAAGTTTCTGGCTTTTATCCCTTCGGGCGAGAATAACATTCATGCCCTTTGCAATAGAGCCTGCTGTAACTTTTCCTATACCCATCTTGCCTTTATAAAAATCCGAAAGAAGCGCTAATACTAAAATCTGAAGAGGCGCATCAGGATTTACCACAGGTTTGGGTATTGTTTCTAAGATAGCATCCAAAAGAGGAAAAATATTATCTGATGGTTTGCTTAGATTCAACGTCGCAAAGCCTTTTAATGCAGAGGCATAAATAATTGGAAAATTTAGCTGTTCCTCTGTCGCGTCAAGCTCGCAAAAAAGATCAAACGTACGGTTTATTGCATGGTCTATTCTGGCATCAGCCATGTCTATTTTATTAATTACAACTATTGCCTTATGTCCAAGCTCCAGGGCTTTTCTCAGCACAAAACGCGTCTGCGGCATTGGCCCATCCTTGGCATCTATGAGAAGCAGTACCCCGTCCACCATCCTCAATGTCCGCTCAACCTCTCCTCCGAAATCAGCATGGCCCGGCGTATCAACTATATTAATCTTTGTATTTTTATAAATAACGCTCGCGTTTTTTGCTTTAATGGTAATGCCGCGCTCGCGCTCCAAATCCATGGAGTCCATAATGCATTCTCCCATTTCTTCAATGTTGCGGTCTACGTGAGTCTGGCGCAGGATGCTGTCCACAAGCGTGGTCTTCCCGTGGTCAACGTGCGCAATAATAGCTATATTTCTGATATTTGTCTGGTTTTCCATAAATTTTCTATGGTTAGTTAAGAATTTCTAATTGCGACATATCGTGAAGTATTATCTCAGGATAGCCTTTATATTGTTTTATTATACCATAAACCCGGACTATTTTACCTTTAAAATATTTATTGGGCGAACGCGCCATATCCTTCATGCTAAGAGGTATGTTATTTTTATATATCACTACCTTAAATTTATCCTTGAACTTCAGGATTAATAACTTTTCCGTCAAATGCGTATCAATAACCTCGGATTCTATAATTCTCATCATCCCTATATTGTTTTTTGCTTGAGATGTAGAAATTTTATTTTCCTCTAAATCAATCCACAGGCCTTTTCTGTTATCCCTTGCTTCTTTCTGAGCATCCAGAAATCTTTGAGAATATTTTAGATTCGGCGGGTATGTGTATATCATCGCAAAACCTTCTCTCACCATTTCAATATTTACCATCTTATCTCCTCTATACACATACGCAAGAAGGCGCTTATATTTATCTCTTTTTTGAACATCAAACTCCAATCTTACAGATTTGCCTTCAACAAGTTTTTGATTAAATTTTTTGGCTTCTTCTGCATAAGGCCTTGGTTTATAAACCCACTCGGCATTCTTTTTTTCTCTTATCTCAGGCGTATCTATGCCTATATATCTCACTGTTTCTCTGTTAGAAAGCTCTATAGTGTCTCCGTCCACAACGCAGCTTACTGTATAGTTATGCGAGCGATTATTATAAACCTGCGGTGTTGAATTTATGCGCCTGGAAAAATTTATAATTAAAAATACCGCGACTATAGCTATTAGGGATATCGCGTACTTTATTTGGCATCTCATACTATCAGTCTAATACAAGCGGGTTATAATTATATTTTGCGAATATTGCATAGGCTGTGCCTGCTGTTGAACCTGTCCTCGTTCCATTGGCAACCCTCCATCCATGGCCAGTATCCACATCATCTTGTGTTGCGTAAGGAAGACAGCCATAACCCTGGCCTACTCTGGAAGGGCTGGATATAACCATTTTTTCTATCTCGGAAAGATAAAAATTTGCTTTTTTATCATAATATCCCGCCTTATCAAATTCCCTGTTTTCCTTGTAATAATCAGCCATTATCTTGAATAACATTATCATCTGGCTTGTCCACTCAGTAGAAACAACCCAGCCATTTGCCATGTGCTCATATTTTTCAAAATCAAATCCTGCAATTTTGACCTTTTCTACCTTTTGTTTTATATAGTCTACTGTAACCAGGCAGTTTGTCTCTGCAAAATCCATGATTTGTTCAGGATCCATACCGGATTCCTTTAAAAGTTTTGGCCCTATTGCCGCAATAGCCCACGCAAATGTATTTGTAGCAATAGTAGCATCGCCTTTGCCTCTATTCAGCTTGTATCCCAGCCTGCTAAAAGAATTTTTCTTAAGCCAGTCAAAAGTCCTATTTTGCGCTTCCATGTACACGTCGTCTTCTGTTATCTTATAAAGCATGCCAAAAAACGCATAGGCATCCAGGTTATGCTCTATGCTGAACCATTCAAATTTAGGCCCGCCTCTTATACCAAAATCTTTATCCCGATTCTGCAGCATAATAAGCCATCTGGCAATATCCTCTGCAACTAAAAGATATTCCTCATCTTTAAATTTTTTAGTATACTGGGCTATTGCTATCCCAAGCCATATATTAGGCCCGCTATGAACATTGTATTCCACTATTTTTCCGGTAGAAGTATCATAGGCGTTTGCAAAAGCGCCTTCTGATATTTCAGCTATATCTTTATAGAAATTCAGGATCCCTTTTGCATTCTCCTTGTCTCTCATTAAAATAAAAGCCTGGCAGGCAAGAGACTGATCATAGGTAAAAGCCCATTCTTCTAAATTTTTATCACCCTCATAGCTCATCACCAGGCCCGTCCGCATATTCTGATGGTTCTTTATCCATTTATACATGTTGGATATATTTTTTTCTTCGACTGGATTAAAAGACGACATAAGATCTTTTAAACTACTCTCGGCTAAAGTTCTCTGATTTGAAAGTTTTGAAACCCTATTTTTTAAATATATATTCTCTTTACTGAGATTTTCAACTTTTCCATTAAATCTGGCTCTCTGATAAAGCACGTGTTTCACTATTGCCTTTGTTTTTTCCTTATCCTTTTTTAAATACGTGATAAGCTTATCTTTTGTTTTAGTATCAGTACTAACCTTTTCCAGATCTTTAATCCTGGCCTGATATTTTTGAATATTGTCATCATTCAATACAATCTTGCATCCTGCAGCCTTATATTCCTTGTCAAGCCCCATGATTTTCTTTTCAAGTTCAGACTTTTTAGTGGAAAGTTGATTCAGTTCTTCTACTAATTTTATATTGTCAGACTTTGATTTAAAACCAGTGAAATAAAAATAGGCAGACCCTGAAACAAGAAAGAAAAATAAAATTGCTATAATAGCCGGGGTTAAGGTTGCTCTTGTGGCGTGGAAATAGATCCTATTGCTATCCCTTGAATCTATCTGTAAAAATGAAAGGCCTATTAGATATTTATTCGGATAACCTGACTTTATTTTTTCGTACCAGGCAATCTTTGCTACTGCCTTGGTCTCAAGCGCAGACAAAGGTATATGAAGCCTGACGTCTACTTTAACCTTGCCCTCTTTTACAACTTGCTCAAGGCCTTCTTCTAAATTATTTACCTCTATGCAGATGCCGCCCTTACCGACATCCCTTGTGAATCCCTGCTTTATCTCGCTTACTGAACCGGATGTTTCAGGGTCTATAAACTGGAATTCCACAGGAAATATAACATTAAGCCTTATATATTTTCTGCGTTCATGAGTTTCAGGATTTTCGTTCTTCAAAGATAGGTCTTTATTCCCCATTAAATAAAATATTAACAGCAATATGCCATAAAATCAAGCAAAATTCAGCAAAGCTGAATTTTATCCTGAGAATGCGACAAATCTCTGCCAAAAATATTTAACTTAACTATATAAAATTAATCTGTATTATTTGGATGTGTTTGCGAGAACTTCTTCTTCTACGAATATAGGCGCTTTAGCCCGTATGGCTATTGCAATACTGTCGCTTGGCCTGGCGTCTATTTCTTCTATGCGGCTATCCACTGATATAATAAGCTTTGCAAAAAATGTGTTGTTTTCTAATTTATTAATTATTATTTTATCTATCTTTGCGCCTAGCTGGGTTATCGCATTATAAAATAAATCGTGCGTCATAGGCCTTGGAGGATTCACCCCGCTTATCCTCATTTTAATAGCAGTGACTTCCATTATGCCTATTACAATGGGCAATATGCGCTCTCCCTGTTTTTCCTTAAGCACAATAACCTGCTCGCCCCTATTCTCATCTATCCTTATTTTATTCAATTCCATCTCTACGATAGCCATGGTAAGAAAAAGGTTATCACATGAATAACCTGTTGTCAAGCCGCTCCTGCTGCTAATTTACAAAACGAGTATGACTTGTTTTGTCACTTAGCAAAGAGATGAGGTTATTTAAAGATTGTTTTACAATCGGGCTTAAGGGTTGGCCAAATTTATTTGATTCCGGTTTAATACCCAATATATAAATATTCGCGAGCGTAGTTTCTTTTAGATATTCTATCAACAATTTCGGAGAAACGTCATGCGTTGAAATCTTCCCGGAACGCAGGTCTTCACCTGAAAAGATCCTTACATCTCCAGGCTCTCCTTCAAAACATATTGCATCCACTATAATAATCGTATCTGGTTTTAATCTGGCTGCAACGCCTGTCCAGTTTTCAGGAGCAACACCTGCATCTATAATTTCATAAGGCACTTTGTCTTTTATCATTTTCGCAAAATAAGGGCCTGCGCCATCGTCCCCGCATTCAATATTCCCGATGCAGAGCATAACAACTTTGCCTTTTAGTATATTTTTCAAGGAAATCATTTTATGTGTTAAGAAAATAGGGACAGCGACCATTTTTTTTGTAATGTATATAAAAAAAATGGTCGCTGTCCCTATTTTACTATTTTACCTCATGTATTCAGCGTTACTTCTCTGCGGCATTTTGGACAAAGCACTTTAATCCTATCCTGGCGAGTCAAATCTTCTGATTTTTGAATATCAAGATATGCTAATTTAAGTTCTTTTAAAGCGGATAGATAAGACGTGGGGCTTGAATATGCCAAAGGCCCTAGCTTTTTCGCAACCCAGGACAAGTGGTCTTTTGCTCCAATTACACAGCCACAACCTTCGCATAAAACCAGTTCCTTTTCAACAGCTTCTATAGCCTGACTCCTGTCAAATATTGCCAGATCAAATTTATTGGAAAGCTTTATACCTTCCTGGGTAATACACGCTGCCTGGCACTGTCCGCAGAATATGCATGAATCATAACGCAGCTCCAACCTTCTCAAAGGCGTTTTTGCATTAGGCGCATCCTTCACTTCTATACAACCTGCAGGACAAACTTCAGCGCACGCCTTGCAGCCTACGCATCCATCTTTAAAATACTCTGGCTTTCCCCTGAAACGCTTTTCAGGCACATGCGGCTGGAATGGGAATTTCGATGTATATGGGCCTTTTATTAATGCCCTGATTGCTTCCATTAATTCTCGTAATTTTGGATATCGCATCAGTTTCCATCCTGTTCGTATTTATCAACAACGCTTTTGGGCCAGAGCTTAACGCCTGATTTATGCGCGCCTCTTGCAAGCGCATGCGCAGCAACAGGCGAAGTAAGAAGTAAGAATATTGCCACCAGGATTGCTTTTATTCCTGTCGTGCTTACTCCTTTTAATATAAACGCGCCTAAAAGAATACTGCAGGTGCCAAGCGTAACGCATTTGGTTGTAGCTTGCAGCCTGTTATAGACATCAGGAAGCCTGAGTAAACCGATACACCCAAATATATCAAAACCTAACCCAACAATAATAAATACCATGCCCGTTATCTGCTGTATGCTATTCATCAAATCCTCTTCCTTCCAGATATTTAGCCAATGCCAGAGCTCCTATAAAACTCTGTAATGCCCATGCAATTGCAATATCCAGATACCAGTCTCTCCCTGTAGGAATGCTCAAAATTGCGCAAAATCCTACTATTAGAATTCCAAGCGTATCAATTGCCACTGCCCTATCAGCAGGCGTTGGGCCAGCCATAACCCTGAAAAAGCACATAACAAAACAAAGCATGAGAACAAAAAAACAATGCGCCAGAAATCCGGACTGCCAACTCAATAAAGACGGGATTGGATATAGCATTATAAATAATAAACTAGCTGCCAGAATACCAAAACCGATTAACCATTTTAAATTTTTCATAATAATCATTCAAATATTTTTTTCAGAATTTTTTCAAAATTACTCACAATCAACTCTGTTGCCTTATCTATGTCCTGAGTCTTTACATCAATCCAATGAATATAAAGTATGCCTTTTTCAGCGTCGATATCCACGCATAAAGTTCCTGGAGTAAGAGTGATCGAATTCGCAAGAAATGTCAATCCGGTATCAGATTTCAAAGTAGTCTTCACTTTTACAATTCCTGGATTAATTGGAAGTTTTGGATTTAATACTCTCATTGCAACATCTATATTCGCTTTCAGGCACTCCCATAAAAATACAGGCACATAATAAGAGAACCAGAGATATCTTGTTATATGCCCAAAATGATGCGGCCTTTGACTGAATAAATCGCCTGTTATAAACGCAATAAAAGCCGCAACTATCAATCCGGCTATTAAATGCTGGAGGTCCAAAGGCCATGTCAAAAGAGCCCACACCAGAAATCCTATTATGAACAATACAATTTTACTCTTCATTTTGCCGCTGCCTCCAAAACAACACTAGCATAGCCTGTGCCTTTTAATATTACAGCTACTGCATCATCAAGAAAAAACCTCAAAGATGGTATTAGCATAAGGCCCCCGAATATACATATGATAGCAAGGCATACCATGGAAAATAGCATCGCAAAAGGCGCCTCTTTGATATTTTTAAATTTATCTTTTATCTCTCCAAGGAAAGCAAACTTTTGCACCTTCATAAATGAGGCCAAGGTAAGGATACTTCCTATCACTGCGCAAATAGCATAGCCAAAATTGCCTTTTTCCAAGCACGCAATAATAATTATGGCCTTGCTAAAAAATCCATTAAAAGGCGGTATGCCTGCGATAGACATTGAAGCTACAAGATTAGTTTTTGCAGTCACTGGCATTAATTTCCCAAGTCCGCCTGTTTCTTTTAAATCCCTTGTGCCAGTAGCGTAGTCTACTGCGCCTGAATTCAAGAAAAGTAATGACTTAAAAACCGAATGGTTAAATAGATGAAATAGCCCGCCAAGTACCCCTAGAGGCGTCCCAAGCCCAATGCCTAGAACTACATATCCAATCTGGCTAATAGAATGATATGCCAGTAATCTCTTTAAATCCCATTGCGACAAGGCAAGCACAACTCCTACTATCATAGAGATAGCTCCTAAAAACATCAATACTGTAAGATAGCCTTGAGTAGGACCTATTATATTAAAGAAAATCCTGATCAGTGAATAAATTCCGAGCGTTTTTATTAAAACTCCTGAAAGCATGGCAGAAATTGAAGCAGGGGCAGACGGATGAGCGTCTGGAAGCCATGCATGAAACGGAACAAGAGCGGATTTTAATCCAAACCCCATTAAAAACAGCACCCCTACAAAAGGTATAACCCATTCATTCTGCTTATTGCTTAAAACCCTAGCCATATCTGCCATATTCAAAGTAGAAGTAAAACTGTATAAAAATGCAATGCCTATAAAAATAAAAGCTGAGGCAACAGAACCCATAATCGCATATTTAAAAGACGCCTCCAGCTCTTCTGCTTCTGTGCCAAATGCTACCAGCGCATAACTTGCAATAGAAGCAATCTCAAGAAATACAAAAAGATTAAACAAGTCTCCTGTTATTATTAACCCGTTCATACCGCAAACCATTAAAGAAAATAATGTGAAAAACTTTGGCTTGTCAGTGTATTGCTCCATATAGGATAAAGAATATACTGCTACAAAAAATGCAATAAGGTTTACAGTTATAAGCATAAAACAAGACAGGCCATCCAACACCATGCAAATGCCAAATGGCGGCGCCCAACCGCCTATCTTATAAATCATAATCTTTCCAGCGCTAGAATTAAGCAAAAACCTGGCATAAAGAGAAAAGACCAGAAGTACCAAACTGCTTATAAAAATTATAGTCTCGCTGGAACGCCTGATAAATTTGCCTACAAGCGATATCAAAAACGCCGCGGCCAGCGGAATAATTACAAATAAAGGAATTATAGTTGTGTTATTCATTAGCCCTTAAGCCTCTTTATCTTTGTGATATCAAATGTCCCGTACTTTTCATAAATCCTAACCGCGATGGATATAACAAGCGCTGTAACCCCTAGGCCTATAACAATAGATGTCAGCACTAATGCCTGAGGAAGCGGGTCTACCATATTAAGTATCTCTTGGTCCTTTGCGTATATAGGCGCTCTTCCATCGAAACGATAGCCCAAGAGCACAAAAAATAGATTCATGGCATATTCCATTATACCTAGTCCGATTATCATTTTTACAAGGTTTCGCTTGCGCAATACGCCATAAAGCCCAACGCAGAATAATATAAGACATAAAAAATAAAGCATCATGATATAATCCTTATTTTGATCTCTCCAATACTACCAATGCCAGAAAAATTGCAAATAACCCTACGCCGACCTTTATGCCTATTGCGATATTACATAAAGGTATAATCCCTGCGCTAAACAGATTAAAAGGCGTTCCTTTTGGCAATATATTCAAAAAGAATGAGCCGCCTAAAAAACCCAGAAGCGCTATTGAGAGAAACATAAGCGCTCCTATAGATTCTAGATTTGATGCCAAATTTTTAGAAACTCTTGATACAGCAATGTCTTTTCCAAAAGCAAGCATAAGATGCACAAAAGATAATGCCACAATTACTCCGCCTGCAAAGCCGCCTCCTGGAGATAAGTGGCCATGCAGAATAATATAAATTCCAAAAAGCAGAATCAGCCCTACTGTCAGCCGTGTAATTGTTTTTACTATCAATGTCATGCCTGTTTCTGGATTATTTCTCATTATTTTTCTTTCTCCCTGGCCTGCGCAATATAGCCATTATACCTATTACAGAAGTAAATAAAACCGTTGCCTCTCCCAAGGTGTCATATGCCCTGAAATCCAGTATTACCGCAGTTACAATATTGACAGCGCCTGTCTTGGATACGCCTTCTTGCAGGTATTTTTTTACAACTTCCATTATAGGTTCGCCAAAACGAGGAAGCTCTCTTAATGCTAACCAGCTGAACAATAAGAAAACAGCGATAAACCCAAGTGTGGAAAGCGTATTAAAAACCCATCTGCCTTCAATGACAAGCGGCAGGTCTTTATTAATTGTGGCTCTGATTAGAATAATTAAACACAATATCTCTACCACTAACTGTGTAATTGCCAAGTCTGGCGCTTTAAGCACAAGAAAAGCCAAACATAACGCGAAGCCAACCGCTCCTACAGCAATTACGCTTGAAAGAAGATCCTTCACCTCAATCGCAACTATTGCAGCAAAAATCATGAATATTAAAAGTATATGCAGTTCCATCTTACCTCAGTAAAAACAGAAATAACCCCATCATGCCCAAAAGCGTCCATACTAGATATGTAGGCAAAACTCCGTTATGCAAATATTGAAAAAATCCGCCTATCCCAAAAACAATTGATTTTCCCTGCTCATATATATCAAAAAACCCTGACTCTGCTTTTTTATAAATAAACCTTAATAGCCTAATCTCTTTTACGGTATTATAAAATTCTGTGCCGGAAAGCCTCATATCTTCCTGAACATCTTCTCCCCCTATGTAAGAATCGCTGATCCTCACACCCTTAAAATTTCCAAGCATGTATATAATAATTCCCACTAAAAGGCCTACTAGTAAAAATAAAGTAGATTTTAAAGAAGGCCATATTCCTGTAAAATTAAGGGCATCATTTAAAATCGGAACTATAAAATGCTTCAAAGGAATATTGTACGCAAATATTCCGAATATTATGCATAGAATTGCCAGGATAAGCGCTGGAAGCCACATCTGCCATGAAACCTCATCCCTTGTCTCTTTGCTGGATGTTCCCAAAAATATAGCGTGAATCAACTTTATAAACGACGCTAGAGTAAGAGCGCTTCCAAACATTGCTGCCACAAGGCAAATTATCCATAATATCCCGCCTGATTTTCCCTTCTCTATCAGGCCCTGGTAAATCATCCACTTTGAGAAAAATCCATTAAAAGGAGGAACGCCTGATATTGCGCAGGATGCAACCAAAGTTGTAAAAAATGTTATTGGCATTATCTTACTAAGCCCGCCTAAATTATCCAGTTCAGATGTTTTTGTTTTATATTCTACATTCCCCGCTGAAAGAAACAAGCAGCATTTGTATATAGCGTGATTCAGCATATGGAAAAGCCCACCCGCAATACCTATAGGGTTGCCTGTTCCAATGCCAAGCACCATATAACCTACCTGGCTCACTGCGTGATAACCCAAAAGTTTTTTAAAATCGTGCTGTACTAGAGCCATCATTACAGCTGCTATTATTGTAATTGAGCCTATTACCATAAGAATTGCATAAGTAAAACTATTCAGAATAAATACATTCAGCGCTAATCTAGCTAGCAAATATATCCCTAGTAATTTATCCAGGCTCGCAGGTAAAAATGCAGTTACGCTGATAGGCGCTTCTTGCGCAACCCCAGGTATCCATGTATGAAAAGGCATAGCGCCTGCTTTTGCAAATGCGCCAATTGCTATGAATAAGAATGCCCAGAAAGCCAAAGGCGCATTTATATCTATCCTCATATCGCTTAAATTTAAGGACTTGGTCATAAGCCATATTATACCAAAACCAAGTATCATAAGGCTGTCTGAGCCGCCTATTATAATAAATGTTTTCTTGCTTATTGCAGCTGCTTTTGGCCCGGATATATTTATAAGCATATAAAGAGTAAAACCCAGAAAACCCCATGAGGCCAAAAGAAGGACTATATTATTTGAAACTGCTGCCAGGATCGATGCGCCAATCGTCCATATTATATAGGTATAATAAGAAGATATATCTTTATAAGAAGACATGAAGCGCATTGAATACAATGTAACTAAAAATCCGAAAAAACCTATTGCGAGCACGATAAACCTGGATAACCCGTCTACATACAAATAACCCGCATTGACAGGAGAAGCAAAAAATATCTTTATTGCTGCTATAAATAAATATATGGATGTAATAAGGCTAAAAAATTCTGCAACTTTTCTGAATTTTTTAGGTATCAGTAGTATAAATAATCCCGCTATTATTGAAACTAATATAGGTTCTAATAGTATTTTTATCATCTTACCAGTTTATTTCTGAGTCTCTCTGTCTTCTGTTGCGAAAGCTTTATAAGATCTTCTCCATCCATTAATTTTTTGCCCGTCTTATAATCTACCACTGCCATTCTCTCTGTGCAGCAATAACATGGGTCAACTGCAGCCAGGATTATTGTAGCATCTGATATAGTCTCTCCAATTACTGCTTTTTTATTAGAGGCAATATTCATATAGCTAGGCGCTCTTATCTTATGCCTGGCAGGGCTATTTCCGCCATCTGACATGATGTAATGAATTACCTCGCCTCTTGGCGCTTCATGTCTGCCAATACCTTCGCCTATAGGCATATCTTTTATGTTAGAATCGATAGGCCCTTTTGGTATTTTATCAAGGCACTGGAGTATT
>DNHS01000001.1:2957-15055 GCA_003485765.1 Candidatus Omnitrophota bacterium | reverse complement strand
GGAACTATTTTAGGCCTTGGAAGGGCTGCAGGAGAAACAGCGCCAATCCTATTTACAGTGGCAGCATTTTACTTGCCGCAGCTGCCGAATTCAATATTTGATCAGGCAATGGCCTTGCCGTATCATTTGTACGCCATATCGACCCAGATCCCTAATGTAGGCGAAAAGATACGATACGGGACAGCTTTTGTTTTATTGGCGCTGGTTTTATTTATGAATCTAGTAGCAATAATTATACGCTATAAATTCAGAAAGAAAAAGAAATGGTAAAATTTGAAATAACTGACCTTAACATCTGGTTTGATTCTACTCAAGCGCTAAAAGATGTCAGCATGCAGGTCCTAGCCAATGAGATTTTAAGCATTATAGGCCCGTCTAACAGCGGTAAGACGACTTTTCTAAGAATGCTAAACCGCCTTAATGATCTTAACCCTCGTTTTAAAATGAATGGAGATGTCCGATTTGACGGTGAAGACATAAGCAATATCGATGTCGAACTTTTACGCAGGAGAATAGGAATGGTGTTTGCCTTGCCTCTGCCGCTTCCTTTGTCTATATTTGATAATGTGGCTTATGGAATGAAGATGGCAGGCATAAAGAGCAAAAAGCATCTGGCGCAAGTAGTGGAAAATGCTCTAAAGCATGCGTATCTATGGGAAGAGGTAAAAGACAGGATGAATGAATCTGCTTTTAAACTATCAGGTGGCCAGCAGCAACGCTTGTGCATAGCCAGGACTCTTGCTGTAGAGCCGGATGTTCTTTTATTTGATGAACCCTGTTCAGGCTTAGATCCTATATCTACAGCAAAGGTAGAGGACGCTATGGTAAAGTTAAAAGAAAAATACACCATAGTTCTTGTGACAAATAATGTAAAACAGGCGGCCAGGGTAGGAGACAGGACAGCTTTTTTCTTAAGCGGAGAGCTTATAGAATTGGATAAGACAGAAAAGATTTTCACTGTGCCGCAGGATAAGCGCACAGATGGTTACATAAGAGGGAAATTTGGTTAATGGCAAAGATATCAACGGAAAAACTTAATCTATGGTATGGCGATTTTCAAGCATTGCAAGATGTAAACGCAAGTTTTGAGCCCAATAGGATTACTGCTATTATCGGGCCTTCAGGCTGCGGGAAATCTACTATGCTGCGCGTTTTTAACCGTATGAACGATTTGGTAGAAAACGTTAAAACAAGTGGCAAAGTCCTGGTAGACGGGATAGATATACTTGATTTAGACGCGGATCTGGTAAAACTTCGTAAAGAGGTAGGCATGGTTTTTCAGAGGCCGAATCCGTTTCCGCTGTCTATTTACGAGAATATAGTTTTCGGGGAAAGGGTGCATTCAGAAAATATAAGAAGAGATAGATTAGACGAGATAGTAGAGATGAGTTTAAAAAGCGTTCTTTTGTGGGACGAGTTGAAAGACAAACTGAAAGAATCTGCGTTGAGGTTGTCCCTGGAGCAGAGACAGCGCCTTTGTATAGCGCGCCTTATCGCAGTAAAGTCTGATGTGTTATTGATGGATGAACCTTGCTCTACGCTGGATCCGCAGGCAACAGAGAAAATAGAAGAGTTAATGCGTGAATTAAAAAATAATTATACTATAATAATAGTTACTCATAATATGCAGCAGGCAGCCCGCGTTTCGGACGATACGGGTTTTATGCTTCTCGGAGAACTTGTAGAATTCGGAAGGACGCAGGATATATTTACCGCGCCGAAAGACAAAAGAACAGAAGATTATATTACAGGTAGATATGGATAAAAATAGGGGGTTATAATGGAAAGACATGTTGATCAAGAGTTAAAAATCTTAAATCAGGAAATATTGCAAATGGGCGCTTTTGCGGAAGAGGCTATCTATAAATCTGTGGAGGCGCTTAAGAATAGAGATAAGGCATTGGCCAAAAGCGTGATAGACAATGATAATAATGTTGATCAGTTGGAGCTGGCTATAGATGAGAAATGTATAGACTTGATAGCCAGATACCAGCCTATGGCCAAGGACCTGCGCTTTATTACAACAGGTATGAAAATAAATGCAGAGCTTGAAAGAATAGCTGATATAGCAGTGGATATTGCTCAGCGCACTCTTGAACTTGTGGATAAACCTTTATTAAAACCATTAGTTGATATACCAAAATTAGCTTCCGTTGCCCAGAATATGGTAAAGATGTCTATAGATTCCTTTATTAAGGGTGATATAGAATTGGCCAAAAAGGTGCTCCTGTCAGACCCAGAGGCTAATGAGTTAAGAAATCTCATCCAGAAAGAATTGACAGAAGATTACATGGCAAAGGACAGCTCTAGCGTTCCAAGGGCAGTGCAGCTATTATTGATAGTGCGTTTCTTAGAGCGCATATGTGACCACACCACTAACATAGCAGAGGACGTAATATACATGGTGCAGGCTGAGGTGGTAAAGCACCAGCAGGGTAAAGTGATAAAATAAACCCGGATTTTGGTATAAACAGGATTTACACAAAAATGCATGAGTATCATATCGTAGAAGGCGTAGTGAAACAGATACTGGAAAAAGCAAAGAACTCCAACGCTAAAAAGATAACAAGCGTTACCCTTATTCTGGGAGAGCTTTCAGGACTGCAGGAAGAATCTATAAGAACATATTTTGATAACCTTGCCAAAGAAAATCTTCTTGAAGGCGCAAGGCTGATTATAAAGCCGGTCAAATCAAAATTGAGATGTAAAGATTGCAGCTCCATATTTGAACACGAAAAATCAAACTTCAATTGCCCGAAATGCTCTGGTCTAGGCGTCCTGACAAATTCCGGCAAAGAATTCTACATTGACAACATAGAAATCGACTCCTAAGTTGACACTTCTGACAATGTCAGAAGTGTCAACTTAGCGGTAGACTAGAGACAAAGAGGCGAAATGAAACAATTTTTTGTGCAGGTGATAACAACAGTACCTGGGAAGAAAGATGCAGAAAGGCTGACAAAAGAAATCCTGAATAAAAAGCTTGGCGCATGCGTGCAGATCATAGGTCCGTTTAAGAGTGTATATAGATGGAAGGGCAGGATAGAAAATGCCAAAGAATGGGCCTGCCTGATAAAAACTAGAAAAACGCTTTATAAAAAAGTTGAAAGCGCAATCAGGAAAATCCACCCTTATGAAGTTCCTGAAATCATAGCAGTTTCAATTGCGCAGGGCAGTAAAGATTATCTAAAATGGCTTTCTGGTAATACTATAAAAAATCATGGATAAAGTTAAGCTTGGGATCTCAAGTTGTCTTCTTGGAGATAATGTCAGGTATGACGGCGGGCATAAACTTGACCATTACCTTAAAGATACGTTGGATAAATTTGTGGAATGGGTAGGGGTATGTCCTGAAGTTGAATGCGGGCTTGGCGTGCCGAGAGAAGCAATGCATCTAGTGGGCGCACCTGAATCATCTAGGCTTGTTACAAGGAATTCCAATATAGATCATACTGAAAAGATGCTTAGTTGGACCGAGGGGAGGTTAAAGCAGTTTGAGAAAGAAGGGTTGTGCGGGTTTGTATTTAAAAACAATTCCCCAAGTTGCGGTTTAAATAGCGTGTTTTCCAAAAAAGGCATGGGTATATTTGCGAAAGAGTTTTCCAGCTATTTTAAACTTATGCCTGTGGAGGATGAAGACAGGTTGCGCGATGATAGGATAAGAGAAAGTTTTATAAAAAATATTTATATTTTTAAGAAAACGCATTAAAAAAATGTACCCTTCCTATATATTATAAATCTAAAATAATAATTCTATGAAGTTGATAAAAATAATAAATGATAAAAAGATAAAAGAGATTGTTTTGGAAAGCTGGTCTATGAGCTGGCCCATGGCCCTTATTATGTTTTTTGAATTTTTAATAGGGCTTTCTGACGTATATATCGCAGGAAAATTCGGCAAAGAGGTGCAGGCAGGATATGGGCTTGCGTTCCAGATGTATTTTATTTTTATTATTGCAGGCATGGCTCTTACAGTCGGGACTGCCTCGGTTCTTTCAAGGCTGTTCACATCTGACAGGAAAAGCGAATTTTCTCTGGCAGTCAGCACGTCTATTATTACAGCAATTGCCGCAGGGTTTATCGCCACGCTTTTTGGCGTATTTTTTTCAAAATCAATAATCCATCATCTTCATACGCCGCAGGTTATCAAAGACATGGCCACGCCTTTATTAATAATATATTCCCTGGGTTTTATGTTTGACTATGTCCTTATGACTACCAATGCGATTTTGCGAGCCAGCGATATGATACAAAAATCCCTTCTTACTATGACCATAGTGTGTTGCCTTAATATAATCCTTAATTTTACGCTAGCCTTCGGCACGCCTCTCGGTTTCAAAGGCATTGGCGTAGCTACTGTAATTAGTTTATTTGTAGGGGCTGTTTTGAATCTTGGCTTTGTCGGAAAATTTATAAAAGAAGGTTTTAATTTTTCATTTCTTATGTTGAGAAAAATGCTGGATATAAGCTGGCCTGCGGCATTGCTGCAGATATTCTGGCAGCTCGGCACAATAGCGCTTTTTTTGATATTAAGCTTTCTTCCAGCGATGAATGTAGAAATCATGGCGGCTTTTACCAACGGATTGAAAATAGAGTCTGCTATTTTTCTTCCAGTGTTTGCGTTTAATATGGCAAATGCGGTACTGGTTGGAAATGCTCTTGGCAGAAAAGAGCAAGACCATGCGTTTAAAAGAGGCATAATAACAGCTGTTACAGGCGTATTTATAGCTATTATACTTACTCTTATAATAATACTGAATGCAAAAATTATAGCACCGTGCCTATCTAGCGACAATATTGTTGTAAACGAAACGCTTAGGTATATTTTTATTGCGCTTCTTTTTGAACCTGTAATGGCATGGGGCGTTATTCTTGGAGGAGGGTTGAATGGCGCAGGGGATACAAAAGTTGTTATGGCTATTGTAGCTGGAAGCGTCTGGCTGATACGTATTCCATTAAGCTATTTTCTGGGGGTTTATCTTGGGTTTGGCGCGCCAGGGATCTGGTGGTCTATGAATATTTCTATAGCGTTCCAGTGTCTTTTAATGACTAGGCGCTATTTCGGTAAACGCTGGGTGCAGTTTTCAGAGCAGGTTGTCTGATGGATACAAGAATAGGATTATACATACACATACCATTTTGCAGGCAGAAATGCCTGTACTGCGATTTTTATAGCGTCCAGTACTCCGAAAACCTAACAGGTTTATACATATCTGTAATTTTAAAACAGCTTCAGGGATTAAGTCAGGACTTTTCCAGTATTTATATAGGCGGTGGCACCCCGAGTATTTTAAGTTTGGATTTATCTGATAAGTTATTGTCAGGCTTAAAAAAATTTATAAAACCTGACATAGAATTTGTTATAGAGGTAAATCCGGAGAGTATGGCTTCAGAAAAACTTAAATTATTTCTGGATAAAGGCGTAAACCGCATTAGTATAGGTGTCCAGTCGTTTGATGATAAAAAATTAAAGGCGCTTGGCAGGGTTCACAACGCAAAGCAGGCAGCGCAGGCAATAGAACTTTCAAAGAAATCAGGCTTTAAGAACGTAAGCATTGATATGATATTCGGAGTAGCTGAGGAGAATTTAAAAGCATGGCAGGATGAGCTTAAAAAAGCAGCCGAATTTGATATACAACATATATCGTGTTATTCATTAAGTTATGAAAAATCTACACCTCTTTTCAGAATGAGGGAGAAAAAAGAGATTGCGCCTATTGATGATGAAGTTATGGCAGAGATGTATCGATATACAATGTCTTATCTGCCTGACAATGGCTTTAATCATTACGAGGTTTCCAGCTTTAGTAAGCCTGGTTTTGAGTGCAGGCATAATTTAAACTACTGGGATAATAATCCTTATGTAGGCCTTGGATCGTCGGCTGTTTCGTATATAGATGGGACGCGTTCTGAAAATGTTCGCGACACAGAAGAATATATTGATAGATACGAGAAAGACGCAAGTATCATTGTTTACAAAGAAAAATTATCAGCGCTTAAAATGGCTAAAGAGACAGCAGGAGTTAAAATAAGGGTAAAACAAGGCATAGATTATGACTGGTTCAAAAATAAAACAGGCTTTGATTTCGAGGATATCCTGGAAAAAGGCGTTCTTGATGAGCTTTCGAAAGACAATCTTCTGGAGTATAAAATAGATAAGGCAACTCGGGAGAGAAGAGGTATAATGCTTACTGAAAAAGGCTTTTTGTTTTCAGACACTGTTTCCTCGGCATTTCTATAATAGAGGAGGTTAGTATGAAATCATACACAGAATACATCTGGATGAATACCAAAAATAGATACGAGATAGTGAATATTACTTCAGAGGTAGAAAGCGCTCTCACTAAAAGCGGTATAAAAGAAGGAATATGTCTAGTGAATGCTATGCATATAACAGCAAGTGTATTTATAAATGATAATGAATCTGGCTTGCATGAAGATTTTTTAAAATGGGTGGAAAAGCTAGCGCCATACGGAGTGGATAAGTATAAGCATAATCTTACAGGAGAGGATAACGGCGACGCGCATCTTAAAAGGACTATTATGGGAAGGGAAGTTGTGGTAGCTGTGACAAAAGGAGAACTTGATTTCGGGCCATGGGAAAAGATTTTCTACGGCGAATTCGACGGCCAGAGGAAGAAAAGAGTTCTGGTAAAGATAATAGGGGAATGATTGGGTGTATGATAGATAAAAAATTTTTACCTATATGTAAGCAGGATATGAAAGAAAGAGGATGGGATGAGCTGGATATTATACTCATTACAGGCGATGCGTATGTGGATCACCCGTCTTTTGGCGCAGCTGTTATTGCCAGGGTCCTGGAGCGGGCCGGATATAAGGTAGGCATTATCAGCCAGCCTGACTGGAAAACCTCGGATGATTTTTTAAAACTGGAAAAACCAAAATTATTCTTCGGCATAACCGCAGGAAACATGGATTCTATTCTCGCCAATTACACCATTAACCGCTCTAAAAGAAAACAGGACGATTATTCTCCGGGAGGGAGGATCGGACTGAGGCCTAACAGGGCCACGATTGTTTACGCGAATAAGATAAGAGAACTTTTTCCTGATACACCTATTATATTAGGCGGCATAGAAGCTAGCTTAAGAAGATTAGCCCATTATGATTTCTGGTCAGATAACGTGCGCCGTTCGATTCTTTTGGACGCAAAAGCGGATTTATTGGTATATGGCATGGGAGAAAAGCAGATTGCAGAAATAGCCAAGCGCATAGAGAAAGGCGAAGACATAAAAAGCTTGGATAATATACGCGGAACAGTGGTTGTAAAAAAGACATTGGATAGCCTGAAAAATTATATAGAAATACCTTCATTCGAAGAGGTTGAAAAAAATAAAGATAAGTTTAACGAAGCGTTCAGATTGTTTTATTTGGAGTCTGATCCTGTGAGAGGCAAAACTATTGCCCAGAAGCACGGCGATAGATTTGTTATCCAACTCCCTCCGGAAAAACCTTTGACCTATAAAGAGCTGGACGATATATATCTGTTTGATTACGCGAGGCTGCCTCATCCTAGCTATGACAAAGAAGGCGGCGTGCCGGGTTTTGAGACAGTCAAAAATTCAATAATCTCTCACAGGGGCTGCAGCGGGGAATGCAGTTTTTGTTCCCTGGGGATTCATCAGGGCCGCATAATACAATCAAGGAGCAGGGAATCTATAGTTAAAGAAATAGAAATCCTGACGCAGCAAAAATATTTCAAAGGCACAATAACTGATATAGGAGGCCCTACCGCGAATCTATACGCCGCAGATTGCAAATCATGGGAAAGGCGCGGGGCTTGTAAAGATAAAAAATGCCTTATGCCTTCGAAATGCCAAAATCTTAAGCTTGGATACGACGAAACCCTGAGCCTCTGGGACAGGATCAAAAAGATTAAAGGCGTGAAACATATATTTATAGGCAGCGGTTTGCGGTACGACCTCCTGACAGATAAACAGTCCGACAGGTACCTGAAGGCTTTATGCAGAGAGCATGTGAGCGGTTATTTAAAAGTAGCTCCGGAACATACTGTTGATAAAGTCCTGGAGCTTATGAATAAGCCTGGCATCAGGGTGTATGAGAGGTTTGTAAAAAGATTTCAGAATGCAAACAGAGTTCTTGGCAAAAAACAGTTCATTGTAAATTATTTTATAACATCTCATCCTGGCGCAGATAAAAACGCAAGCTTAGAAATGGCGCGCTATCTTTCAGAAAGAAAAATCAGGCCTGAGCAGATTCAGGATTTTATACCTCTCCCAATGACTGTATCAGCTGCTATGTATTGGACAGGCAAAAATCCAATGACAGGGGAGAATGTTTACGTGCCAAAAGATATCAAAGAAAGAAAATGGCAAAGGGCTTTAATCCAGCCAACAAACAACTTTACAAATCAACATTGTTGATTTGTAAAGTTGTTTTGATTAAAACATATGAATACAAAGAAGCTTTTTATATTTGATCTGGATGGGACTATAGCAGATGCCTATACAGCTATTTGGAAAAGCCTGAATTTTACGCGCAAGAGATTCGGGCTTGAGCCTGTGTCGTATAATGAGTCAAAGCGCAAGGTAGGCAGGGGAGACAGGCTTTTCATGGAGATGTTCTTCCCAAATGACAGGATGGATGAGGCGCTCGATATTTATAGGAAACATCATAAAAAAGCGCTGGTTATATATTCGAAACAAAAGAAAAACGCTAAAAAGGTTTTAAACAGGCTGCATAAAAAATCATGTCTCCTGGCCATAGCTTCGAACAGGCCGTATTATTTTACGAAAGTCATACTTAAAGCCCTTGATATGAAAAAATATTTCAATATAATGGCGTGCGCTGACAAAATAGGAAGCGTTAAACCTGATCCCGGGATGCTTTATTATATACTCCGCAAACTTCATGTTAAGATTCAGGATGCGGTGTTTATAGGCGATATGGATATTGATATGGAAACAGCAAAAAGGGCAAAGATGGACGCGGTATTTATAACAGGCGGGTCAAGCTCGCTTAATTCAGTAAAAAAATATAAGAATAAAAAGGTAATAAGATCTTTGGAAGAGGTTCTTAAATTAGCCTCTTAATTGTTTTTCCGCGTCTATTATATCTCGGTTAATAATGCGAATTAATTTTAGGGCTTTTTCTTTGAATTCCGGAGAGCATGGAGTGTCCATTAGTTCCCTGAGTATCTGAACACCCATTCTGAAATAGCGTATTATTTCCCCTTCGTCAGAATCCGTAAGCCTCAGTATATTATCAAAATTTTCTCCTCTTACCCACGCCTCCAGGCAAGGCGAAAGATGATAATAATATCTTTTGCTGAAAGGCCTTATCTTTAGTTTTCTTTCAGATCTTTCTATATTATCCAGGACTGTTTCAGTGATATTTTTAATAGATTTTGCTGTTTTAGAGAGTTTAGGGAGGATGCTGATTTTTCTAGGCTCAAATACAAGTCCGAGGCACAGTATCCCGAGTTCTGTTTCTGACAGATTTTCCAGGACCCCTCTTTCATAAAGCTCTGCGAGGGAGAGCTCATATCCGTAGATCTTACTGGCGAATTCACCTTTTTTCGTAAGAGAATTATTTTTTATATATCCCAGATCTTTTAAGAGCCTCACTTTATTATATAAAAGGTCCAGGGCTTTTTGCCTTGAATGTTTATTTGCCTGAAAATAATGAAACGAGAGAGGGTATATCTCGTATAGTTTTTCTTTGTATTTACTATAAAGGTTCAATATAGTGGCATAAGATGCATTAAATTTACTTTCCACTTTTTCCGGAGTGCCGTAAATTACTTTATTTAATTCCTGGCCGGAAGTATGGTGCAGGTTTACCCTGGAGTAGACAAAGCCTTCTTCGTCTATGCCGCGTCTTCCTGCCCTGCCTGCCATCTGATAAAAATCCCTGGTTTTTAAAGTGCCGTAAAAATTTCCATAGAATTTCCTGAGCTCATTAAATACGACTGTCCTGGCAGGCATATTTATGCCCAGCGCAAATGTCTCTGTTGTAAATATTACTTTTATGAGTCTCGAAGTAAAAAGCCTTTCCACCACTTCCTTCAGCGTGGGCATCATCCCTGCGTGATGAAAAGCAATACCTCTTTCTACAAAAGGAAGCATGGCCTCAGCGCTTTTTTCATTCAGGAGGTCAAATCTCTGCCGCAGCTCGCGGTAAAGCGTTTTTATTGCCTGTTTTTCATCGTAATTTAAAAAATCAAAACACATGATTTCCTCTGCGAGCCTTTCGCAGTGCCTTCTTGAGAAGCAGAAATAAATGCACGGCAGTTTATTATTTTCAAAAAGGTATTTTATTAGCCCTACAGGCTTATTCGGCTTGAAATGCTCATGCCGTCCAATATTTTTTATACTGCTGGTATTATCCAGGATTTTATTATGGCACTGGAAAAAGAAATGGAGCGGTACAGGCCTTTTATCTTCTTTTACGACTTTAAGAGGTTTTTTGTGTATTGACTCGATCCACCTGGCGAATTCATCTATATTAGGTATAGTTGCCGAGAGGGCGAGCATTTTCATGGCAGGCGGCAGAAATATAAGGGATTCTTCCCATACAGTGCCGCGCTCATAATCGTCAAGATAGTGTATTTCGTCGAAAACTATCCAGGAATATTCATTCAGGTTGGTTTCTTCTGCCAGTACTTTGTTCCTGAATATCTCGGTTGTCATGATTAGGATGGATGCGGACGGGTTTATTGTGACGTCTCCTGTAAGTATGCCTATGTGGTCTCTGAAATTCTCCTGGAAATCCCTGAATTTCTGATTGGAAAGCGCTTTTATGGGAGCGGTGTATATGGCCTTTGTGCCTTTAGCCAGGCAATCGTTTATTACATGCTCGGCTATAACAGTTTTACCAGCGCCTGTAGGAGCAGACACTATTACCGAATAGCCTTCTTTAATATAATTGATGGCCTTTTCCTGAAATGGATCATAAATCATACCTGCTATTATACCCTTTTTTCTAAAAATAAAAATAAAAAAGTACTTGCAAACAATATTCATATATGATATAAAAATACCTATTATACATAGGGGAGCAAAGTGCAACAAGGATATACCACGCCTCTTTACACCATAGGTATTACTGCAGATATTATCAAGGTTTGTACAGCTACGCTGCGTATTTGGGAGAAAAAAGGCTTAATCAAACCTGCCCGCCTGGGAAAAAATAGATTTTATTCAAGATGCGACATTGAGCGCCTGAAAGAAATAAAGGACATGATCCAGAAAAAGAGGATAAATATCCAGGGCGTTAAAAAGATCTTAAGCACAACCAATTGCTGGGAAATAAAATACTGTGAAGAAGAAGAAAAGAAGATTTGTCCTGTATATATAAGGTATAGGCGGCCATAATATGTTGAAACCTGCGAGGACATTTAGAGGCGGATATAGGTTCAAAAATTTTAACGGCCAGGCCAGGCCTGTGATTGTAGAAAATCAGATACCTGCCCTGGTAACCATACCGCTCAAACAGGGTTTTGGCACAGAATTGAAGAGCCTGGTTAAAAAAGGAGATACAGTATTCGCCGGCCAGACTATTGCAAGGGACGACAGCGTTGTTTCATCTCCGATACATTCCTCAGTGAACGGAGTTGTAGAAGATGTCAAGCGGATGAATTATTTTAAACGCCAAACCGCCATGGTTATCATCCGGACAACCAATACCTCTAAAGAGATTCCCAGATTAGAAGGATGCTCCGTAGAGTGGGCAAGGTTGAGCAATGAAAAAATAGAAGAATTGATTTATCTCTCAGGCGTAAGCTCGCTGGACAGAGAAGGGATACCTACCCGTTTCAAAAGTTCGATTATCCCGACGGAAGAAGTAAAACACCTTATTGTGCATGGCATAGGCTCAGAGCCTTATAATATCTCTCTGGATTTATTGCTGAAAGACAAGAATCTTTTAAATTTTTTAGAAGGCGTAAAGATCCTGAAAAGGATTATGCCGAATTCTAAGGTGCATCTAAGCCTGAACGCGAAAAAGAAAAGTATAATAGAACAGGTAACGAAGCTAACGTCTCAATTAGAATGGCTTGACATATATCCGCTGGAGCCAAAATATCCTCAAGGTTACGATGAAATGCTCGTTCCCAC
>DNHS01000001.1:0-2908 GCA_003485765.1 Candidatus Omnitrophota bacterium | reverse complement strand
GAAAGGGAATTCCTTTCATTTATGAGGCCGGGTAAAACCAGGGATTCTTACACAAGGGCTTTTCTGGCAGAAATGCTGCCTTGGGTAAAGAGGGCGCCTGATACCAATAAACACGGAGAGGAAAGGCCTTGCATTTCCTGTGGTTTCTGCGAAAGAGCTTGCCCTGTTAAAATAATACCCCATCTCTTAGCCAAGTATGTCCAGCGCAGCCTGATAGACGAAACCATCATGAACTACGGCATATTTAATTGTATTGAGTGCGGGCTATGCAGTTATGTATGCCCTTCAAAAATATCACTCATGAATATTATAAAAGACGGCCAGAGTAAGCTTACCATGCAGGGATGCGACAGCACCCAGTGCATACTGCCTTATTTTAACCTCAAGGGTATAGAAGAATATAGAGGCGTAACAAAACTATAAGCAGAGGGAAAATGCGTTTTATAAAAAGTACATTAGACAAAGTAAAAATAATCGCAGGAAATAATAAATACCTGAAGACATTCAATCCTGTTATTAACGCAATGGATGAATTCTTTTTTGGCACCGATAAGGTTACCACCCTTCCTCATATTGTAGATAATATGGATATAAAGCGCCTGATGTCGCTTGTGATCATAGCGCTTCTGCCTGTTACAATAGCCTCGATATATTTCTGGGGCTTGAGAGTTCTTCTTGTAATCATGGTTTCTTATGCCTTTGGCGGGCTTATAGAGGTATGTTTTGCCGTATTCAGAAAAAAAGAGATACACGAAGGATTTCTGGTCACAGGTTTGATATTTCCGCTTATCCTTCCTCCTGGTGTGCCTTTATGGGTAGTAGCTGTAGGGGTCATGTTTGGCGTTATATTTGGGAAGGAAGTTTTTGGCGGCACAGGCAGAAATATTTTTAACCCGGCTATAGTGGGAAGAGTGTTCCTGACAATAGCTTTTCCGAATATCATGACAATGAACTGGCAGATGCCTTTTAATAAAGGACTTGGAGGCTTTATCCATTTTCAGAATATCGTAGATGCTGTAACACGAGCCACGCCGCTTGTCATGTTAAAAAATCAGGGAGTAATTACGCCATATATGGATCTTTTATTCGGCCAGTCTGCAGGGTGCATAGGCGAGACATTCCGCGTCGGTATTATCGCCGGCGGGTTATTTTTGATAGTTATGCGCATAGTTGACTGGCGCTTGCCATTGGCTTATCTTGCCACAGTAGTTATTTTTCCTTATTTTAGTAACCACTTGATTCATACGCAATTTGCATTGGGTGGGTTCCAGCTTCTTTCAGGAGGGCTGCTTTTGGGCGCTTTCTTTATGGCTACTGACCCGGTAACAAGCCCATTCACTAAACCAGGCAGGTGGATAGCAGGTTTTCTACTTGGGTTTTTGACGGTATTGATCAGAGGGCTTTCAGGATATGTGGAAGGCGTTATGTTCAGCATACTTTTAATAAATGCCTTCACGCCTCTTATTGATACGATGTTGCTGAAGATAAGGTATAAGAAAAAATGAAGGCATTGAAAATAATAATATTTGTAGTGATAATGGGGACCGTATCAAGCGTATTGCTTGTGGGCATGAATTCTTTTACAGAGCCGCTGATTTCTAAAAACGAAGAATTAAAATTAAAATCAGCAGTACTTGATGTATTAGAAATACCTTATGATAAACTTACCGCATTAAATATTTTCAAAGATAAGGTCAAGATATTAACTACCGATAAAGACAAGTTTTTTATTTCAGGCGACGGCGCAGCGGCTTTTGAATTTTACGGGCCTGGGCTATGGGGCCCAATATCAGGCGTAGCAAGCGTCAATTCAGACCTGAGCACTATAAAAACAATAAAAATATTGCATCAGGAGGAAACCCCAGGGCTAGGTTCCAGGATTAGCGAGCATAGTTTTTTAAAACAATTTCGAGGCAAGGAGTTTTCTCCCAAGTTGATATTCATGCCTGAGGGCAAATCCAGCGCCAATAACGAAGTGGACGCTATCACGGGCGCTACTGGTTCAAGCAAGGCTTTGGAGAGATTATTGAATAGTGTATTGCAGAAAAACGCAAGCTTATTAAAGGAACAGTTAAATAAAAAATAATTTATGTCTCCGAAAAAGACCGTAAAAAGAAGTTTCAAGTATACAAAATGGTTTAAGGCATTAACAGCAGGCCTGTGGCAGGACCACCCTACATTCTGCATGGTCCTTGGAATATGCTCTATGCTTGCCGTAACAAACCGCATGAATAATGCCATTGCCATGGGCTTGGGAGTAACATTCTGTACCGTTTTCAGCTCTCTATTTATTTCGATTTTTAGAAATGTAATACCATCCAGAGTGCGCATGCTAGCATACATGGTTATAATCGCTACATTTGTAATTTGCGTGGATAGATTCCTGAAAGCGTATTTTCCACCTATCAGCGAGGAACTGGGGCCATACGTGGGGCTCATTATTACAAACTGTATCCTTATGGGAAGGGCAGAGGCCTACGCTATTAAAAATGGGCCGCTTCTTTCCACGCTTGACGGTTTGGGCTGCGGCATAGGATATACCTTTATGCTTATGTTAATGGCGCTGGTGAGAGAAACCATCGGTTTCGGGACGCTCCTTGGATACAGGGTAATGCCGGGTTCCTGGGTGAACTGGGTGGTAATGACTATTGCGCCAGGCGCGTTTTTTCTTTTAGGCGTGTATTTATGGATTTTCAGGACAATTGCTAAGAAAACAGAGGCTTGATCATGAATACTACTAATCCATTGATTCTTTTGATTGCCACGATATTTACGCATAATATAGCGCTTGTGTACATATTGGGGATGTGCCCTTTTATAGTTATTTCAAAGAATTTTAAGACAGCTTTGGGCATGGGCGCGGCTATTATATTTGTGGTTACACTGACCGCTATTATCAACTGGCCCA
>DNHS01000009.1 GCA_003485765.1 Candidatus Omnitrophota bacterium | reverse complement strand
TACAAACTGACAATGTCAGTTTGTAAAGTTTTTGGGGAGAGAAGATGGGGAAGTATGTTTTAAAGAGAATAATCGGGTTAGTTGTGCTTTTATTGGGCATAACTATTATTACTTTCGCAGTTATTCATATTGCACCGGGGAAGCCGACTGATCTGGAGGCCCAGTTTAATCCCAAGGTTTCAATGGAGGCAAGGGAGAGGATAGCGCATTTATACGGCCAAGATAAGCCGCTAGGCGTTCAATATATTGAATGGCTGAAAAGATTCGCAAGGTTTGATTTCGGCGTATCTTTTATGGATTCAAGGCCTGTGACGCAGAAGATAATGGAGCGTATCCCTATTACACTTACCATAGAATTAGTTTCGATGATCCTGATCTTATTAATCGGCATACCAATAGGCGTGACTTCAGCTGTTAAAGAAGGAAGTTTTTACGATAGATTTATGACTGTCTTTGTATTTATAGGTTTTGCAGTGCCGACTTTCTGGCTAAGCCTTATACTTATGGATTTCATAGGCGTAAGATGGGGGATGCTGCCGATATCAGGAATAAAATCTTTGGAATTTGAAAAATTCGGGTTTTTTGAAAAAATTATTGATATGTCAAAACACCTAATTCTCCCGGTGCTTGTTTCAGCTTTTGGAGGCCTTGCGGGCATATCAAGATATATGAGAAGCAGTATGCTAAGTGTTTTGAAACAGGATTATATCAGGACTGCTCGGGCAAAAGGATTAAGCGAAAAAGACGTGCTATATAAACATGCATTGAAGAACGCGCTCTTACCTGTTGTAACTATATTGGGGTTATCTGTGCCAGGGCTTATTGGCGGCAGCGTTATTTTTGAATCTATATTCAGCATACCTGGCATGGGCAGGCTTTTTTATGAATCAGTAATGGCACGGGATTATCCAGTGATAATGGGGGTGTTGGTTATAGGCGCGATACTGACACTTTTAGGAAATCTGTTGGCAGATATTTCGTATGCGGCAGTGGATCCAAGGATAAAACTAGAGTAGTGGACGGTCGCGACCGTCCCTGCATAAGATTATGAATAAATTAACTATTTTTGGGATATGTATTGTAGGATTTTTCATAATAATAGCTATTTTTGCGCCTATCTTAGCGCCTTATAATCCAGGACAAATTGATATTGAAAATATACTTACAGCGCCTTCGAGTTCGCATATTTTTGGGACAGACAGTCTGGGGAGAGATTTATTTTCCAGGATGGTTTACGGGGCTAGAATATCTTTAATGGTAGGTTTTATAGCAGTCGGCATTGCCAGTCTGATAGGCATAGCTCTTGGCGCAATAGCAGGCTATTACGGTAAATGGGTGGACGGCATTATCATGAGATTTATAGATATAATGCTTTGTTTCCCGACATTTTTCCTGATACTGGCTGTGATTGCTTTACTTGAGCCAAGCATAATAAATATAATGGTAATAATAGGCGCTACGAGCTGGATGGGTATAGCCCGGCTTATGCGCGCAGAAATATTGAGTTTAAAAGAAAGGGATTTTATATATGCTGAACGCTCAATTGGCGCAAGTGATTTAAGAATAATTATCAGGCACTTAATCCCGAATGCAATGGCGCCGGTATTAGTGAGCATAACTCTTGGAATAGCAGGCGCTATTTTAGTAGAGTCAAGTTTGAGTTTTTTAGGCATAGGGGTTCAGCCGCCTACTCCAAGCTGGGGTAATATTCTTAGCGAAGGAAAAGCTGTGATGGGCGCTGGCTGGTGGATGATGCTATTTCCAGGTATGGCGATTTTTATAACAGTGCTGGGGTATAATTTACTAGGCGAAGGAATAAGGGAAAGATTGTTGAAATCGTAAACCATTGTCCGACTCACGGAGTCGGACAGGTGGCAAAATATATGTTATTACAGATAAAAAATTTAAAAGTTGGGTATGGGAATATAGAAGTTGTGAGAGGGGTTGACCTGAATATTGATAAGGGCGAATGCGTGGGCCTTATAGGCGAATCAGGCTGCGGGAAAACTACAGTGGGCTTAAGTATAACAAAACTTATACCGGAAAGAAGGGGAATAACTTCCGGAGAAATTTTATTCGAAGATAGAGATATATTAAAATTAAACCCTGAAGAATTAAGAAATATAAGAAGCAAAAAAATCTCGTACGTATTTCAGGAGCCATTCAGTTCATTGAACCCTGTTTTTACAATATACGAACAGATAAAAGAATCTCTTGAAGAAAAAGATAATAGTGATAGCCAGATTGCCGAGATTCTTAAAAGCGTTGGGCTTGAAAAAATTATAGGCAGGAAAAATGTATATCCTCATGAGCTTTCAGGCGGCATGCAGCAGAGGGCAATGATAGGGATGGCAGTTGCGTCTAAGCCAAGCTTGGTAGTTCTGGATGAACCAACTACTGCGCTTGATGTAACTATCCAACGTCAGATATTAGAACTTATTATGGAACTTAAAAATAAGATGAATCTGTCAATTTTATTCATATCACATGACCTCAGGATAGTTTTTAGTATTGCTGATAAGATTGGTATTATGTATGCTGGAAAAATTGTAGAATACGGGCTAAAAGAAAAAATTATCTCCAATCCAGGGCATCCTTACACAATGGGCCTTATGGATTCAATACCGTCATTTGAGCATAGAAAAAAACTTTTTAATGCAATAGGAGGGAAAGCGCCTCTATTTTCCGATCTACCTATAGGCTGTAAGTTTTATCCACGCTGCAAATTCAGGATAGATAAATGTCTAGAGAAAGAGCCGGAATTAGAAAATGTATCGAGTGGACATGTATCAAGGTGCATAAGGATAAAGGACATGCATTATGGAGTTATTAAAAATAAGTAATTTATATAAGACTTTTAAGAAACATAAGGTTAGCGCTGTGGATGGCGCGAGCTTTTCAATTTTTAAAGGCGAAGTACTGGGCCTTGTAGGAGAATCAGGGTGCGGAAAGACGACACTTGCAAAGTTAATATTGCGCCTCATTGATGCGGATAAAGGCAGTATCTTTTACAAAGATAAGGATTTATTAAAGATTTCCCATAGCGATATGAGAAAAACGCGCAAAAGTTTACAAATAATATTTCAGGACCCATATGCGTCTCTGGATCCCAGGATGAGAATAGGAGAAGTAATAGAAGAGGTTTACGATATTCATAAAGATGTTACTGGGCGAGAGAAAAAAAATAAAGCAATAGAACTGCTAGAAACAGTGGGGCTCGGAGAAACATATTTACAAAGGCTTTCTTCAGAGCTTTCAGGCGGAGAACGCCAGCGCGTCGGCATTGCCAGGGCCTTAGCAACTGACCCGGAATTTATAATATGCGACGAGCCAGTATCAAGTCTTGATATATCTATTCAGGCTCAGATCCTGAATCTTTTAATAGACCTGCAGAAAAGGAAAAATCTTACTTATCTATTCATAAGCCACGACCTGGGAGTTATAGGGTCCATATGCGACAGGGTAATAGTCATGCAGTCTGGAAAATTTGTTGAATCTGGTTCCTGCGAAACTATATTCAGAAACCCAAAGCACGAATATACAAAATCTCTCCTTGAATCCGCTCTATTGTCATAAGAATATACTCCCTCTGGCCACCTACGTAGTTTCTTATTATTTAATTGCATTTTATTTGCTGGTATTGTAAAATGAAGCCCACGTGGGTTGTCCCTCGACTTCGCTCTGGATGTTTTGATGATGGTGAGCGTAGTCGAACCAAAGTCAGTGGTTCCCTGCCTACAGGCAGGCAGGTTTGGGCGGAATACTGAGCCCGCCTGTGGCGGGCGAATGTATAAATTTCTTATGAGAAATGTGCTCACTTTTATAATGGCTGGGGGAAAAGGGGAGAGGCTTTATCCGCTCACTAAAGACAGGACAAAGCCTGCAGTACCTTTTGGGGGCATATATAGGATTATAGATTTTACGCTTTCAAACTGCATTAATTCAGGCCTCAGAAAGATCCATGTCCTTACCCAGTATAAATCTTATTCGCTTACAAGGCATATTTCAAGAGGATGGAATGTTTTGAATGAAGAATTGGGCGAATATATAGACGCTATCCCTGCGCAGCAAAGGGTGGACGAACACTGGTATAAAGGCACAGCTGATTCGATTTACCAGAATATATACGCGATCGAGGATGAAAAACCGGAATATGTGCTGATCCTGGCAGGAGACCATGTATATAAAATGAATTACATGGAGATGCTGGAGTTTCATAAAGAAAAGAAAGCGGATCTCACTATAAGCGTAATAGAAGTCCCAAAAGAAAAAGCAGGCGAATTCGGGGTATGCGAGGTTGACAAAGATTTAAGGGTTAAAAACCTTATAGAAAAGCCAAAAGAACAAATTGAAAAAATAAGCGGCGGAAAATTTATATATGCCTCAATGGGTATTTACGTATTTAATGCAGAGGTTTTAGAGAAAGTGCTTGAGAAGGATGCTAAAGATGAAAAATCCAGCCATGATTTTGCAAATAATATTATTCCTATGATGCTTTCTTCAAATAAGGTTTACGCGTTCAATCTTAAAGATAAGGATACAAATCAGCCTAAATACTGGAGGGATGTAGGAAGCATAGATGCGTATTTTGAGACAAATATGGACTTAATTCAAGTTGTGCCTCCAATGAACCTATATGATAAAGAATGGCCCTTTAGGACATATCAGGAACAGTATGGGCCTACAAAAAGTGTGTGGTTAGAAGAAGCCAGCAATAGAATCGGCATGGCTTTAAACTCTATTATATCAAACGGCTGTATTATAAGCGGAGGCAAGGTAAAATCAAGCATTCTATCTCCTGATGTCAGAATAAACAGTTTCTCGGAAGTCAGCGATTCAATACTTATGGAAGGCGTGGATATAGGTAGATACGCTAAGATTAAAAGAGCGATTATAGATAAAAATGTAAAGGTGCCGCAAAAAATGGAGATAGGATATGATCTGGAAAAAGACAGAAAAAGATTTACTGTGACTGAGTCAGGGGTAGTAGTGATACCAAAAGGGATGATGCTGTAAATGATAAGAAAAGCTACAATAGACGATATAAAGGATATACAGGAGCTTATAAATTTCTACGCGAAAGAAGACCGCATGCTGCCCAGGTCTTTAAATGAGCTCTATGAAAATATCAGGGATTTTTTTGTATATGAAGAGGCTGGAAAGATTTTAGGATGCTGCGCTCTTCATATTGCATGGGAGAGCCTTGCTGAAGTTAAATCGCTTGCTGTGGATGAATCTAAACAGAAAAAAGGCATAGGAAGCATGCTTGTAAAACAAGCCATGGAAGATGCAAAAAAATTAAAAGTAAAAAAGGTCTTTGCTCTGACCTATGTTCCTATATTTTTTGAGAAGCTTGGGTTTAAAAGGATAGAGCATGCGGAATTGCCGCATAAGATATGGTCAGAGTGCATTAAGTGTGTAAAATTCCCTGATTGCGCAGAAAATGCTTTAGCATTAGATATTTAAATGGCTTATACAATTACTGAAAAGATATTACTGGCTCATACGGACAAGAAATCAATTGCGCCCGGAGAGTTTATTTATGCAAAAATAGACCTGGCGCTTGGGAATGATATTACTGCGCCTATTGCTATACAGGAGTTTGAAGCAGTAGGAGCTAAAAAGGTATTTGATAGGCGCAAGATTGCGCTTGTGCCTGACCACTTTACGCCTGCGAAAGATAAAAAAAGCGCAGAACAGGCAAAGATACTTAAGAATTTTTCTAGGAAGCACAAAATAGTTAATTATTTTGAAGTCGGTAGAATGGGCGTAGAGCATGCGCTTTTACCTGAGATGGGGCTTGTAGGGCCGGGAGATTTAATTATAGGAGCGGATTCTCATACTTGCACATACGGCGCGTTAGGCGCGTTTTCAACAGGCATTGGCTCAACTGATTTAGCAGCAGGTTTTATAACCGGATGCGTGTGGCTTAAAGTCCCTGAAACTATAAAGTTTGTATATAACGGGAAATTAAAAGCATGGGTTGGAGGGAAAGATTTGATTTTGCACACCATTGGAGATATTGGGGTTGATGGCGCTTTATACATGGCAATGGAATTCCAAGGAGAAGCCATAAAAGCGCTTCCTATGGATGATAGATTCGCGATGTGCAATATGGCAATCGAAGCTGGCGGAAAGTCAGGTATTATTGAGCCGGATGAGGTTACGAAAAAATATATTAGAAGCGAAGGGAGAAATGTGAAGGGTGTATTTTATAAAAGTGATGTTGGCGCGAAATACTCTAAAGTTATAGAATATGATGTAAATAAAATTGAGCTGCAGGTTTCAGCTCCGCATTTGCCGAGCAATTCCTGGCCTGTAAGTAAATTTAGAAAGATAAACATAGACCAGTCAGTTATTGGCTCATGCACAAATGGAAGGATTTCTGATTTCAGAATAGCTGCCAGGATTTTAAAAGGCAAAAAAGTGAGCTCAAGAGTGCGGCTCATAATTATTCCTGCAACTCAAAAGATTTATTCCCAGGCAATCAAAGAAGGCCTGGCGGATATTTTCTTAAAAGCAGGAGGCGTATTTTCAACCCCAAGCTGCGGGCCGTGCCTCGGAGGGCATTTGGGAATACTTGCAAGCGGAGAAAAAGCCATTGCCACTACGAATAGGAATTTCAGAGGCAGAATGGGCCATCCTGACAGCGAGGTGTATTTGTCGAATCCAGCAGTAGCTGCAGCGAGCGCAATAAAAGGAAGGATTGCGCATCCAGAGGAAATTTGAACATGAAATTTAAAGGCAAGGTCTGGAAATTCAGGGATGATGTGAATACAGATGAGATAATTCCTGCAAGGTATCTGAGTACTACTGATCCAAAGGAATTAGGAGATCATTGCATGGAGGATATCGATCCCCAGTTTTCAAAAAAGATTTCCAGGGGAGATATAATAGTTGCAGGCAAGAATTTCGGGTGCGGTTCTTCTAGGGAGCACGCGCAGATTTCAATAAAAGGCGCAGGTATTTCGTGCGTAATTGCAGAAAGTTTTGCCAGGATATTTTTAAGGAATGCAATAAATATGGGATTGCCTATACTGGAGATTAAAGACATAAGCGGGATAAAAGAAGGCGATTATTTAGAAGTGGATTTAAATAGCGGTTCTGTTTTGAATCTGACAGAGCATAAAGAATACAAGGCAAAACCGCTCCCAAAGTTTATACAGGAAATAATTCGCTCAGGCGGGCTTTTAAAATGGATTAGAAAGAGAGGAATGGCAAGATGCGCAAGATAGCGGTAATAGGTGGAGATGGAACTGGACCCGAGGTAGTAAAAGAAGGCTTAAAGGTATTAGCCGCAGTAAGTAAAATCCATGGCTTTAAATACGAGATCATAGATTATGATTTAGGCGGAGCCAGATATTTAAAAACAAAAGAACTTGCGCCAGATTCTGTTTTAAAGGAATTAGAAAAGATGGACGCGATATTTCTTGGCGCAATAGGCCACCCAGATGTCAAGCCAGGCATACTGGAACAAGGCATTCTTTTAAAGCTCAGATTTTCCCTGGATCAATACATTAATTTAAGGCCTGTAAAACTTTATAATGCTGATTTTTGCCCCTTGAAAGATAAAAAACCGGAAGATATTGATTTTGTAGTGGTGAGAGAAAATTCAGAAGGTCTTTATAAAGGGCTCGGCGAATTTCAGAAAAAGGGCGCCAAAGACGAAGTTGCAATTCAGATCTCTCATAACACAAGAAAAGGCGTTGAGCGCTGCATCAGGTACGCATTTGAATATACAAAAAAGCGAAATAAGAATAAAAAATTAACGCTTTGTGGGAAGACAAACGTCCTTACGTTCGCCTGGGACCTATGGCAAAGGACATTTAATGAAGTAGCTAAAGAGTATAAAGATATAACTACTGACTACGCTCATGTGGACGCCACTACAATGTGGTTTGTGAAGAACCCGGAGTGGTTTGATGTGATCGTGACCGATAATATGTTTGGAGATATTATTACTGATTTAGGCGCAATGATCCAGGGTGGGATGGGAATTGCAGCAGGTGGAAACATAAACCCGGAAGGCGTTTCGATGTTTGAGCCTATAGGCGGCTCAGCCCCTAAATATACAGGTAAAAATGTTATTAATCCTCTTGCTGCAATATGCGCAGTGGCTATGATGCTTGAAAATTTAGGGGAAGAAAAAGCAGCAAAGCAAGTAGAGGATGCTGTTATAAAGATAGTTAAGACAAAATTAAAATCTTTGGCAGCTGGAAAAATGGGATATTCGACAACAGAGGTAGGGGACTTAGTAGTAAAAAACTTATATTGATTAGGGGAAACTAACATGGGTAAAAAATATAATGTAGCAGTTGTAGGGGTTGGAGTGGTTGGGATAGAAATGCTAAGGGTTTTAAAAGAGAGGCATTTTCCTGTTGGTAAATTAAGTGTTTTAGCGCGTTCAGCAAGGAATATAAATGTAGATGGCGCCACGTATCCCGTGCAGGCAATTTCTAGCGAAGCTTTTGAAGGGATAGATATCGCTTTATTTGCAGGGACTGAAGGCGAAAAAGGCGCTGCTACCACTTATGCCAATGAGGCAGTGAAAAGAGGCGCAGTTGTAATCGATAATGGCGCTGATTTCAGAATGGATCCGAAGGTGCCCCTTGTAGTGCCGGAAGTTAACGCTAAAGACGTGAAAAAACATAAAGGCATAATAGCAAATCCTAACTGTTCTACTATACAGATGGTAGTTGCATTATGGCCTATTTATAAAAAAGTAGGCCTGAAAAGAGTGATTGTGACTACCCTTCAAGCTTCATCTGGCGCGGGCAAATCAGCTGTTGAGCAATTGAAAGAGGAGAACTCAAAGATCGCAGAAAGCGGGTATATTGATGTGCAGGTTAATGTAGAAAATAAAGCCATGCCTCAGCAGCTGGCGTATAATGTATTTCCTCATATAGGAGAATTCAGCGATTCTGACTATACAAGCGAAGAGTGGAAATTAGTCAAAGAAACTCACAAGATTATGCATGATGATAAAATAAATATTTCCGCAACTACTGTCAGAGTGCCTGTAAGGACAGGACATTCCGAGGCAGTTTATATTGAAACCGGTAAATTTATTTCGCCAGAAAAGGTTAAGGATATTTTTTCCAAATCCAGCGGGATAATCCTCGTAGATGATCCTCAAAACAACCTGTATCCTATGCCAAAGGATGCAGAAGGAAGGGATGAGGTTTTTATAGGACGCGTAAGAAAAGACCCGTTTGTGAAAAATGGATTGTGGCTTTGGGTAGTGGCTGATAATCTGCGTAAAGGAGCTGCTACAAACGCTGTCGAGATCGCAGAATGCGTAATATTAAATTAATAATTGAATACGACGGTACGGGTTTTAATGGTTGGCAGGCGCAGGTTAATGGCAAAAGATTAAGGACTATCCAGGAAGAAATAGAAAAAGCAGCTAAAAAACTTTTTGGCAAGAAAATATCTCTTATAGGCTCCTCCAGGACTGATTCAGGCGTTCACGCAAAAGCTTATGTTGCAAATTTCAGGATAGATTCAAAGCTTGAGCTAACTAACATCAAAAACGGCCTAAATAGCTTTCTGCCGCGCCAGATCTCAATAATCTCGTCAGAAGAAGTAACTTTAAAGTTTCATTCCAGAATTGACTCAATAGGAAAACTATATAAGTACACTATAATTAACAGAAAGTCGCGGTCGCCTTTACTTGAAAGATACTCTGCGCTTGTGCCGTATGATCTTGATTTAACTATGATGCGAAGGGCTGCTAAATATCTTATAGGTAAAAAAGATTTTAAGTCATTCCGAACAGGCAATAAAAAAGAAAAAAGCTCTTCAGTAAGAACAGTTAAAAAAATAGAAATAATTTCAAGAGCTCCTACTATAGAAATACATATTCAGGCAGACGGTTTTTTATATAATATGGCGCGTAATATTGCAGGTACTTTGATTGAAGTCGGAAGGGGCAGGTTTAAGCCCGAACAGGTAAAAGAGATTCTTGCGAAAAGACACAGATCTAGCGCCGGGAAAACCGCGCCTGCAAAAGGCCTGTGCCTTGAAAAGGTATTTTACTGATGGGATATGAAGTCGCTTTAAAAAAGGCATGGGATACGGTTCAGGATGCCGGCATAAAACAGCAGTATATCAAATTCCTGAACGATGAGTATGAAATAGATTATGCAGAGAAGAATATCATCTCTATGTCATGCAATGCTCCTGCCAAAGATTTTTATAAATTATTGTTGCTTCATTACATAGCAAATGAGAATAAGGTATTGAGGCTAAGACGCGATGAGTGGATATCATTCAAAGACATGGACGGAGGAGAGGCGTATTTTCCCGCGTTTGAAAAAAGAGCGATAGGCCCAATCCTGAGAAAATACGGGAATAATCCTGCAGGCATATTTGAACGCATCAAGTCTTTCAATGCAGAAAAAATAGGTACAGGCACTGCGGCCATATCAATAAGCGCGTTTCCAAAAATAAAAGTAGCGGTCATACTCTGGGCTAAAGACGACGAGTTTTCCGCAGACTGCAATATGCTCTTTAATCCTGAAATAAAAGACATTTTACCCACAGAAGACACAGCTGTATTAGGAGGCATAATTGCTTCATTGCTGTAATGTTACAAAACAAGTCATACTCGTTTTGTAACATTAGAAGGGGTGTGGATGGACAAGGTTTTTTATGAAGTGGATCCGTTTAACAGGCTGATTGTTTGGCCGGCTAACAGGCGTTCGAGGGTTAAAAAATTCCGCCAGGTAGTGTATGGGAGATTTATTGCGGGTTCAGGCAATGATCTTTTCTACGAGGTGAATAAATCTCAAGGATTAGACATCCCGCAGAAGATAGGATTTACAGGCAAATATGCTTTAGATAAAAATCACAATTTAGTTTTTACTCTAAATAAATGGAACAATCAGTGTGAAGGCAACAGGCTTACCCTGAAGGCAAAAATAATAGACGCAAAAAGCAATGAGATCGCATTTTTAATAAATTCAAAAGCTGGCGAAAACAAAAGTATGAGCTATCTAATGAAACTTTATGGTTCGTGGCAGGCTGATAAACATAACAGGCTGACTTTTGGGGTTGAACGGGATATAGGCGACCAAGACAGCCTTGTTTTATCAGGCGCGTGGGAACTAAATAAGAATAACGAAATAGTCTACAAGCATGGAAAAGAGCGCCAGGATATTATCTTCAGGGGTTCCTGGGATATTTCGAATAGGCATAGAGTTAGCTATGTCCTGGATAAAAAAATTAATTCAGGGTTTAATTTCAAATCTTCCCTAGGCACGCTGGTTTTGAAAAGAAAAGTAAAATCTTTAACGTTTGATATAGGCATAGAGATATCTAAAGCTAAAAAATTAAAAAGGAGGGTTTTTTTGTCTGGCAGGTGGAAGATAGCCGGAGACAAAGAACTGATCCTGGAAACATCTGATATTGAAGAAGGCGGAGTAAGATTAAAACTTACAAAAGAAATGTTTGACAGACAGGGTTTGGTTTATATAGAATCTATATTCAGGGATAATGAATATTTTACAGGAGGGGGCGTAATCTTTAAATGGTGAAAGGGGGATAAGATGAAGAAATTATTAGTAGTGTTTTTCAGTTTAGTTCTTTTAGCGGGTATTGCAGAGGCTAGGTTAAAACCCGCAGATAAGAATAAAGATGGCGTAGTTGATACAAAAGAAGAGCATATGAAAAAGAAACGGGAACATGGGAAGAAGGAACAAACAAAGAAGATTTTTAGGGAAGCGGACGTAAATAAAGATGGGATGGTTAGCGAATCTGAGATAAATAATTGGAAGCCTACAAAGAAAGCTGATTCCTGGTGGAAGAAAAAAGCAGATACAAATAACGACGGAGTGGTAAGCGAAGAAGAAGTGGGCGCTTGGAAAAAACTCTGCAATGAAAAGATGGATTTGAACAAAGATGGCAAGATTGACCAGAAAGAAAAAAGAAAATGCTGGAGGCACGCTAAAAGCAAGGTAAATACTGCTGTTGAAAAGAAATACGATAGTAATCAAGACGGCTGGCTGCAGGAATCAGAAGTCAAAGAGATGCTGAAAGACAAGCACGAATTAATAAAGACAAAAGGCAAGGCGAAAGCCGATACTGAAGTTGAAAAAGAATACGATGTCAACAAGGACGGCGTCATAGATTCAAATGAGGCTGAGTTCATGAAAGAAGATGTTAATCTTTAATAAGCCAGCAAAATACGAACATGGTTTTACATTGATAGAGTTGATGATCTCTGTGAGCGTACTTATTGTGGCGCTAGCTGGGCTCTTAGGAGTTTTTGCTCATCTTATATCGCTTAATGAAAATTCCAGCAAGCTTACTCTGGCTGTAGCTGCGTGTCAGACCAAGCTGGAGGAAATCAGGAATTCCACTTTTTCTAATACCTACGCAACTTATAATGGCGCAAGTTTCAACCCTCAAGGATTTACTTCAGGCGAGGCAAAAGGCGCAATTTCAATAAATAATTCTAATCCGAATCTGCTGCAGGTTTATATCAGCGTGTCATGGAGAACGCGTTCAAATAGAATCATAGGAGAAGATAGAAATCTTAATGGCGCATTGAATGCAGGAGAAGATTCGAATGCAAACAACAGATTGGATTCACCTGGCCAGCTCGCAACCTTAATGGCTCAAAGATGATAAAAGATAATAAAGGATTTACGTTACTCGAAATACTAATAGTCGTATTTTTATTTTCAGTAGTCTCTGCAGCTATTTTTAGCGTTCTTGCAACAGGCAGAAATTCATTGAGCGCAGGGGAATCGCAGATAGGCGTGCAGCAGGCATGCCGCAATGGCTTGGATTCTATGATAAAAGAGCTTCGCCAGGCAGGTATTTCCACAATAACAGGCGTTCCTGCGAATGGAACAAATTACAGCTCTATTACGTTTCAGATTCCCACAGCTATAGCTGCAACTGGGATTACATGGTCTAGTAATATTCAGTATGCTCTTGGCGGCCTAAACAACGCACAGTTGCTAAGAACACAGTCAGGAAGCCAGAGAGTCCTGGCAAATAATATTTCAGCATTGAGTTTTAACAGAAGCGCCGCGAATCCGAATGTGGTAAATATTAATATTACTGCGCAGAAAAATACGTTTCCAGGATTTACAGCGAGGCAATCTACAATAACCTTAGTTTCGCAGGTGAAGCTCAGGAATTGAAATGTTTAATTTAAAGAATAAAAAAGGTTTTGTGCTGATTACAGCTTATATGGTGGTAGCAGTATTGGTAATATTTGCCACTAGTTTTTCTAGCAGGACTATTGGAGAAAAAAGAGTTGCTGATAAAGAAAGAGATACTATCCAGGCCCTGTGGCTTGCAGAAGCAGGCGTGGACAGGGCTATTGCAGAGTTTCCTAATACTCCTTTATCAGGCACGATTGGAAATGGGGCTTATTCTACACAGACCACTGAGTTAACATCTACAAGGTATCTTATAAATTCTACAGGCGGAGTGCCTGGCACAAATGAATCTGATCCGAATAACGCTATTCGCAAAGTAAGCGCTATAGTTGAAAGGCCGTTAAGCCCTGCTAGTTCAGGAGATATTACGTCTGCTATTACTGCAAGCGGAGATGTAGAAGTAAAAGGAAGCGCGCAAGTGAATGGCACGATAGATGAAGAGAATGTGGTGTTTAATTTCGAAGATGTGTTTGGAATTTCTAAGGAAGCAATGGAGAGCGGCGCTACGCATCATTATACAGACCCTGCGAACAATATAACCCCTGTTGACCATGTTACATGGGTGGATATCAATGCCCTGACAGAGATGAAAATAACAGAAACAGGCTGGTTAGGAACCGGGATTTTAGTTGTAGATGGAAACCTTAATATAACAGGCGGCCATTTTTCAGGGATTATCTGGGTTATAGGCACATTGCGCGTGAGCGGCAATCCAGTGATAGATGGAGCGATATTTGTAGAAAGCGGAGCTGAAGTTGATACTACTCTTACCGGAAATCCTACTGTAAGTTTTGATTCCAATGCTGTAAGCGATGCGTTTAATTTTATACCATCCACATCTACGCCTTACATAATAAGCTGGAAAGAAGATTAGAATCACTATGATGCAAAAATTCCTTCTTATTGCAGCGAGTTTTGTCAGCCTTTTTCTTGAGCTTTCTCTGATCAGATGGGTGCCTGCCCATGTTTTTTCTGTCGCATTTTTTTCAAATGTAATTCTCATAGCTTCTTTTCTAGGATTAGGATTGGGTTTTCTTTTATCAGAAAAAAAATTGGAAATGTTTCATACCTTTCCATTATGCCTGCTCATTTTCATCATAGTAATATTACTTTTAGAAAATATTCAGATTACCCTTCCGTCTAATGCTCAAGTCTGGATCTGGAGTTATTATCAGGGAAACAGGCTTTATGCGCCTCCATTTAAGATTTCTATTATTGGAATCCTGGCGATTATTTTTAGCTTGATTGTTTTACTATTTATACCTTTGGGGCAAAAGATTGGAAAACTCATGGCAGGGTTTAGTCCGCTTTACGGCTATACCCTAAATATACTTGGGAGTTTATTCGGCGTTATATGTTTTGGGGTGTTTTCATTTTTTAATACTCCTGCGTTTATATGGTTTTTTGTCGCAGGATTTTTGGCTGTTTTAATTTTATATAAAGAGCGGATCTTTGTTGCAGCTCTATTTATTGTAGCCCTGGCAACAATTATTATAGGGGCCAGCGAAAGAGATATCTTATGGTCTCCGTATTATTCCATAGAATTGTTAAGGAAAGAGGACAGGAGTATATCTGTTTATGTAAATCAGCTTTTTCATCAAAAGGCAGTAAACTTTGATAAGGATTTAAATGCCAATAATAAATATGGATTTCTTTATAAATGGTTCAATCCGGGCCGCGCGCTGATTATAGGTTCCGGCACTGGCAATGATGTGTGGGTAGCGTTAAAAGCAGGGGCAGAGCATATTGATGCAGTTGAGATTGACCCTGTTATTTTAAATCTTGGCAAAAAAGAACACCCCCAGATGCCTTATAATAGTGATAAGGTCACAGTATTTACAGATGATGCTCGTTCATTTATGCACAAGGCTTCTGGGCCATATGATATGATTATCTACGGGACGCTGGATTCTCACGCAACCCTTTCTGTGACATCTTCTATCCGGCTGGATAATTATGTTTATACGCATGAAGCGCTTCAGGAGGCGCAACGCCTGCTTTCTGCCGAAGGAGTCGTGGTGCTGCTTTTTTCTGTTCCTACGGATTGGATGAGCGCAAGGCTTATTGATACAGTAAAGTCTGTTTTTGGAAACAAAGAAACAAGATATGTTTTTACAGACTCATACTTATTTAATCTTATGATATTTGCAGGCCCAGGACTTACAAATGCTCTTTCAGAGCGTCCGGATTTTTCCAGGATTCTTTCCATGCCTTCAGCAAAGAGCGCAGTAGAAATTCCTCATGATGACTGGCCTTATCTTTATCTGGAAAAACGCGGCATTCCTAAACTTTATTTTATTACGCTTTTGATGCTCATAGGTATTTCTATAACTGCGATTTTTACGCTTTCGCCTTTAAAAGGAGGGAAGGTAAATTTATTTTTTCTTTTACTGGGCGGCGCTTTTCTTCTTTTGGAGACAAAGAGCGTTACAACTCTTTCATTACTCTTCGGGTCTACATGGATAGTGAATGCAGTAGTGTTTTCAGCTATTCTTTTTCTTGCATTGGCAGCAAATTGGATGGTTATGAAAATGAGATTTAAAGGAACAGCTTGGTTTTTCTTGGCTCTGTCGCTATCGTTAATCATTAGTTATTTTTTTCCTATTACGAGTTTATTGAGGCTTGGTTTTTTCTCAAAAGTGGCTATAGCTAGTTTACTTGCAGGGTTGCCTATCTTTTTTGCAGCAATAATATTTGCTATTACTTTTAAATCCACTAAACATGTTAGCCATGCGCTTGGTTCAAATCTATTAGGGGCTGTATTAGGAGGTTTTTTAGAATATGGATCTATGGCATTTGGGTTGAAGGCGCTTTATATAGCAGCATTGGCATGTTATTTGTTTGCGTGGTTTTATTTGAATAAAAAGCTCGCGCAATAAAACGACAAAACAACTTTACACTTTTGACAATGTCTAAAGTGTAAAGTAGGGGCAGCAACTTGATTATATTTATCAATTATGATAGAATTACGCCATTATGAGAGTAGGCGTGTATTATAGCAATAATGATGTGCGGGTTGAGGAAAGGCCAAAACCAAAAATAGGGCCAGGAGAACTTCTTGTTAAAGTAATTGCAAGCGGCATATGCGGCACAGATGTGGTAGAGTGGTACCGCAGAGATAGAGTGCCGCTTGTTTTAGGCCATGAGATAGCAGGGGACATAGTAGAAACCGGTAAAGGCGTTAAGGGTTACAATGAAGGCGACAGAATTTCTGCGTCTCACCATGTGCCTTGCGGAGAATGCCATTATTGCCTTAGCGACCATCATAGCGCGTGCGAAACTCTGCGCAAAACAAGTTTTGACCCGGGTGGTTTTTCGGAATTTTTAAGGGTACCTGCTATAAACATTGAAAAGGGCGGGGTATATAAATTAGCGGATACAGTGACTTTTGAGGAGGCAACTTTTGTAGAGCCTCTTGCTTGCGCAGTACGAGGACAGAGGCTGTTATGGCAAAGGCCAGGAAAAGGACAAACTGTTGTTGTAATAGGAAGCGGCATATCAGGCATTCTTCATGTACAGTTGGCAAAGACTAAAGGGTTTAGTAGAATAATTGCTACTGACATAAATGATTATAGGCTTAAAGAGGCGCTTAGATTTGGCGCAGATCATATTATTAACGCAAAAGAGGATGTAGCGTTAAAGGTAAAGGAGCTTAATAACGACCGCCTGGCTGATTTTGTTATTTTGTGTACTGGGGCAAAATCTGCTATTACACAGGCAATTAAATCCCTGGACAGAGGCGGCGTGATTTTAGTTTTTGCATCAGCGGACGAAGGCTTTAATCTATTGCTTCCGATGAATGATTTTTTCTGGAGGAGCGAAAGATCAATGATATCCAGCTATGCGGCAAATCCCAAAGAACATCTAGAGGCGCTTGAACTTATACGCAATAAAAAAATTAATGTAAAAGATATGATTACGCATCGATTAAGCTTGAATGAGATTCAAAAGGGGTTTAAACTTGTTAGCGAGGCAAAGGAGTCGATAAAAGTAATAATAGAACCACAAAAAGGGGGTTAAAATGGATTGGGGCATGAAGAATAGGATTTCACGGATAATAAAACCTGAAATAGGAAGAACTGTAATGCTTGCAGTTGATCATGGTTATTTTTTAGGGCCTACAACAGGGCTTGAAGAGCCTCGTAAGATTATTGCTGAACTTTTGCCTCACGCTGACTCGCTTATGCTCACTAGGGGGATGTTGCGCACATCAGTGGACCCGATGAATTCTGTGCCAATAGTGCTAAGAGTATCAGGCGGAAACAGTATCATAGGCGATGATCTTTCAAATGAAACAATAACTGTTTCAGTAAAAGACGCTGTTAGGCTCAATGTCTCGGCAGTGGCGCTTTCAATATATGTGGGTGGAAAATACGAGCATCAGACTTTGAAAAATCTTGCCACTCTTGTAAGCGAATGCGAAGAATATGGAATTCCTGTTTTGGCTGTTACTGCAGTAGGCAAGGAAATGACAAGAGATGCTAAATATTTAAGTTTAGCATGTAGGATTGCAGCTGAGCTTGGAGCCCACATAGTAAAGACATATTACTGTGAAGATTTTGAAAAGGTTGTAAAGAGTTGTCCTGTTCCTGTAGTTATAGCTGGCGGTAAGAAAATACCTGAAAAAGATGCCCTGGAATTGGCTTATAATGCTATTAAAGACGGCGCAGTTGGCGTTGATATGGGTAGAAACATCTTCCAATCCCATGACCCTGTAGGCATGATAAAGGCAGTTAGAAGCATTGTCCATGAAAATGTAAGCGCGAAAAAAGCCTTTGAAACCCTAAAAATATAACCTAATTTTACAATTTGACCTGTAGTCTTGACAGCTTTATATATATCATGTATACTTGTTATAGAGATTATAAAAGTATTTAGGTATCTGAGATAAAATAAAGCTAGCATAAAATCACTTAAAACAAGGTAAGTTAGCCATGGGAACCTCAATAGCAGTAAAAATAAGCCAGGTAATTATGAATAATAATACCTGGCTTTATTATTATGTTCTAACAATATATCTAGGGCATTGCCTCTTAATGAATAGAGCCTCTCTCCCATGGCAGGCCTATCTCACCATAGAGACATGCCCTGGATGTTGATTAGGAGAAAAGTCGATGTTAGACTGGCAGAATAAAACCTGGATTAAGATAATATCAACAGTTCTTATAGCGGCTTTTCTTACATATGACATAGCCTGGGCAACGGACTTTACACCTCTCCAGAAAAAACAATACGTTTCTCGAAGCCTATTTAAGAATAAAAA
>DNHS01000012.1 GCA_003485765.1 Candidatus Omnitrophota bacterium | reverse complement strand
CGAGGATAAAATTAAATATATCCTGAGGAACGATTCTCCGAATAAACTTGAATATGCCTATAACCTGAGCCTGATATAAGGCCAAAAAAAAGGACAAAAATGGAAGAATTTAAAAAAATAACCTCAAACATCAAAACCATTGATAAAAATTTTATGAATGTCATTCAGGAGAAGCTGGATAATTTAACCAAACCTAGAGGGAGCCTTGGCAGGCTGGAAGAGTTAGCCAAGCAAATTTGCGGTATTACGGAGAAAGAAGGCAGGCTATTACGCAATAAGGTTATTTTTACGCTGGCTAGTGACCATGGCGTGACAGAAGAAGGCGTCAGCGCATATCCAAAAGAAGTAACTAGCCAGATGGTTTATAATTTTCTTACCGGCGGCGCAGGCATAAACGTGCTGGCAAAACATGTTGGCGCGAAAGTCATAGTTATAGATATAGGCGTTGCTAGTGACCTTAAGCCTGACCCGCGGCTTGTGATTAAAAAGATAAATTATGGGACAAAAAATATGGTAAAAGGGCCAGCCATGACCAGGGATGAAGCGATTAAAGCAATTTGCGCCGGGATTGAAATATTCGAGGATGAATTTAAGGCCGGGATTGATATTGCGGGAACAGGCGATATGGGAATAGGAAATACCACTGCTTCCAGCGCGATAACAGCGGTTTTTACAAAAAAACCAATTGAAGAAATAACAGGAAGAGGGACAGGTTTGGATGATAAAGGCTTGAAAAATAAAATAGATGTTATCAGAAAGTCAATCTCTCTGAACAAGCCGGATTCTTCTGACCCCATTGATGTCATATCCAAAGTAGGTGGATTTGAAATTGCAGGGCTTGCGGGAATAATTCTTGCTGCCGCTTCAAAAAGGGTTCCTGTGGTTATTGACGGCTTTATATCAGGGGCCGCGGCATTGGCTGCTTTCCACATTGAGCCAAAGGTAAAAGATTATATGATTGCGGCGCATTGTTCAGTAGAAAGCGGGCATAAGGTTATTTTAGAGCACATCGGATTAAAGCCGCTTTTTGATTTGGATTTAAGGCTTGGAGAAGGGACAGGCGCTGCCTTGGGTATAGGATTGGCTGATGCTGCAATCAAGATTCTGATACAGATGGCTACTTTTAAGAGCGCAAATGTTTCGGAGAAGAAAAAATGAGCAGTTTTTTATTAGCTCTCCAGTTTTTAACTATTGTGCCATTAAAGATAAAAGAGGTAAGTGAGAAAAAAATAGCCGGCGCAATGGTATATTTTCCGTTTGTCGGGCTGCTTCTTGGACTAGCTCTATCAGGAATAAATACGCTGCTATTAATTTTGAATCTTTCTCCGCTGGCAGTGAATATAATTTTGGCGGTTACCTTAGCTTGTCTTACAGGCGGAATGCACTTAGACGGCCTTTCTGATACTAGCGACGCTTTTTTAAGCGGAAAATCCAGGGATGAAATGCTGGCAATCATGCGTGATCCCCACATAGGAGTAATGGGCGCCATAAGTATTATCAGCATACTACTTTTAAAAATCGGTTTGCTTGGCGCTGTGGCCGCACCATTAAAGACAACTGCGTTACTTCTTACCTGTGTTTTAAGCCGATGGTCGAGTGTGCTGGCAATGTTTTTATTTTCTTATGCCCGAAAGGACGGGAAAGTAAGAACATTTATGCAGGGAATGAATTTAAAGATTTTCGCGTTTTCTTCGATAACGGTTCTTGTATTTGCATTTGCTATCTGGCGGCTGAAAGGGTTACTTACGTTATTAATCGTGGCTGGCTGCGCTTATTTAGGCGGTAAATTTGTCAGTAGAAAAATCGGAGGTATAACCGGCGATACCCTTGGCGCGGCCATTGAATTAACGGAAATTGTCGTTTTATTCGTTGTAATTGTAGGGGGCGGCCACTGAGGCTGTCCGATAACTCCTATTTTGGTAGCCGCAGGCTTTAGCCTGCGAGAAATTGTCGACGATAACGCAACCTAAAGGTTGCGGCTACCATGTAAATTTGGTAATTGTCGGACAGCCTCCCTACGGTCGTTGCGCATCAGCAGGGAGCAATAATGGGATTGCATGGAGGAAATCTTAAGGAGGCGCAGGAGAGGTACCGGTTAAAGAAGGAAGAGATTATTGATTTCAGCGCCAACATCAATCCGCTGGGTTTTTCCAAAAGCGTTGGTAAAATTATCTCGTCGCATTTAGATGATATCGCGCGTTATCCTGACCCTGGCTGTAGAAATTTAAAAAAGGCGCTTGCCGGCTGCCTCAATATTTCCGCGGATAATTTATTAATCGGCAACGGGTCAATGGATCTAATTTTTTCGCTCACCTTTGCCTTAAAGCCAAAAAGAGCCCTTATTCCTATACCTGCGTTTAGTGAATATGAGAGGGCGGCGCATTTAGCCGGCGGCAGATGCCTTTTTGTAAAAACACGCGAAGAGAATGATTTTGCGGTAAATGTAACGGAAATAGTTAAACGCCTCGATTCTGTGGATTTATTATTTATTTGCAACCCTAACAATCCCACGGGATTTTTATGGGACAAAGAGGCAATGCGATTTTTAGCTGATAAGTGCGAAAAGAAGAGCGTTTTTCTGGTTATTGATGAGGCATTTATGGATTTTGTCGAAGAAAAGAATGCATCATCTATGGCTGCGGCCAGGCCTTACAAAAAGCATGTTTTGGTGTTACGGTCGCTGACCAAATTTTTTGCCCTTGCAGGTTTAAGAATAGGATACCTGGCGGGAAACAAGAAATTATTGAGCAGGATTTTATCCTATCAGCCGCCCTGGTCGGTTAACGTCTTGGCGCAGATGGCTGCCTGCGAAATTATCAAAGACTCTGTATTTATCAAAAAAAGCCGGGACTATGTGTTGAAAGAAAGCAGTTTTTTATTTAAAGAACTTCAAAAGCTTAAATTCCTGAAACCCTATCCAACGAGCGCTAATTTTATATTCTGCAGATTAGAGAATAAAAAGATAAACGCCCGCAGGCTTTGCGATTATTGCGGCGCTAAAGGAATACTTATCCGCGATTGCAGTAATTTTCGGGGATTGGATGACCGTTTTGTAAGGATTGCGGTAAGAAGGAGAGAGGAGAATATCCTTCTTCTTTCTTGCTTGGAAGGGATATTCAAATGAAAAGTTTGCAAATCTGCGGAACCGGCTCAGGGGTAGGCAAAAGCGTAATAGTCTCCGCGTTATGCAGAATTTTTCTGCAGGATGGTTACAAGGTCTGTCCCTTTAAAGCGCAGAATATGGCCTTGAATTCTTTTGTGACTAGTGAAGGCGGAGAAATAGGCAGGGCTCAAGCAGTCCAGGCGCAGGCCTCGAGGATAGAGCCGACTGTAGATATGAATCCTATATTGATTAAGCCAATCCAGGATACAAAAGCGCAGATAATCTTATGGGGCAGGCCTCAAGGGAATATGTCAGTAGTCGAATATGTGCGTTACAAAAAAAAGGCAAAAGTAGCCGTCGTGGAGTCTTATAAGCGCCTGGCAAGTGAATATGAAATGGTTGTTATTGAAGGCGCAGGCTCTCCTAGCGAGGTAAACCTGAAGGCGCATGATATAGTAAATATGTATATGTCTAAAATTGCCAGTGCGCCGGTAATTTTGGTAGGCGATATTGACAAAGGCGGAGTTTTTGCTTGGATTGTGGGCACACTCGAGTTGTTGACAAAAGAAGAAAGAAAACGGATAAAAGGTATTATTATCAATAAATTCAGAGGGGATAAGAGACTGCTGAAATCAGGAATAGATTTCCTGGAGAAAAAAACAGGCATAAAAGTCTTAGCCATTATACCTTATTTTAAGGATATAAAGATTCCTGAGGAAGATTCTGTCCCGTTTGAGAACTCTAGACGAATGACGAATGACGAACGACGAACGACGAAACAAATAGATATAGCGGTAATTAAGCTGCCGCACATGTCCAATTTTACGGACTTTGATGCCTTGGAAAACGAACCTGATGTCAGACTGCGCTATGTAACTTCCGAAAGCGAACTGAATAATCCGGATGCGCTGATTATTCCCGGGACGAAAAGTACCATCGCAGATTTGAATTACCTGAAAAAATCAGGTTTGGCGGAAAGGATATTGTCGCTTGTCAAAGACTGTCCCGCGTTTCATCTAATCGGAATCTGCGGCGGATACCAGATGCTGGGAGAGAAAATTTACGACCGCAATAAAACAGAATCAGCAAAATTGGCAGTTAAAGGCCTGGGGATTTTGCCTGTTGTTACCAGTTTTGAACAGGAAAAGATTTTATCTCAAGTGAAGGCCGTGGAAATAAGCTCAGGCCTGAAAGTAACCGGTTATGAGATTCATCATGGCAGGACGCAGATACTAAAGGAGCGCAAACCTGTTTTTAAAATTATCGAACGGCATGGGAAAAAGACAAAAGATGTTGATGGGGCGTTTGCCGAAAATGGCAGAATCTGGGGCACGTATATCCATGGGGTATTTGATGAGGATAATTTTAGAAGAAATTTTCTGAATAAGCTGAGATTAAAGAAAGGCTGGCCGTGTTTAGTTCAGACAACGAATTTTAACCCGGATAAAGAATTTGACAAACTTGCCCGGCTTGTCAGGGAGAATATGAATATGGATTTATTGTATAAAATCGTAGGTTCTGGACTATGAGTTATGAATTATTAATTATTCCTCTTGCGTATCTTCTGGATCTGGTTTTTGGCGACCCGCAGTGGCATTGGCATCCGGTAAGGCTTATCGGAAGGCTGATTGAAAAGCTGGAATATAAATTAAACACACAGAATATGCCCAAAAAATTCTGCGGGGCCGTATTAATTATATTAGTAGTTGGGGCAACTACTTTTTGCGTCTGGGGGACATTAAGGTTAGCCAAATTTATCCATCCGTTTTTCTACTATGGCGCATCTCTCTTGTTTATTTATTTTTCACTTTCAATCAAGTCTCTGGCAGTTGAGGCAGGCGGGGTTTATAAAGACCTGAAGTCCGGAGATATTCAGAAGGCAAGAGATGATCTTTCTATGATTGTAGGCAGGGATACAAAAGGATTAGATGAGCCGGAAATAATCAGGGCATCTGTGGAAACAGTGGCAGAAAGTACCATGGACGGCATAGTTGCGCCTTTGTTCTATGCTTTTTTAGGAGGCCCTGTGCTGGCATGGGCTTATAAAGCCATAAATACTTTAGACTCTATGGTGGGATACAGAAGCGAAAGATTTATAGAATTTGGCAGGGCATCCGCTTTGCTGGATGGGGCGATGAGTTTTATTCCCGCGAAGATAACTTGTTTTTTAATCAGCATCTCCAGCTTTTGTTATGGAAAGGATTGGCTTAACTCGCTTAAGCAGGGATCGAAATACTTTTTTCAAGGGCCAAAAATTAACAGCGAGTCAACAGAAGCGGCTATGGCAGGCAGCCTTAAGATCCAATTAGGGGGCGTAAATTTTTATAATTCAGCCCCCATATGCAAACCATTTATTGGCGAGAATTTTCAGCCTTTAGTTATTGAACATATTCAAGAGAGTATTCAGATTGCATATATATCTTCTGCGCTAATGTTGATTTTAGGGATGACAGTTTTATAGAAAAGTCCCTCGCCGCTAGGTGTAAGAGTTATGGCGGCTACTGATGAGTGAGGATTTGGTATTCGCAACTGGTAGGCGCAGGCTTTAGGCTGCGTAACGAGCAGACGCAGGCTAAAGCCTGCGGCTACAGGCGCGGTCGAACAAGGTTACTGATAGCCGGTAGCCGCAACCTTTAGGTTGCGTAAGACATTTGAGGAAGGAGAAATATCAATATGCATGCACGCGAAAGGAAACATAGATTAGCGCCAGAGAATTATAGAGGCAGGATCCGGGCAACTTTTACAGTATGCGCTAAAAATAAAGCTAAACTATTTACCAGAGACGAAATTATAAATGAATTTATAGAAAGGTTGAGAATGACAAATGAAAAACATCAAGTTATAAATTGGTGTTATATCTTTATGCCGGATCATGCGCATATCCTTAACGAAGGCATGTCTGAGACATCAGACCTTCTAAATGGAATGAATTTATTTAAACAGTATTGCGGATATTATTTGTCGAAGAATAGAATTGGCATTGAATTGCAGAAGGATTATTACGATCATATTCATAGAAAAGAGGAGGATTTAACAAGGCAGATAAGGTATATATTAGAAAATCCTGTTCGGAAGGGATTGGTTGGGGATTGGCGGGAATATAAATACAAAGGGTCATTGAATTATAATTTGGAGGAACTGATAACGTAAGCAGGCGCAGGCTAAAGCCTGCGGCTACCGATGGTTTACCGCAATGCGGGGATGAATAAAAGAAAGGAAGAGCAGGATGAAAGTCATAGGGTTGTGGAGCGGAGGTAAGGATAGTTGTTTTGCCTGTTATAAGGCTATGGCTTCAGGTTATGAAGTTTTGGCCCTGTTTAATTTTACACAAGCTGGTAGCGAAGAGTCATTATCCCATGGCCTGCCTTCGGAAGTTATTCTTAAACAAGTAGAGCTTACTGGAATTCCAATTGTACAAAAGGCTATGCCTAACGGGGTTTACCGGGAAAAATTCAAGGATTTAATTTTTACCTGGAAAAAGAAAGAAGGGATCGAAGGCATTGTTTTTGGTGATATATACCTACAGGAACATAAAGACTGGATTGACAGGGTTTGCAGGGAATTAGATATAGAGGCAATCCTGCCTTTATGGGGCAGGGATACTAAAGAATTAATTCTGGAAATTGTCAATTCCGGTTTTAAAGCCGTAGTGGTCTCAACCAGGGCTGATCTTTTGGGCAGGGAATGGCTGGGCCGCAAGGTAGACAAAGGATTTATTGAAGAACTAAGCCCGGAGATTGACCCCTGTGGAGAAAAAGGTGAATTTCATACCTTTGTCTATGACGGCCCTATTTTTATAAAACCAGTAGAGTTTACAACCGGAAAAAAGATGCTGAAAAATAACCATTGGTTTTTAGAGGTATCTATTAAATGGGATTAAAATTATTAACCATTATATTCTGCGCTGGTTTGTTGTTACAGGGAAGCGGTTTTGCCAAAGAAAATTATCCGCAAAGGATTATTTCTCTGGGGCCGGCGATAACTGAAGAACTTTTTCTTCTGGGAGCAAGTGATAGATTGGTTGGCTGCACTGTATATTGCCAAAGGCCTGAGGAGGCAAAAAAGAAGGAAAAAATCGGCACTGTAATTGAGGTCAATTTGGAAAAAATTATAGCCCTTCAACCTGATGTGGTACTGGCAGCGTCATTAACGAACCCCAAGGCAATAGAAAAATTGAAAAATTTAGGAATAAAGGTAATTGAATTTCCCGCTGCAAGAAATTTTAACGAGATCTGCTCATCATTTTTGGAATTGGGAAGGATTGTGGGCAGGGGAAAAGAGGCAGAGGAAATTATAAAAACCGCTAGAAATAAAGTTAGCGCCCTGACAGCAAAACTACACGGCTTGCCAAAACCAAGAGTTTTTATTCAGGTGGGCGCAAAGCCTCTGGTTACGGTAACCGAGGATTCATTTGTGAATGATTTCATTGAATTTTCCGGTGGCATAAATATCGCTGAGGGGATAATGTATCCGCGTTATTCAAGGGAAAAAGTTCTTGAAGCTAATCCAGAAGTGCTACTTATTGTAACCATGGGTATTAATGGAGAAAGGGAAAAAGAAGTTTGGCAAAGTTACAAAGCGCTAAAGGCCGCAAGAGATAATAGGATTTATATTCTTGATTCTTACTGGCTTTGCAGCCCTACGCCGGTAAGTTTTGTTGAAGCATTGGAAATAATAGCCGGCTTGCTGCATCCGCAAAATGAATAAAAAATTAGTTAACAAAGTTTTCTGGGTATTAATGCTGGGCGGGATACTTCTATGCGTGGCTATTTTTTCTTTAGCGGTTGGCCCTGCGGGAATACCTGTTAAAAAAATTATTCCAATACTTCTAGAGGGGAAAGGCACTGTTGAATATAACATTCTCTTTGATATCCGCCTGCCGCGCATTATTCTGGGTTTTGCCATCGGCGGCGCGTTAAGCCTGGCAGGAATAATTCTACAGGGGATGTTCCGTAATCCCCTGGTTGAGCCGTATACGCTGGGTATTTCCGGAGGAGCGGCATTAGGCGTATCCTTGAATATTATCTTTGGGTTGTACAAGATAGGCATCCTGACATTGCCTTTTTTTGGCTTTTTAGGAGCGGCGGCAGTCATAATGCTGGTGTATTTTTTGAACATGAGAAAAGGCATAGTAAAACTCCAGGGGTTACTTTTGAACGGCGTGATGATTAGTTTTATATCTTCTTCCTTAATTATGCTTATTATGTCTTTATCGCGCAGTGAAGATCTTCATGGGATTGTATTCTGGATAATGGGATCCTTGGAGGAACCGGATTGGGCTATTATTAAAGTAACGGTTTCGGCAGCCATCGCCCTTCTTGTTATTTCCTATCTATTTTGTCTCGACCTTAATGCATTTTCCCTGGGAGAAGAAGAGGCCCTCCATCTTGGTGTGCCTATAGAAAGAACCAAACGGTTACTTTTTATTATAGCTTCTTTACTTACAGGTTTTAGCGTTTCCGTAGCCGGCATGATTGGGTTTGTCGGCCTGGTAGTGCCGCATTTTGTCAGGATGTTTGTGGGCAGTGATCATCGGATATCGCTGATAGCTGCGTTTTTAGCCGGAGGAGCGTTTTTAATCTTTTGCGATACCCTGGCCAGAACAATCATTGCTCCTCTGGAATTGCCTGTAGGAGTTATTACCGGGATATTGGGAGGCAGTCTTTTTGTCTATGCGTTGACTAGGAGAGAAATTCATTGAGGAGAAGCCGGTGCTCAAGATAATAAATTTAACGTGCGGATACGGGACAAAGATAGTGCTTTACGACATCAGTTTTAATATAAATAGGGGTGAATTTTTGGGAATCATCGGGCCTAACGGGTCAGGCAAAACCACGCTCCTGCGCGCTCTCTCGCGGGCCATTGCGCCAATGAGAGGAGAAATTCTTATAGAAGGGAAAAACATCCGGACTGCGCCGTCAAAGGAGTTAGCAAAGGATATTGCCGTGGTTTCGCAAAATCCGCCTTTAAATCATATGAGCGTAGAAGAATTTATCCTTTTAGGAAGGATTCCTCATTACCAGGGATTCCAGTTTTTCGAGACAAAAAAAGACCTGGAAATTGCAGAGCGGTCTATGGATTTAACAGGCATCTTCAAGCTTAAAAGCCAGCCTTTAAGTCAAATCAGCGGAGGAGAAAGACAGCTTGTTCTCATTGCCCGCGCTCTCGCGCAGGAACCCAGGGTGCTCTTGCTGGATGAACCGACCGCGCACCTGGACATTGCCCATCAGGTAGGAATCTTAGATCTTATAAAGAGGCTGAATAAAGAATTTGGCCTTACAGTAATCATAGTCCTGCATGACCTGAATTTAGCCAGTGAATACTGCCAGGAACTCTTGCTTATTAATAAAGGCCGAATCCATAAAATGGGGCGGCCCGATGAAGTGCTTGATTATCAAACTATCGAGGAGGTTTATAAGACAATAGTTGTAGTTGAGAAAAACCCATTATCTTCCAAACCTTATATATTGCTGGTTTCTGGAGAAGAAAGGCAAAAAAGGGGAAAGGAGGCGTAAGGCATTCATTAGCGAAGCGAAGGATGAGGGGTCGGGAAACAGAGACTGTCCGATAATTACAAAATTCACGAGGTAGCCGCAACCTTTAGGTTGCGTTATCGTCGATAATTTTTCGCAGGCTAAAGCCTGCGGCTACCAAAATAGGGGTTATCGGACAGCCTCAACACCCCGACCACTCAATTAACTACTACCCGGATAGGTAAAGGAAGTGAAGGTGGCCTGCTTGTCAACAGGCAGGAATTCCTTCCGCTGCCCCGCAACGGTAATTCCGCCTAAGGCGGAGAGCCCGGACGATTGCCTATCGCGGTAAGTATTCTCAAGGGAGGAGAAAACATGAAAAAGAAAATCTTAAGTTTTATGGCAGTAATGATTGTATTAACGGCTAATTATGTTTTGGCTGAGGAGGAAAAGGGTTCCGGCGTCAAATATAATCTTGGAAATATTATCGTTAGCGCAACAAAAACAGAGAGCTATCAGGCCGAGGTGGGCAATTCTACTACTGTTATTACCAGCCAGGATATAGAAAGAACAGGCAAACGGACCGTCCAGGAAGTTTTGCGGGATGTCCCGGGTGTTGCTGTTATGCAAAGCGGTACATTTGGGGGGACAACCTCTATTTATCTGCGTGGCGCAAAGCCGGGCCAGACGCTGGTTCTGATTGACGGTATCGAAGTAAATGACCCGATGTCAACCGACCGTTCCTTTGATTTTGCTCATTTAACCACGGATAATATTGAGCGTATAGAAGTGGTGGCTGGACCTCAATCTCCTCTTTACGGCTCTGACGCTATGACCGGGGTTGTCAATATTATTACCAAGAAAGGTAAGGGTAAGCAGAAATTCAACAGTTCTTTTGAAGGCGGCTCACACAATACCTTTAGAGAAAACTTCGGCGTAAGCGGTGGCACAGAGAAACTTAACTATTCTTTATCTGCTTCGCGCCTCGATTCTGATGGTATCAATAAAGCCGATAGCGGCACCGAAAATGATGGATATGAAAATACCGCTATTTCTTCCAAGATAGGATATAAGATTTTTGACAGTAGCGAATTGAGTTTAGTTACCCGTTTTACGGATGCCCAGACCGATATAGATGACGGCGCTTCTGACGATGATCCTAATTATATTGCATGGTGGAGGGATTTTGCCACTAAGCTGACATTTGACCAATCAATAAATTCCTGGTGGGCTCATACTTTATCCTTTTCCTATCATGATGTACGCAGAAAATACCGGGATGATAAGGATGCGTCAGAGCCGCTTGATTATGTAAATAGCTGGTATAAAGGCGACAATAAGAAAATTGAATGGCAGCATAGTTTTTCAGCTGTTAGCTGGGATACGCTGACTGCTGGTTTTGAATATGAACAGGAAAGAGGTTCTTCTTATTATTACTCAGAAAGTGCTTGGGGTCCATACGCAAGTAAGTTCAACAGGGAGACAGTGGATACTAAAGGATATTATCTTCAAAATCAATTTAAGCTTTGGGAGAAACTTTTTATTACTCCCGGTTTAAGGATAGATGATCACGAGCTTTTTGGGGCAGAAACTACCTATAAGATATCCACAGCTTACCTTATTCCTCAAACAGGAACCCGCCTTAAAGGCAACTGGGGCACTGGATTTAAAGCGCCTTCTTTATATCAGCTCTATTCAAGCTATGGAAGCCCAAGCCTCAAACCGGATGAAAGCAAAAGTTATGACTTTGGATTTGAGCAGGGATTTTTTAAAGATAAAGTATCCTTTGATTTAACGCGTTTCCATAACGACTTCAGGAATATGGTTGATTGGGATTCCGCTACTTCTAAATATAAAAATATCGGCAGGGCAGAAACCAAAGGCTTTGAAATAGGAGCTAAATTTTTGCCTGGCGAGAATTTTACGATAGGAACAAATTTTACCTATACCGATACTAAAGACAAAGAAACGGGCATGGAGTTACAGCGGCGGCCGAAAAGGCAGGCCAATTTTGACGTTAATTGGAGGTTCTTAGAAAAAGCCAATCTTAATTTAGGCGTAACTCATGTAGGCAGCCGCAAGGATACAGGTTATACAACCAGCAAAGGCTATACCATGCTAGGCTTGGCCTGTTTATATGATATAACGGATAACCTCCATTTTTTTACCAGAATAGAGAACCTTTTTGATAAAAAATATCAGGAAGTCCGAGGGTTTGCTGCTGAGGGAAGGTCATTTTACGCCGGAGCCAAGGCAAGTTTTTAGTCCAAAGACTGTAGGGTAGGTTTAACAGTTTGTGTGCCAATTGCTATCTTGGTAGCCGCAGGCTTTAGCCTGCGAAAAATTGTCTACGATAACGCAACCTAAAGGTTGCGGCTACCACGCAAACTTGGTAATTAATGCGCAGCCTCTTAAACCTGCCCTACAGTATGAATGGCGTCATAATTCTTCGCATGGCTGAACAGTTTTAAAAAATGGGAGAGACAAGTATGTTTAATTTTTTCTTAAAAGGCGGGCATCTGATGTGGCCCATTCTATTGTGTTCGATAATATCAATTACCATTATTTTAGAACGTTTTTATTGCTTTTATCGCGCAAAGACGAAAACTCCAAATATCTTTCCCAGGGTAAAAGCCCTTATAAAAGATGGGGAGTCAAATGAAGCTTTGAAACTCTGTGAGAAAACTCCCGGCCCAATCGCGCATATTTTAGCTGTCGGGATCCATATCCGCAATAGAAGCCCGGAGGAAAAAGAGAAGCTGATTTCAAAAGCAGGTTCTAAGATTATCCGGCATCTGGATAAGAATTTACGCGTTTTGGCTATCATTAGCAATGTTGCTACTTTATTGGGGCTTTTGGGAACCGTTACCGGGATGATCAGGGTATTTATGAAAATTCAGGAGTTAGGCGGAAGAGTGGATGCTGTGGTTTTAGCTGGCGGCATCTGGGAGGCGTTGATTACTACAGCCGCGGGTTTATTCGTAGCTATTCCGACCTTGGTTGCCTACCATTATTTCGAAGGCAGGGTAGAGGATATAAGCAGTCAAATGAAAGACGCGGCTTCAGAACTTTTGGAGATATGATGGAATTCGAAGGAAGAAAAAAAATAGATACTAACTTAAATATCGCTCCTTTAATCGATGTGGTTTTCCAACTCTTGATCTTTTTTATGCTTTCGGCGAGTTTTATTACCCAGCCGGGGATAAAATTGACTCTGCCTTCTGCTGTTACATCAAAACCGCATCCGGATGAAGACATCACTGTTTTTATTACAGAGGATAATAATTTGTATTTGAATGAAGAAGGAGTTACTTTAGAAAATCTTTTAGATAAATTGAGGCCTAAGATTTTGGAAGCAGAGAAGAAAACAGTTGTTATCAAAGCAGATGAGAAGATAGATTTGGGCTTGGCAGTGAAGGTCATGGATATTGCCAAGCAGGCAGAAGCTAGTGGAGTGGTAATTTCAACAAAAACAGAAGAAAATGATAAGCGATAAAGTAACCAGGGCCGCATTTTTAATTTCTTTTGCGGGGCATTGCCTGTTTTTAGGCATACCAGGCAATAATTTACGCTTGCCTCGCGAGATAAAGAAGCCGGAAGAACTTATGGTTAGCATCGAGATCGAAAAGCCTGCTCTTTTGCCAAAAATAGATATTATAGGTGAAGAGAAAAAATTTAAAGAGGTTATAGAAAAGCTGAAGCAGCTAGAACCTGAATCAAAGCCGCATCCTCGGCTCGAAGAAATAGTAGTAGAAGAGCCTTATAAAGATTCGCTCAAGGAAAAGTTTGAGGTGATTGTCCCTCGCCAGGAAGCGATGCTTCGCTATCAGGATATGGTCAAGCAGAAAATAGAGTCATGCCGCAGATATCCGGCCTGGGCAAAGGAGCAGAAACTCGAAGGAGTTAGCTGCCTTATGTTTACGCTGTTATCTAATGGTATGGTTCAGGATATTAAACTTATCCGCTCCTCAGGGTTTGATATTCTTGACAAAGAAGCTATCTCGACAGTTAAAAGGGCTTCGCCATTTTGCCCTATACCAGCGAAGCTTAATTGTCCCAGCTTTACAATGGAGGTAAGCCTCGTATTTAAACTAGAATAATAGAAAAGAAGAAAAAAAGGCTTAAGTGCCTGCGCTTGAGAGAAGTTTTGAATTAGGTGCAATTTATAAATGGTAAATGCGCATAGGTGCAAGCCTCTCGGTTGCTACTCCGCCGCTCATGGAGCCTATTGACAAAGTATATTGTAGTTGCTATCATAGATACAAATGTACGAAAATAAATCACTCCAGCTAGCTGTGCTTATTTCAATCTTTTTGCATTTTACTATATTCTTAAGCGCTCCATACATGGGGGTATTGCATGAAAAACAACCCCTTAACCCTATAAAGGTGGCTTATTTTAAGATAGAAGAACATCCTGAAAAACTTATTGATCAGAAACCTGAAAAGCTTGCCGGCCAGAAACAAAAATCTCCCTATTATCAGGTGCTTCCGCCTATGCCGCCTGAAGCATTGCCCGAGGTAAGAAAAGAGGATATTATAAATCCGCCGCAGGTTAAAAAAGAAGAGCCGACTGTTGAAACAATAGACTCTGGTTCAGGCAGCCGCGCTGTTATAGGGGGTAAGGGCAAGAAATTTGAAACAGTTGTTAATGATGAAAAGGATAGCGGCAAGAAAGCGACATATATAGGTTATTACAGATTAGTCAGGGAAAAGATAAGATATTACGCTGACAAAAATTATATTAAAGAAGGAAGCGTTAGCGAAGGTGAAGTTTTTCTATCATTTGTTGTAACTTCCAAAGGAGAGCTTCTTCATATCATGATAATTGATAGGAGGTCAGCGGATGACTCATTGTTAAGGAATATAGCTATAGACAGCGTAAAAGATGCAAGCCCATTCCCGGCATTTCCACAGGGGATGAACCAATACCAGATTACCTTTAATGTAGTAATTTCCTTTGAGCTTAATAGATAAATTAAAAAAATTTAAAAAAATACTTGACAAAACAGAAGTTTTGGTTAAAATATCTCTATAACTAGCACTCCTCTAAATAGAGTGCTGACAAAATAAGGAGGTGTAGTATGGCAATTCAACCTTTAGGAGACAGGGTTCTCGTAAAGAGGCTGGAAGCAGAGGAAAAGACAAAAGGAGGCATTGTTTTACCTGACACTGCCAAGGAAAAACCTCAAAAAGGAGAGGTTGTGAGTGTAGGCAAGGGTAAAATGTTGGAAAACGGCAAGATAGAACCTTTGGAAGTTAAAAAAGGCGATACAGTGCTTTTCGGAAAGTATTCAGGCGCAGAGATTACTTATAAGGAAGAAGAGTATCTTATATTAAAGGAAGAAGACATTTTAGCTATAATCAAGTAAACAACTTTACACTTCTGACATTGTCAAAAGTGTAAACTTGGAAGAAAAAGGGAGGGAAATAAGATGGCAAAGCAGTTATTATTTAGTGAAGAGGCTAGGCAGAAGCTGGCAAAGGGTATTGACCAGCTTGCTAAAGCTGTAAAAGCTACGCTTGGCCCAAAAGGAAGAAACGTTATTCTGGAAAAGAAATTTGGCTCCTCAACAATCACGAAAGACGGAGTCAGCGTTGCAAAAGAAATAGAACTCAAGGACCCATACGAGAACATGGGCGCGCAGATGGTTAAAGAGGTTGCTGAGAAAACAAGCGACCTGGCCGGTGACGGCACAACTACTGCAACTGTGCTTGCGCAGGCAATCTATAAGGAAGGCCTGAAGAACGTTACAGCAGGTTCAAACCCAACCGGGTTAAAGCGCGGGATTGACAAAGCAGTGGCGCATGTAGTTGAAAATTTAAAAAAGATGTCAAAATCCATAAAGGATAAGAAAGAGATTTCTCAGGTTGCTTCAATAGCCGCAAACAACGATATTACAATAGGCGAGCTTATAGCAGAGGCAATGGAAAAAGTAGGAAAAGATGGGGTTATAACTGTTGAAGAAGCAAAGTCTATGGTTACTGCGCTTGAGGTTGTGGAAGGCATGCAGTTTGACCAGGGGTATCTTTCTCCTTACTTTGTAACAGATGCAGAAAGAATGGAAGCAGTGATCGAAGATCCTTATATTCTGATTCACGAAAAGAAGATTTCCGTAATGAAGGATATGCTGCCTTTACTTGAAAAGATAGCTCGTTCGGGCAAACCTCTTATTATAATCGCAGAGGATGTTGAAGGAGAAGCCCTTGCTACACTTGTTGTAAATAAACTAAGAGGCACTCTTAATTGCTGCGCAGTGAAAGCGCCTGGTTATGGCGACAGACGCAAGGCAATGTTAGAAGATATAGCGATTCTCACAGACGGTAAGGCAATCACAGAAGATCTTGGCATAAAGCTCGAGAATATAAGCCTGGATGATTTAGGAAAGGCAAAAAGAGTTACTATCGGCAAAGAAGAGACAACAATAGTTGAAGGCGTTGGCAAGACAGCTGATGTGAATGCCAGAATTACACAGTTAAAGAGGCAGATTGAAGATACAGACTCAGATTATGATAAGGAAAAACTCCAGGAGCGCCTTGCAAAACTTGCAGGCGGAGTAGCTGTTATTAATGTAGGCGCTGCAACAGAGACAGAGATGAAAGAAAAGAAAGCAAGAGTTGAAGACGCGCTTCATGCAACAAGGGCTGCTGTTGAGGAAGGTATTGTTCCTGGCGGCGGAGTCGCTTTCCTGAGATGCGCTCCGAAACTGGATGATTTAAAAGTAGAAGGCGACGAAAAAATAGGCGTCAATATTATAAAACGCGCGCTCGAAGAACCTATCCGTCAGATAGCAGAAAATGCAGGCATGGAAGGTTCTGTTGTGGTAAATAAAGTAAAAGGCGAAAAGCAGAACGTAGGTTATAATGCCGAAAGCGATGAATATGTGGATATGGTTACGTCAGGCATTATAGATCCTACAAAGGTAGTAAGGACAGCTCTTGAAAATGCGGCAAGCATTGCAGGGCTTTTATTGATGACAGAGGTTCTTGTGGCTGATATGCCTGAAGAAGATAAACCAGGGCATGGCGGAGGCGGGATGCCAGGTGGAATGCCTCCAGGGGGCGGGATGTATTAATAGTTTGAAGTTAAAAGTTATGGAGCCCGCGGCGAAAAATTGCCGCGGGCTTTTTATTTTTGACAATAAGTGTTTAATATGTTATATTTAATTAATGCCAGACTTTCATGAAATTCCTCAAAAACTCATCAATAATATTTCAAAGGTTATAGTTGGCAAGCGCGATGTGATTGAACTGGTGGTTGTAGGCCTTATCAGTAACGGCCATGTGCTCCTGGAAGATGTGCCTGGCCTTGGCAAGACAATGCTTTCCCGCGCTCTTGCAAAATCCATAGCAGGAAAATTTAAAAGGATCCAGTTTACTCCTGATCTTCTTCCTTCAGACATAACAGGCGTCTCTATTTATAATCAGAAAACAGGGGAATTTGAATTTAACGAAGGGCCGATATTTGCAAACATAGTGCTGGCCGATGAAATAAACCGCACCACGCCCAGAACCCAATCAGCGCTTCTCGAAGCTATGCAGGAATTCAGAATTACAATCGATGGCAATGTAAGAGAGCTTCCTGTGCCATTTTTTGTAATAGCCACTGAAAATCCTATAGAATTTCACGGCACATATCCTTTGCCAGAGTCGCAGGTAGACAGGTTTTTAATGCAGCTTGCCGTAGGTTATCCTTCTAACCAGGAAGAAACTAATATATTGACGAGAAACCTTAAGGACTCCCCATTAGAAACCCTGCAGAGCGTGGTCAGCATTCAAGATATAATTGAAGTCCAGAAAGCAGTAACAGCGGTTCATATAGATCAGAAGATAGTAGATTACATAGTTCAGACAGTGTCTTCCTCAAGAAATATGCCGGGCGATATAAAGCTTGGGGCAAGCCCTAGGGCATCTCTTGCGCTTATGCGCACATCAAGGGCTTTGGCATTTCTTGATAAAAGGGATTACGTAATACCTGATGACGTGAAGAACCTTGCCTACCCTGTTCTTAAACACAGGCTTATTTTACAGCCGCGTTCCATAGTGCGCGGCCTGACTGCAAAAGACATAGTAAATCATATATTAAAAAAAGTCTCTGTGCCGGTTTAGCATATGCTGACTTCCAGAGGCATCTCACTCCTTTTAGCTGTAATCATTCTTCTAGCCATTGCCTGGAATACCGACATAACAATGGTGTACATATTTTTCGTCATAACGTTTGTTATGCTTAGCCTATCTTATTTTCATATGTGGTTAAACATGCCGAATATAGAAGTGCAGCGCTTGGCGCAGGAGACTGCGTTTGAAGATGAAATACTGAATGTCAAAATGCGCATCCGCAACAATCTTTCAAGAGGCACAACTTTCTTTGAGATATTGGATTATTTTCCAGCAGCCCAGCCGGGAAAAGAAAAAACCTCTCTATTTATACTTGATATCAATCGAAAAGAGGAAAAAAACTTTAATTACACAATTGACTGTTACAAGAGAGGCATATGGAAGATGGGGCCTATTGAAGTTATATCGCAGGATGCGCTTGGTTTTTTCAGAATGAAAAAGACGTTCAATATAATATCAAGCATTGTTGTTTATCCTGCATTTTTCAGTGTGTTTGCGTTTCCTCCGCTTGCCAGAGGTTCTGTTTCATGGATGGGAGTGGAGACTGCAAAGATAAGCGGAGACAGCCATGAATTTTTTGGAATCAGAGAATACCAGCGCGGAGACGCGATTAGCCGCATGCACTGGCCCTCTACAGCAAAGCATAATAAATTAATCGTAAAACAGTTTGAACGCAATTCAGTCCAGGAAGCGACAATCGTCATAGATCTTAAAAAAGGCAATGATATAGGAGTGGGAAGAGAAACCACTTTAGAGTATTCTGTAAAAATAGCAGGTTCTATTGCCAGGTTTCTTATGAATAGCGGGGCTTTTGTACAGATCATAGGATATACAAAAGAGGTAATGGCAGTGCCTTTTGGAAAAGGCGAATCTCATGTATATAAAGTGCTGGAGTATCTGGCAAGCGTACGCTCAGAAGGTATTTTTAGTCTTAGTGAAACACTCGAAGAGGCGAGTTTTATTACGCCTTATAGCTCAACGCTTATTACCATAATGCTTGATAATGATATGGATGCGCTTTCAAGCCTTGTGCAATTTAAGGTAAAAGGCATCAAGCTTATAGTGGTAGCGCTTTCCAGTTCCACATTTGGCTACACAGAAGAAAGCAAGTACCTCGATATTGAAGATGCGAAGAAATTTGACGAGGCCCTTGCAGGGTTGGAGGCGTATGTATATAGAATTTCCAAGGGTGATGATTTGGAAAAGAAGTTTGAGACGATTTAATTATGGATAGAGACGCATTATATTTTCATTTTGCAAATCTTGGACTTGTAATAATAGGGATTTTTAGTATTCAGAAAGTAGTGAGCCCTGTTATCTTGGCGCTCTTGATATTAGGAAGTATAGGCGGATTTTTACTCAGCTGGCATATCAGAAATTCCAGGCCGCCGCACATAGATACTTTTATTGGGATGCTTTCGCTTGCCAGCGTGGTAGTTGTCCTGAGCAGATTATATGAAACAGCAATAAGTTTTGAAAATCTCCTTAAAATTTTTTCAACGGCACTTGTCTGGCTTAGCCTTTTTCAGTCGTTCGGGCTCAAAACGCAAAAAAGCTATAACCTGATCCAATTTATTTCCGCTTGCCTTTTGATTTCTTCGGTGAGCCTGGCGCTTGAATCAGAAACTGTTTATATCTTATATTTAGCTCTTTTTTTATTCATACTTATTTTTACAATGAGGTTAGCCCTGGTATGCGAAAAGCAGAACCGCGGTTCTTTAATAATAGGCGACAGGGATGAGGTAATGAGCTTATGGCACCAGATAAAGGTTGGCGCGATCATGTTTTCTGTTATTCTGATATTATCGGGGCTTGTATATCCAGCGGTCCCAAGATTTAATAGCCTTTCTTTAAGCTGGATACCTTCCACGCTTTTGGGTTTGCCTGGAAAAATACCACTTTTAAAATTACTGGAGTCGGCCGATAAAACTATAAAAGATGCAAAACGGGAAAAAGAACAAATAGTAGACGACGGCACTAAAAAAAGGGAGACGAAACAGAGCAAGATTCAAAAAAAAGATGTTGAAGAAAAGAAAGAAGAAATTACGGAAAGATTTAAAGCAAGTGATTTCAAAAAAAATATAGACGCTTTCAAAATAGAGTCCCTTACAATAAAAGCGGATAAGAACAAGATAACATTAGACCGGCAGGTTACTTTGACAGCAGAATTAAAGCTGGCAGACGGCTCTATGATCCCTGCCACAAAACTTGCTGACTGGAAGGTTAAGGGCACTGCGAAGGTTTCTATAAATAAAGATGGCAAGCTTACACCAAAAGAAGAAGGTTATGTAGAGATATCAGCAACCTACATGGGCACATTCAGCAACGACGTGAATGTAAAAATAATAGAGCTGGTCGAGCCGATAAAGAAAAAAGGATTTTTATCCTATTTTAGTATTTTCTTATTGTGGATTATAGCAGGGGCTATGGCGGTTTTTTCAATCCTGGTTTTCATCAGGTCAAATAAATTAGCTGAGATGCGCAAAAATAACCCGAAAGAATTTATAAAAGAGGTGTATGATTCTTTGTGCAGGGCTTTCAGAATATATGGGATGCCTAGGCCGGATTACATGGCTTACAGGGAATTTTATAATACTGTAATTGCAGGGGAGGGTTTGAAACCCTCCCCTGCGTCTATCGAGCCTATGCAGGCCTTGACAGAAGGATTTTTGGAAGCGCGTTTTTCAAGCCACGAAATTTCCGCAGAACATTCGCAAAAAGCTATCGAGTTATTCCGCGAAGTTAAAGATGTTATTTTGGAAAGAGAAGAGCGAAATGTCTTTTGGAAAAATGTCCTGTTCAGGATTAGTATTCTCGATGTTCTTTTGGTCCCCAGACAATAAGTCAGAAGTGTCAACTTGACTTTGCAAGAAATTTGCTGTATTATACTCCAAACATTAAAAAATCGGAGGTATAAAATGGGCGAGTGGGTTGGGAGAGGCAGAAAAGCTAGAAGGTGTTATGGTTTTGACGAGATAGCGCTTGTTCCGGGCTCTGTTACAATAAATCCCAAAGAGGTGGACATAAGTTGGGAGCTGGCAGACAAGAAATATAAAGTTCCCATACTTGCTGCTGCAATGGACGGCGTAGTGGATGTAAATTTCGCAGTAGCTATGTCTAAACTTGGCGGCATTGCAGTCCTGAACCTGAATGGCGTCCAGACCAGGTATGAGGATCCCGGAGAAGTGCTTGAAAAGATAGCTCACGCAAATCCCGAAGAAGCTACAAAATTAGTTCAATCTCTTTATTTAAAACCTGTGCAGGAAAAGCTTATTGCCAAAAGAATCAAAGAGATAAAAAGCAAAAAAGGCGTAGCTGTGGTAAGCGCTATTCCTCAGGACGCAGAGAGGTTTGGAAGACTAGCCCAGGAAACAGGGGCAGATATTTTTGTGATCCAATCAACTGTTATCAGCGTGAAGCATGTCTCCAGCGAATATAAAGTTGTAGACCTCGCAAAATTCATAAAATCAATGAAAATACCTGTGATTCTCGGAAATTGTGTTACGTATTCTGTGGCGCTGGAGCTTATGGAGACAAATCCGAGCGCTATTCTTGTAGGCATTGGACCTGGCGCAGCTTGCACTACCCGCGGAGTCCTAGGAATAGGCGTGCCTCAGGTAACAGCAACTTCAGATGTCGCGGCGGCAAGAGATTTTTATTATAAGAAAACCGCAAAATACATACCCATTATTACAGACGGTGGAATGGATTCAGGCGGAGATATATGCAAAGCATTTGCCTGCGGAGCAGATGCAGTAATGGTAGGCTCTGCTTTTGCAAGGGCGAAAGAAGCTCCTGGCAAAGGTTATCACTGGGGCATGGCAACGCCTCACGCTAATCTGCCTCGTGGAACCAGGATTCATGTTGGCACAACAGGAACCTTGGAAGAGATACTTCTCGGGCCTGCAAAGCTTGACGACGGTTCCCAGAATCTAGTAGGCGCCCTTATGACATCAATGGGAAATCTTGGAGCTAGGAACATAAAAGAAATGCAATTAACAGATATTATTATCGCCCCATCTATCAAGACTGAAGGAAAAATAATGCAACGGGTGCAAAGAGTCGGCATGGGGAAATAAATATAAGCAATATGCTTCATTCCGATTTTGTCCATCTTCACGTCCACACGCAATACAGCCTTCTCGATGGCGCCTGCCTTATAAAAAAACTTACAGATTTGGCGAGGCGCATGAAAATGCCGGCCTGCGCAATAACAGACCACGGCAACATGTTCGGCGCCATAGAATTTTATCAATCTTGCATAACAAACGGAATAAAACCCATAATAGGGTCAGAGGTTTATATTGCCCCGAAAGGCAGGCTGGATAAAACCTTTTCACAAGGAGAAGAAACAGCAAATCATTTGATACTGCTTGTGAGGGATGAAGCCGGTTATAAAAATTTAATGAAGCTGGTTTCTATCGGTTATCTGGAAGGGTTTTATTATAAGCCGAGGATTGATAAAGAGGCGCTGGCGCAATATTCTGAAGGATTGATAGCGCTCTCAAGCTGTTTGAAAGGCGAAATCCCCCGCCTTGCAATGAATAATAAAGAAGAAAAACTCAAGCAGCTTGCAGCTGAATACTGCGATATTCTCGGCAAAGAAAATTTTTATTTCGAACTGCAGGATAATTCCATACCTGAGCAGAGAGAAGTGAATAAAGAGCTTATAAGGCTGGGCAAGGAATTAGGAATAGGCCTCGTAGCCACAAACGACGTGCACTACCTCACTAAAGATAGCGCAAAGGCTCATGAAGCCCTTCTTTGCATACAAACTCAGACCACGCTTGACGATCCGAACCGCATGAAACTCCAGACAGACCAGTTTTATTTTAAATCTACAGAGGAAATGAAAGCCCTTTTCAAGGATGTGCCAGAGGCGATTTCTAATACAATAAAGATAGCTGAGAGATGCAACCTGGAGCTGGATTTTAAGAAGACCTTTCTTCCTCATTATATTGTTCCGCATGGTGTAACGCGTGAAAAGTACATGAAAGATTTGTGCGAACAAAATCTTCTATCAAGATATAAAGAGATTACCCCTCAGATAAAAGACAGGCTTGAGAATGAGGTCAGGGTTATAAGTAAAGCAGGTTATACGAGTTATTTTCTGATAGTCTGGGATTTTATTAATTACGCAAAATCAAAAGGCATAGCAGTGGGCCCTGGACGAGGCTCTGCTGCAGGAAGCATTGTAAGTTATCTTCTCGGAATAACAGATATAGACCCGCTGAGATACAATCTTCTCTTTGAAAGATTTTTGAATTCCGAACGCGTCAGCATGCCTGACATAGATATAGATTTTTGTTATGAAAAAAGAGGCGAAGTCATAGATTATGTCATTCAGAAATATGGCAAGGATAACGTAGCCCAGATTATAACATTCGGGACCATGGCAGCCAGAGCTGTTATAAGGGATACAGGAAGAGCAATGAACATCCCATACGCGGACGTGGATAAAATAGCAAAACTTGTGCCAATAGACCCTGATATGACCTTGGAGCTTGCGCTTGAACAGGAACCCGAACTTGCAAGACTTTATAAAGAGGATTCAAAAATAAGGGAGCTTATAAATATCTCGAAAAAACTTGAAGGCCTTACCCGCCACGCTTCTACCCACGCCGCAGGCGTTGTTATAAGCGAAGACTTGCTGACCAATCACGTGCCGCTTTTTAAAACAAGCGACGGCCAGATTTCCACTGGCTATGCAATGGGTTCGCTTGAAAAGATAGGGCTTTTAAAAATGGACTTCCTGGGCTTGAGAACTTTGACTGTTATCCAGGAGGCGCTCAAGATAATAAACAGGGTGAACGGGGTAGATCTGAAAGTCGAAAATATCCCAATGGATGACCCCAAGACATATAAACTCTTGAACAACGCAGAGTCCACAGGTATATTCCAGTTAGAAAGTTCAGGTATGAGGGATTTATTAAGGAAACTAAAGGCTGAAAAATTTGAAGACATAATCGCTCTTCTTGCGTTATACAGGCCAGGCCCTATAGGCAGCGGAATGCTGGATGATTACATAAAACGTAAACACGGTAAAATAGAAGTAAGATACGACCATCCGCTTCTTGAAGCAAGCCTCAAAGAAACATATGGCGTCATTGTTTATCAGGAACAGGTAATGATGATAGTTTCCAGCCTTGCTGGCTTTTCGCTGGCTCAAGCGGATATTTTAAGAAGGGCGATAGGCAAAAAAACTCCAGAGATAATGGAGCAGCAGAGGAAGGCGTTTATAGACGGCGCTGTAAAGAACAAGATCGAGAGACGAATAGCGGAAAAGATATTTAGTTTAATAGAACATTTTGCAGGATACGGTTTTAACAAGAGCCATTCAGCTGCATACGCAACGATCTCTTACAGGACCGCGTATCTCAAAGCCAACTATCCTGTTGAATTTATGACAGCGTTACTGACAAGTGAAAAAGATAACACTGATAAGATAGTTGAATATATAGATGAAGCAGAGCGTATGGGTATAAAGATATTGCCGCCAGACGTTAATGAGAGTTACGCGAATTTTACTATGATAAATAAAAATGAAATAAGATTTGGCCTGAGCGCTGTTAAGAATGTCGGGGAGGGCTCAATAGAATCTATAATCGAGGCTAGGAAAAAATACAGCCGTTTCCCCAGCCTGTATGAATTTTGCGAAAGGACAGACTTAAGGCTTGTAAATAAAAAAGTCCTGGAGAGCCTTATTAAATGCGGCGCGTTTGACAGCATGGGCCTGAAGAGATCGCAGCTAATGGCTACACTAGTCGAAGCAATGGATACGGCTGTTGCAGCTCATAAAGAATCAGCTATGGGCCAGATGACGTTTTTTATGGAATCCAGTTCTTCGCCAAAGGCGCCTGATATGAAAGAGTGGCCTGAAAGCCAGCTTTTGAATTTTGAAAAAGAAATGTTAGGACTTTATATAACAGGCCATCCACTTGCCGTGTATGAGAAAATAATAAAAGAATATTCTACTTCCGCAAGCGCTGGGTTAAAGGGCCTGGAAGATGGCCAAAAGGTCTGGTTTGGGGGCATAATAAATAAGATAAAAAATACAGTTACGAAACGCTCTGGCGAAAAAATGGCTATTATGATGATGGAGGACATGGAAGGCAGCGTAGAAGCCCTTGTGTTTCCTAACTCATATAAGAATGTCTCTAGGTATATAGCGCTTAATGCAGCCATATTCGTAAACGGCAGGTTGAGTCTTAAAGAAGAAAGGCCGAAGATAATAGTCGAAGAAATAATACCTATAACTGACGCAAGAAAAAGATTCACCCTGTCTGTTTCAATAGATCTTTTATCGCAGGGCATGGATGGCATGGATGAAGAACTTTTTGGAAGATTAAGGAGTGCGTTTTCCAAGTATCAGGGAGATATACCTGTTTACCTTAATTTTACAACAAAAACAAACGGTTCCTACCGTATGCTTGTGGACAGAAAACTCTTTGTAAGCCCCACCAATGAACTTGCCAGCGAACTGGAAACCCTCATCGGCCGCGAGCATATCAAATTCGAGAAAACTTGACAATATCAGCATAACCTGTTACACTACCCATTGTATTTACGATAGATATAAAAAAACTAAGGAGGATTATTATGGCTAAAAGTATGACCAAAAAAGACATTGTAATGAAGATCGCAATTGACACCAATATCAAGCAGATAGATGTTAAAAAAGTTGTGCAGATGACGTTTGATGTTATAATTGACGCCTTGACTAGAGGCGAAAAAATAGAGCTCAGAAATTTCGGGGTGTTTAAAACAAAATCAAGAAAAGGCCGCATGGGCCGCAACCCAAGGACAGGCGCACAGGTGCCTGTTCAGCCTAAAAGAGTCGCTATCTTCAAACCCGGTCTGGTAATGAAAGCAAAGGTAAAATGATCAATGCTTTGCGCGGCACAAAAGATATCCTGCCTGATGAAATAAGCCTATGGCAGCGCATAGAAGCTATTGGCAGGGATATATTTAATATATATGGGTATAAAGAGATAAGGACGCCTATAATAGAAGAGGCGTCCTTATTTATAAGAAGCATAGGCGATGCAACTGATATTGTCCAGAAAGAGATGTATGTTTTTTCTGACAGAGGCAATAGGATAATCGCTCTTAGGCCAGAGGCCACAGCCTCTATTGCGCGCGCGTATATAGAAAATTCTTTGTTTCAGGCAGGAGGAGCTGCTAAATTATTTTATATAGGCCCTATGTTCAGGAGCGAAAGGCCTCAGCAGGGCAGGCAGAGGCAATTTTATCAGATAGGGGTTGAAGCGATAGGTTCGGATAATCCGTTTATAGACGCGGAGGTTATTGCGCTTAGCGCCAGATTTCTCGAGCGCTTAGGCGTTAAAAAATTTCATGTAAAATTGAACAGTCTGGGCTGCCAGAAAGATAAGATTAGAGTCATGGAAAAACACAAAGAGAGTTTCAGGCCTTATCTTGAAAAATTATGCGAGACTTGCAAAAATCGTTTTGATAAAAATGTGCTGAGGATATTTGACTGCAAAGAAGATTCCTGTAAATCTATTGCGCAGAACGTTGAGGCTGAAAGCGCATTATGCAGCGATTGCGCCGGGCATTTTGAAAAAGTTAAAGTCGGCCTAAACGCTATAGGCATTGAATATACAGTAGATAATAAAATAGTCAGAGGCCTTGACTATTACACCAGGACTGTATTTGAAATAACGCAGGAATCTCTTGGCGCAAAAGACGCTATATGCGCAGGCGGAAGATATAATAACCTGGTCAAAGAGCTGGGAGGGAAAGATACGCCTGCGATAGGGTTTGCGTTTGGGATGGAGAGGCTGGTGCTGGCGTTAGAAAAAGACTCTATGCCCCATGCTCTATGCTCAAGGGTTAATGTTTTCGTAGCTGTTACTGGAGACGCGCTTTACAACGAAGCGTTTAAATTACTGGATTCCCTGCGCATGGCAGGTATCTCAAGCGAAATAGATTACGATACAAAAAGTTTAAAAGCGCAGATGAGAAAGGCGGAAAAGCTGGGCGCTAAATTTGTTGTTATTCTTGGAGAGGAAGAGTTCAAAAATAAAAAAGTCGTTATTAGGGATATGGAGAACAGCAGCCAGAAAGAAGTGGAACTAGTTAATTTAATTGCGGAACTACACTGGGTCGAGAAGCAATAAGATGGAGAGACAATGAAACGCACACATACATGCGGGGAACTAACAGCAAACGATATAGGCAAGAAAGCGGTGCTTATGGGCTGGGTGTATAAAAGACGGGACCATGGCAAGCTAATTTTTATAGATATACGCGACAGATATGGCATGACACAAATAGTATTTTTTAAGATGAAGGCTGCGGAAGAGCTTCGCAGCGAATATGTCATAGCAGTAAAAGGCGTTGTGCAGCAAAGGCCAAAAGGCACAGAAAATCCGAATATCCCTACAGGCCAGATTGAGCTAGGCGTTGAAGAACTGGAGATAATAAACCCGTCCCTAACGCCTCCTTTTGAACTGGATAATGTGAATGAAATTTCAGAAGACGTGAGGCTTAGATACAGGTATATTGATTTAAGAAGGCCTGATGTCCAAAAGAAACTCATTTTGCGGCATAGGATAATAAAATCAATGAGAGATTTTTTGGATAAAAAAGACTTTGTAGAAGTGGAAACACCTGTGCTTACAAAATCCACCCCTGAGGGAGCCAGGGATTTTCTGGTTCCGTCCAGGCTGAATAATGGAAAGTTTTTTGCGCTTCCGCAATCTCCGCAGTTATTCAAGCAACTATTAATGGTTTCAGGGCTTGAGAAGTATTTTCAGATAGCCAAGTGTTTCAGGGATGAAGACCTGCGCTCAGACAGGCAGCCTGAGTTTACACAGCTTGATATGGAGCTTTCTTTTACAGATGAAGAAGAGATATTTGAAACAATAGAGAGTCTGCTTAAATATGTATTCAAGGAATCCATAGGCATGGAGCTAAAGATCCCGTTTCCAAGGATGTCCTATAAAGAAGCAATAGAAAAATACAATTCAGATAAACCTGATATAAGAGAACATAAGGCCGGGTTTCAGTTCTTATGGGTCACGAGTTTCCCATTATTTAAATATAATGAGGAAGAGAAAAAATGGGATATGGAGCATCACCCGTTTACTTATCCTTTGCTGGAGGATATTGATCTAATAGAAAAAGATCCTAGTAAAGTCAGATCCAGGGCTTATGACCTTGTTATAAACGGCGTTGAAATAGCCTCTGGAAGCATAAGGATTCATAAAAGAGATTTGCAGGAAAAGATATTCAGCCGCATAGGTTTGAGTATGGACGAGGCAAAAGAGCGTTTTGGATTTTTGCTGGAGGCGTTTGAATATGGCGCGCCTCCGCACGGAGGCATTGCGCTTGGCTTGGACAGGCTTATAGCATTGATGGCAGGTTCAGATACAATAAGGGACGTGATAGCTTTTCCAAAAACACAAAAGGCGGTTTGCCCGTTGACAGGCGCGCCTTCGTCTGTAGATGAGAGACAGTTAAGGGAATTGGGAATAAAAATAAAAAAGGAGGAGATACTATGAATAAGCTTATAATTTGTTGTTTATTGTTAATTATGTTTCTTGTGTCCGGATGTGTAGTCAGAACTTATACTACTGAGATGGACAGGGTTGATCAGGAGATATACGGCAACAGGGGCGTTATTATGGGGACTCCTCCTGCAATTGAAGACAGAGAGCAGGTAAGAAAGACAAGGACAATTTATAATGTAGAGGTAGAGGTCCCTTCAGCTTATAGAGCGCCAACAGAAGAAAAAACTAAAAATGAAGATAAAGATCTGTATGGAAATAGAGGGTATATGCAGGGAAGCATGGTTCCCGAGAAAGAGATTTATGTGTCTAGGAGCGGAAAAGAGCAGGTTTCTACTGCAAGGATTAGCAGCAGATCAGGCTCTATGAGAATGCCGCAGATAGTTTATAGCGAGCCTTCTGGTGATACAGGAATCAAGGTTCTATCTTCCGGCAGCGGGAACGAGAAGCAATATTATGTTGTTCAAAAAGGTGACACGCTTCAAACGATATCTGAAAAGTTTTTTGGAACTACTCAGAAATGGAAGAGCATATACGACATAAATAAGCATATTCTTAAGAGCCCGGACAGAATAAGGCCAGGCCAGAAATTGGTGATACCGAAGGAGTAACCATTAATAAAAAGCAGAGGATTAATAAAGTTCATAATAAAATACCCCATATTTTTATAGCTATTGTTACGTGTTTGATCCTGGTGGCAGTAGCGGAATGGGATACCAGCCTCTTTAAGACAGAATTTCACGAAGGCGACATAGTGCTTAAATCAATATACGCGCCTTTTGATTTTAAAATAAAAGGCGACATAGTAGAGGTTAAGAAGAACGAGTTGATACTTAATAAAGGAGAGCGCGTATCAAAAGACCACATGGCAAAACTTGAAGCAATTGAACAACGCGAGCCGTATCCGCTTAAAGTAGTGGCATTTTTCGGCATTGCTTTGATAGTAGTCTTATTCATGCTGCTCCTTGTCATTTATATTGAATTCTATGAGCCTGACTTGATAGTGGGCAATAAAGAACTTATGCTTTTGGCTTCAATATGCATTCTTATGACTATTGCGGCAAAGTTTATTGTAATATCTCCCTGGCCCAGCAATCTGATTCCTGCGTCAGCTGCTTCAATGCTTATAGCGCTATTGTTGAATAACAGGCTGGCGATAATAACCACGTGTTTTTTAAGCATAATTATAGGCATGATTTCAGGAGGCAGGCTGGATATAGCAGCAGCGTCTGTTGTGGGCGGAATGGTTGGGATTTTTGCAGTTAGAGACGCGAGAAGAAGATCGCAGCTTATAACAGCAGGATTTGTAGTAGGGCTTGCCAACATGGCGTATTTTATAGGAATAGGACTTATAAATTCATTGGATTTTCATACCTATATGACTGAGGCGTTTATAGGGCTTGCCAACGGAGTGATGTCAGCGATAATAGTCACAGGAGTTTTGCCTATTTTTGAAATAGCGTCTAAAACAATCACGAATATAAGCCTTCTGGAAATAGCTGATTTAAATCATCCTATTTTAAAGGAAATGGTTATAAAAGCGCCTGGCACATATCATCACAGTCTTGTGGTCGGGAACCTTGCAGAGGCGGCGTGCGAAACAATAGGCGCAAACGCTCTTCTGGCTCGCGTGAGCGCATATTTTCATGACATAGGAAAGATTGAGAAGGCAGAGTATTTCAGCGAAAATCAGACTGGCGAATCAATGCATGACAAACTTTCTCCGACGATGAGTAGTCTTATAATTACCAATCATGTTAAAAACGGAGTTGAGCTGGCCGAGCGGTATGGTTTAAATAAAAAGATAGTGGATATAATAAGGCAGCATCACGGCACGGGCCTTGTTTTTTATTTCTTTAAGAGGGCTCTTGAAAAGACAGAGGATGAGGAAGTGTTCGAAGATGGTTTCAGATACCCTGGCCCAAAGCCTCAGACAAAGGAAGCTGCGTGCGTGCTTCTGGCTGATTCAGTGGAGGCTGCTTCGCGCATGCTCGATGATCCAACCCCTTCCAGTATACAAGGCCTTGTTAAGAAGGTTATAAATAATAAATTTATAGACGCTCAACTGGACGAATGCGAATTAACCCTTAAAGATCTCGAAAGAATAGCAGAGGTTTTTACGCATATCCTGACAGGCATATACCACAGCCGGGTGGAATACCCAGATGACACCAAAATGAAGACATAGGAAATACGATATGAAAATTGATATACAGAATTTACAGAATATAGAAAAGATTGATAAAAATAAAATAATAGAGTGCGCAGGGCATGTATTGAAGGCAATGGCTGAGGATGACGCTGAGTTGAGTTTGGTCCTTGTAAATGACATGTATATCCGGAACCTGAATTGGAAATATAGACAAAAGAATTCCGCTACGGATGTCCTGGCGTTTCCCATGCGCGACTCCAGAAGGCTTTCAGGGTCTATACTCGGAGATGTGGTGATATCCGTGGAAACAGCTAAGAGGGAAGCCAAGAAGCGAAAAAAAGATTTTCAAGAGGAATTTAACCTTTATTTTGTGCACGGCATTCTGCATTTGTTAGGTTATGATGACGAAAAGCCAAGGGCGAGAAAAAAGATGAAAACGAAAGAAAAAGAGTTAATGGAAAGCTTATGCAACAGCAGAGTTTCGTAGAAAGTTTTAACGCAGCCATAGAAGGTTTTGTGTATGTTTTTAAGAGCCAGCGCAACATGAGGCTTCATTTTTTAATGGGGCTCTTTGCTGTCCTTCTGGGCATACTCCTGAATTTCACTTATATGGAATTAATCGCGCTGTGCATTACAATAGCATTTGTCCTTTTTGCAGAAATGTTTAATACAGCTATTGAGTACACAGTGGATATGGTGAGTCAGGAATATCATCCTCTCGCGAGGATAGTAAAGGATATAGGCGCTGGAGCAGTTTTATTAAGCGCAATTACTGCCGCGGTAGTCGGTTATATTTTATTTGCCAGCAGGGCTGGGATCAGGATAGAAGATAATATTGCAAAAATAAGGGGGTCCAGCTGGAATATAACATTGATAATATTGATTATTATTCTTGTTATAGTGGTTTTGAGCAAACTTATTTTGCATAAGGGCACTCCTTTAAGAGGAGGCATGCCGAGCGGCCATACCGCGATAGCCTTTTCAATATGGACAATAATCTCGCTTCTTTATCCGAACAGCTTGGTTATATTCCTCGTGTTCGTGCTGGCGTTTCTTGTAGCCAGAAGCAGGATAAGCGCCAATGTCCATAATCTTATGGAAGTTTTTATAGGCGCTTTGGTCGGAGTTATAACGACAGTGTTTATTTTTCAGATGTATAATCACCGTTGAATTTTGTCCCCGCCGCTTTGCTTCGCAAAGCGAAACAGCAAGGACAAAATTAGCTAAGGAATTTATACTATGTGGCATAAAATCAGGTCTAATTTTTTTACAGGGCTATTGATAATCGTGCCGAGCGCGATTACTTTCTGGGTCCTGTATTTTATAATAGCAAAACTTAATTTTTTGCTGCTTGAGCCCTTGAGAGAGATTTTTGGCGCATGGATACCTGACAGGATTTATCTGGAGATCCTTACGAAGCTGGTAATATTGATAATAGTAGCGTCATTGCTTGTATTGATAGGTTTCGCGGGCAAGATTATCATAATAAGAAGGATATTCCGGTGGGGAGAGCAAGTTCTTTATAAAGTACCCATAATAAGCCCTATCTATAAAAGCATAAGAGACATGTCGAATGCGTTCTTCTCGGAAAAAAATCCAATTTTCAAAAGAGTAGTGTTGGTGGAATACCCCAGGAACGGGATTTATTCCATAGGTTTTGTTACTTCTGAAGTGGGAGGGGAGCCAGGTATCAAGGTAAAGAAGGACGTTGTAAATGTATTTGTACCGACTTCGCCTACTCCTGGATCTGGTTTCTTTGTGATAGTTCCAAGAGACCAAGTTATACAGCTAGATATGACTGTTACAGATGGGATTAAGATGATCATATCGGGCGGAGCAGTCGTGCCAGGTTTGAATTATGGCGATACAGAAAACAGAAGCGATACTTTTAAAAAAGAAGGATTTCAGGGAAACTAGCCTTATCCTAACTTTTTTTACAAAAGATTTCGGAAAAATAGAAGGTATTATAAAAGGCGCCAGGGGTTCGAGGCCGAGGAGCGACGCAAATCCTATATTTTTCAGCCTGGACCAGATAGTTTTTTACGAGAAAAAAAGGGGAGGCCTTTCTATAATATCGCAGTGCGAGACGCAGGAGGTGTTCCTTAATATACTCAAGGAATGGGGCAGGGCTTCGTCAGCCTATTACATGCTGGAACTGACAGATGTGTTTACTGAGCCGGAAGGAAAATCAGAAGAGGTATTTGAGAATCTCTATAATAGTTTTAAATCTCTGGATAGCGGCAAAGAGGCTAAAAGCATAACCAGATTTTTTGAAATAAAATTATTGATGGCTCTGGGCTTCTGGCCTGGCGCTGGGTATTTTAAACTCACGAAAGGCGCAATGTCCAGCGTAATGCATCTTGAAAAAGAATCTTGGAAGGCCACTTCTAATATGAAATTGACAAAAGATGTGGATAGCGAGATAAAGGGGATTACGGCTAAGATAATAGAAGAGAATTTGGACAGGCCGTTAAAAACAGTTAGATTTTTAATATGAAAAAACTTACATTTCAAGAAGTTATTGAAAAGCTGAACAAATTTTGGTCTGACAGAGAATGCCTTATCGTAGAGCCTATTGATACAGAGGTTGGCGCAGGCACTTTTCATCCAGCCACATTTTTCCAATCGCTTGGAAAAAAAAGGTGGCGCGCGGCTTATGTCCAGCCTTCAAGGCGGCCTTGCGACGGAAGATATGCGGATAACCCTCTTAGGCTTCAGCATTATTACCAGTACCAGGTGATCATAAAACCAACAGTGCCTGACATAAGAAAGATTTATCTTGATAGCCTTAAGGCGCTTGGCATAGATTTGAAAGCCCACGAAGCGAGGTTTGTGGAAGATGACTGGGAGTCTCCTACTCTGGGAGCGTCAGGCCTTGGATGGGAAGTATGGCTGGACAGCTTAGAGATTACGCAGTTTACATATTTCCAGCAGGTGGCAGGCATAGAACTAGATCTTGTGCCGTGCGAAATTACATATGGCCTTGAGCGTATATGTATGTTTATCCAGGAAAAATTCAATTTGTTTGACCTGGAATGGCATAATGGCGTTACTTACGGCGATATTCACAAACAGCATGAGATAGAATATTCAAAGTATAATTTTGAAGAAGCTAGCATAGAGATGTATTCAAAGATGTTTGAATATTTTGAAAAAGAGGCAAAAAGATTGGTAGATAAGGGTCTTGTGTATCCTGCGTATAGCTTTGTTTTGAAGGCATCGCACGCGTTCAATGTTCTGGACGCGAGGGGCGCAATAAGCCAAAACGAGAGGCCCCGCTATATAGCCAGGGTCCGCGGCCTTGCCAAACGCTGCGCTGAAGTCTATCTCAAAACGCAAACAACTTTACATTTTAACAATGTTAAAATGTAAAGTTGTTTTAGAGATAATATGATTATGGCGAAAAACATCAGCGATTTTTTGTTAGAGATCAATGTTGAAGAGCTGCCAGCTGGCTATGTAAGGCCTGCTTTGGATAAGCTGAAGAATGCGTTTGTTGAAAGGCTTAGCAGAGAGCGCATAGGGCATGGAGATATTAGTGTATTTGGCACAGCCGGAGCTCTCATATGCTATATCAAGGATATGTCATTAAAACAGGAAGAGCTTTCCCAGGAGATAAGCGGCCCGCCTAAGAAAATAGCATTTGATGAAAATGATAACCCTACTCCTCAGGGCATAGGCTTTGCAAAGAATCAGGGAGTAGATATTAAGGATTTGAAGATAAAACAAATGCCAAAAGGCGAATATGTATTTATTGTTAAGAAAATAAAGTCAAAGCCTGCAAAAGAGATTCTTCGGAGCCTAATACCTGAAATTGTAAAATCAATTGGTTTTCCGAAGACAATGAAGTGGGATGATTCAGGCATGAGATTCGCAAGGCCGATAGAATCTATTGCGGTTTTATTGGATAAGGAAAATATAAAGATTAAACTGGGAAGCGCGCCGGCCAAATTTATTAAAAGTACGTCAGCGGGCGCATACCTTAAAAAACTTGAAAAATCATATATACTGGACCAGGACAAGAGGAAATCAGAAATATACAATATGATTAAATCGATTCAAAAGAAACTCGGCATGGATGAATATGTTGACAAAAATCTTCTTGAGGAAACAAATTTTCTTGTCAAGTCTCCGGTATTAATGATAGGGGATTTTGACAAGAAATATTTAGCGATCCCAAAAGATGTTTTAACTGCCAGCATGTCCAAACACCAGAGGATATTCACGCTTTCCAAAAATAATAAATTGGTTAATAAATTCATCGCTGTAATTGACGGTAAAGGCAGAAATATAGCAAAGATGAAAAAGCAATACGCTAATATTTTAGAAGCCAGGCTTAAGGACAGCCTGTTTTTTTACAACGAAGACATAAAAAATCCGCTTTCAGACCAAACCCCTAAATTAAAAGACTTGATTTTTCAAAAAGATTTAGGTAATATGTTCGAAAAAATTCAAAGGTTGGAAGAGCTCTCGTCGTTTATTTCTGAAAGGATAAATATAGACGCTGCAAAGAGGGAAGACATAAGAAAGGCGGCGTATTTATGCAAATCAGACCTTGTCACGCAAATGGTAGGAGAATTTCCAAGCCTGCAGGGCGTAATGGGAATGGAATACGCCCTTAAAAGCGGAGAAAAGAAATCTGTAGCAATAGCCATAAAAGAGCATTATCTTCCCAAAGGCATGGACGACGATCTTCCTGAAACAATAGAAGGCGCAATACTTGCGATAAGCGACAGGATTGATAATATAGCAGGCCTTCTAGGCAGTGGGATAGAGCCAAAAGGAAGTTTTGACCCTTTTGGCATCAGAAGGAATTCCCATGGCTTGATTCAGATTATAAAACATAAAGGCTTCAGGATAAATTTAACGGGTTTAATCGACAAGGCGATAGAATTATATAATAGTAGGGTAGGGTTTAAAACCCTCCCCTACAAGTCTGCGCCTGAAGAATTAAGGAAAAAGGTAATTAATTATATAAAGGAAAGGCTTGAGTTTCTGGCGCCTGACACCATGCCTATAGAGTTGAAGCAGGCGGTTCTTAAGTCCGACTGCAATGATATAGTAGGCGTATTCAAAAGGGTAGAGGCTCTATCTGAAATAAGCGCTGAGAAATATTTTTTAAAAGCAGCCAAGGTTTGCGAAAGAACTTCTAATATTTTAAAAGGCGCCAAAGGCGAAAATATAGGCGCGGTAAACGAAAGTCTTTTAAAGGAGGATCTGGAAAAAGAGGTGTGGAAGGCGNNCTTCTTTGGCGGTGGAAAAGCAGACGGAAATGAAAGCATGAAAAATCTCTTAGGAGGCAAGGGCGCAAATCTTGCGGAAATGGCAGGCCATAAAGATTTAAAGCTGCCTGTTCCTCCCGGGTTTACAATTACAACAGAAATATGTATACACTATTATAAGAATAAAGGTAAATATCCAAAAGGGCTAAAGGAAGAGGTTGAAAAAAATCTGGCAAAAGTTGAAAAGTTAATGCAAAAAGGCTTTGGCGATGTTCAAAGCCCGCTTCTAGTTTCTGTTCGTTCAGGCGCCCGCAAATCAATGCCCGGCATGATGGAGACAGTTTTAAACGTAGGCCTCACTGAAAAAACAATTTCAGGCCTTATAAAAGAGACCAAAAATGAGCGCTTTGTTTATGACGCATACAGGCGCCTTATAATGATGTATTCCGATGTTGTTATGGAAAAGGCAGCTGGTATTGAGCCTGAAAGCGACATGGGGATACGCAAGCAGCTCGAGAAAATTATGGACGGCGTGAAGCATAAAAAGGGCATTAAGAATGATACTGATCTGAACGCGGAGGATCTCAAGAAGCTTTGCGCTGATTTTAAGAAAAGAATAAAAGAAGTTCTTAAAAAAGATTTTCCGGATGATCCTTGCGAACAATTATGGGGAGCGATAAGCGCTGTATTTGCATCATGGAACGGTAAACGCGCCATTTCTTACAGAAGAATAGAAAATATCCCTGATGAATGGGGCACAGCAGTGAACGTGCAGACAATGGTTTTCGGAAATATGGGCAATGACTCCGCGACAGGCGTTGCGTTTACAAGAAATCCAGGTAATGGCGAAAATGGTTTTTACGGCGAGTACCTTGTAAATGCGCAGGGCGAAGACGTTGTGGCGGGCATCAGGACGCCAGCTCCTATAAATTCATATTCAACAAGCGAACACAATAAAGAACTTGTAACGCTTGAAAAATTCATGTCAGTAATTTACAAGGAGATTTGTGATATAAGGAAGAGGCTGGAGAAGCATTACAAAGATATGCAGGACATTGAATTTACCATTGAAAAGGGCAAGCTTTATATGCTTCAGTGCCGTTCTGGCAAAAGGAACGGGCCTGCTGCTGTAAGAATGGCAGTGGATATGGTGAAGGAAAAGCTTATAGACCAAAAGACAGCTGTGATGAGAGTTACTCCAGACCAATTGGATGAATTATTGCATCCTATAATCGACCCTAAAACAGAAAAACTGAGCAAGCCTATTGCAAAAGGTTTGCCTGCAGGGCCTGGAGGAGCAGGCGGCCAGGCAGTATTTACCGCAGAAGAAGCTGTAAAATGGAAAAAGGAAGGTAAAAAAGTAATCCTTGTCCGAGAAGAGACAAATCCCGAAGACGTTGAAGGCATGAGGGCAGCTGAGGCAATTCTTACTGTGAGAGGCGGGATGACATCTCACGCAGCTCTTGTAGCCCGCGGCTGGGGCAAATGTTGTATAGTAGGATGCGGCAGTATAACGGTTGACTCAGGGGCAAAACAATTTTCTGTTGGAGGCAAAACTTTTAAGGAAGGCGACTGGATTACGCTTAACGGAACAAAGGGTTATGTTTATGAAGGCAAGCTTCCGATGATGGACGCGACGGAAGAAAACGAGATGTTTAATAAATTCCTTAAAATATGCGACTCTGTCAGAAAATTAAAAATCAGGACCAACGCTGAAACGCCTAGCGACGCGAAAAAGGCGCGCATGTTCGGGGCAGAAGGCATAGGCCTTTTCAGGACAGAGCATATGTTTTACGGCAAGGGTTCAGAGGAGCCGCTTTTTAAATTAAGGAAGATGATAGTTTCCAAGACTGTGGAAGAAAGAAAGGCAGCTTTAGCTGAACTATTTGTGCACGTAAAGAGCGACATAAAAGGTACCCTTGAGGCAATGGATGGGTATCCTGTAACCATAAGGCTCCTGGATCCGCCTCTTCATGAATTTATACCGCATGAGGAAGCGAAATTGAAAGAGCTGGCAGAGAGTTTGAATATATCTCTGGAAGAATTGGAAAAGAGGGCCAGTAACTTGCGCGAATCAAATCCAATGATGGGGCACCGCGGAGTAAGGTTGGGAGTTACGTATCCTGAAGTTACCCAGATGCAGATACGCGCCATACTTGAATCAGCTTGCGAGCTGACGCAAGCAGGCAAGCAAGTTTCTCCTGAGATAATGATCCCTGTTGTTTGCGATAAAGAGGAACTTGTAAATCAGAGAAAAATCGTAGAGCAGGTTTATGAAGAGGTAGCCGCCAAATATAAAGTAAAGAAGATACCTTATATGTTCGGCACAATGATTGAAATCCCAAGGGCGGCTCTTATGGCTGGGCGCATTGCCGAAGAGGCTGAATTCTTTTCTTTCGGCACCAATGACCTCACGCAGATGAGTTTTGGTTTCTCAAGGGATGACATGGGCGGATTCCTGACGGATTACCTTGAGAAGAATATTCTGCCTGTCGATCCATTCCAGACAATTGACCAGGTTGGAGTTGGAGAACTTATAAAGATAGCCATTGAACGCGGAAGAAAAACCAGAAAAGATCTAAAGATAGGCATATGTGGAGAGCATGGAGGAGAACCTAAATCAGTTGAATTTTGCCACAGGGTTGGGATGAACTATGTAAGCTGTTCGCC